>NZ_JACHIF010000003.1 GCF_014203045.1 Prosthecobacter dejongeii
ATGGCCCGTGTGGGCCTGAAGCCGACGCTCGGCCGCAGCTTTGAAACCCAGGTCAAAGACCTGCAACGCCGCGCCCGCGACGCCGCCCTCCGCCCTGTGAGTGAACAGACTCTAGGGACTACAAGCTACAGCCAGAAAGCGGACACCCATAACCTCCAGCCCCATGGCAATAGCCTGGCTAGAGCCTGGAAGGCGTTTACCCAATTTGACGATGCTTTCCAGTATGGCCGCACCAGCAGTGCGGACCTTCATGACATCGCCCAAGCCGTGTCTGAGCCAGGCATGAAAGTCACGGCCCATGACTACGGCAGCTACATCCGCCTCCAAGGTAAAAACGGGTTTCTGGACATTCGTGAAGTGAAGACAGCGACGCCCTACATCAGCTCCATGGATGCGGATTCCGCTGGGGAGGTCAGGGGTGGCGGCTCTCAGCTCTACCAGGCCGCCTTGGACTGGATTCATAACAACGGCAAAAAAGTACGCAGCGACCCCTCTGGCCTGACCTGGATCAATGACACCCGGCGCACGTCTAATCTGATGGCTAGCGCCCTGCGCTGGGGCACCACCCAGCACCTCAGCGTGCATCCTGACCAAGGAGTGCCCTGGGCAGAAGGCAACCATGAAGCGAACCTGACCGCGATGGCGAAGGTGGAGATGGCCAACGCTTTCAAAGCCGTTGCCCAGGCCCGGGATTGGCGGTATGATTTTGCCCATGAGCGATTCATTGACGCCACCGGAAGGGAACTTACCCGAGACGACTTCCACAGAGCGGTCGTTTTGGGAGATCCCGGAACATCTGGCATCGGACTATCAACTCTACAGAGAGCAGTGTTTACAGCATCCGCGATTGAAAAATCAGAGCGAGGAGAGTTGGAAGGCATTGTTCATCAGGCGGAGACTCGAGGAAGAGTTGGGAGCGGATTAGACCGCATCACCTATTCTTTGCCTAACCTGAGGGGTGGAATCGAACAAGCTGGAGCTCAGGCACTGTCTGAAGGTGTAGGAAAAAACTCTGCCCAAGCTCCTCTGTGGAATGGCATCACAGGTTACGACAGACGCGGAAACCCAAAGATTGTCGTCATCCTCAGTCGTCAGGACAGCGGAGCTTACAGCATCAAGATTAACGGGACCACGCACGACTTTAGTGAAACCCAGACCGCTGCTATTACAGGCCTCACGACTGACCAGCTCCGCGCCCTGCGTGCCGGAGATGCCAGTGCCCAGCCCGTGCTGGTCGCTAAAGCCGCCGCTCCCGCACCTGCTAAGCCGTCACCGGCCAAACCAACGAATGAGCAGGCTCAAGACCGAAGCGAAGAACTGACCGTCAAAAAAACCGATGCTGACAAAAAACATCTCACTGGTACGACCGAGGACAGCATTAACCACAAGTTACAAACCTACCTTCGCAATCCTTTGCATGCCGTAGGCGGTCCCAAATCGGTTTGGTTCAAAGGCGCGTTAGGCTTTACCCAAAGCAATGCGGATGACTTGGCCCGCCAGTTGATCTTTGATACTCGCACTGCTTATGAAAAAGAAAAAACTAAGTATGGACAAAAGTTTGATCAGATGACCCCCCTTCAGGGAGCCAATGGGAAGATCATTTCTCTCAAAGTTACCTGGATAAAAAATCCAGACGGTGTTATTAGGTTAGTAACCATCACGCCAAAAAATAAAAAACATGATTGAAGAACTTTCATTAGTTAGGCTTATTAGGCCTATATCCAGTCCAGCAATTCCGGTGGGATCAATTGGCACGGTGCTTATTGTTTATGAAGATACGCCTCCCGCCTACGAGGTAGAGTTTATAGACGTAGAAGGGACAACACTGGAAGACCCTGAAACTGATGAATCCACCTTCACTGTGAGTGAGGATGATGTGGAGCCTTGGTTGGAAAAATTAGAGGCCTAACAAGAGGTGGCGAGTCGTCTTTGATATTGTTATCGAAGAATCATTTCAGTAACTGTCTGCTAGATCAGATAACCTGATGGAATCATTGGATCGGCCCCATAAAAACATGATTGAAGAGCTTTCATTGGTTAAACTCATTCGACCCATCTCCAGCCCAGCGGTTCCTGTAGGGTCAGTTGGCACGATTTTGATGGTTCACGATTCCTCTCCTCCGGCTTACGAAGTGGAGTTCACGGACGCAAACGGAAAGACCCTCGTGGACCCGCATAGTGAATTGTTTGTTTTTACTGTGAGTGAAATTGACCTGGAGATCTGGCCGGAGAAGTTGAATGCCTAACAAAAGGTGACGAATCGTCTTTGACACCGTCATGGCAGATTCGAAACGGGGCATTAAGCTGATGAATCAAGCCCTCGCTAAAGGGCATCGGGTGACCCTCCAGTACATCCACCAGCCGCTGATGAAGGCCGTGGAAAACAGCATCACGCGGGCCATGGATAAGGACAATGGCCGCATCGTCCCTGCCGCCGTCGTGGCAGCCACTCACCTGCGCGCCCAGCAGGCCCTCTACGAACTGGCGGCCCACTACGCCGCAGACCCACGAGTGAGCGTGAAGGTCATTGACCATGAAAACTTCGCCGCACGCCCCAGCAGCTTGGCCGAGCTCAAGAGCAAACGCTACACCCAATCCATGGAGGAGCTGCAGCAGCAGGCCGTGAAGCATGCCCGCCAGTACCTCGAAACCCAGTCACACCAAACCACCCTGACGGACGACCTGAAATCCCGCATCCTGGAACTGTCTGAGGGGAAATGAAGCATCTTCATCCCAGCCATCCCAACCTGCGCATGAAAGCTATTTCCACCACTTGCTCTGCCAAAACAGGTGTGATAAAATGGCCTAACGAAATTTAACTCAACCCTCTCCTTGTTATGTCTGAAGAAGAACCACAACGCGAACCTTGGGAAAAGCTCCCCTCTGGCATTGATCCAGAACGCGAACGCTTAGCGGATGAAAGGATGAAAAAGTTGCATGACGCGCTAGCCGCCAATAATTTTGAACCATTCAAAGGGCCTCAGGGAAGCCCCGTGGAAATGACGTTGGAAGAAATCAGGGAAGCTCTCAAAAAAGCTCGCGAGAACAAGCTAAACGAGCCGATGGAGTACGACCCCATCATGGATTATTGCAGCATGTGAAACGGCTGGGGGAAGTGGAGGCATCTTCATTTCTCCTTTGGTCTGGCTTCATGTTAAACTGCCAGCCTTCTCGTCATTGAGCAATCAGTAGTTAGGCTAATTCCGGCTGGCTACCGTAGGCACCCGCGTGCGTGGTGTGCTGGGCACCCTGGGCCAGCTCAAACGCCCAGGCCCACCTGCCCAGCGCCCTGCGCCATGGCACCACCCAGCACCTCAATGGCCTAGCTACTTATAAGGACGCAGCCACTCGGGCGATCAAGACCGAAGTCCCTGGCTGGAAACCTGGAGACCACGATCATAACCTGGCCCTTCTTCTCAGGGCCGAGCACGCCTACGTCATGCAGGAGGCCCAGGCTCGGGGCATTGACCTCAGCCATTTGACACACGATCTGGCGACGGATAATATTCTTGATGGCCATACCGGGACCCCCATTACCGACACAACTCTCGAATCTCTCGTGGACCGATTGGAACCCGGAGCTAGTGGAGTTGGCGCGACTACACTTCTTAGGGCCCTTGTCACCGGATCCGCGTTACAGCGAGGACGATCCGGGGAGCGCGTTCGATCTCTACACACGGATCCGGGAGGACACACCGGAAGGGCGCAAAGTGGGAAACCAGATGAGCGGCTGGTGTCGGTGGCACGGCGTCTTTACTATAGCCGACCATCGGAAAGCGCTGGAGGCCTACCGCAAAGGCGAGTGGGTGACGCCGTATCCGGAGGGTCCGGTGGGCTCGCCGCCGCCCTTGCCGAGACGGCCCGGTTTCTAAATCAGAAACAGCCCGGCCTGGTCAATGAGCACACGCATCTCTTCACCACGGTGGAGGAGCTGCTAGCCTCTGACTACGCCCGCCAGCATCCCTTCACCGCAGAGCAAATCGCCAGCCTGCGCACCGCCGAAGGCTTCCATGACGGGAAGACCGGGCACAGCATCGTCATCGCCGAAAACACCCGCCTGCTACCGGGCGAAAATCCCCAGCAGGCCCTCACCCGTGTGGTGCTGCATGAGCGCGTGGGTCACGCCGGATTGCAAATCTTGTTAGGCAGTGCCGAAAGCCCCCGTGCCCGCCGCTGGGCCGCCCTCAGCGCGCAGATCCCCCAGGCCGAGCTGGATGCCATCGCCGGACAGGCCGAGTATCAAAAACTGGCGGGAGACCGCAGCGCCCTGGCCTATGAATGGTTCGCCCGCCGTACGGAAAAGGACGCCAGCCTGCTGGAGAAAGACAGCCTGCCCCGGCAGATGTGGGATGCCTTTCGCGAGATGGTGATGGACGTCATGGCCCATGTGGGCCTGAACCCGACGCTGGGCCGCAGCTTTGAAACCCAGGTCAATGATCTGAAAATCCGCGCTCGTAACGCCGCCCTCCGCCCTGTGAGTGAACAGACTCTAGGGACTACAAGCTACAGCCAGAGAGCGGACACCCATAACCTCCAGCCCCATGGCAATAGCCTGGCTAGAGCCTGGAAGGCGTTTACCCAATTTGACGATGCTTTCCAGTATGGCCGCACCAGCAGTGCGGACCTTCATGACATCGCCCAAGCCGTGTCTGAGCCAGGCATGAAAGTCACGGCCCATGACTACGGCAGCTACATCCGCCTCCAAGGTAAAAACGGGTTTCTGGACATTCGTGAAGTGAAGACAGCGACGCCCTACATCAGCTCCATGGATGCGGATTCGGCTGGGGAGGTCAGGGGTGGCGGCTCTCAGCTCTACCAGGCCGCCTTGGACTGGATTCATAACAACGGCAAAAAAGTACGCAGCGACCCCTCTGGCCTGACCTGGATCAATGACACCCGGCGCACGTCTAATCTGATGGCTAGCGCCCTGCGCTGGGGCACCACCCAGCACCTCAGCGTGCATCCTGACCAAGGAGTGCCCTGGGCAGAAGGCAACCATGAAGCGAACCTGACCGCGATGGCGAAGGTGGAGATGGCCAACGCTTTCAAAGCCGTTGCCCAGGCCCGGGATTGGCGGTATGATTTTGCCCATGAGCGATTCATTGACGCCACTGGAAGGGAACTTACCCGAGACGACTTCGATCAAGCGGTCGTTCTGGGAGATCCCGGAACATCTGGCGTCGGAGTATCGACTTTACGCCGAGCAGTGCTCACAGCATCCGCGATTGAAAAATCAGAGCGAGGAGAGTTGGAAGGCATTATTTATGATTCGGAAGTTAGAGGAAAAAAATGGGGCGGATTAGACCGCATCACCTATTCTTTGCCCACAGGGGCAGCTTCGCCCCAGCGGCAGCAGATTGGCAGCGTGCTCATGTTCAGCGCTAGCAGCACGGCCACGCACGAAGACACACCTTGAGTTAGGCCTGATGCTTTCATCCCTTCCATGAATTTAAAAATGACTCGTTCCATGTTCAGTCGTGAAGCTCGGTTTTTCACGGTGGAGTCCATGCCGCTCGTGTGGGATGACTCCCAACTGTGGTTGATGGGGCGTGAGGGAAAGATCCTGTCTCCAGACCAAGAACTGCCCTGGACCTCTGCACCCGGTACGGCGGAGCTGACCTGGGAGCCGTGGGTGGCGGCGGTGGCGGAGTACTGGCAAAGGTGAAGGGGCTTTTCCCCACGCAGCCAGGACGGGGCAAGGGTAGTGCGCCACCCGCAGGGCTGTTGGTTCACGATACCTCCTGGGGAGACAGAGCGTGGAACCCCGCTTACGGATGGCGCAAGAAGACCCTACCGATGCCGCGAGGAAGGTCAATGAAGAAACCTACGCCTAACAAAAGGGATGAAAATGAAAGGGGATGCAGCCGGTGCGCGTGGGTGGCTTCTAGAAAGGGGGGCAAGCTAAACGCAGCCTGAGATGAGGCTGGGGGCGATGAGGGTATTTTTTGAGGGGCTGTTTGCGCCCTTGCGAATGAAGAGGCGAACCCTATTTTGACGTGCCACGCTTCTGGAGTCAGTACCCCTAGGTTCCTTTGCGGTGGGCGATAACCTTTTTACACCACGTGACCGATGATCGAAGACCTAGCCTGCGTGCGGCTGAAGAGAAGCATCGCCCCTTATCCCATTCCTGTGGGCACCACGGGAGCGGTCGTCATGGTTTACGATGCAGACCCACCTGGGTATGAGGTGGAGTTCTTCGACAATGAGGGCCAGACGATACAAGACCCGCAAACGCGTCAATTCACCTTTACCCTCATGGAGGAAGACCTGGAGGTGATCCCCTGAGTGGAGAGGCAGCGGCGAGGCCCAGGGGCCTGCTTGCAGAGCTTGGGGCGATGAGTCGCCCTCTAGGATCGTTTTTAAGACCGCTCAAAGTTTGGCTCTTCGGCCTCTCCCCTCAAGCGTTCATTTCTTTTGGTTAGGCCGGATCGCCTTTCCATCCGTCAGGTGACCTTAGCGGGGCCTGGCCAGTCGCGGCTTACAGTTGCAGACCGGGTATCTGGTGAAGCTCCTCGGGCACGGAGGTCAGTGGGTTGCCGGTGAGGATGAGCCTCCGCAGCTCTGGTAGCTGGCCCACCTCGGGCGGCAGGGTGGTGAGGCGATTGCGCTTCAGGTACAGCTTCACCAGCGAGGTCAGGTTTCCAATCTCGGGCGGCAGGTGCTCCAGGCCGATGTTGTCCAGGAACAGGGTGCGTAGCCCGGTCAGTCCCCAGAGTTCCGCTGGCAGGTCGGTGAGGGGATTGTCATTGAGGCTCAGCTCCATGAGCCGTTTCAGTTGGCCGATCTCGGGCGGTAGCCGCGTGAGCTGATTTCCCCACAGGTGCAGCCGCCACAGGCGCGTGAGCTGGCCAATCTCTGGCGGCAGCTCCGTCAGCGCATTCTCGCCCAGGTAGAGCTGATCCACCTTCGTCAGCCGCCCGATCTCTGGCGGCAGCGTGGTCAGCCGATTTTTGAGCAAGAAGATCACCTCCAGGTCTGTGAGCAGGCCGATCTCGCGCGGCAGGCAGGCGAGGCGGTTTCCGTTCGCCGAAAAAAACTTCAGCGCCGTGAGCTGGCCGATCTCCGTCGGCAACTCCGTGAGCCCCAGCGAGTCGAGATTCAGATTCGTCCCCCGTTCCCCCAGCCCCCGGCAGACCTCCATCCGCCGCCGCGCCTCCTCATACGCCCCCCGCGCCTCAGGTGTCATGGATGGATCCGTCATGGTGGGGGGAAGGTGACGCTCAAGATAAAGAACGCATCACCGACCGCAACGAAAAGGCGGGGTGGAGAGACAGCGCGGGGAGTGGATCCGGTGGTGCCGCTGGCGCAGGTGGCGGATTTTGAGAAGGAAATGAATGCGGCGCAGGTGGACTGGCAGTTGGTCTCTTACAGTGGGCCGGTGCATAGCTTTACTCAAAAGAAGGCGGGGAATGATGCTTCGACGGGGAGTGCTTACCATGCGCTGGCGGACGCGAGATCTTGGAAGGCGATGCGGACTTTTTTGGATGAGATCTTCGTGGCGGCTGCGGCTGAATGAGTTCGCGGGGGAGGTTTTTTTGATCATGCTGGATTCATGGCCGTTCGCTTCTAGATGGGGTTGGGCGGCCTGCTGTGATCTGTGTTCTTTGAAATACTGTTATGATGCTTTTTGTTAGGTTGGGTGCGTTTGACCCGTCCGGTGCGGAGCTCCATTCTACAGACGCTTTTGGTTGACTGAGCTGTCGGCGATTGAGGGGGATCTGGAAGAAGCTCATTGTCCTGCATCTATGGCCTGCCTCCTCTGGTGGACGCACAAACAGGGCAAGGCGGGGCACAGACCACATGGGATTTCCATGAGCTATCCTCCCGCCGAAATGTGGCGCAGGTCATGAAACCTTTGCCGTTTTTTTTGGGGGGATGATGCCTGGATTCAGCAAGGCGCTAGAGCCTAGTTATTGAGTCGCGGATGAATTGCCCTTGCCGCATTGCACCAGGGTGTCGCAGGTGCTCAGAACATGAGGGTGGGCATTGCTCCGGTGCCGGATGACATTGTAGGACCACACGGGAAAATTGTTGGGCAGGTCATAGCCCACGATCCCGGGGTACCTGCTCAGGGCGACAGCCTCAGGCAGGATGGCCATACCCTTGTTGGCGATGATGCAGCCGTACAGGCTCTCCTGATCATGGAGGGGGTAGGCGATGGCAAAGCCTTTGCCCTGTAGGTTCGTGCTGTATTGGGTGATCTGGCCGAACAAGTCGGGCAGGTACTTGTGATGATACCAGGCCCACTTGATCGTCTTATCGCTGAACAATTTGCGCGTTTGGTCATTGTTGAGCTGCCTGTCCGTGGATGAATCTTTGCCGAGCGGATCCGCGAGAGCTGATACATAAAGACGTGATTTCTGAGCAAAACCCCCGGCGCTGAGAAGCGGATCATACCCCCATTTCTGCTTGGCTTCGGCGCTTTCGCGTTTGAGCACCTCATCCAGCACGATGGCGGCGTCAATCCGGGCGGACACCACCGCCTTTGCCAGCACCTGGCTGCTATCGGAAATCAGTTCATACTGAATGTTAGGCAGGGCTTGGGCTAGGGCTGGCAACGCAGCATCCATCAGCCCGGTGCATGATTTGGTAAAGCCGAGCGACAGGCGGTTTGGAGAGACCTGATTTTCCAGATTGCGAAACGCGGTATCCACCTCATGGAGGATCTCGCGCACCCATTCTCCCTTTTTGGATAGTGCCGAGTCTCTTTTAAACAAAGGGTTGCGTTTCTTTTTGTTTGTCGCTCCAGGTTGGTTGACGAAGTCAGATTTGGGGAGGAAGGTTTCCGCCAGATCCTGCAGCAATTCACAGATGGTTGCAGGTGTCCGGTCCAATCTTTTGGCCACTTCTTTCTGGCTGACACCCGAAGCGCATAGGAGAAAGGCCCGGATTTGAAGCGGGGATAGGTCAAGCAATTTGTCGGTAGGCATGCGAATCCGAATCTGGGATTCGGCGAATCCGAAGGCAATCGCATTTCGCTACCACTTAAGAATTTGCTGCCGATTTACTCCGGTGTCAGCAACCGGGTATGCCTTCCAGCCGCCCGGACTGACGAGATCAAAAATCGTAAATCAAAAACCGTGATCGTGATGAAAAAGCTCCTGAAAATCCACCGTCTGTTGCCGCATCTGACTCTCCTGGTGGCCATTGCTGCCTTTGGTCTGGAGGTGCGCACCTTCCAGATGACACAGGTCCAATGGGTCGCTGAACTGAAAGCGCAGACCCTCCAAGCTCAGCGCGAACGCGCTCACTCGCTCTGGGATGACTGGGAGCGTGTCTTGACTGCGGAGGTCAATCATGACTTCAAACGCCTGATGAAGTGGCTCAGCTCTTATCCTGCCCAGTGGTCCAATGCCTCGCCAGAGGAACGCCAGAGCTACGCTGACTGGCTGAAGCTGTTCATCACCGCCAGCTCCCTCGACACCCACAGCTACGAAAAACTGCTGGCAAACATTCCGG
Organism: Prosthecobacter dejongeii; assembly: GCF_014203045.1. NCBI lineage: Bacteria > Pseudomonadati > Verrucomicrobiota > Verrucomicrobiia > Verrucomicrobiales > Verrucomicrobiaceae > Prosthecobacter > Prosthecobacter dejongeii. Next base: position 9,460 of record NZ_JACHIF010000003.1, read on the forward strand.
GCCATGTGCGCCAGGCATTCCTGCCGAAGGACAAGAAAGCCACGCTGACGATCGCCGAGATCGAGCGTGTCCGCCGCTCCACGCTGGCCTGTTTGAATCTGACCGAGAAAATCTGTGTCGCCTATATCTATGGCATGGCTGATCGTGAAATCCTGGATTACGCTTTCCGGGGTGCCGTGGTCAATATGACCGCTGATGCGCACCTCTTCATCCAGGTTTGGCGGTCAGAGGACGGACGTGGCATCCCAGATGCCTGGCAGGCCATCACGGACATGGTCAATGCACCGGGCGGTGCCTGGCATGTCGATAACCAGCCTGCGGTCAAAACGATGCAGGCAGATGTCCTGCAGCACGCACTGGAGGCGCAATCAGGCTCGCTGAAGAGGCGGGCTTCGGTATCGCCGAAAGGCAGCCCCCAGAAGCTTCTGGCTCCGCAGATGGAGCCCGTCAATGGCATGCGGACCAAGCGGGTCGAGAAGCTGATCGCCCCGCAGGGGGACAACATCAGGGCGACGCCGACCAAGCCGCAAGAGCCGTTGGTGGCCCCACAGCCTCTCCCTCCCGTGCATCTCATGGAAAAGGAGGGTGAGAAAAAGCTGATCGCCCCCCAATTATCTATCCAGCGCAAGAGCCAGGAATTCGCTGTGCGGTAAAGATCCCTTGTGGCGCTAAGCGTCCAGTCCTGCGGAGACCTGCGACCGGGGGTGTAAAACCCGGTGCGGATGCTCCGCAGGACCTTTGATTTTCAGCGGGGATGAATGAGGCGTGTGCTCACGCTGCTTGGCGGGCGGGCATTGACAGGTGGCTGGGTGTGGTCCTCCTGTCTGGCATGCTTTTTAAAAATCTCGTCCTGAGGTTGTTGCCATGCTTATTGTTAGTCGCCTGTGCGCCGTATACGCGCAGTACGGATGCGAAGCGGCCGGCGAGTCGCCCGGGGATGAAGGGGCGGAGGGATCTGCTGCAGGTGGTGGACCCGGTGGGGATGGAAATGTGGGCGGTGCTGCGGCGGTGGGTGTGAGGTGAGAGGTGCTTATGCGGGATCTGCGGACGCGGCTTTCTCGCGCCCTTCCAGGACACGGGGATGTGCAAGAGGCGGGCGAGGGGTTGGGTGGGGGCGGACGCATCACTCGGAGAGTGATGAATACTGTACGGCGAACGGGGCCTCCAGGACACCCACGCCCAAGGTGCGCCCTGGAGGGGCGAAAGAGGGTAGCCGGGGGTGGAGCGAGGCTTGGTGAGCGGGACACCCTGGACTCGCGCCTAACAAACAACACGTCGAAACAACACGTCGCAATTGGGGGAGTCCGTGAGGGGCGCGAGAAAGGCCGATCTATCCCCGATTTCCCTGGGGGGGTTTAGACCGAGGGCGCACCGCTGGCATCCCTCCAGGATGCGACTTTGAGTGCGGGTGCTTTTTGGACTTACCAGGGGTGCGGTCGCCGGGGCTCACTTACCCCCGGCTACCCGCTGCGATGCCTCCGGCATCGGGGGACAGAGCGAACGTGGGGCAAGAAGATGTCCGCTCGCTGGGGGTTCGTGCATTGTCGTCCCATCCCGGACGCGGGATGGTCAGGGAGGACAACCACGGAAGGGGCGGAAAGGGGTAGAATCATGGTTGGTTAGGCTCAAAGCCTGGTGCATGACGTGAGTCAGGTGGGGGAGCGCGCGTCTGAGGGAGTACAGTATTCATCACTCTCCGAGTGAGGCCGTTCGGCCTAGTGCGGCTTCGTCCGCCCCCATGCGAACGAGCGTTGAATGCGGGCGGTTGGTGAGGCGAACGAGGGCGGGGGGAGGTGTTTGTGGGAGCTGGGAAGGTGAGGCGAATAGGATATTCGCGCTCCGTTTGTAGGCCTGCGGAGTCGTGGGAGTTGAGGGTGGACGGTAGAGTGGGAGCGGGCTTCTCGCGCCCTTCCAGGGCGCTACGCTTTTGGACGTGTCTTTTGTTAGGCGGGTGTCCGGGGGTTCTCAGTCGCTGCGCTCCTTTCACCTCCGGCTCATGGCTTTCGCCCCTCCGGGGCGGGAGAGGGGGCGGACGCGGGTGTGGGGGTGGGGGTGGGCGCGGAAGGGCTTGGTGGCGGCGGACGATGCGGAGAAGTTACGAAGCCGCGAAGCGAATCTCCGCGCTCTTCTCAGGGACCGGGCAAGGGGGAGAGAGAGGTCGTTAGAACGGAGTTCCGCGAGGACGCGAAACTCAGCACGCGAGACGCGTGCGCTCCATGGCGGACAGGCTTGGCTGGGGCGGACGCATCACTCGGAGAGTGATGAATACTGTACTGGCCCATGGGGCTGGACAGTGGGGGTGGGCGGGTTACGGTGAGGGGCATGTTTTTTCGCCCGCTTCACACGTTTAAAGATGAGATGCTTTCGCTGGATCGGGATCTGGAGACGGGGCTGCGGTACCTTTGCATTCCGGTGTTCGATGGGAATGTACAGTCGAGCGAGCATTACGCGCTAACGGCGGAGGAGTTTGATCTTTTGACGGTGGATGCGGCGGCGCGGGAGGCGATGGCGGGGCGGTGTCGCGCGCGGCTGGAGGATGCGCGTCTGGCGGAGCCGCCGGTGTTACCCCGGGGGGAGCCCTGCCTGCCGGAGGGGTTTCGGGGCGGGGCGTTGATCAACCACTACCCCAGCCGGGATGGGCTGCGGGATGCGCGAGTGCTGAAGGTGTTTTGGAACGAGCAGTTCTCTCTGGCGTGCGATCTGATCTCGCGGGAGTTTTATCTGGACATCGTGGTGCTGCTGCCGACGGGGGCGAGTGGGATGACGGTGAGTGAGTGCTATCGCCTGACGCCGGAGGAGGTGCGGCGGGTGCGCCATGACCACGCGGCGCTGATCCACCTGGCGGCGAAGTGCCAGACGCATCATAACGATGCGCAGTTGATGAGTCCTCCGCTGGTGCAGCGCGGCATCCCCTGCCATGTGGGGGTGTGGCCGTGAGGAGTTCCCGGTGGGTTGGCCTTGAAGGGTGGCGGAAGTGCCTGTAGGGGAGGGGGATATGAAGGTTTCTATGGGCAGCTTATCGCAGCGGCTGGCGGCCTCCCAGGGGGTGGCTCTGGAGGTGGCGCTGCAGGCGCTGGGGGTGCAGGCGGGGCAGCCGACGGTGGTGGACCCGGCGCTGGCGGCTCTGGAGGTGGGTTTTTACCTAACCGAAGGTGTGACAAAGGGTGTGGGTAGCGCGGGCGAGGTGGACTGGGCCGGGGCGCTGGATCCGCGTGAATGCCTGGACGGGCGCCCCCTGCCGCTGCTGTCTGCGCGGGCCGTCTGCCAAACGCTGGCGGGGCTGCCGCGCCTGCATGGGACGGAGCATCACGCGTGGTTCCTGGCGGGGCCGAACCTGGCGGTGAAGGCGACCTGGCCGGGGCAGCACGGGGCGGAGAAGCTGGGCCTGCGCGGGTATGCGCAGCGGCTGGCGTGGTCTAACGAATTGTTTGCCGATGCGTGGCGGTTTCTCGGCCAGGTGCAGTTGCCGGGGGAGGTGGGGCCGCGGGTGCTGACGACTCAGCCGTGGTACCGCACGCACCCCACGCCGGGACCGCACCCGAGCCAGGAGGAGATCGATCACGTGATGCGTGCGCACGGTTTTTTGAAGGCCTACGATGGGGCCTACCTGCATGAGTTTCGGGATCTGGTGGCCAGCGATGCGCTGCCGAAGAACTTTCTGCGCGATGCAGCGGGCTACGTGCACCCGGTGGATGTGATCCTGATCCCGCCGACGGATCGCCAGCAGGAACGCCTCATGAACATGGTGAATAGCCAGCCGCAGGTGGCGCGGTGAGGGGGGCGCCTCTAAAAGGAAGTGTGATGACGCTGACAGCAGGGGAGCCCGACTTCATCACCACAGTCAGAGGCGCGTGGGGGAAGGTGGCCGTGGTGGTTAGGGAAATCAATGGGGTTTCTTGGTTTAGCGGGTCGAGGACGATGATGGAAATGGTGGAATCATGATTGGTTAGGCTCAAAGCCCGGTGCATTGAGCGAGTCAGGCTGGGTGGACTCGTCTGTGGCAGTACAGTATTCATCACTCTCCGAGTGATGCCGTTCGCCGCAGTGCGTGTCGTCCGCCCCCATCCGAACGAGCCCTGAAAGCGGGAGGCAGGCGAGGCGAACGACGGCGGAGGAGGTATCCGGGGGCGCTGGGAAGGCTTGGCGAATAGGATATTCTCGCTCCGTCGAATGGCCTTCGACGCTGTGGGAGTTGAGGGGTGGACGGGAGAGTGGGGGTGGGCTTCTCGCGCCCCTCCAGGGCGCGGCGGAGTGTGGACGCGTTTTTAGTTAGGCGGGTGTCCGAGGGTTCTCAGTCGCTACGCTCCTTTCACCCCCGGCTAATGGCTCTCGCCCTTCCAGGGCGATTGGGGAGGTGTGCAAGGGGGCGGACGGGGCGTTAGATGGGAGTTCTGCGAGGACGCAGAACTCAGCACGCAAGATGCGTGCGCTCCATGGCGGACGGGGCTTGGTTGGGGCGAACGTTGCGGACAGGAGTGTCCGCGCTCCTTTCGAGACGGGTGGGGCGGACGGGGTGTTGGCGTGGTTTCGAGCTTCAGGGACCACCTGCTGGCGCAGGCGGCTACGAGGGGGCTGGCGATGAGGCCAGGATGGCCTCACTCCTTGGGGGCTTTAGCCTTCGCTGAGGAGGAAGTGGAAGTCTTGGAGGGTGAGGGTTTGGGCGAAGGTTTCTTCGCCGAGGAGGTCTTGGGCGAGGGCGCCTTTTTGCTGCTGGAGGAGGCGTATTTTTTCCTCCAGGCTGCCTTTCATGAGCAGGCGGTAGGCGATGACGGTCTGCTGCTGGCCGATGCGGTGGGTGCGGTCGATGGCCTGGGCTTCGACGGCGGGGTTCCACCAGGGATCATAGAGGATGACGTAGCTGGCGGCGGTGAGATTGAGCCCGGAGCCGCCGGCTTTGAGGCTGATGAGGAAGACGGCGGGGCCTTCGTGGGCCTGGAAGGCGGCGACGAGGGCACCGCGATCTTCGGTGTCGCCGGTGAGAATAAACGTGGTCCAGCCCTGGGCTTCGGTCTGCTCCTGGATGAGGTGCAGCATCTGGACGAACTGGGAGAAGACGAGGGCTTTTTGACCTTCTTCGATGATGGGTTCGAGCTGCTCGAGCAGGGCCTGGAGTTTGGCGCTTTCGGGTTCGGCGGGTTCGGCGGCGGGGTCGGTGTCTAAGGGGGCTGCGGCGATGGCCTTTTTGCTGGACTTGCGGTTAGGCCGGGGTGCGGGGTCGCCCTCGGGGTTGAGGCCGATGAGGCGGGGGTGGCAGCAGATCTGGCGGAGGCGGAGGAGGCTGGTGAGGACGCTGAAGCGGGCCTGGTCGAGCTGGCGGGTGGTTTCGACCTTCAGGAGCTGGGCGCGGGCGCGTTTCAGCTCGGCCTGGTAGAGGCGGGCCTGGGGGCCTTCCATTTCGATGAGGAGGTCTTCCTCGATGCGGTCGGGGAGGTCGGGGGCGACTTCTTTTTTGGTGCGGCGTAGCAGGAAGGGGCGCGTGCGTGCGGCGAGGCGGCGGCGGGCGAGGGGGTCTTCGCTGGCATCGAAGTGGCGGGTGAAGCTGGCGCGGTTCCCGAGGATGCCGGGCATGGCGAAGGTGAAGATGGACCAGAGATCCAGCAGGCGGTTTTCAATGGGGGTGCCGGTGAGGGCCAGGCGGTGCTGGGCCTGGAGGGCGCAGGCGGCGCGGGCGCTCTGGGAGGTGGGGTTTTTGATGGCCTGGGCTTCATCCAGGATGGCGGCTCCCCAGGGGCGGGCGGTGAGGGCGGCCTCATGCTGGCGGAGCTGGGCGTAGTGGATGACGAGGAGGTCGGTGGTATCATCCAGCCCGGTTTTGCCAGCGCTGCGGCGGTCCCACACGGTGACGCGGAGGTCGGGGTAGAAGCGGTGGGCTTCGGCGCGCCAGTTGTCCTGCACGGACTTGGGGCAGATGACGAGGATGGGGTGCGATGCTTTTTGTTCGGCACGCAGCCAGGCGATCCAGGTGAGGGCTTGGAGGGTTTTGCCAAGGCCCATGTCATCGGCCAGCACGCCGCCGAAGTGGTTGGTGGAGAGGTAGGCGAGGAAGTGGAAACCCTGGGTCTGGTAGGGGCGGAGGGTGGCCTGGATGGTGGCGGGCTGGGCGGGGGTGACGCGGGTGTGCAGGTCCTCGAGCCGGCGCTGGATGCGGGTGGTGGCCTCGGCTGGAAGGAGGGCGGTGGGGGCGTGGGCGAGGGCCTGGAGCTGGAGGGCGTGCAGGCGCTGGGGCTGGCCGGTGAAGTCGCGGGCGCTGAGGCCGAGGGTGGCTAGGTCGGCCTCCTGCGCGGCGGTGAGGTGGAGATCCAGCCGCCGCCAGCCCTGGGTGGGGAGTTTGACCCACCTGCCCTGGGCGCGGAGGAGGAGGTCCCGCTCCTCGGGGGTGAGGGTGTGGGCGCCTACGTCGAGGGCGACGGTGATGTCAAACCAATCGAGCCCGGTGGAGGCTTGTTCGAGGTCTAGGCGCAGGTGGCCGCTGAGGTGGCCGTCGCGCAGGCTGGCCAGTTCGGCATCGAGCTGGACGGTGAGGCCGGGCGGGCGGCGGGTGAGCCAGGCGGCCACCGTTTCTGGCCAGTCGCGGCCGGTGAGTTTTTGCTCCACCTGGCCGGGGGCATCGGCGCTGGGGCGCAGGGGCATCTGGCGCAGCCAGGCGGCGGCGGGGGACAGGGCGGATTTATCCACCTGGATGAGCGTGTCGGCCCCGGGGGTGGGGGCATCGGGCGCGTGGGCGGCGGCGCGGTAGTGGGGCACCCAGCGGCGGCCATTCCAGGTGCAGGGGATTTCGGCCTGGTCAAAGGTGGCCAGGGCCTGGAGGCGGAGGTGATCCCCCGCGCTGCTGCTGGGGCGGTGGATCTGGGCCTGGAGGTGGATGTGGGCCTCCACGCGCTGCACGCGGGGGGCCAGGGTGGGGGGCAGGGCCACGCCCAGTTTGGCCAGGGCGTTCACGCCTTCGCGGCTTTCCAGCGCGGCGGCGGGGATGGCCATGGGCCAGGCGGGGCGCTCATTTTTAAAGGGCCAGTAGGCCAGGGGGTAGATGGCCTGGGCGGTGATGTAGCGTGTGGGGCTGCCGGGCAGTAGGGCCACGGGGGGCTCTGGCACGGTGCCGGCGGCGGTGCGCAGGTGCAGGTGGTAGTGGCCGGTGGGGGTGTGGGGGCCGGTGAGCTGCCAGGTGAGGGCCTCCTCCACATGGTGGAGGGGGTGGCCTTCCTCCGTGGCGGCGTGTTCGCGCAGCAGGTCGGGGTTTTTCGCCAGGTGGGTGAGGCAGCGGTTCAGCGCTTCGCTGAGGGGTGGGATCTCGGGCCCGGTGAGCTTGCCGTAGGGGTCCTGGAAGGCTTTGAGGACGAGGGCGGAGCCGGGGCTGAGACGCGGGGGGGTGTCCGCACTGCTGCTGCCAGGGCCGCTGCGGCTGGGCGGGGGCTGGCAGAGCTCGCGCAGGGCCTTCAGGCTGATCTTTCCGTAGTCGGCCTCATCGGGCTGGCGGGCCTGGATGCTGGCGCCGGCGCGGTGGAGCATCAGGCGCAATTCGGGTCCGGGCTCGGGCAGGTCATCCTCCAGCTCCACCTCCTGCCACTGGCCTAACAAGGTTTTCCACTCCTGCACGGCCTGCTGCTGCTGCCAGCGGGTGGTGAGCTGCTTTTCCAGCGCGGGGGTGACGAGGGTGGGCAGGGGATCTGGCAACTGCGCGCCGTGTTTTTTCAGCGCCAGGGCTAGGCAGGTGAGGAACTCTGCCACGGTGCCTGGCGGCAGGCCGGTGGGCCAGAGGGTGATCTTTTGGTAACCCCAGGCGGTGCGGCCGCAGGCCTGGAGGAGGGTGGCTTGCTCGATCTTCGGCACGCGGTTCACCCACCACGGCTCCACGGTGAGCAGGGCGGTGCGCGCGGCGGCAGTGAGCGGCTGGCTGAGCAAGGCGGTGACCTGGGCGGCCAGGCTGGGCGCGGTGGGCGGGTCACTGGGGGCACTGCCGAGCGTGCGCGCAGGGGCAGACGTGGCCGTGGACTCTCCGTCTGGGCTCGGGGTGGATCCGTGGGGCGACCCGCCTGCCCCGCCTGCGGTGCGTGCGGGGCTATCGGGCCGCGGGGTGGCGGTGGTGGTGGGGAGAGGGCTGCGGTCGCGATCTGCAGTGGGGCTGCTGGTGCTGTGTGGGACGGGCTTCGGCGCGGCGGGGGTGAGGGTGGGGGCGTGTTTGCGCAGCTCCATCATGAGGGTGACGGTGTGGGCGCAGCGCGGGCCGCTGTCGCAGGAGCAGGCCGGGGTCAGGCCGATGTCGGTGAAGCGCAAGGTGACATTGAAAAGCTGATCCCCCTGCACCTTGGCGATGAGACCCAGCGGGGTGGCCTGCACGCTGCGCAAGGCGCGCTCCCGCATGAGGCCGATGGCGCGGGTGGCGATGTGTGAGGGCACCTCCTGGAGAAAGGCTTCCAACGTGGCGCGTTGGTTCACCGTGAGGGGGATGGAGGCGGCCACAGACATAAGGGGGAGGGGGGCAGAAAGCGGGAAGCGGGAAGCGGAAAAGGGGGCGGGGAGGTAAGCCGAGAAAGGGGAAGTTGGAAGGAGGAAGTGGGGGTGTTTTGAGGGGGCTTGTTTGGGGCGAACGGGGGTGGGGGCGTGTGGGGTGCGGTTTTTTTCGACAGGATTGACAGGATTGACAGTTGGGGTGTTTCTGGGAGAGGGTAGAATCATGATTGGTTAGGCGAGGATGGGTGCATAATGCGAGTCAAGTGGGGAGTGTGCGTCTGCGGGAGTACAGTATTCATCACTCTCCGAGTGATGCGTTCGCCCCAAGGCAGCCCCGTCCGCCCCCATCCGAACGAGATCTGAAAGCGTGGGGCAAGTGAGGCGAACGACGGCGGGGGAGAGGTCTGTGCGCGCTGGGAAGGTTAGGCGAATAGGATATTCGCGCTCCGTCGAATGGCCTTCGGCGCTGTGGGAGTGGAGGGGCGGGCGGGAAAGTGGGGGTGGGCTTCTCGCGCCCCTCCAGGGCGCACCCTTTGCGGCATCGTTGGTTATTCTGCCGATCCGGGGGTTCTCAGTCGCTGCGCTCCTTTCACCCCCGGCTAATGGCTTGCACCCCTCCAGGGCGCGGGGGAGGGGGCGGACGGGGCTGGCCCGTAGCTGCCTGCGCCAGCAGGTGGGAGGGGGAAAGGTGGCGTGGTGGATAACCAACGGAGGCCGTGAGGTTCAAGGGGCGACAGCGATCCCGCCGTCAGTTTGGGAAAGGAGCAATGGGGCGAACGCGTGCATAAGAACGGAGTTCCGCGAGGACGCAGAACTCAGCACGCGAGACGCGTGCGCTCCATGGCGGACGATGCTGGCCCGTAGCTGCCTGCGCCAGCAGGTGGGAGGGGGGAAGGTGGCGTGGTGGATACTGTACCTGCGGACGTGGCCGTTTCCCCGCCCTGGAGGGGCGAAAGATGAGTAGCCGGGGGTGGAGCGAGGCTTGGCGAGCGGGAACCCCCGGTATGGGTGGAATAACCAACGATGCGGCCAAGGGTGCGCCCTGGAGGGGCGCGAGAAGTGTCGCTTGCACCCTTTCGAGGTCGGTGGAGATGGCCACGCTGCTGGCATCCCTCCAGGATGCGCCCTTGGGTGAGTGGGTGTTTTGGCCTGACCAGGGGTGCGTTCGTCCCGCACGCGGGACTCACTTTACCCCTGGCTACCGTCTGCGATGCCTCCGGCATCGGGGGACAGAGGGGGCGGACGACACGTGCTGGGGCGGACGCATCACTCGGAGAGTGATGGATACTGTACTTGCGGACGTGGCCGTTCGCCCCGCGTGCGGGACGAGAAGACAATGCACGAACCCCAATCACCGACCCCCAAAGCCCTCTCCTGTCAATCCTGTCAATCCTGTCAAAAAAAACGGTGCCCCACACCCTATTATCACTGTTCGCCCCTCTCGCCGCCTAACCAATCATGATTCTACCCTTTCCGTGTGTTCCGCTCCTTCCGTGGTTGTCCTCCCAGCCCGTCCCGCGTGCGGAACGGGCCTGCAAGGCACGGAGTTCTGCGTCGAAGTGAACCGATTCATAAAAAACATTTGCCACTGTAACAGTTGTGCTGTTACACTAAATACACGCAACGATCATGCTTCCTTTTTCCCTCACCCTTCAAGATGGCATCCCGGTGTCGGACCAGATCCTTCTGGCCGTGCGCAAGGCGATGATGACGGGGCAGATGCGGGCGGGCGATGAGTTCCCCAGTGTGCGCACGCTGAGTGTGGAGCTGCGCATCAGCCCCACCACGGCCCACAAGGTGGTGCTGCAACTGAAGGCGGCGGGATGGCTGGCCTCGCGCCCAGGCATCGGCATGGTGGTGACGGTGCCGGAGCAGCCGGGCGTGGCAGATCGCCTGGCGCAGATCACCCCGCAGTGCCGGGCGCTGCTGCAGGAGGCGGCAGAGCTGAATCTTTCCCCGGAACAGGTGCTGAAGCATCTGCGCAGTCTCATTTCCACCGAACCGAAGCCATGATTGAGATCCACGAACTCCACAAACGTTTCCGCCAGACGGAAGCCGTCGCCGGTTTAAGCCTGAGTGTGCCTGCGGGCCAGGTGACGGCCTTTTTAGGGCCGAATGGCGCGGGTAAAAGCACCACCATCAAGTGCCTGCTGAATCTGCACCGGCCAGACCAGGGAAACATCACGGTGCTGGGCGTGGATTCGCGGCAGTTAGGCCCGGCGCAGTTCGCGCAGTTGGGCTACGTTTCGGAGAACATGGAGCTGCCGCTGTGGATGACGGTGGGGCAGTTTCTGGACTATTGCCGGCCGCTGTACCCGCAGTGGGACCGGGACTTTGAGCGGCAGCTTTTGCGCCAGTTTGACCTGCCGTTGCAGACGAAGTTGAAGGATCTTTCACGCGGCATGCGGATGAAGGCGGCGCTGCTGAGCAGCCTGGCGTATCGGCCGAAGTTGGTGGTGCTGGATGAGCCCTTCAGCGGGCTGGATCCGCTGGTGCGGGATGAGTTCATCCGGGGGCTGCTGGAGCTGACGGAGCAGGAGGGGTGGACGGTGCTGGTGTCTTCGCATGACATTGAGGAAGTGCAGCGGCTGGCGGATCGCATCGCCATCATCCATCGCGGGAAGCTGGCGCTGGCGGAGAGTCGCGAGTCCCTGCAGGCGCGGTTTCGCGCGGTGGAGGTGGTGCTGCCAGAGGCCGTGCCGGTGCCTGCCACGCTGCCGGCGGGGTGGATGCATGCGGAGCAGGCCGGGCGCACGCTGCGGTTCATCACGGGTGGGTTTCAGGAAGAGGCGGCGCTGGGGGCGGTGGTGCGGCAGGTCTTCCCTGGCGTGCAGCACCCAGAGGTGCGGGCGATGAGCCTGCGGGAGATCTTTGTTTCACTGGCACGGGCCTATCGGCTGGAGGCACGGTCATGAACCTGACGTGGCATCATTTTAAAAAGGAGGCGCGCTGCATCCAGGGGCGGTGGTGCTTTTGGTTAGGCCTGCTAGGGCTGGATCTGGCGATGCAACTGGAGTGGCTGCAGCCCATGCAGATAGCTGAGGAGAACCGCGATCTTTCCTGGTGGCTGCATGCGGCGGTGCTGGCCACGGCGCTGCTGCTGGCGCTGGTGGGCTGTGCGGAGGATCGGCCCTCGAATGAGGCGGCGTTCATCGCCACGCGGCCACTGCCCCGGCGCAGTTATTTCCTAGCGCGGGGGTTGCTGGTGGGGCTGCTTTTCATGCTGCCGCTGGTACTGCAAGAGGGGGCGTATCTGGCGCTCTCGGGGCGGCCTGGGTTTGCCCTCTTCCAGGGCATGGGCGGTGCCGCAGCGGTGGCGGGGGCGTGGCTGTTGTGGGCGGTGCCGGGCGCGGCCCTGTGGAAGGCGTGGTGGCAGGCGCTGCTGGGCCTGCTGCTGCCGCTGGTGGGTCTGTGGCTGTGTGACTGGGTGGTGGTGGAGGGGCTGTCTCATCAGCGGTGGGTGAGTGAGGTGGCTAGCTTTTCCAAAGGGGCGTGGGTGGCAGTGGCGTGGGGTGGGCTGGGTCTGTGGGGGCTGCTGGCACTGTGGCACCAGCGGGCGGGGCTGGCCCTGGGACGGCGGCTGGGCGTGCTGCTGGCGCTGGCACCGCTGCTGTATGCGGGCCTGGTGGCCTGGGATCTGACGGTGGCCCCGTGGCTGCGGGAGGACCGCGCCCGCGTGGCGACGCTGGAGCAAGCGATGGAGATGCGCCTGCCGCGTGAGAAGCTGCGCCCGCTGCTGAAGGCGACGTATCAGGGGCGGCCAGCGACGCTGTTTTACGGGCAACTTCGCCCGCAAAATCTGCCGCCGCAGGTGGAGGTGCAGAACCGACTGAAAGGGGTGACGGCCACGCTGGCAGGGCAGCCGGTGCCCGCTCACGTGACGCAGGATGATGAGGTGCGGCTGGTGAGTGAGAGCCCGGTTTTTTTCCCAGGGCCGGTGCTGCATGCGCTGCCCGCTGGCACGGTGCTGCTGCCGCCCACGTCGCTGAGTTACCGCTTCGGCGGGGATCCGCTGGAGCACGAGCTGGGTCGGGTGGAAAATGCAGTGACGGATGGACGCGCGGGGCCGCTGGTGCTGAGCAGCCAGTTTGAAACCACCTGGTATGAATGGACGACGCTGGCGGATCTGCCGCTGGAGGTGGGCGCGCGGGCGGTGGATGCGGAGGTGGAGCTGATGCTGACGGATCTGCTGCCGGATACGGGGGGCTGGGCGCAGGCCAAACGTGGCGGGGAGCCGGGCGCGATGACGCTGGAATGCCGCATCCACCAGAGCCGGGCAGATGTGGGCCTGCAACTGGTGCTGTACAGTCCAGAGCGGCGGCTGGCCTGGGCCCTGGGCGGTCACAGTGGGGTGGATGAATACCGCCCCCACTCCCGCCGCGCTACCCACACGGGCTGGCAGCGCAGCCTAACCAGGTTTTCTCAACAAGAGGTGCTGCGCTATGAGGATGGGCAGCCTGCAGCGGCCATGGGCAAACTGCGCCTGCGGGTGATGAAACGCCGCTGCCTGGGCCGCAGTGAGTGGACTTGGCAGTCGCCACCGCTGGATCTCCAGCAGCACGTGCCGGGCGCACGAGACTGGTACTTTGCCACCGGCAGCTGGACGCTGGGAGATCCCGTGACGCAACTGGCGCATCGCCTGGCCGCGCTGACAGCCCCTGGCCCGGAGGCCCCAGTGGAGGCCCAGCGCGACTACGTGCTGGCCGTGCTGCGCAGCTTTCACGCCCTGCGCAAGGAGGCGAATAAAAAGGAGCAGTATGACCTGGTGGTGGCGAAGCTGCGCCCCTTTGCCGAGGCTCATCTGGACGTGCTGCTGGCCCTGCCTGCCAGTGCCGTAGCAGGGCCGACGAGCCCGGTCTTTCGTCTGGCTAACCAACTATGCAATGATACGCATCGCGACTATGTGGTGTCACGGGTTTTAGAGGCGGACTGGATGGCAGCACTGGCGCAGACAAAGGGCTGGGGCGAGGCGGTGCGGGAACGCATGCTGCCCGCCATCCTGGCCGTGCCCCGGCATGAAAAGTACCTGCGCACGCTGATGCTGAGCTGGCAGGACCCCACCGTGCAGCGGCGGCAGGTGGAGGAGCTGCGCTTTTTCCCTGAGGCGGATACTTTTGAAACGCTCTACGCCGTGCCTGCTCTGCGCCCAGCGCTGGATGCCGTGGCCCGCGTGCTGGAGGCGGAGCTGCAACCCATGAGGGGCTGTGGCGCCTACATGCGCTCGCGGCTAGAGATCGCCGTCGCCCAGGGCAGTGCCCCCGCGCTGGACGTGGCCCTGGCCTGGGTGGCTGCGCTGCATCCCACGGACCGTGCGGGGGATGCTCCCGCGCTGCTGCCCTTCGCCCAGGGGCTGGCCGTGCGCCTAGGCCTGCCGCCGCCTCAGGGGGGGCTGAAGGAATATCCCCCGCTGTTTCGCGGCCTGCGTGCCGCCCAGTTCCACTACCAGCCTGCCCTGCGCACCTGGAGGAAAAAACCATGACACCCGCCCCCACGCTCTCTTTCACCGACCAGGTGCGGCACCAGCTCCGCCGCGAGTGGCAGCAGCACCGCCTGTGGGCCCTGGCCCTGGTGGGCTTCATCGCCCTGCGCGCGGCCTACCTCACGCAGCCCTTTTGGCACGCCTTTGCGGGCTACAAAGGTGAGCCCTACTGGCTGCAGTACCTGGCCCTGTTTTTCCCTGCCATCCTCTTCATGCGCGTGGTCATGGCAGAGCCGCTGGCCAGCACGGACCTGGGCACCCTCACGCGTCCGCTCAGCCGCTGGGCGCTGGTGGTGGGCAAAGGGGTCTTTCTCACGCTGGCGGTGCTGCTGCCCTGGATACTGGCAGATGCGTGGCAGTGGCGCGGTTTTGGCCACAGCCCGGGCACCTGGGTGGCGCTGCTGCTGGGCAGTGCGCAGGCGGGGCTGATGCTGGCGCTGCTGTTCGGCGCGCTGGCCAGTCTGACCACGTCGGTGGCGCAGTTGTCGTTCCTTTTGTTAGGCCTGGTGGCCTTTTACGTCGGCATGGACATCGGGCTGACGGAGCTGCGCACCTTCATCCGCTGGAACCAGGCGGGCCGGACAGGTCCACCCTTTGGTCAGGCCAGTGCGTTTTTACATTCGCTGGCTTACCTGGTGCCCAGCCTCCTCTTTCTGGCGGTCCTCCTCGTGCAGGCCATCGGGCGGCGGCGCTGGCTCGCGGGTGCCCTGCTGGCGCTGGGCGTCACGCTAGGCTTGGCCGTGCCGCAGTTTTGGTTAGGCCTGAAGTGGCTGGAGCTGCCCCTGCCTGCCTACACGGGAAGCGCGCTGACCATTACCCCCGGTCCTGCCCCCGCCCCGGTGGCTGGCCAGGCCCCGCAGCCCCTGTGGCCCACGCTGCACCTATCTGGCCTGCCCCCTCGGCACATGGCCATGGTGGTCCACTTTGCCCCAGCCGGGCTGGATCTGAACAAGGCGCGGGTGAACTGGCGCAAAAACCAGGACCCCTACTTCTGGATGGATGAAAACATGACGCAGCGGCAGCATGACCGGGCGAAGATTTTGTTAGGCCAGTACCCCAGCACCCAGCTCTCCTACACCAGCCCCTACTTTGGCCAGGTTAGACGTTCGCCTTTGAGCCAGGTCCTTGGCCCCACGCTGCCCACCCAGCCCTGGCAACTGCGCCTGGCGGTGTATGAGATGCGCAAGCTGGTGGACCTGCCCTTGGCCGATTTTCTCCACAGCCCGCCCAGCTTCCTGCTGAAGAGTGGTCGCCGCCTGGAATTCCAGCCGCTGCAGGAGACACGCAGCAGCTACCTGCTGCCCTGGACCGCTCGCTTTCAGACCAGTCGCCTGCTGCCCGCACCGCTTTTGTCGATGGATGACCTGCCGCGCTTTGGCGAAGGCGGTGTGGGCGGGGCCTGGGCCGTGCTGCGGGATGGGGCCGTAGGGGAAAATCATCTCCTGCCCACCCAGCAAGGGCGTGGCCATGCCCAGCGCAGCGGTCAGTTTCACGATGACGTGACCTACGGCTACCAATTTCACCTGCCGAAACCCCAGGATCGCCAGGCCCTGACCGGCCTCACCCTGGACACCTGGATGAAAAAGGTGCGCGTGGAGATCTGGCTGCCCGAACTCCGTGGCCTCACGGACGTGGACGTGACACCGGAACAGATGCAGCAGATGGTGAAGTGAGGGGGCATGACAGCAACCGCCAGTGCCAGAAAGAACGTGGTGTGACCAGGGGCGGACGCGGACCGCTGGCATCCCTCCAGGATGCGCCCCTGAGTGAGTGTGCGGTCTGGCCTAACCAGGGGTGCGTTTCACTTACCCCTGGCTACCTGCTTCGATGCCTCCGGCATCGGAGATTCTTGAGCCGAGGGGCGTGTGAAATGGTGGCGCGGGGTGCTTGGGGGGCCTTTAGCGAAAGAGATCGTTAGGTAACCCCACACAGCTAGCATCCCTCCAGGATGCGCCCCTGAGTGAGTGCGAGGTCTGGCCTAACCAGGGGTGCGTTTCACTTACCCCTGGCTATCCGCTGTGATGCCTCCGGCATCGGGGATTCTTGATCCGAGGCGCGTATGAAATGGTGGCGCGGGGTGCTTGGGGGGCCTTTAGCGAAAGAGGTCGTTAGGCAACCCCGCGCCGCTAGCATCCCTCCAGGATGCGCCCCTGAGTGAGTGTGAGGTCTGGCCTAACCAGGGGTGCGTTTCACTCACCCCTGGCTACCTGCTTCGATGCCTCCGGCATCGGAGATTCTTGAGCCGAGGCGCGTGTGAAATGGTGGCGCGGGGTGCTTGGGGGGCCTTTAGCGAAAGAGGTCGTTAGGCAACCCCGCGCCGCTGGCATCCCTCCAGGATGCGACGGTGAGTGGGTGCGTCTTTGGCCTAACCAGGGGTGCGTTTCACTCACCCCTGGCTACCCGCTGTGATGCCTCCGGCATCGGAGACCCTTGGTGAAAGGCGATTGTGAAAAGGTGGGGGTTTGGTTGCCTTTAGCGAACGAGCTCGTTTGGCACCCACGCCTCTTCGCGATGATCGCATACGCTCGCTCCTGCGGTTACATCAAACGACAGCTCTCACGGAACGATTTACTCAAGGCATCGCCTCAAGATTTCCCCGGATGCCGGAGGCATCCCAGCCGGTAGCCAGGGGTAAGTGAGCCCTAGCGAACGCACCCCTGGTTACGCCCAAAACACCCATTCACCCAAGGGCGCATCCTGGAGGGATGCCAGCAGTGCACGAACACCCACCGCCCTCGTTCGCTCTCTTCAATCCAGATAACGCTCGTCGAACGGAATGCCCGCTTGGGTCAAAATCTCCTTCAACTCTTCCCGAAACCCTCGCTGGCGATGGTGTTCCTCTTGATGGGCGATGTAGTTGCGCACGCCTGGCAGGCCAGGAGGACTCACGGTGATGGCGGCGTAACCTTCTTGCCAAAAGAAGCCTCTTTCACCCACGGTGGTCTGCACCCAGTGAGTGGCATCCTTTTTCAAATCCCGCATCACATCCGCGAGGCAATGCGTGGGCTTCAAACCCACGAGAAGATGGACGTGATCACTCACCCCACCCACCCCTAAACTGACGCCTCCCAAACCCCGCACCATGCCGCCGAGGTATTCATGCAGACGAGCCCGCCAAGCAGTTTGGATGAGCGGTTCCCGGTTCTTGGTGGAAAATATCAGGTGATAATGCAACGAGCTGTAAGTGGACGGCATAGCGAGGGGAAACCCGACTAGGATTCCAGCCAAGACAACGGCGGAGTCAACTCCCTGTTTCGAATTGAGGGGGGAAGCAGAAGAGTGAGATGGAGCGCCCTTTGCGCGACTGCTCCCACCCCGACGGGTGACCTACGCGAGAAAGTGCGTGGTGTGACAAGGGGTGGACGCGGACCGCTGGCATCCCTCCAGGATGCGCCCTAGAGTGGGGTCACGTCTTTGGCCTAACCAGGGGTGCGTTTCACTCACCCCTGGCTACCCGCTGTGATGCCTCCGGCATCGGAGGGAGAATCTTGAGCGATGTCTTATGGCTGATGTTGAGGTCTTGGATGCCGGAGGCATCCCAGCCGGTAGCCAGGGGTAAAGTGAGTCCCGCTTGCGGGACGAACGCACCCCTGGGGCAACGAAAACACGCCTCCTCCTCAAGGGTGCATCCTGGAAGGATGCCAGCGGTGTGCGAACGCCCGCCGCCCTCGCTCGGCCCCCGCGGCCCCAACACCCGCCCCGCTCACCCCCGTTCGCTCCTTCCCCCGATGCCGGAGGCATCCCAGCCGGTAGCCAGGGGTAAAGTGAGTCCCGCTTGCGGGACGAACGCACCCCTGGGGCAGCGGAAAAACGCACCCACCCTCAAGGGCGCATCCTGGAGGGATGCCAGCGGTGTGCGCTTGCCCACACCATCTCCACACGCCTGCCTGTACCGCTCTCAGGCCTTTTCGGGCGATGGATCTTAGGGGCCTGGCGCGGTCTGCGGGCGATGGGGGAGGCGGGGCGGGGTTCGGATTTAGCCCCACGTTCTCGAGGGGAACTGGCGCGTGCGGGGGCACCTTTCGCCTCCTTTGTCCCCTGCTGGCCGTTTTTGGCACTCTTTGTGCAAGGAAAAGCTTTTGGGCAGGAAGAGCCAACGCTTTCATCTTCAAGGTTGTCAGACTCCTCCACGTCCCCTAGTTTCACCCGCGAACCGCTTTTCCATGATTCACGATCCTGCACCGGACCACGGTGGGCCTGCTCTTTTGGGCAGCTCAGGGCAGCCGCATCCCCCTCTCATCCAGGCGGCGCGGCAGACCAACCGCATCGGCCTCATGCCCACGGAGGGCTGGCGAAAGCGCAACCTGCAATACTTTGGCGAGGTGCTCATCCCCTCCCTGCTGGCCGCGCGCAAGCCGGGCCGCATCGTGGATGGCGTGCCGCTGGTGACCGCGCGGGAGATCGGCATCACCTGGCTGGGGCATGCCGGGTTTTTTGCCCAGATTGACGGCGTGAATCTCTTGATCGACCCCAACTGGGCCCTGTGGCACGGCCCCATCAAGCGCCTGCGCCACCCCAGCGTGTGGGCCAGTGACCTGCCGCCCATTGACCTCGTGCTGGTCACGCACGCGCACTATGACCACCTGCACCTGCCCAGCCTGCGCCGCGTGGCCCGGGGGCAGCCCATCATCGTGCCGAAAGGCGTGGGCAGCATCGTCAAACGCGCCGGTTTCGGCCAGGTGGTGGAGCTGGAAACATGGCAGCGGGCGAAGTTCCGCGACCTCCGCATCACCCTCACCCCGGCCCGCCACTGGGGCGCGCGGATGATCCATGACACGCATCGCGGTTTCGGCGGTTACTTGATCAGCTCCCCCACCCGCAGCCTCTTTCACTGTGGGGACAGCAGCTTGTTTGATGGCTTTCAGGAGATCGGTCAGCGGGCCGATATTGACCTGGCCCTCATGCCCATCGGCGCCTATCAGGCCCCCAGCGGCCGCCCCGTGCACATGAATCCCGAGGAAGCGCTGGACGCCTTTGCCATGCTGCGCGCGCAAAACATGGTGCCCATGCACCACGATACCTTCCCACTCGGTGGCGAGCCCATCCACGAGCCCGCCGCCCGCCTCCTGGCCGCCACCGCCGCCCGCCAACTCCAAGACCGCGTCCGCATCCTCCACGAAGGCGAATCCGCGCTGTATTGAGGGAGGGGGAGGCTTTGATTGGCTTCAATCCGGGGCACAAGGGGAAGGGGTAAAATCATGAGAAGATAAAATCATGGTTATCGAAGTTGGCCTGAGGTTTTACGTGATGGCTCATGGCGGTGGCCTAACAAGAAATGATTTTGCCCGTCATGTTTCTACCCTCTTCCTGCGCAGGGTGATCTAGTGCAGGCAAGGTGCAAAGCGGAATGCCTTCATCATTTTTGGCGGCCGGAGGTGGAGATGAAGAAAGGAGGGCTGTCAGCCAATGAAAGTATTTTCCATAAAAAGATCAGGATTTACGGTAATATTATTTTAGACAATTAATTTAATTATAATTGATCTATAACCTAAATGTGAAAGCGTGGTTTTAGCATCGACTCTGTGCTTATAGGCATAGGATCTTTGGTTTCTCAGTTTACTACTTCTCCAGATAAACTCACCATGCTCAAGATACCCTTATCTCCTAAAATGCGGTTTTGCTGTGTCCAGGCCCTTGGCCTCACCAGTCTGTTTTTAGCCACGGTCGCTCAAGGTACACTGCCTGGTCCTCCGGGAGAAGCTCCCGTTACAGTGATCGACCTTCATGCCCACGTCTTCAATGCCCATGATTTACCACTCGCAGGGCTATTAAATGCGCTGGGTGCTCCCCTCGGCGTAAATGTGGCTTTGGCCAAGGTCATCAATGCAGCAACGGTGGATGACCTGGATGGGCCGATGCCCAATGTGGTTTCGCCCCTGACTCTGACGAGTGAGGGGATGGGCGAGGAGTTTTTGAAAAATGCTCAGTCCCGTTCGGGAGATCCAGATCTAAGCTCGCTCTTTGCGGTGCTACGTCCGGAGGAGAGAGACCAACTGTTTGAATTCGTCGGAGAATCCAGCGACCCCGAATTGGAGAAGCTAAATGCACTCAAAGGGGTGGAACTGGAAGTGGAGGTGCTGACTCGCGCGATGGCCAAGATAGGCTTCCCACCTGAAGAACATGGAGAGAAAAAATCCGACGAGCTATCCTTAAAGGCCAACCTGCCCGGTTATCTTTCCTTTTTGGGTGTGATGATGAATGGCAATCTCCGCATCGCGCGTCAGCTCGAGTCCACGGAATATCCGGCGGTGGATCTTTTTATCCATCACATGATGGACATGGAAAAGGCCTACGCCGCAAAGCCTGTGGTGCCTTTCTCCCAGCAGGTCACACGCATGGCCAAGTTGGATCGACGGTTTGGCGGTAAGTTTCTGCATTTCACTGCCTATGATCCTTTCCGCGGTGAAGATGCCCTCCCCAGCGTGATACGTGGGCTCAAAGCGGGAGCGATCGGGGTAAAATTTTATCCGCCGAGTGGCTACAGCGCTGTTAATAACCAGCTCCCTCCGAAGCCTTCACGCTTCAAACCGGGATCTCGCAAACGCTGGTTTTCACGTTATGAAAACCTCGATGCTGCCCAACTGGATAGCCTGAATGAAAAGCTCTTTGCCTACTGCGAAACCCACAGCATCCCGATTTTCACGCACTGCACGCCGAGCGGGTTTGAAGCCGATGATGGTTACGGGGGAATGGCCAATCCAAAATACTGGGCGGTGGTGCTGAAGAAGCATAAAAAACTCCGGCTATGCTTTGGCCATGCGGGCGGTCATTCGTATTGGTTCCCGGCAGCGACTCCTAACGTGGTGGAAAAGGCGGAAGCCGATTTTGGCGAACAAGTGGTTAATCTCTGCCTCGAGTACCCTCATGTTTATTGTGAAGTGGCCTACTTGGATCAAATCCTCAGCGAGGCTGGAAAGACGGCATTCAAAGCCAAACTGGCGAGCGTGATTGATAAGCCGTCTAAGGACGGTACTTGGAAATTTGGTAACAAGCTGATGTATGGGTCTGACTGGCACATGATTCATAAAGAGCCGCGCCATAAGGAGTATCCTCAGGCCTTTAATGGCCTCTTCACTGACGCTCCTCTCAAGCGGTGGCAGAGAGCTTTTTTTGCGCGGAATGCGCTGGACTATTTAGAGTTCAAGAAGGTGATCGAAAAGCCTTGGGTGACGAAGGACCAAAAAAAATACTGGCAGCAACTGATGACCGACAGCGCAGCCGGCCCGGCGTCTGGAACAGAATGATCTTTTTGAGCAACGGCGCTTTGTTTGTCAAGGCCGACCATGAGGTCCACATTCTGATTCGAAAAAGACTACGGTCTCCTTCATTCAGGGTGTGAGGCCTCTCTCTCATCCGCACCGCTAGGTAGGAAGACCACAGAGAACGCTGTCCCAAAACGATTCTCTGTGGGTTCCCATCTGGCGGTGTTATCTTTGCCTGGAATACTCGCCTGGGAGGGCGAAAGCGACACGCATGATGGGGGAATCCAGTGTGGAGAAGAGCCTTGAATGCAATCACAAGGCCCTGCCTACCTCAGCCCACGCACACCCCCGGCAAAGCAATGATGAAGTGATCATGAAAGACGAATCGAAAATCGGAACTAGAACCCGGCGTTTTCTGTGCTAGTTTCGCGCATGAAGACCCCAGTGGAAGCGGCAGCGGCGGTGTATGAGCGGGAGGTGTGTGCGCGCTCGTTTCGGGAGGATCTGGAGGCGCATTTGCTGAATGGTTACGTCTTCAGCACGCCAGACTTTTTTGTCATGCTGCGGCCGGTGGATTCCGCCGCTAGTTATGCGCAGGTGACGGACCCGTGGGTGACCTTTCCGCCCGAGCGGTGGGACGCGTGGTGGATCTACCTCATGGCGGGGGATATGGAAAAGGCGCGCGTGTATTTTCCTTTCATTTTACCGAAAATAGGATTTGAACGGACTAACAAACTCCGTTATTATGGGTTCCAGTTCCTAGAACGATATGCACCACGAATTCGGACCTCACTTTGAACCGGGCCTGGTTGGCCCCAACGGTCGGTTGGCACGCTTTCACAAGGGAGGGGGCGGCGATGGCGGGCTAAAAAGGATGATGGCGCAGAATGAGCGTCACTTTCAGCAGCAGCTCGCGCTCATGCGTGAACAGGCGAACAAGAACGTGCCCACGGCACCGAAGTTCGATCCCTCGGCCGCTGCGCCTAACCAATCGCGTGCCGACATCGCCGAGGCGGAAGATCAGGCCCGCCGAGATGCTGCACGCCGACGTGGCGAGCGGGCCGCCATCCTGGCGGGTGAATCCACACTGGGAGGGAAAAAGACTCTCCTGGGATGAATGCGCCTAACCAAGAATTGTGCAATCACTTGCTGGAGCGCTACGGTGCGCTGCATGCAGCGCGTGCGCCGTGGGTCAGCCTGTGGCAGGAGCTGGGGGATTACCTGATGCCGCGCAAGTTCGGCGGTCGGGCGGCCACCGCGCCGGGCACGGGGCGGGAGGCGCGGCTGTTTGACACCACCGGCATCCATGCAAATACGGTGCTGGCGAATGGTCAACTGGCCTGGATCACGCCGCTAGGGGGGAACTGGTTTTCCTTTGCGCCGCCCGCGCCCTTTAAGAAGAGCGAGACGGTGAAACAGTGGCTGCAAGAGTGCACAGACATCGTGCGGGATCTCCTGGCGAATTCGTCGAACTTTTACACCGTGGTGCATGAGTTTTACCTGGATCGTTCCTGCTTCGGCACAGCGGCCATGTATGTGGAGGCGGGCAAACGCCAGGCGCTGAATTTCCGCGTGTTTCCGGTGGGCTCCTTCTGCATTGATGAAGACGATGAAGGCCACGTGGACACCGTCTTTCGCGAGATGGAAATGACGGCGCGGCAATGTGAGCTGCGCTTTGGCCGCGAGGCCCTGCCAAAGAAGATACTGGACTGCCTGGCCAGCAAGGATGCGGCGCGGGTGAATGATCGGTTCAAGATCATCCACGCCATCTTTCCCCGCACGCCGGAGGAGATGCGGCCAGAGGGCGGGCCGCTGGGCATGCCGGTGGCTTCCGTTTACATCGAGGCCTCTTCCCGCGCCGTGCTGCTGCACAGTGGTTACTCCTCCATGCCGGCCATGGTGTCGCGCTTTTTGGAGTGGAACAATGGGTTAGGCGGCATGTATGGGTGGTCGCCAGCCTGGGCCGCGCTGCCCGAGGCACGGCAGCTGAATCTGCTGCAAATGTGGATGGATGCGCTGGCGGAGAAAAAGGCCTTTCCGCCTGTGCTGAAACCCGCCTCCATGGAGGGTGAGATTGACCTCTCCGCCGGGGGTATCACGGAGTATGATGACAGCCTGGGGCCGAATGCAGCGGTGCCGCGTGAGTTTGGCCTGGCGGGGGATTTCAATGCGGGCCTGCAGCGCATCCAGGAGCGGCAAAACGCCATCCGCAAACACTTCCACGTGGACCTGTTTGAGATGTTCGGCATGCAGGGGAAGCAGATGACGGCCACGGAGGTGAATGCGCGGGTGCGAGAAAAGGTGGTGCAGATTTCCCCCTCCTTTGCCCGCCTAACCACTGAGTTGCTCAATCCCCTGTTGCAGCGCGTTTTCTCCTTGTGCCTGGAGGGCGGCTACCTGCCGCAGCCCCCGGCGGAGATGGTGCAGCGCGTGAGTGAAACCGTGGGCGAGGTGGCCAGCCCCATGCTGGCGTATCAGTCGCGGCTGGACATCGAACTCCGCAGCATGGGCGATGCCGCCTTTGAGCGGTACCTGGGCCAGCTCCAGGCCATCGCCAGCTTTGATCCCGCCACGCTGGACAATGTCAACTTTGACGAACCTGCCCGCGCCCTGGCTGCTGGCAATGGCCTGCCTCACAGCTACCTGCGCCCGGTGCGGGATCGCGATGGACTGCGCAGCCAGCGGGCGGAGCAGCAGGCCCAGCAGCAGCAACTGGCCATGGCTGAGCAGGCCAGCAAAGCCGCGGCGAATGCGAGTAAGGTGGACCCTGAAACCCTGCAACAACTGACCGGTGCCGCATGAAGACAAAACCCTCTGTAACCCCGATGGATGAACGGCTGAGCCAGACGCGTGAGCGCCTGAAACGCAGCCTGGAGGGGCCCGATGGCCGCTGGCTGGTGGATCATCTCCAGCGCGTCTTTGGCGATGCACCCACGCAGCAGGCCCCCATCTCGGGCGACCAAATGCGCGGGCGGCTGGAGGTGATCCAGTACCTGATCAAGCATGGGGAGCTGGTAGCTCCGCGTGACGATGGATGACGATGTTTAGAGCCGACTCTCGGCCTGGGGCAAACCCAGCCGCTGGGAGCGTGCGTGGCCGGATGTGGCCTAACGAGTGATGCGGTGTGAAGCGTGACCTCACGGCACGCGATGGGCCCGATGGGCCTGTGGATGGTGAAGCCCCCTCATGCAGGGGCAGCGTGCGATGTCACGTGGCTTCACCTCGATTTTTCCTGATTAACCCTGCGACGACGAACCTGACCTATGACGATGTTTTTTTCCCTCTTTCAAGAAGCGGCCGATGCTGGCCTGAGTGGTGGTGGTGCAGCAGCCCCAGCAGCGCCTGCCAACCCAAGCGGTGCAGCCCCAGCGCTGCGCGAACAAATTCTGCAATCGGATGGCCAACTCACCCCTGGCTGGCACGCTCACCTGGGCGGCGAGTTTAAAGATGCCGGGGCGCAGCTCTCGCGCTTCAAGACGTTCCCCGATGTGGTGAAGAGCCTGCTGCATGGCCAGCGCCAGCTTTCCCAGGCGCGGCCTCAGGTGCCGAATGAGAAATCCACGCCTGAGCAGATCCGTGCGTATCGTGACTACGTGGGCCTGCCGGAGGATGAACACGCGTGGGACATCGCCCGGCCAGACACGCTGCCCACGGGGGTGGAGTGGAATGAAGACCTGGCCAAGGGGGTGTCCCAGTGGGCGCGCACGCACCACATCCCCCCGCAGGCCGTGGGGAAGCTGGTGGAGACGTTTAACAACCTCACCGGCACGCAGAGCAAGGCGGCTTATGACAAGTTCATGGATCATTCCCTGGCCACCGTGCAGGCAGATGAGGTGGCGCTGAAGCGTGAGTGGGGAGATGACTACGGGCGGAATCTTTCGCTGGCCCGCCGCGCGGCCGCCACCGCAGGCCTCTCGGCAGATCACTATGCGCTGACGGATAAGGACGTGGTGAAGGCCCTGCACAAACTGGCCGTGGCCACGGGTGAAGGCCGCCTGGTCCCTGGCATGCCCAGCCCGCTGACAGGGGACCCACGCACGCAGGCGAACCAAATCCAGACGGATGCCGCCCACCCCCACTACGCGGCTTATCACAACCCCCAGCACCCGAACCACCGCGCCACGCGCAGCCTGGTGCTGAATCTCCTGCAACAAAACGGTCAGTGATTTAAAGGGTCTAGTTACGAGCCTAACAAAAAGAGCATTCTATGGCCATCCAATCTACCCATTCCAAAGTCCAGTATGTGGGCAATGGCAGCACGGTCACAGCTTACCCCGTGACATTCCCTTTCCTGGAGGCCTCAGACCTGCGCGTGCTGGCGGATGAAACGCTGCTGGTGCTGGGCGTGGGCTACACCGTGGAGGGCGGGGAAGGGGAGGAGGGCAGCCTTTTCACCCTGGAGCCGTGGGATGAAACCCACACGCTGACGATCTACCGAGAGACGGCTCTTTTGCAGCCGACGAGTTACGAGGACCAGGATGCCTTCCCGGCCAAGTCGCATGAGCGCGCGCTGGATCGCCTAACCATGATTGCTCAGGATCTGGATCGCATGACGAATCTGGGCGTGAAGATCAGCGAGATCCAAGATCCCCTGCAGGCCTTGTTGCCAGAGCCGGAGACGGTCATCGGCTTTGATGATGAAGGCGTCTTCGGCCTCATCCCGCGCAGCAGCTTCATCGGGCCCGTGGGTCCTGTGGGGCTCACCGGCGCCCAGGGTGTGCCGGGGCTTTCTGCGTATGAACTGGCGGTGACGCAGGGTTTCATGGGCAGCTACCACGCGTGGGACCTGTCTCTGCATTCGCAGGTGCCAGGGCCGGTGGGACCTGAGGGCCCGCCGGGTGCGCGGGGTTTCACCGGTCCTATAGGGCCTATCGGCCCGGTGGGTCCCGTGGGGCCATCCGGTGGGCCGCCTGGACCTCCTGGGCCCACGGGTCCGGCAGGCGAGGATGGTCTTGACGGCAAGGATGGTAAAGACGGCAAAGACGGTGTGGATGGGCTTAACGGCCTCGACGGTATTCCTGGTATGCCGGGCCTGCCCGGTGGCGAAGGCTTCCCCGGCAGTGCCGGAAGCGATGGTTCGCCTGGCTCAGACGGTGGCCCTGGGCCGCCAGGGCCGGAGGGTCCACCAGGCCCTGCAGGCCCCGCTGGCCCGCCCGGTGCAGATGGCCCCACCGGCCCCGCTGGGACGAAGGAGGCCATCGTCCCCACCACGCAGGGTCCACGCGCCCTGTATTGCATGGAGTCACCGGAGGTCTGGTTCTTTGACATCCTGCGCGTGGCCCTGGGCACGCAGCCCGGTGGTGTGCCGGTGGACCCATTGTTCATGGAGGTCATCGCCCCGCACACGCTCTGCCTCCTGGCCGCATATCCGCCTGTTCCAGTGCAGTTGAGTGAAGGCGTGCTGCACCTGCCTGCGGGCACGGGCCATGTCACGCTGACGCTGGCGGGCATTCGTCAAGGCTGCGAGGGCCGGCGGTTTGAGCCGCGCACGCTGGCGCAGATGCAGTTAAACAATCAACGCTGGAGGCACCTGTCCGGACGATGAAAGCCTGGTGGCAACTTTTTTCTGAAGCCTTCACCCCGGCGGAATGCCAGGGGCTGATCGACTACGCGCTCACTCATCCGGTGCAGCAGGGCAGCATCGGCCATGGCGGTGCCAATAAGGTCAATCCGAACATCCGGCGTTCTAAAGTTCGCTGGTTAGGCCGCCAGGATGCGAAGCTCTTCCCCTTCTATGCCCGCATCGCTGACATGGCCGAGCGAGCGAACAATCACGCCTTCGGCTTTGACCTGCGGCAGTTTCGCGAGCTGCAATTCACCGAGTACGATGCCGGTGATGAAGGCCACTACGGCTGGCATGAGGACAATGCGTGGAAGGCCGGGCTGGAGGTGGAACGCAAGATGTCCATGGTCATCCAGCTCAGCGACCCTGCGGACTACGAAGGCGGGCGGCTGGAGCTGCAAAACGATCCGTTAGGCCCAGAGCAATTCACCCGCCGGGGCGATGTCCTGTTTTTCCCTGCCTTCAATCGGCACCGCGTCACGCCCGTCACCCGTGGCCGTCGGTACTCCCTGGTGACCTGGTTCACTGGCCCTGCCTTCCGATGACTGCCCACGCCCAAGAACAAATCACCGATGTGTGCCGCGGCATCGTCGGCATCACCGCCCCTGTGCTGGGCGTCACCGTCTCTGCCCTGGCCGAGATCGAACAATGGCTGCGCATCGCCTCCCTCACGGGCGGGCTAGTGGTCTGCGCCCTCACCATCCGCTCCCTGCTGCGCAAGCGCGAGTGAAAGCCGCGAGAGATCCGTAGGCCGGATGTGTTCGGCGCAAAAGACCTCGCAGACATCTGCTGCCACCTCCGCCGAACTATCCGGCTGGCCCCTGAGCGCCCGCAGCCCTGGGGATGTCCGTCCCGCCACCGAGCAGCCGGATAGTTTGGCCAAGTTCCCGCAAAAAAACTCGAAGCCACTCCCGCCAAACACATCCGGCCTACGCCCAACTTAAGCCACCGCCTAACAAACCATTCACTCAAAATGCCACGTCAGCCGCAAATCTCTGCCTTAGAAAATCCCGGCCTGTTCTTTGGGCGGCCCCTGTATGCCCTGGAGGGGGACTGGACCTTCACCGTGGCAGGCCACGGCAGCTTCACCATCCCCTCCGGCTATCGGTTTGATGGTGCCAGCGTGCCGCAGGTCCTGTGGGGTTTCCCCTTCGGTTACACCCCCTTCGGCGTGCACATCGGCGCGGCGCTGGAGCATGACTGGCTGTGTGATACCCGGGTGATCCCACACACCGCCGCCCATGCCCACTTTTACCGCCGCCTGCAGGAAGACGGCCTGCGCCCAGGCCAGGCCTGGATGATGGGGCGGGCTGTGCAGCTCTTTGGCCCGCGCTGGAAAATGCCCGTGAAAAAGTAAACACACCTCTGGTTATGCAGCTCGGACACGGCATCGCCCTCCTCACCCCACCGCGCAGCGCCTCCGGGCCTGTGCTGGTGAATCTCACCCCACCGCAGATCAGCTTCAGCAGCAGTCAGCCGCGTGGCTACGCGGGAGATACCGCCACTGCCACCCCCGGCACCTGGGCAGGCGCACCCACCGCCTATGCGTATCAATGGCGCATCAATGGCAGCCCCATCCCAGGGGCCACCAGCAGCAGCTACGCCATCCCCAGCGGCATCCCTGCCACCCAGGCCCTCACCTGCCGCGTCACCGCCACCAGTGCCACGGGCAGCACTTTCAGTGACAGCAGCCCGCGCCCTCTGCACCGCACGCTTTATTATAAAAGCGAAATCTCCAGCGACTGGTTCGGCGGTGACTGGTTCCTGGAAAGCGAAGGCATCACCGAATCTACCGACCCCGCCACGCATGACCGCGTGGTCATCAACCAACTCCTCAATGAAGGCCAGCCCGAAGGCCTGCTGCTGGACCACGTCCTCATTGAAAATGCGGAAGTCTGGCTCACCGGCATCACCTGCCGTCAACTCGTGGTCCAGGGTGGCACCGCCTGCGGCATGATCACCGTGACGGGTCACGCGCTCTTTGAAAACAGCGCCATCATGGCCGGAGAGCTCAGCGCCCCCACCGCCACCTTCCACGCGAATTCCACCCTCCAGGGCGTCGCTTTCATCACAGATCATGTCACCTTCAGCGATAGCAGCGGGCAAAACGGCAACCTCACAGGCAATGCCACCTTCGGCATCGAATGCAGCAACAACGGCAGCACTGAAGGCAGCCTCACCTTCCAGTTCGGGAGTTACAATCATGGTAGCATCATCGGTTATGCCGCCTTTTACGGCAGCGTGAGCAATAGCCAGCCCATCAATGGCGATGCCCAGTTCAATGACGACAGCATCAACTACGGCAGCATCACCGGGAACCTCGAATTGCAGGGGAATGCACAGAACTACGGTGACATCGCAGGCACCGCCAGCGTGTATCATCCCTCCACCTTTCCCATGGGCGGTAGCGCGGCCCACATCTACTACTACGGCTACGTCTTTGGCTGCACAAATTCCTCCGCCACCAACTATGACCCCTCCGCCAATACGGACGATGGCACCTGCTATTACGAACCACCCCCGGGTGATCCCCCTGGCCTTTTTAATGCCATCACCATCGCGGGCAATTACGGCAGCGAAGGCAGCCCCGGCCTGGACCTGAGCTGGGAATACTCCAGCAACGCCAGCGGCTTTTACATCACCCTCTACGATGCCGCAGTGACAGAGATGACCACGCTGGATGTGGGCTACGCCTTTGAAGTCACCAGCGCCTTCCTGGGCGTGCTCTCACCGCAGACCCCGTACCACCTCAAAGTCACCGCCTACAACGCCTACGGCAGCACCGACTGGTACAACGGCATCGCCCCTTACCTCATCGAAGGATGAGCCCCTTTCTCCTCAGAGAAATACCCCAACCTAACCAAAAACACGACCACCCTATGAACGATGCCCATGCCAATCGCGGCTTTAAAAAGTGCTCCGGCACCAGCCCTATCAACCTCGCCAGCAGCCCGCTGCAAGGCTTCACCCCCATCAATGGCGACGTCGTCTTCGCCGCCCTCACCCTGCCCGCCACACGCGGTTCCGCCAGTTACACCGGCGTCGCCGCTTCCCTGGTGGGAGACACCTTTTTGGAAGGCGTCTATTACCCCCTCCCGCTCACCGGTTGCACCCTCACCAGCGGCAGCTTCATCGGCTGGCTCGACTGAGTTTGAAAAAATCTGAATCCATCCTTTGTTATGCACCTCGGTCACGGTCACAGTCTCGTTAGCCCCTGTCGTCGCAGCCTCAGCGAAGATCCCCTTCACCGGGTGGACTTCGCCCTGCGCCTGCAGACCCACAACGGCGTGGCCGTTTCAGAAGAAGGCGCCTACGTCCTAACGGCCGGGGATGGGGCCGTGGGGCAGTATCGGTATGAATGGCACGTGGGCGGCGTGCGTCATCGCAATCAACTCACCGGGTGGTATTTCACCCAGGTGGTGGATGGCGTGAACGACTGGTGGGGCCTCTTCGATGCCAGCGACACCCTGCGCGGTTACGGCGCCACGCCGCTGGCCGCGAATCCCGCCGAAGCCGCCCCCTACAGCGTCTGCGGCGATCCCGTCTTGCAGCTCGTGCCCAACTACGCCCCCCTGGGCCTCTATCAAGACCTCGCCTGCACCGTGCCCGCCACCATCGAAGGCGACCCCATCGCCGCCTGGCGCGACGAACTCTCCCCCAGCGGCCTGATCGCTGTTCAGGCGGAGGGGGAATTCCAACCTGTGTTGCGCTTTCGAAATGGTTTTCCTACCGTCGAATTCGATGGTGTAGATGATTATCTCTTTGTGACTAGTCCATGGTCGTTCACAGAATGCGTTCTCACCGCTGGTTATTCAGATGAATCGGTCAACAAGGCTTATTGTGTCGCCGAACAACAGCCGAGCACAGATACATGGTGGAGAGAGACTTACACCACACCTCAAATCGGCTCTTTTGGTGTGTTTCGTGGAGATCGTTTGTCAGGCTATCCTACGTTCATGCCAAAGCACCCAATGGTGCTTTCTGTGGCTTCAGGAGTTCAATATGAAGTCTTTATTGATAGTGTGTCACAAGGTGTGCAAAGCGGTAATTTCCTAGCAGGCGCAAATCTTGGTATTGGATCATCAGGTTCGACCAATCCGGTGGTCTTAATTAATAAGGCGTTGGATGGCTGGATGGTAGCCTTAGTCCTATCCAGTCATATCTCAGATCGCTTGTTGATTGAGCCCTATATCCAGAATTTGATGCCACGCTGAAGCACCGTTGATCTGACAAAAAAATAAGCCGTCAAAAGCCTTTCCTCATCCTGGAAGGACGAAAGCCAATAGCAGGGCAGTGAAGGCGCGAAGAGCCGAGAACCCCCGGATACTCGGATAACAAAACGTGTGACTAAAAGTGCGTCCTGGAAGGACGCGAGAAAGCCACACTTCGGCCTGCGGATTACGAGATAGGATCCCCCCTTCTCGCGTCCTTCCAGGACGAAAGGCATCAAACAATGAAGTGAATAGAATAACAAGAGAGACCGAATCATATGAACCTACCCGGAAAAATCATTGAAATTGCCACCGCAGAAATCGGCGTAGAAGAGGAAAACGGAAGCAACTGCGGACCCCGAGTGAACTCCTATAAAGCCGCCACCTGGCTGCCTGCCGATAAACCTTGGCCCTGGTGCGCAGCCTTTGTCTGTTGGGTCATTCAACAAGCCTTGAAGGTCACCGGAATACCAGAAACACCGACCTTCCAGCGACCTCAAACAGCGGGTGCTTGGGACTTTGAAACCTGGTCCAAAAAACAAGACACCACCACGTGGACCAAGAAGCCCCATGGCGGCGATATTCTACCGGGTGACATCATCATCTTCACCTTTTCACACATCGGCATCGCCCAGAGCGCCCCCCTTCCTGACGGCACCCTATGGACCATCGAAGGGAACACGGACGCCGCTGGCAGTCGCGAAGGAGGCGGCGTCTTTCGCAAACGCCGCAAGCTCTCCCAAATTCGCAGCCGAATTCGCTTTCGAGTTTAAGAGCCAAGTTCTTCATTGAAGGAACAAGCTCTGTTATCTTCCATGTCTCCTTCTTTGTCCCAGAAAGACGAGAGCTATCAACCGGGATAGCGTGGTCACATTCAGACCACCATCGCTCTCCCTTCTTCGCCCTGGAAGGGCGAGAGCCATTAGCCGGGGGTGGAGGTGCGTAGCACCGGGAACCCCCGGACCTTCGAGACTCAAATACACCCCGCCAGCGTGGCCTCCTGGAGGGAGGCGAGAAAGGTCGCCGTTATCTCGATTCCGCCGAGTCTTCAATTCCTCCTTGCATGCCTTCTTTCCCAGCTAGGATTGAGCTAAACTCGCGTGGCTTCCACACACCTCTCACTCCACTATCATTTTGTGTTCTGCACAAAAAATCGTCATCCGTGGTTTCCTCCGAGCATTCGAGACCGTGTACATGAATACGTGGGTGGCATCATTCATGGCGTGGATGGGTTTCCTCATGCAGTGGGTGGCACCGCTGATCATATCCATGTGTTTGCGGGACTGCGTGCGACTCACTCGATTGCCGATGTCATGCGGGAACTGAAAAGTGAATCATCTCGTTGGATCCATAAAGAACTCCGTCTAGCAGGCTTTGCATGGCAGGAAGGATATGGTGCTTTTACTGTCAGTGCTTCGAACATTGAGTCCGTGCGAAATTATGTCTTGAACCAAGAGCAACATCACCGGGTCAAAACTTTCCAGGAAGAATACGTCAAGATGTTACAGCTTGGGATGGTGCCCTATCAAGAAGCTCATCTTTGGTAAAGAGCGTACCCTTGAAGCGAGGGCACCTTTCTCGCGCCCCTCCAGGGCGCTTTGCATTAACTCTCGTGTGATGTATGCCGTCCGGGGGTTCCCGGTGCTTCGCACCTCCACCCCCGGCTAATGGCTCTCGCCCTTCCAGGGCGATTCCTGAAAATGAATGGGGGGACTTCCAGTTTGCGGAAACTTATTTTCTTGAGTATCAGAGCGCCTGCTCCCAATTTGGACTTTGCCCCTATTTTATGGACTGGATTCGACTCATTAAAAACATCCCTCGAAGATTCAGAGAGGAACAGTCCGAACAACTGACTTACGCGAACCAGCACAAAGATGCATATCGCTGGATTTATCTGAATCAGGATATTCGCTTTTGCTGCCCTAGCGACGTGCTGGCCACCTGGGTGTGGCGGTTTCACGCCTTTACGCTCGGTGGACGTGCTGAACTTTTTAGCTTCTTAAAACTAGCCAAAGGCTGCACACGCCTACTGGATGTCGGTGCCTCGGCGGGTATTTTCAGTGCCTTGTTTGCCAACACTCGTTCCAAGGCTGAGATTCTTGCAGTCGAGCCTGATGTGCCGAGTTTTAAGTTGCTCAATGAAACGGCTGCTTTGAACTCTCCAGAGAGTGCTTGCTGGCGCTTTTCGCCTTCAGTGATCAGCCATGAAACGGGCCTCTTCAAATTCACTTCCACTGGATTTGGCGGAGATATCAGTGCTGAGGGGGAGAGCGTTCAAGGACATACGCTCTCGAGTCTTTGTGCAGCCGAATCTTATGTGCCTGATTTGTTGAAGATGGATATTGAGTCTTATGAGTATGAGGCTCTCTTGGCGTCAGAAGTATGGCTGCGTCAGCATCGCCCCAGGATTTTTCTGGAGCTTCATTTTACTTTGCTGAAACAGCGTGGGAAAGATGCTCAAGAAGTGGTGAACTTTTTAAATCGTCTAGGTTATCAACCTGTGGATGGAAGTAGCTTTGAGCAAGCGGTGAAGTCCACACTTGATCACGCTGGCTGCGCACGGTTGGCCTTGGTGATGAAGCATTAGAATGGTGAATGTCATGCTGTTTGTTAGGCTTATCTGCTTGTGTATTTGAAAATGGGGTGCATTTAGATCTCGAAGGTCCGGGCGTTCCGGTGCTTCGCACCTCCATCCCCGGCTAATGGCTCTCGCCCTTCCAGGGCGATTCCTGAAAATGAATGGGGGGACTTCCAGTTGGCGGAAACTTATTTGTTGGGAGTGTGCTAGCGCGTGATTTCTAGTAGGGAGTGCGAAGCTGGGAGCTCAGCCAACGAGTCTTAGCCTACCTCCCTCACGCCCCCCACCTCCTCCAACACGCCTCTCACAGACACGGTCGCTCCGCCTTGGTCTCGGCTGCGGAGGCCGGCGATGATCACGGCCATGAGTTCCACGGTTTCGGCAAAGGGCAGGGGACGCACGCCGGTGCGCAGGAGGTCCACAAAGGCCACCAATTGCGCGCGAAAGGCGGTGTAGGTATCGGCATGTTTGAGGGCTAGATCTCCCCGGGTGCCGTAGAGGTGGATGGCGCCGAAGCTGCCGTAGGCATCGTGAATGGCGCCGATCGTCACACGCACGCCGCTGGCATGGGTGAGGTGCATCACATCGCCCCCGGCATCGCTGTGCGCCTGCACGGTCTGAAAGCCTGGGCCTAACAAAGGGGATAGAGCCTCCAGGGCATGGATGCCGTAGCGTTCCCAGGTCTTGCACGTGAAGCTGGTGATCCAGCGCAAGTCCCCCACGTGGGCCTGCTGCGCGGCATGGAGCTGCATCTCGGGCATGTAACGCATGCCGCTGGTGGAAAGCAGCACGTGACCCTGAGCATGCCACTGCACAAACTGCCGCAGATCAGCCACGGTGGTGGCCAGGGGTTTGTCAATGAACACGGGCAAGCCAGCCTCAATGAACGGGCGCACACGCCTCACATGATCCTGGCCGTCATCCGTGGCCACGATGACGGCATCCACCTGGCCGATGACGTCCTCCGGCTGCGCCACCACGTGAGCGATGCGGCTGGCGGCGGCCACCTTCGGCGCATCGGTGGGATCATCCGTCCACACATGCGTCACACGCGCGCCGGGGATGCGCACCGTCTCCAGCGGCTGCTTGCCCAGGTACACCGGGATGCCCGCATACGGACACGCCGCCATGGCCACGGGATCGTAACCATTGACGATGGCGCTCCAGGAATACGGGTGGCCATTGCCCTCGATCATACCCAGCATGGCCAGGCGCAGTTCACGGTCAGAAGAAATCATGCGGATAAAAAACAGTCGTCAAACCAACGCGAGCCGACGAGGAAAAATCGCGTGGGTACGCGGAAAAAAAGACCGAACGAGCTGGGTTACGCTTCGCGTCTGTTGGCGGCTGAGGGCAGGATCCAGGGACTGCGATTGCGAGATGGAAAGGGCTGGAAGCCCTCATTCCTTGGGGGGCACAAAGGCCGAACGGGGGCGTGATCCCGCAGTCGCGGGACAGGCGCATGTGCGCTCCATGGCGAACGATGCATCTTGGGGCGGACGGCATCACTCGGAGAGTGATGGATACTGTACTGGCGGACGATGCGTTTTGGGGCGGACGCATCACTCGGAGAGTGATGGATACTGTACTGGCGGACGATGCGGACAGGTGCGAAGCGAATGTCCGCGCTCCGCTCGGGAAGGTGCAAGGGGGCGGACGGGGCATGAGATGGGAGTTCCGCGAGGACGCAAAACTCGGCACGCGAGACGCGTGCGCTCCATGGCGGACGATGCGTTTTGGGGCGGACGCATCACTCGGAGAGTGATGGATACTGTACTGGCGGACGTGGCCCTTTCCCCACCCCGCTACGCATGGGGACCCTGCGCCCTACCTTCCCTTGCGCCGTCCCCCGCCCCGGAGGGGCGAAAGAAGAGTAGCCGGGGGCGGAGCGAGGCTTGGCGAGCGAGAACCCCCGGACTTGCGAATAACCAACGATGTGGCAAGAGATGCGCCCTGAAGGGGCGCGAGAAAGGCACTCGCACCGAGACGTCCACACCTCCGACACCGCAGGCCCGCCGACGGAGCGCGAATATCCTATTCGCCTCACCTTCCCAGCGCCCCGGAGTTCTAGACACTCCCGTTCGCCGTACAGTATTCATCACTCTCCGAGTGATGCGTCCGCCCCCAGCCATCTTCGTCCGCTATCGAAGGTCTTCACCACAGCATTCCCGCTTTTCCCCCAGACCGTCCCACGTGCAGGACGGGGCGACAGTGCACGGCCCCCCTCGTTTCAGGCCAGGAACGTAAACACACCTCTTGTTAATCCTGCCATCCTGTTAATCCTGTAAAAAAGCGGTGCGAGTGGGCGGGTTCTCATTCCCGAGCAAAGGCGGAATAGACAAATCACACCCCCCACTACTCCAGGTAGATCAATTCATTCGCATTCAGCAAAGCACGCGCCAGAGCGGTGCGCCCTTGAGTTTCTAGAAAGCGTGCTCCGGCCTGCCTCTCCGCCTCCGTCGGCGCCCGTTGAAAGAGGATTTCATAGGCCTGGGGCAGGGGATCGCGCGCATCCAGGCGCTGGGCGAGTGCCGCCGCCATGTCCAGGGTAAAGGCGTGATTCAGCAGCGTCAGCGCCTGCATGGGCGTGGTGGTATTTGCCCGGCGCGGCGCGGCAAAGGAGATGTCCGGCAGGTCAAAGTCATTCAGCACATCCACCACACTGGCGCGGGCATTTTGATGATACACTGCGCGGCGATACGTCTCCGGCCCATGCACATCCAGCGGCGTGTAGGTGGTGACGTTGTTTTGCATGGCCTTGTACAGGCGAAAGCCCGGCCCACCCGCAGGCTCCAGCTTCAGCATTCCCGCCACCGTCAGCAGCGTATCACGCACCTCCTCAGCGGTGAGTCGGCGCGGGGGAAAACGCCACAGCAGCCGCGCCTCTTGATCCACCTGTGCAGCCTCGGCGCGATGCTGCCCGGACTGCCGATACGTTTGTGATAGCAAGATCTCCCGATGCAGCGGCTTCAGCCGCCACCCATGGGCGATGAGTCGGCGCGCCAGGTAATCCAGCAGTGCCGGGTGCGTGGGCTGGCTGCCCAGGAAACCAAAGTCGCTGGGCGTATCCACCAGCCCCGTGCCGAAGTGGTACTGCCACACGCGATTTGCCAAAACGCGAGCCGTCAGCGCATTCGCATCGTTGGTTATCCAGCGGGCCAGTTCCAGCCGCCGCTGCCCTTCGGGTGCATCTTGTGATAGGGCAAATTTGGGCGTCAGATCTGCCAGCACTTGCAGGCTGCTAGGCAGCACAGCCGCCGCCGGTTTCATCGGGTCACCACCCACATGGACAAAGGTGGCCTCCTTCGGCTGCGCATGCGTGCCTGCCCACACCTGCGGCAGCGCGGGCACAGCGGCCACCTTACGCTGCACCTGCGCCAGGTCGCGATCCAGCTTCGCGAGCTGCGCCGTCTCCTCTTTGGTGATCACCGTGCGGCGTGCTTTGGCGATGCCATGCGCCGGACTCCAGGCCTCGCGCCCGGCATCGCTGGCCACCGTTTGCCACGTCTGGCCATCCAGAGAGACCTGCACCTCATACTCACACGGTGTGGCCCCGCGCACCTTGCTTTCGTCAATCTCGCGCCCGCCTTTCGCATTGATGAAGGTGATGCCTTGAATCTTCTGAACTTGGGGAAAAGTCAGCGTCAGCACCGCTGGGTGGCCGATGAACCACTGCTCGCCAAATTGGCCATCAATGCACAGTTGCGGCCCGTAAGCCTCGGGGAAATCTTCCGCCGTGGCAGACTTCGCCCCTGCCGCCTGGGTGCCCAGGCTGGCCAGCGCCACATTGCGCGGCGTGGTCTCCGCGCTCCACACCTGAAATTCAGTGAGCTTGCCCGCGCCCGCCTTGCCCCCTGGCTCGGTGGTCAGGGACTGGATGACGAAGCGCACCTGCCGCGCCTCCACAGGTGGGAAGGTTTCCTCCGTGCCATGCACGTCTATCTTGGGGCGCGTGGGTTTCATCTGCGCATAGGCCGCCTTCGCTCGCTGCTCCACCTGCGCATTCAGTGCCGCCTTGGTTTCATTGAGTTTTGCCATCCTTGCGGTTAGGGGTTTCATCGCGGCTGCATGGGCCGCGCGCTGCTCCGCACTGGCGATGACTCGCCGCCCATGGGTCACCCCCTCAAAGGCCGCACGAAGGCGGTAATAATCCTCCGTGGGGATGGGGTCGAATTTGTGATGGTGACAGCGTGCGCAATTGATGGTTAGGCCCAGGAAAGCCCCGCCCGTGGCCGTGATCATGTCATCCAGCGTGGCCGCGCGGATGTTCTTCTGCGCCACCGGGTCTTGATTCCCCACATCGTCATAGGCCCCCGCCACCAGGAAGGCGCTGCCCACCTCCACCTCCGGTTCATCCTTGCCGATGACATCGCCCGCCAGATGCTCGGTGATGAATTGATTGAATGGCTTGTCCGCATTGAGCGATCGAATGACGTAATCCCGAAACGGCCACAGATCATCAATGACGAAGTTTCGTTCAAAGCCATTGCTCTCGCCAAAACGCACCACGTCCAGCCAGTGGCGGCCCCACTGCTCCCCATAGCGCGGGCTGGCTAGCAGGCGATCCACCAGCGCCGTCGTGGCCGCCTCCGCATCGGCCGTGTACGCCATCTCAAAAGCCGCCACCTCAGCCGCCGTGGGCGGCAGGCCCGTGACATCGTAGCTCATGCGGCGGATCAGTACCCGTGCCTCCGCCGGGCCATTCAGCACCAGCTTTTTCTCCGCCAGGGCCTGAGTGATGAAGCCGTCAATCGCCCCTGTTTTAAACTTGGTTAGGTCGCTCGAAACATCGCGCAGCGGTTGCAGGGACCACCAGGTTTTATCCGCCCGCTTCGCCTCCATCTTCACGCCCGTGCGCGGGTCTGGCGCGCCCATTTTCACCCAGGTGATCAGATCCGCGATGACCGCCTCTGGCAGCTTCGGTTTCTTCGGCGGCATCTCCAGGTCCGGCTCCAGATGTTGCAGCGTGCGGATCAGCAGGCTCGCTTCTGGTTTGCCAGGGATGATCACGGGCTGGCCACTGTCACCGCCCTTTTCCCAGCCAGCCTTCGAGTCCAGGTAAAGATTCCCCTTCAGCTTCTTCGCCTCCGCGCTGTGGCAGGCGTAGCAGTGCTCCACCAAGACCGGGCGGACTTTCTGCTCAAAGAAGGCTACATCTGCCGCTGCCCCTAGAGGGAGTGCTGCGCTGCCCAGAAAAGCCAGGACCAAGAGGTAAGAATGCTTCATGAAGGAGGGGAGGATTTGATTGCTAAAACACAGAATCATGTGTTTACTTCTGGGCATGGAGATTTCCTTGAAAGATGATGTGGTGAGCCTCACGGATTTTTCGCGAAACACGCGGAAGCACACCCGTGCCTTGGCAAAGAACCACCGCCCTCGGGTGCTGACGCACAATGGCAAAGCCGCCGTGGTGGTGATGTCGGTCGCCGCTTTTGAGGCACTGTCCCATGAGGCGGAGGAACACCGCCTGGATGTGCGCTTGCAGACTGCCCTGAACGACTATGCCAAAGGCCGCCCTACCCAGCCAGCAACCCAGGCTTTTGAGGGCATCCGCCGTCGTGCTGCCACACGCCGCCAGCCTGTCCCATGAGCTGGACTCTGCACCTTGCACCTGAGGCCGTGCGCTGCATCGAAGACCAGATGCTCTGGTATGAGGAGGATGACCAGCGTGGTGGGTCAGGCCTGGCAGATCGTTGGTTAGGCAAGCTGGAGGAGGCTCTGTTGAAACTAAGTCTGCACCCTGAACGGCACGGATTCGCCCCAGAAAATGGCCGCTGGCAGCCTCACCTAGAGCTGCGCCAGATGCGCTTCGTCCCCTGGAAATCAAAGCCCGGTTGGCGTCTCCTGTACGTGCTAGATGAAGACCGCAAGCAGCTAACGCTTTTGCAGGTCCGTCATGAAAAACGCCCGTGGCTGGTTGAATAGAGGACATTCCTCGTGTGGCTATGAAACGAACTTCATCTACGCCGGGG
The DNA here is from genome assembly GCF_014203045.1 of Prosthecobacter dejongeii. NCBI lineage: Bacteria > Pseudomonadati > Verrucomicrobiota > Verrucomicrobiia > Verrucomicrobiales > Verrucomicrobiaceae > Prosthecobacter > Prosthecobacter dejongeii. The sequence goes on from NZ_JACHIF010000003.1 coordinate 48,913, forward strand.
CTGCGGGTGAAATCCATCGGGTAGATTTGATCGTGTGGCATTGGCCTAACGGAGAGGGTACTCCGTAAACACATTCGAAAATAAGAACCTCCCTCGTCATACGCTGCCTTTCGTCCTGGAAGGACGAGAGACCCTAGCCGGGGGTAACGCGAGGCACGAGCAAAACCCCCGGAGATGCACACGCCCATTGTGTTCGTTCGCCAAGCGTCCTGGAGGGACGCGAGAAGGGACAAGGGGTCTTCTAGAATCGGATCTTTCTCGCCTCCCTTCAGGAGGCCCCGCTGACGGGAGACTCCCTCATCTTGTTCATCCGGGGGTTCCCGGTGGCTACGCCGCCTCCACCCCCGGCTAAGGGCTTTCGTCCCTCCGGGACGCGGTGAAGCCTCACTGAGAAAAACCTCGGCGCGCTCCATCTCCCGCTTAGAGACGATTTTCAAAGGCTGGTTTTGCGATCTCATGACCTGAAAAAACCGCCCCTTCACGCTAAGATCGGTGCCAGCACGTGCCCGTGCACATCCGTGAGGCGGCGATTCGTGCCGTTGTGGTAATAGGTGAGTTTTTCGTGATCCAGGCCTAACAGGTGAAGGATGGTGGCGTAAAAATCATACACGCTGGTCACGTCCTGCACGCTGCGGCGGCCAAAGTCATCCGTGGCCCCGTGGCTCACGCCGCCTTTGATGCCTGCGCCCATCATCCAGGTCGTGTAGGCATCCGGGTTATGGTCGCGGCCAGAGGTGCCCTGCTGGTGGGTGGGCATGCGGCCAAACTCCGTGCACCAGATGATGAGCACATCATTCAGCATGCCGCGCTGTTTCAGGTCTGTGAGCAGGGCGGCGGTGGGTTGGTCAAAGATGGGGCCGTGGCGTTCATAGTCGGCCTTCAGCGTCTTGTGCGCATCCCAGTTCAGCAGGCCATCCACCGCGCTCGCGCGCGAGGCACAGTACAGGCTTACGTAGCGCACGCCCTGCTCTAGAAAGCGCCGGGCTAACAAACAGTTGCGTGCGTAGGCGGCCTTCAGGTGATTCGCATCATGGGTCCCATAAAGATCCTGGATGTGCTGCGGCTCGCGGGAAAGGTCACTCACTTCCGGCGCGGTGAGCTGCATCTTTGCCGCCAGTTCATAGGCCGCCATGCGCGCCCGCAGTTCCTCCTGGCCGGGGTGGGCCTGGGCATGCTGTTGATTGAGAAAGTGCAGGTACTCCCGCGTGGCCTTTTCCTCCGTGGGCGAGATGGCTGCCGGACGCGCCAGATTCCGCAGCGGCTGCTGTGCGGCCATGCTCACGGCCTGGTGCTGCGCCGGGAGAAAGCCATGGCTCCAGTTAGACTTGCCGTTAGGCGGCTCCCCACGCAGATCCTGGATGGAAACATACGTGGGCAGGTTTTCATTCAGGCTGCCCAGGCCGTAGCTCACCCAGGAGCCCGCGCTGGGGAAACCATCGCGGGTGAAGCAGGAGTTCATCGCCACACAGCCCGGCCCGTGCGTGTTCGTGCGGGAGGCCATGCTGTGGATAAAGGCGATGTCATCCACATGCCGCGCCATGTGCGGCAGCAGGGAGGTGATCATCTTCCCACTCTGGCCCGCAGGCACAAAGTCCCAGGGCGAGCGCATGAGGTTGCCATTTTTTCCCTGGAAACTCACCTCGGCCTCACCCCCGGGCATGGGGGTGCCGTGGTACTTTTCCAGCAGCGGTTTGTGATCCCAAAGATCCACATGAGAGGCTGCGCCAGGGCAAAAGATCTGCAGCACCTGCTTCGCCTTTGGCGCAAAGTGGGGCTGCTGCACAGGCGCACCATCCATCAGGCGTGTCAGCGCCACCCCCGTGAGTCCGGTGCTCATGCGATCTAAAAAAGCACGGCGAGAAAGAAAAGTTGCATTCATGGTTAGGCGGGATGGGTTCAGTTCAGTCCCAGGTCCTCACGGGCAGTGACCAGGTGCTTGTGCATGGCGCGGGCAGCCGCAGCGCCATCCCCCTGCTCGATGGCCTTCACCACCGCCCCATGCTGGCGGATGGCGGTGGCGGGCGTCACGCGCTGGTAACCATGCTTCAGGCTGGCCTGCAGCAGGTCTGAAAGTGAGTGCATCAGTAGCCCCGCGATCTGGTTTCCCGAAAGCACGGCCAGTGTGCGATGAAACTCCATGTCAGCCATGACCGATTCCTCAAACGTGGTCGCTAGCGCCAGTTTCTCATGCACCGCTCGCAGCGCCTTCACCTGCTTCGGCGTCGCACGCTCCGCTGCCAGTCGCGCATTCTCAGGCTCCACCATCAGCCGCACTTCGATGAGTTGCCGCAGCCTTTCCGTGGCCTCCGGCACCAGCAGTTCCAGCGCGCCGGTGAGCGGCTTGTGCAGGTGATTCACCGTGCGGATGCCCAGCCCCTGGCGGATCTCCAGCAGACCCTGCTGCTCCAGGCGTTTTGTCGCCTCGCGCACCACGCTGCGGCTCACGCCCAGTTGCGTGGCCAGTTCGCGCTCCGTCGGCAGCCAGTTTTCATCCTCCGCCACATCCCGCCGCGCGATGGCAGCCAGGCTTTGACAGACTTTTTCCACCAGAGAAGGTGGGCGGGCGATGGTATCAAGGATCATGGCAGGGTGATCAGGTGGTCAGACCACGGTTAGAACGGAATCCTTGGTAATAGTATTTCAAGGAATTTATAGAGTAGGGGATAAGCCCGCCGCTGGGACCCCGTGCCTGGTCGTCATGTCACGCTCGCGGGACGGTCTTGGGGAAAAGCGGGAATGCTGGGGTGAAGACCTTCGATAGCGGACGAGGATGGCAGGGGGCGGACGCATCACTCGGAGAGTGATGCATACTGCACGGCGAACGGCGGTGTGGAGGACTCCGGGCGTGCTGGGAGGGTGAGGCGAATAGGATATTCGCGCTCCGTCGGTGGGCCTTCGGTGGCGGAGGTGTGGATGTCTCGCTCCGTGTGCGCTTCTCGCGCCCCTCCAGGGCGCTTTGGCTTTGACGCGTGTGTTGTTAGGCGTAGGTCCGGGGGTTCCCGCTCGCCAAGCCTCGCTCCACCCCCGGCTACCCGCTTTCGCCCCTCCGGGGCGGGGGAAAGGCCACGTCCGCAGGTACAGGATGAATCACTCTCCGAGTGATGCGTCCGCCCCAGCCAAGCCACGTTCGCGAGGGGCGCGCAGACATCTTGCGTGCTGAGTTTCGCGTCTCGCGGAACTTCGTTTTAACGGCCCACCCGTCCCCTTGAACCGTTTGGCCTCCGGTTGTCATCCACCACGCCACCTTTTCCCATTCCACCTGCTGGCGCAGGCAGCTACGGGCCTGCTGCCACCGGCTCTTAGCGACGATCCCATGCCCCTCACGTGCTTGGTCTCGCGATGGCCCCTTTTGAAGACACGGCATACCTTCAAAATCCCTCTCTCATCCGAATCCTTTGAGCCTCACCGTGCACCCGCCTCCATAATGCATCCTCGCCTAACCAAAAGCGCTCTTGTATAACCTCGCCTCCCTGCCCTCATGAATCCGAATGAACTCCTCAGCCTGCAGCAACTCGTCATTTCCCTCGGGTTGGGCTTGCTGCTGGGGCTGGAGAGGGAGAGATCTGAAAGCATCATCGCGGGCATCCGCACGTTTCCTTTCATCGCCCTGCTGGGCACGGTGTGTGCGCAGCTTTCCAGCGTGACCACGGCGTGGGTGCTAGCGGCTGGCCTGCTAGCGGTGACGGCCATCGTTGTCTTTGCCAACTACACGAAGATCCGCAGTGGCGAGACGGATGCGGGGACGACCACTGAGTTTGCTGCGCTGCTCCTCTATGCCGTCGGTGCCTACATCGTCCTCGGCAGCATCGGGCCTGCGCTGGTGCTGGGCGGCATCATGGTCATCTTGCTGCATCTCAAGGAGCCGATGCACCGCGCCGTCACAGCCATGGGGCCACATGACATGCGCGCGATCATGCAACTGGTGCTCATCAGCATCATCATTTTACCCGTGCTGCCGAATGAAGCCTACGGCCCGTATGGGGTGTGGAATCCTTTTAAAATCTGGCTCATGGTCGTCTTCATCGTCGGCATCAGCCTCAGCGGTTACGTGCTCTACAAACTCTTTGGGGCAAAGGCGGGGGCACTGCTGGGCGGACTCATCGGCGGCCTGGTTTCCAGTACGGCAACGACGGTGAGCTTTGCCCGGCGTTGCGCGGCGGAGGCGAATCTGGCCCCGCTGGGCGCGTTCATCATCATGATGGCCTCGTGCATCTCTCTGGTGCGCGTCTTGGTGGAGGTGGCAGTGGTGGCGCCCGGCATCTTGCAGGCGCTGGCTGCACCGCTGGGGATCATGCTGGGGGCCTGCCTGCTCATCGCGGGCACACTGTATCTCATCAGTCGTCGGCACCCTGGGGAAATGGCGGAGCAAAAGAACCCGGCAGAGTTTAAGTCAGCGCTGTTTTTTGGTCTCCTGTATGCGCTGGTGATCTATGGCGTGGCAGAGGCGAAGGCGCGCTTTGGCGAAACGGGGCTCTACGCCATCAGCGCCATTTCTGGCCTCACGGACATGGATGCCATCACGCTTTCCACCACGCAGATGGCGGCCAGTGGCAGCATCACCACGCGCCTGGCCTGGCACTCCATCCTGATTGCGGCCATGGCGAATTTTGTTTTTAAACTGGGCACCGTCGCGGTGTTGGGCTCACGCGCTTTGCTGCTGCGCACAGCGGTGGCCTTTAGCTTGGCACTGGCGGCGGGCACGGCCTTGCTGCTGCTGTGGCCTTGGTAAAAGGGGGCTGCGCCCCCGCCCCGGAGGGGCGAAAGCCGGTAGCCGGGGGTGGAGCGAGGCTCGGCGAGCGATAACCCCCGGACCTACGCCTAACAAAAAACGCGGCAAATCCAAAGCGCCCTGGAGGGGCGCGAGAAAGGTGCTCGCACCGAGCCATCCGCCCCTCCACACCTCCACACCTCCGACATCGCAGGCCCGCCGACGGAGCGCGAATATCCTATTCGCCTGACTTTCCCGGTGCGCCCGGAGTCCCTCACGCCGCCGTTCGCCCCCTCGCGAACGAAGCCTGGCTGGGGCGGACGCATCACTCGGAGAGTGATTCATCCTGTACCTGCGAACGTGACCCTTTCCCCACCCCGCTGCGCCTGGGGACCCTGCGCCCGACCTTTCCCCCTTGCTCCTCCCACCCCACGGCTACACACGCGCACCCATCAGCACTTTCATCACGTCATCCAGGGTGATCCACCCGGCCATGCGGCCACCGGGGGCGTCCACCAGCGCAGCCACTTCCTGCTTTTCCAAAAACAGTGCCAGTAGCTGCGTGAGGGAGGCCTGGCCATTCATGTGCAGGGCCGGGCGGATCAGCTTCGTCCAGTCAGCCGTGGCCGGCGTGGTGAGGTTCTGCACAAACAGCTCGCGCACGCGAATGTAGCCGATCAAGCTGTCCGGGCTGCCATCCAGGCTGACGGGGTAACTGCGATGCAGCTTCGGCCCTACCGCCTGGACGTTTTCCAGCAGAGACAGGCGCGCATCGAAGACACGCACCGCCTCCTTCGGCACCATGGCCGTCTTCACCCGCCGTGCGCTGAGGGTGGCGGCGTGGATCATGATGATCTCTTCCTGGTTATGCAGCAGTTGCTCCGCCTTCGCCGCCTGCACCAGGGTGATGATGTCCATGATGTGGTCACTCTGGCTGCGGCCATCGGACGTGCGGCTCTTCAGCCGTTCGCAAAATTTTTCCATCAGCAGCACCAGCGGGTAGCACAGGCGCAGCATGAGAGTCAGCGGCCCGATGAGCCGGGGGGCAAAACGCGCCGCATGATGCACACCGATGATCTTCGGCGCCATCTCCCCACCGAAGAGAACCAGGATGGACATGAGGATGGAAAAGACCCACAGCCACTCCGCCCCATAGAGGCCCGTGAAAAGCGCACCCGCCAGCGTGGCCAGGCCCGTATTTGCCAGGGTATTAAAGACCAGGATGGCGGAGATGGGCCGCTCGATGGCGTTCTTCATCTCCAGCCAGCGCCCCGCACTGCGGATGCCCTTTTTCTCCTGCAACTTCAGCTCCAGAGGATTCAGGCTCAGCAGCACCGCCTCCGTCAAAGAGCAGGTGAAGGACACGACGAGAACGGTGGCAGAGATGGCGAGGAGCAGCAGCAGCATCGGGGGAGGGGACGAGGGATGAAGCCCAAGACGAGCAGAAACCCCGCCCAGCATGCTCGCTTAAAAAAAGCACGCCTGAGCTCAGGTGCAGACTCGCCCATAGGCAGGGCATGCGCCCTCAGTCACTTCGGCTGGGAAAGACCTTTTGCGGGCACCGAGAAAACGGGCCCGAGACCGAAAGTGGCGGCCGAGGGCGCGCCCCGGGGGGGGGAGAGAAAGATTACAAGTTCGCCGCGTAGGCCTGGAGCTGGCGGTATTCCGCCAGGATGGTCTTCACCGCTGCCACCGTGGCGCTGACCTGATGGTGCATGGGGGCCAGCGCGGGCGTTTCAAAGACGATCTCCAGCGGCTTCGGATGCTGCTCCGGCGGCGCGCTGAGGATGCCGTGATACCCTTCTTTGATGATGCCGCGGGAGGCGAGGAAACCATCAATGATGGGCAGCTCATTGCGTGGCAGAGATTCCGCCGCCGCCGTCAGCGCAGGCTCCAGCAGGTGCTCACTGAGGAGGGCCCCACTGACAAAGCCGTAGCAGCCATCAGAGTCGTCATCGGCATGCAGAGAGACGATGCCATCGTAGCGCTCGCGGCGCAGCTCGCTTTCCAGGTAGATGATTTCAGGCTCGATGGACCCGTACCAAAATTCGCGATTCAGATCCAGCCCATTCTGATTGTGGCGGATGCCCAGGTTCCGGCCTGTCGGATTGCAGATGGGGAAAAAGTGCAGCTCAAAGTCATGCAGCTCCTCCGGCTTTTCCGCCGCCCACTGGATCAGCTCCTGGATGGCCAGCGTGCCCGCTTCCTCATCGCCATGGATCCCGCCGAAGATGCCAAACTTATAGCCCTGGCCCTTCTTCAGCGGTTTGCTGATGATCTTAGGGATGTAGATCCCCTGGTCTGGTGGCAGGCTTTCCAAAATGAGGCGTGAAGGGGCTGGCCGCAGCGGCGTGTGACGGCTGCGGGAGAGGTGAACAGGGGGAAAGGTAGGCATGATAGCGTGAGCGGCAAGGGACTACTTCTTCACAGGGATCTGCGTGGTCTCAGAGGAAAGGCGGGTCTTCTCCGTGCTCTCCACCTGCGTCACCCGCCCCTCATGGACGATGATCTGCACCGAGCCAAAACGCATGGCGCCGACCTTTTGACGGACGATTTCCAACCAGGCTTCGGATTCTGTTTCGGCGGTGTTTTGACTCATAGACGCCCAATTCCTATCTTTCATATCTACACCCGTCAAGTAGGATATAAACCAAAAATCGAATATTCGTAGCATCGCGCTCTCAGACCCAGCCCCCCCTTCATCGGCTCTCAATCAGCCCTCGTTCCTCCTGGACCGAACCACTTCGTTCGCTCCTTCATTCCGATCTCCCCAAAGCACCTCCCCCTCGTCCCGGAGGGGCGCGAGAAAGGTCGCTTGCACCCTTTCGAGGTCGGCGGAGATGGCCACACCGCTGGCAGCCTTCCAGGATGCGACCTTGGGTGGGGCGACGTCTTTGCCCAACCAGGGGTGCGTTCGTCCCGCAGGCGGGACTCACTTGACCCCGGGCTACCCGCTGCGATGCCTCCGGCATCGGGGGACTGAGGGGGCGGACGATGCGTTCTGGGGCGGACGGCATCACTCGGAGAGTGATGGATACTGTACTGGCGGACGTGTGCAGGCTCAAGGAGTGAGGCCATCCTGGCCTCATCGAGCGGGGAAGAAGAGGGCTGGAAGTGCTCACACCTTGCCGGTGCCAGGGGGCGGACGTGGCCTGTCTGGGGCGGACGGCATCACTCGGAGAGTGATGGATACTGTACCTGCGGACCTGGCCCTTCCCCTCACCCCGCTGCGTATGGGGACCCTGCGCCCCACCTTTGCCCCTTGCACCCCGCCCTGGAGGGGCGAAAGAATCATAGCCGGGGGTGAAGGTGCGCAGCACCGAAAACCCCCGGTCCCCCGCCTAACCAACAACGCACCCCCACCAGATGCGCCCTGGAAGGGCGCGAGAAACGCCCTCCCGCTCTCAATATCCCGCACTTCCCGTCCGCCCTGCTGCCCAGACCGTTCCGCATGCGGGACGGGACGACAAGGCACGAACCTCCGGCCAGCGGGCCGTGCCCCTACCCTGTCCATCCTCTTAAAAAAAACGTTTTCTCCTCAGTCCACGCGCACGGCAGCGCAGACCATTTCCAGCAGGCGACCGAGGCCGCCGGGACCTTCGAAGAAGGCATTCGTCACGGGTGGCTGCCAGCCAGTGCGGTCGCTAGTGGGTGGGGGCTGGGGGAGGCGGGTCAGCTTTTCATCATACTGGCCGTCTTTGCCGCCCAGTTTGTACACCACCAGGTCCAGCGAGGGCACCACATACAGGCAAAAGCCGCCCGCACCGGATTTCCAAAAGGCATCGCGCGGGGCCCCGGCCACGTGGCCATCGGCATTGTGCTCCCACTGGAGGCTGAAGGGGGTGTGGGGGTTGTACGGGCTCCAGGTCTGGCATTTTTCGATGTAGCTGGCGGGCACGAGCTGTTGGCCCTGCCACTGGCCTTTCTGCGCGAGGCAGTAGCCAAAACGCATGACATCCGTGGCATGCAGCGCGGTGCTGCCCGCGCCATTGGCATGCGCCATGACAGTATCTCCCCGGTAGAGGCAGTAGTTCCACGCACCCCAGCCCTGCGGCACGGCCAGGCGGGTGTGCAGGTAGTCTTTGAGCTCCATGCCGCTGACGTTGCGCAGGACGATGCTGGCGATGTGGGGGGAGGGGCTGGAGTAGGAGTAGCCAGCACCGGGATCGCACCACAGCGGCACGTCCAGGGAGGACTGATCAATGGCCTTCACATCCTGGCCTTTCACGGGCTTCAGCGGACGGGGTTTCGGGTCGCCTTTCACATAACCGCTGGGGGCCTGGCCTTCGCCCCAGTAGCCGGCGGTCATGCAGAGGAGCTGGCCCAGGGTGATCTGCGCCTGGCGGGGATCTTTCAGCGGTAGGGCCTGGGGCAGGTAGGTTTCATTGAAAACTTTCGTGTCCAGCCCCTGGGGGATTTTGTCCTTAAACTCCTCCAGCATGATGCCGCAGGCGATGCTGCAAAAGGCCTTGCCGGTGGAGGCCATGTCGGGATTCGCATTCCGGCTGGCTTTGCCAAAGTAACGCTCGAACACGAGGTAACCGCGCCGCACGACGACGAGGCCGCCATTCGCCGTGCTGCGCTCCGCCGTGATGTAGGCGGGCTCCAGCTTCGCCACGTCCACGCCAGCCAGGTCGCGGGCGGGTTTCACCTCCGTCGCCTCGCGCCAGCCCCCGGCGCTATCCGGCGGGGGAAAGTAGGGCGTGGCGGCAGGCAGGCTGCCCAGGAGGGCAAAGGTGGTGAGCAGGGCGGGGCGTAGCATGGCGCACTGTGGGCGGGACCTGGGGCAGCGCTAGGGGGATTTTAAAAGGAGCGCGCCGGGGGGTAAAAGGGAGCGATCGCGGGCAAAAGAGCCCACGGGGCCTTCCCCTCCTAGCCCCCCCCCGGAAGCCCGGCTTGACTCCCCCGGCTGGCTCGCTTTGGGTGGCAGGCCAGTCATGCACCTGAACGCCATCGTTGAATCCCTGCTCTTTGCGACCCAGGAGCCTCTGCCCCTGACGCAGATGGTGACGGCGGTGAAGGACACGGCGAAGGACATCCGCGATGCCACGCCCGAGGGCGAAACGGTGCCGGAATGGATCGAGCCCCTGCTGACGGTGGATGAGCTCAGCCTGCGCGTGGCCATTGATGAACTGGTGGCGCATTACGAGGCTGACGGCCGCGCCTTCACCATTGTGGAGCGCAGCCACGGCTGGCGACTCTGTGCCAAAGTGGACTATGTGGAGTGGTGCCGCGCGCTTTATCCCGGGAAAAAAGTGCAGCGCCTCAGCCAGCCTGCGCTGGAGACCCTGGCCATCATCGCCTACCGCCAGCCCATCACCAAAGCCGGTGTGGAGGCCGTGCGCGGCGTGAGTGTGGATGCCATGGTGCAGCAGCTCGTGGATCGCGGGCTGGTGAAGATCGAAGGCCGGGCGGATCTGCCCGGCCGCCCCCTGCTGTATGGCACCACGGATGCCTTCCTGGACCACTTTGCCGTGCGCACGCTGGACGAGCTGCCAAACGCCAGCGAGCTGCGCCGCGTGAAGCTGCCCACCCCAGACTCTGAACAACCTGGGGCCGCTGCCCCGGAGGAAACCCAGCTTTCCCTCGCCCCCGCCGCCTCTGAGTAATGCCCATGTCCCTCGAAGATACCCGCATCAAGATTGACGCCATCGATCAACAGCTCATCCGCCTGCTCAATGAGCGGGCCGAGCTGGTGCACGTCATCGGCGAGATCAAAAAGAAAGACGGCCTGGACATCTACGTCCCCGGCCGCGAGGACAAACTGCTGCGCAAGCTCTGCGAGCTGAATGCCGCCCAGCAGGGCCTGCTCACGGAAAAGGCCATCCGAGCCATCTTCCGCGAGATCATGAGCGCGGCCCTAGCGCTGGAAAACAGCATGAAGATCTCCTTTCTCGGCCCCGCCGGGAGCTGGACCCACCAGGTGGCCATCAATAAATTTGGCAACAGCGTCTCCTACGTGGCCGAGGCCAGCACCGAGGGCGTCTTTTCCCGCGTGGCCTGCCAGGGCGTGGACTACGGCGTGCTGCCCATCGAGCACTCCACCGAAGGGGCCGTGCACCACACGCTGGATCACCTGGTGGATTCAGAGCTGCAGATCTACGCCGAGATCCTCTGGAAAGTGGAAACCGTCGTCATGGCCAAGGGTGATGCCGCCTCCGTCAAAGTCATCTACGGGCACCCCCAGATGCTGGCCCAGTGCCGTCCCTGGTTAGGCCAGTGCTACCCCCACGCCACGCTCATCGAAAGCGCCTCCTCCAGCCTGGCCGCCACCCATGCGGAAAGCGAGCCCGGCACCGCCGCCCTGGGCACCCCGCTGAGTGCAGAGCTGCACAGCCTGCGCGTGCTCTCCACCTCCCCGCGCGAGCACGCCACCCGCGCCCGTTTCATCATCCTGGGCCGCCGCAGCGGCGCCCCCACCGGGCATGACAACACCATGCTCATGGTGCATGCACGCGATCGCGTAGGCGCGCTGCTGGAGGTGCTGCAAGTCTTCGCCAGCCGAAACGTCAACGTGCGGCAGATCGAAAATCGCCCCGTCCCAGGCGACCTCACCGGCGAGCAGGCCCGGTTTTTCCTAGAGATCAGCGGTCATCACGAAGAACCCTCCCTGCAGGAAGCCATCGCCGACCTGACCACCCAAGGCGCCAAAGTCAAAGTGCTCGGCAGCTACCCCGCCCCCGGCTGGGTGGAGGAGCGGTGAGGGGGAGGGAAAAATAAGGAAAGTGGGGAAGCAGAAAGCAGCCCGCGGAAAGGGCTCTATGAATGGTCGTCCCGTCCCGCACGCGGGACGGTCTAGAGTTGAGGTCTAACAGGAAGTGTGGCGAGGCAGAGGAAGGGCCACGTCCGCCAGTACAGTATTCATCACTCTCCGAGTGATGCCGTTCGCCCCATGCCAAGCTTCGTCTGCACCCTTCTCGCGCCCCTCCGGGGCGCTTTGGCTTTGACGCGCTTTGGGTTATTCGCAGGACCGGGGGTTTCGCTCGTGCCTCGCTGCACCCCCGGCTACTCTTCTTTTGCCCCTCCGGGGCGGGGTGCAAGGGAAGGTAGGGCGCAGGGTCCCCATGCGCAGCAGTCGGGGGAAGAGCCACGTCCACAAGTACAGTATTCATCACTCTCCGAGTGATGCGTCCGCCCCAAAGCGCACCCGTCCGCCTCCTCCCCCCGCCCTGGAAGGGCGAAAGAACAATAGCCGGGGGTGAAGGTGCGCAGCACCGAGAACCCCCGGACCCCCGCCTAACCAACAACGCATCACCACCCGCCGCGCCCTGGAGGGGCGCGAGAAACCACCGTCCGCCCCCTCTTCTCCCCCCGATGCCGGAGGCATCGCAGCCGGTAGCCAGGGGTAAAGTGAGTCCCGCATGCGGGACGAACGCACCCCTGGTTGGGCAAAAAAAGCACCCGCACCCAAGGTCGCATCCTGGAAGGATGCCAGCGAGATCCGGCGGGCCAATGCACCTCCGCCAACGCTCGCACTCCCTCCCCAGACCATCCCGCACACGGGACGATCTAGGATCGAGGCCTAACGGGAAGTGTGGCGGGGTAGAGCGCACAGTCCCCCTGCGCAGCATGCCTGATGGCGATGTGCCCCTCAGACGTGAAGTAGAAAGGGTGCGAACGAGGATGTCTCGGGCGGACGCCATCACTCGGAGAGTGATGGATACTGTACCTGCGGACGCGGCCTCCCCCCGCCCCGGAGGGGCGAAAGAACAATAGCCGGGGGTGAAGGTGCGCAGCACCGAGAACCCCCGGACCCCCGCCTAACCAACAACGCATCACCACCCCGCCGCGCCCTGGAGGGGCGCGAGAAACGCCCTCGCACCCAGCCGTCTCCCCCTCCACATCTCCAGCCGCGAACACCCACCGACCGGAGCGCAAATATCCTATTCGCCTCACCCTCCCAGCACGTCCGGAGTCCTCCCCACCCCCGTTCGCCCCCTCTCCCAGACCTTCCCGCGCCCGCTCCATGGCGAAAGAGGATGGCTTGGGGCGAACGCCATCACTCGGAGAGTGATGGATACTGTACCTGCGGACGCGGCCTCCCCCCACCCGGCCCCCCTACACCGGCGTGTCCAGCAGCACCGCCAGAAAGCCATCGGCAGGGTCGGCATGGCGGGCCTTGCTGGTTTTTTTCGTCGCCTTTTTCTTCGAGGTCCCGCACTGCTCCTGCTTGCGCAGCGTCACCTCCACCACGTGCTCCAGCGTGTAGCGATCCAGGATATTGGCGATGGCATTGCGCACATCGATCATCAGCATCCGCAGGCCGCAGTGCTCCTCATCCGGGCAGGTGCACTTTTCATATTCCGTCTCACTCGCGCAGCCGATGGGGGCCAGCTTGCCATCAATGAGGCGGACGATTTCACCCATCTTGATCCCGCTCATAGGCCGGGCCAAACGAGCCCCGCCATGCTTGCCGCGCAGGCTTTCCACATAGCCCGCCGTGCGCAATTCAAACAGGATGGCTTCGAGAAATTTGAAGGGCAGGTGCTCCTGCTCAGCGAGGGAGGATACGGAGATCACCCCTTCACCATTGCGGTCAGCGACACCCAGGCGAATCATGGTGCGGAGGGCGTACTCCCCGCGTTTGGTCAGTCTCATACCGAGGATGTAGGCCAGAATCTCGACCTCGCAAGTATGGCTTTAAAGGTTGTCAAACCTGCCCTCAGGAGGGCGCTGGGCCGCCGGGGCGCGCTGCACCCGGCCTAACCGTCTGTCAACTCCTCCTTGACCATCCCCCTGTGTTGCACCACTCTGCGCGCCCTCTAACCAGACCCATAACTAATGCCCGCAAAAATCTACACTGAAAAAGACGCCAGCCTGGCGCCTCTCAAAGGCAAAACCTGCGCCGTGATCGGCTTTGGCTCGCAGGGCCATGCACACGCCCTGAACCTCAAGGAAAGCGGCGTGAACGTCATCATCGGTCTGTATGCCGGCAGCAAGAGCCGCAAGGTCGCTACCGAAAAAGGCTTCAAAGTTTATGACACCGCTGAAGCTGTGAAGCTCGCTGACGTCATCTTCGTCGCCGTGCCAGACACCAAAATCGGCGGTGTTTACAAGGCCGACATCGCCCCGAACCTGACCAAGGGCAAGACCCTCCTCTTCAGCCACGGCTTCGCCATCCATTACAAGACCGTCGTCCCGCCGAAGGATGTGAACGTCATCATGGTCGCCCCGAAAGGCCCAGGCCACATCGTCCGCCGTCAATACACCGAAGGCAAAGGCGTCCCAGGGCTCATCGCCATCTATCAGGACCCTTCCAAAAAATCCAAGCAGATCGCTCTCGCTTGGGCCCACGGCGTGGGTTGCACCCGTGGCGGCGTCATCCAGACCGACTTCAAGGAAGAAACCGAAACCGATCTCTTCGGTGAGCAGACCGTCCTTTGCGGCGGCACCAGCGCCCTCGTGCAGGCTGGTTTCGAAGTGCTGGTCGAGGCCGGCTACTCCCCTGAAATGGCTTACTTCGAGTGCCTCCATGAGCTCAAACTCATCGTGGACCTCATGAACGAGTCCGGCATCGCCGGCATGCGTTTCTCCATCTCTGAAACCGCCAAGTGGGGCGACGTCAAAGTCGGTCCAAAGATCATTGACGCCAGCGTCAAGAAGCGCATGAAGGCAGCTCTGAAGGAAATTCAGAACGGCAAGTTCGCCAAGGAGTGGATCAAGGAAACCGAAAGCGGTTACAAGACCTTCAACAAGCTGCTCAAAGACGGCGAGAAGCACCCGATCGAGAAGACCGGCGCTCGCCTCCGCAGCCTGATGCCATGGATCAAGAAGCGCGACTTCAAAGGCCAGCAGGCCAGCTACGAGTGATGAAAGCGGTCGTGAAAAACGGCCCCTCACACCTCTGACAATCTTGAGTGCGGGTCCGAAAGGACCCGCGCTTTTTTTGCGCACTGCAGTCCCGTCCCGCACGCGGGACGGTCTAGAAAAGTGTGGTTCTGACTTCAGCGCTCCCACCCCGCTAAAAAAGCACACGGCAGGGCCAGCCTCAGGACCTCACTCAGGGATCCATCAACTTGAAATCGTCTCTGTAGAGAGCAGGCACCTCCTTCAGTCGCTCCTCTTTGAACCGATCATGACTCACGGCGACCGAAACAATGAGCACGGCGGCACCCACCGCCACCACGACCACGAGGGTGATGAGAATTTTGCCCCAAGTGATTCGGCGAGGGGGAGGGGAGTTTCCGCGAAGCATCTAGGAGAATGAAGCAGGAAGACGGAAACATCAAAGATTGATTTCCCCTCGCCTCCTTCCCACGACAGAACTCTCCCAGGCTGGTTGAAGAATGCCTTTATGATGACCGTACTGTCTGCCCATGATTTTTCGACCTCTCCTCCTGGCCCTTGGTATAACGGCGACGCTTTCTGCGGCAGATAAAGACCAGCACGTCGTGCTCATCAGTCTGGATGGCTTCCCCGCCTGGATGTGGAAGGACCCCTCCCTGGCCGTGCCAAATCTGCGCAAGCTCGCCGCCGATGGCGCGCAGACGCAGGCCATGACCGTCTCCAACCCCTCCATCACCTGGATCAACCACACCACCATGGTCACCGGGGTGAACCCGCGCAAACACGGCGTGCTCTTCAATGGCCTCCTGGTGCGGGGGGAAGGGAACAAGCCGCCGAAAGTCGAACCTTGGGTGCATAAGAATCGCCTCGTGCATGTGCCCACCCTCTATGACATCGCCCACCAGGAAGGCCTCACCACCGCCGAAGTGGACTGGGTGGCCATCAAAGATGCAGAGACCATCACCTGGAGCTTTGAGGAACTGCCGAATGCGGACCGCCCTATCGAAAAAGAAATGATCGCCGCCGGGCTGCTGACGGCGGAGCAAATCTCCTGGATGAACCCCGGCCCGCAGCGCAAGAACATGGCCTGGCATGACCTCACCTGGACCCTGGCCGCCAGCCACATCCTCAAGACGCACAAGCCTAACTTACTTTTGTACCACACCCTGAATACCGACGGCATGCACCACCGCTACGGCCCGGCCAACATGGCCAGCTACACCGCCCTGGCCTACACAGATCGGCTCGTGGGTGACCTCGTGAAAGCCGTGGAAGAAGCCGGGCTGAAGGACAAGACCACCTTCGTCATCGCCACCGACCACGGCTTCAAAAAAGTCACCCACTACGTCTTCCCCAACGTGGCCCTGAAAAAAGCCGGTTATGCCAAAGCCTTTGGCAATGCCATCACCCAGTGCGAAGTCGCCGCCATGACCCAGGGCGGCCTCTGCTTCATCTACGTGCTGGACCCCGCCCGCAAAGCCGAGCTACTGCCCAAGCTCAAAGAACTCTTCGCCGCCACCGAGGGCGTGGACAAGGTGATTGATGGCAACGACGGCCCCACCCTCGGCATGCCCACCCCAGCGGAAAACCAGGGCATGGGCGACCTCGTGCTGTATGCCAAGGCCGGCTACGCCTTTAACAACGGCGCAGCCGGTGAAGCCGTCACCGGCCCCAGCGTGGACTACGGCGGCACCCATGGTTACCCAAACACCGACCCCGAACTGGACGGCATCTTCATCGCCTCCGGCAAAGGCATCCAAAAAGGCATCATCCTCCCCCGCATGGCGAATCTCGACATCGCCCCCACCATCGCCCGCCTGCTGGACATCACCCTGCCCGCGCCCGATGGCCGCGTGCTGGAAGAAATCTTGGAACCCCGGAAGTGATTTAAAAAGGGCAGGGAGGGGCAGGGAGAAAGGTAGGGCGCAGGGTCCCCATGCGCAGCAGGGCGGGGGAAGGCCACGTCCGCGAGTACAGTATCCATCACTCTCCGAGTGATGCGTTCGCCCTAGCACGCCCCGTCCGCCAGTACAGTATCCATCACTCTCCGAGTGATGCCGTCCGCCCCAAAACGCATCGTCCGCCAGTACAGTATCCATCACTCTCCGAGTGATGCGTCCGCCCCAGCACGCATCGTCCGCCTCCTCCATCCCGAGCTTCCAAAACCATGCACCGTCCCTCGCCCCGGAGGGGCGAAAGAAAGGTAGCCGGGGGTGCAGCGAGGCACGAGCGAACCCCCCGGACTCGCGAATAACCAACGATGTGGCAAGAGATGCGCCCTGGAGGGGCGCGAGAAACGCCCTCGGACCGAGCCGTCCACCCCCGCCACACCTCCAGCCGCGAACACCCCCGACCGGAGCGCGAATATCCTATTCGCCTGACCTTCCCAGCACGTCCGGACTCCCCCACGCCGTCGTTCGCCCCCTCTCCTCTCTCAGACCGTCCCGCGTGCGGGATGTGACGACATGCTCGGAGTCCTAGAGACGCCCCCCCAAGATCACTTACGCACGCAAAAGGCGTCCACCCCCTCGCGAACCAGGCATGTCTGGGGCGGACGCATCACTCGGAGAGTGATGGATACTGTACCTGCGGACGCAGCCGTTGCCCCACCCCGAGGTGCATCGGGACTCTGCGCCCCACCTTTCCCTGCACCCCCTCGCCCCGGAGGGGCGAAAGCCGTTAGCCGGGGGTGCAGCGAGGCTTGGCGAGCGAAAAACCCCGGACCCACGCCTAACCAAAAACGCGTCACACCCGCCGCGCCCCGGAGGGGCGCGAGAAACGCCCTCGGACCCAGCCGTCCACCCCCTCGCGAACCAGGCATGTCTGGGGCGAACGGCATCACTCGGAGAGTGATAGATACTGTACCTGCGGACGTGGCCATTCCCCCACCTCGCTGCGCATGGGGACCCTGCGCTCGACCTTCGGCCTTGCGCCCCCGCCCCCAAAGGCGCTTTTACGGAGCGCCGTTGGAGACCGCGTGCATCTTTTGCAGCTTCAGGATTTCGATGATCTTGCCCTCATCCTTGCCAAAGAAAGCCGCCGTTAGATCCTGGATTTTCACTCCGGGAGGAGGCGAATCGGTAGGCACAAACTTCAGCTTGATCTCTTTGGAAGGGGCCACTTCATCCTTGCCACCCTTGATGCTCAGGATGGCCTCCACCGGCTTCACTTCCTCCGGTTTCGCGGGGGCCTGCTGGGCCTGGGTGGCAGGGGCGGCGGCGGCCTCCGGGGCAGCCGCCGGGCGTGGCAGCCAGCGTTTCACCAGGATCACCATTTCCTTTTCATTCAGCACGTAAAAGTCCACCAGCTGATTGCCCACCTTCACCTCAGTCACCCGCACAGAGCCATCTTCCTTGAGGAAAGCCGTGCCCTTCAGCAGCATCACCGTCTGGTCATAGCATGCAGAATCCATTTCGCAAATGGGTACCCTTTTCCAAAAAAGCGACATCTCCTCCCTCAGCCCCCGAGCGCCATCACTCCGGCCTCGCTGACAGAGCGCGGGTTGTTAATTCGACTAAATTTCCGCACGCCGACGCAGCCCTGCCTACCCACTTGCTTTTACGCAGCGAAAAAATCAATATGACTCGGATATAAAATGAGAAAATGTGTTGAGACGTGTCCAAGTAAAAAGATTTAAGTTAAATTAAAATAATGCTTTAAGATGAAAAATGAATTTGATAAAAAATAAATTATATTTTATCCAATCTTATAAGTATAACCTATGAATAAGCTTTACATTAAGCCAATTTTAGCCTTTTCAGCGTTTTTCCTGCCGTCATTTGCACCTGTCTTGGCCACGAATCTCACGGCGACCAACCTGACGCTGACCAACAGCATGGCTTTCGGCCTTGTTCAGGTAAGTGACGGTGCCACTGGCAATAACACAGCACCTGGCTTTCGATTAACAGTGGAGCAAGATGCGACCAACGAAACATTTACGAATACAATTTACCATCCTGCGTACACCACCATCGAAGAACAGGTGCAACATGAATATGGCTATGTGGAAATAGGAGGTCACTACCAGGATGTTTATGGGTATGGCATCGTTAATTCCTACTGGGTACCGGATGTCACGGAAGATTTAGGTTACTTCGACGAGAATAACCTATGGGTCTCTGTGCCCACCGTGATGACACCCGGCTACTGGCATGAAGAATGGGGAAATGTCGTCGTTGGGCAGGAATATGTCTCGGGAACTCAGGTTTGGCAGATCATAAATAGCTATACGACTTCTCAAGAGGTTTACCACGATGCCTACACAGAAACCGAAGAGGTCGTCTATCAGTCCTTTCTGCGTCCTAAAATCAAACAGGCTGCTACCCGCACGGATGCCAATTGGGTATGGCAGGTGCCAGAGGCCAATAATAATGCAACGACCATGCGGGACATCTTTGTCCTTTTTGATGGGGGTGTTCGCATTCCCTCCCGCACCGAAGGGGAAGCCATGTCGCTTTTGGCAGACAATCTTACCTATTCACGTGCTGTCCCTGGAACAGATTTTAACGCCACTCAAGCCATCAAAACCCAGGCTGAAAAACTCGTAGTCACTTCTGACCAAGTCTATACAGATACCGCACGGATTAAAGATGAGTCCAGCCTAGCGGCGCATGAGTTGACGCTTAGTAACTCTTACACCAGTCCCCAAAATCAAACAACCACCAAGCTTACTCAAGTTAGAGCCGATGGTGCGTATTTCGGAGGCATGGTCACTGTAAAAGACAATCTTCATGTCGGAGGCGTCATTCGTGTGGCTGAATCAGGAGATCTGTCCATGGGGATCTATAAAAATGGGACTCAGCCCACCTCCAATCAACCCTAATCTATTTTTTGAACGAACGCTTACTGTTTAAAACATATCTCTCATGTCGCTTATCCCCTCCTGGCTCCAGGCGCTCCGCCGAAATCGCGTGCTGCGCGAGCTTACCACAGGTGTTGTTTTAGCCGTTTTATTAATTGGAGCTCATGCGGAATCTTTACCTTGGCCTTATGCCCCAACACCTACTTGGTGGACGACTCGGGGCGTTCTATCTCCGGGTGTTGTTCCTGACGACTTTGCAGCGATCAATCAAGGGCAGTTGAAGAATATTGTCTCAGCCTCCATTGCAGAGATGAATGCAAAGTTAACGGGGGGGGCTGGCCCAGCACTTAATGCCATGGTCAATTCTTGGGCAACCCCATCTTCTCACACCGATGACTTTGCTGTTGTGAATCAAGGTCAAGTTAAGGCTGTGGCGCTTCCCATCTATCAAAGGCTCGTGGAAGTGGGTGTTTTCACAGCTCTTCCTGCGTGGACAAATTCTTCTTCTAGTGGAACTGATGATTACGCCTTAGCAAACATCGGTCAGGTCAAAAACTTATTCGCCTTCAACCTTCCTGAAGCGCCTACTTTAACATTAAAATCTTGGTTCAATCAGCAGTTAGTTTTAGCAAATCAGTTGTCTCCGTTTGGGCTATTAGTGACTGTGACAAATGGAGATGTAACGGTCCCAA
Organism: Prosthecobacter dejongeii; assembly: GCF_014203045.1. NCBI lineage: Bacteria > Pseudomonadati > Verrucomicrobiota > Verrucomicrobiia > Verrucomicrobiales > Verrucomicrobiaceae > Prosthecobacter > Prosthecobacter dejongeii. The sequence continues at coordinate 68,900 of NZ_JACHIF010000003.1, forward strand.
ATGAAAACGTCACTTTCGAGGTTTTTCAAAGTCAGGGAGGCCTTTTGGAGACCACTAATTTGACGGCTAACCCACTGGCGAGCTTAAGCGTTGTCAGTGATTCGTCAGGTTTTGCCAAATGCCAGTTTCGTGCGCCTTCTCAACCAAGTTATTGCTGGATTCGTGCCAGTCTTAGCAACGAGCAATCTCAATGGTTCTTAATGACGGTTGCAGGAGTCACTGGGCCTTTCCCGAACAATCCTCCTGGCACCACTGGAGTGGACTTTTTACGTGACTCAGACGCCGATGGGATTTCGGACGCCGAAGAAAACGTCAATGGAAGTGACCCAAAAGACGCCACACAATCCCCGCATCCAGAAAACTTCGTTAAATTCAAGAGTTGGACGGCTTATAAATCTGATATAATTAATGTCTTACGCGTCGTAAAATCTGAGGGGCCTGATGAATGGAATTGCTCACGAAAGACACACAACAATACGACGGTGGTACGAGACGAAAAGTCAGTCGAAGCCACGCGTCCGAATTTGGATTTAGATCCCTACACACAGCCTGCCTCGGCAGATTGGAAGCTTGATCCTGGCTTTCAACGCTCTTTTCCATCTAGCCATGTTTTTTCCAACAATCACAATAGTGAGACCAATGATGCCACTAGTAAAATTTTAATTTACTCTTCTCATAAGCTGCAGATTATTTCAGATACTTTATTGACAAAAGACTACAGCTTACGTTTCGCGGTTTATCGTCAAAGGAGGGAGGGGAGTGTGGTCAAGCCAGAAGTGTATGTTGAGACTGTCCAATTAACTTTACCTGCCAATTCACTGGAGGGACAAACAGTCAGTCTGTCCTATGAACCTAAACTCAACTGTAATGACACTTATGTTTTTAAGCCCGTCGAGCCGATAAGTGTTGATCGCGTGAGTTTTGAAAGCTCGTTATCTAATGCACAACATCATTTGCGTTCCGACGATGGTAACACTATCTATAAAGCCCCTCATTGGTGGGATAAAAACCACGATGGGCTGGCGGAGACGGATGAAACGACGGGTGAAAGAAATTACCCCCTTGCATTTAAGCGCGGGAGCCCACTTTCTGTGAAGGTGAAATTTCACACGAGAGGCATTCTCAATTATAGTTATTATCAGGTGAAGGCGGTCGTCACAGGAGGGCTGACTTTGCCTGAAGTAGAGACCGGCGCTTCCTTTGATACGGATGGTTGGCTAACTTTGCAGAGCACTCCCTTTGAGCAAAAACTTAACAATACCATTCAGTTCTACAATGGACAGGGAAATAGTGCCTTCACGATCCAGTGGCAAGTGAGGGAAGGAGATAGTGGCTCATGGCTAGACGCTGGAACGACCAAACACACCTTTTATATTACTGGTGGCGATCGTCCATCAGGCGATGATTATAATTACCTGCCAGAGACATTTCTTAATGTAGCTTGTCGTAATGCACATGGTCTTGGCGACAACCCACAGCAGGTGGTGGATGCTGTCTTTTCTGAATTTATGGATAGAAAAGTTTGTCGGGTGATTCCGTCAACGGGGAATCCTCAAGCGGATCCGATGGTTTATGCCCACGATGAGGACACTCTTGGATTTGACTCCATAGTTAATTTTATAGCTTTAGGAAAGGGGCGCTGCGGGCACTGGGCAAATTTATTTTCTGATTGTCTTCGCCTGCACGGCATTAATGAGTCTGAACAAGTTGTTATAGAGCCGGAAGATCCTAATACCGTTAATAGCATTCCATTTTCGAAGACTAACTGGAGGTTTAAAGATGCTTACGAAAGTAAAGAAGGCTTCAGTTTATCTCTTTCATATCCCTTTTCTGAAGCTCTATTGTTTATAAACAATTGGGATATTTCTGATGTTTGGAATCCAATACCAAAAACAGCAGTGCCTGCACAAGGAACTGACAATCCAAGTATGTATTTTGCTGATCATGTTGTTAATAAATTTAATGGTAAAATTTATGATTCTTCTTATGGAGTTAAATTTGATAATTTGGTCGATTGGGAGGACTCTGCATTGGCTGCTAGAGGTGCGTGGGCTATTCCTTCTGGCATTAACCGACCGGATTTGTTTTGGATCGAGATAGCAAATCAACCAAATTCACGTGAAACTTATTCTCGTGAAAATTCAGATTGACTATGAATTTTAATATCTTGTCTGCAATCTATTTTTTTAGCTTGTTCCATACTTGCATGTTCAGTGCGGAACCAGATAAACAACAAAACCGCATCATATATAAAGATCAGGGAGGTGAACTTCATCAGGTCTATAACAAAGGAACGGGACAAAATGTTTTTATGTGGGAACCCAAAGGTGAGAAGGCAGAATTGGTTCACGATTTTAGTGGCGGGCGTAAGATAGCTCCAGGCAAATTCTATCGAATGGGAGATGAATTGGCCGGTATGACGTGCAGTCCTGTGGGTAGCCTAACCTACCATTTGTTTACGCGCACGGCGGAGGGTTGGCGGGAATCCATTTCCACACCTACGGGAAGTATTTCGGTATTTTTCAACCATCAGGAATGGATCTCTACGCGTGAAATAAGGACCTATGATCGTCAGGGGAAACGCATGGACTTTGTCGTCACAGACATACCTTTGATCCCAAATTCCCCGGACAATAACGCCAAGCTCATTCTCCTTAATGGCCAGCCTTATCATCCTCGTGGCATTGATATGGGAGGAGCTATTTGGGACCAGCCATTAGAAAAGATTTTGGCGGATCACGAGGCTCGCTTAAAAGCCGCCAAGGTGAAAGAAGCTCAGAAATCGGTCCCTAAATCTAGCGAAAAAAATCCCTCATCCGGAAAGCCTGATGCGGCTACCGGGAAGAAAATTCTCCTGCCGGTTTCAGGGCTGGATGCAGAGAGAGGTACGGCTTTCTACTGGGCCGTGGGCGGTAGTGTCGCGGCGGTTCTCATCCTCGCTTTTTGGGTGAAAAAATCAGGAGGTTCACGAAAGGGTTAAATTGGAAAGAGTAGCTTTTTAAAAGCTCCCTCTCCCACCTTCAAAATAAGATTAGCCGAGAAATTCATCAGTGACCAAAACGAAGGTCAGGCACTTTAGGCATCGGGAGTTAGGCAAAGACCCCGCAGTGAACACCCTCCCGCACCCCTTTGGCAATGCCAATCCGGGCACCCAGCGCTCCGGCACACTTAGCCCCCAGACCACGTTCATAAAAAAGCAGCCCGCAGGGAAGCGGGCTGCCGTGTGGGGGAAAGGGGGTCTCAGTCGAGCCTCAGCGAGTGGTCACCGTGGGGGAGGTGAACTTCTTGCGCTGGATCTCCAGCACCTTGCGCTTGGAGGTCAGGATGGCGATCTCGCGATCCAGCCGCTGCGCACGGTCTTTCTGCCGATGGCGGTAGGCCGCTGTGCCTGGTTTCAGGTGCGCATCCATGCCGACGAAAGGCGCATTCTTCGCCTGCTGCAGTTGGTTGATGCGCTTCGTGATCGCATTGATGTGCGTGCCAAAGACCTTCACTTTTTCGTCGTAGGTCAGCTCCGCGCCAGTCGGCTCCATGGAGATGTTGCTGTATTGAAACTGCTTCGGCGCGCTGTCCTTGAAGCTGGTGGAACTGGTGGCGACCACGGTGTCCAGCGCCTGCGTCGTTTCCGGCTCGATGAGGTCCAGACGGAAGTAATCTTTCAAATGCGCTGGCAGGTCCTGGGCGGGGATTTTCAGGATGCCATCGCCCGTCTGCACAGAGAGGTTCGTATCGTCAAAGTTCAGCACCTTCGCCGTGCGCAGCACCTTGCCATCGGGCAGTTCTAAGAACTCGATGACACTGCCACGGGCCGAGCCGCGGCGGGCCTCCACGATGTTTTGATACGCGCGCTTTTGAGTTTCGATGGCGTCATTCAGGGCCACCATCACACTGCGTGCTTCCACCAGGGCTTGGTTCGAGTCATAAAGCCGGCGCTGCAGCTCATAGTGCCGCTTCAGCGTCTCTACATAACTGTGGCGGTCCGCCAGAGCGGTCTTGGACAGGTTCAACTGCCGCCGGGTGGTTTCCCGCACTTGAGACGCCTCCATCTGCTTGTCCTTCAGGTACGTGAAGAAGGAAAAGCCCACGAGAGCCACACAAAAAAGAATGCCTAGGATGCTCTTCATCGGGGGGGATTTATTCGTTGTTCAGCGTGTGCAGGCGGGAGGATTCCTCGCGCAGCATTTGCAGGTAGGTATTCCGGCTGGCCATGTTCACCTTCAGGTCCAGCAGCTCCGCCTCCACCTTTTGCACATGCTCACTCAGCGGCGGGTAAAAAGGGTCCGTATTCAGGCCGATCTTGGCCACCGTGGTGGGCGGGAGTTGCGTGCGGTAGTATTCGATGTGCTGATCGTACAGCGGGATCAGGCGATCCACCTCCTGCTTCTCCTGGAGCAGGGAGGCCGTCTCTGCCTGGATCTGGCGCAGCTCAAAGCAGCTCGTTAGAAAAGGGGTGATGGCCAGCAGCAGCGTGGCCTTCCAGGTCATGACAGACCTAGGGCGCGGAGGCAGGGATAAAGTCTGCATGAAAAAGGGGGGAGGGGAGGGGGACTGAAAAAAAGCGAGAGCTTCAGGGGTAGTGCAGGGTCTTGCGCAGATCCGCAGGCAGGTCGCTCGGCAGCAGCTTTTGCACACCACTGGTTAGGCTGATGGAAAGGCCACTGTCTTCGACTTTCAGGATTCGCACTTGAGCAAGTTTCCGGCCATCCAGCAGCGTCAGTTCCGGGATGATCCGTCCCACCTGCGCCTGGCGGTCGCGGTTGATGATGTCCACACGCTCCTTGCTCAGGCGGCTCAGTGTGTCCTTCAGCAGGCGTTCTTTTTCCTGGATGGCAGCTATCTCACCGCGCTTCGCCTGCACCTTTTGTTGCAGCTCCAGCAGGCTCACATAGGTCTGCAAGTCCGCCCGGCGGGTCAGCACATTCTGCTCATAGCCAGGCAGAGTTTGGCTGAGATCGGCGATCTGCTTTTGGCCCTTGGAGTGCTGGTCATAAAGATACCAGCCACCCACAGCCGCGGCGAAAATCAGTAAGGCAAAAAAGTTTTTCATAATCCAAAAAAGAGGTCAAACAAGAACGGAAAAAGCCACCTCCCTCACGGGCGGGCACGCAGGCTGGCCAGCTCCGCTTCCAGGGCCTTCACCGCCGCATTCGTCGCTTCATAGCTCTGGATCGCCTTGCTCAGTTCCTGCTCTCCCATCTTGAGGTTCTGCTCCAGCAGACCCACCTGCTTACTTGCCAGTTGGGTCGTGGCTACGCTGGGTGGCAGCTTCTCACGCAGGGCCTGCAGCTTCTGGTCCAGGTCTTGACTTTCCGCACTCAGAGCCGCCATTTTGGCCTCCAGCTCCCGCTTCTGGGCCTGCACCTGAGTGTAGTTGAAGTCCTTGCAGCTCACTACGCTGAGGCTTAGAAAGACGCAGGCAAAACGGGCGAAAAAGGAGGCGGCTGCATTCATACAGGGATGCTCAAAGGCTATCAGGAAGCTTAGGGTATGTCAATCGGGGATCCATCTATGGAAGTCAAGGTCAGTCATAGATGTGACAGGATTGTTTCCCTCGTCTCTCCGCAGGGCTTGCAATCTGCTGGATCGGCCCGTAAGTCACCTCCCGCTTCCTTCCTCCAGCGTTTGTTTTCCTGACCTGTTTTCTCATGCCCGACTGGCTCTCCGTTATCTTGCTTGGCATCATCGAAGGTGTTACCGAGTTCCTCCCCATCTCCTCCACGGGGCATCTTTTGATTCCCCAGACCCTCGGCTGGTTACCTGCCAAAAGTGACCTCTTTAACGTGGTCATCCAGAGTGGGGCCGTGCTCGCCGTGCTCGCCGTCTTCACCCAGCGGGTAAAGCAGTTAGCCTTCAGCCTCGGCAGCCCAGAGACGCGGGATTACCTGGCCAAATTAGCCGCCGCTTTCATCCTCACCGCCGCCGGTGGCCTGGTCATCAAAAAGCTGGATGTGGAGCTGCCAGAAACCGTGCCCCCCGTGGCCTGGGCCACCCTCATCGGTGGCATCATCATCCTCTGGCTGGAGCGCGTGTATCGGGGGAAAGCAGGCACCACTGAGATCACCTGGGTCGTCGTCGCCGCCGTAGCCGCCGCGCAGCTACTCGCCGCCGTTTTTCCCGGCACCTCCCGCTCCGGGGCCAGCATCATGATGGCCATGGCCTTCGGCATCGCCCGGCCTGCCGCCACCGAGTTCTCCTTCCTCCTCGGCATCCCCACCCTCATGGCTGCCGGCGGGCTGAAAATCTTTTCCGAGATCAAAGATCACGGCGTGGGTGGCGAAGACTGGTCCATGGTGGCCCTAGGCACCCTGGTCAGTGCCCTGTCCGCCTTCGTCGTGGTAAAGTGGCTCATCCGTTTCGTGCAGAGCCACACCTTCAATAGCTTTGCCATCTACCGCATCCTCCTCGGTGCGGGATTGCTGATTTACGCGGCCACACTCAACCACTGAACCGCCCCCTGAATGGTTGACTTTGCCAAAGGCTACTTTCGCCGCTCCATCTTCAAGACCTACCGCTTCTTCAAGCATCCCCGGAAGCTGAAGACCAGCCCCATCATGCGCTGGTTTGCCCGTCACTTTTTGGACAAACGCGTGTGGAAGCCCACCCAGCACACCTTTGCGGGCGGCATGGCCGTGGGCCTCTTTGTCACCGTGCAGTTGCTGCCCATCCAGATGCCCACCGCTGCCATCCTGGCCGCCATCTTCCGGGTGAATATCCCCATCGCCATCGCCCTCTGCTGGCTCAGCAATCCCGCCACCCTCGCCCCCATCGGCCTACTGGAAAACTGGATGGGCACCTGGATCATGCATAAGTTTGGCGATCCCACCGCCGCCGCTGCCGCCATCGTGGAAGAGCATGAAACGCTGGCTCGCGGCATCCAGTTTGCCAAGGCCATGTTCCTCGGCGGCGTCTTCCTGGGCGGCGCACTGGCCCCCGTGGGCTACGTCCTCTCTTACCTCACCTGGGGCGCCATTGATCAGTGGAATAAATTCCGCAGGCAGCCCGACCTGCCGCTGGAAAAAGGCCCCGATGCCTGAGCTGGCGACAGCCTGCTCTTGCACAGCCCCGCAGTCCGCGTCATCATCTCCCCATGCCTCGCAGCCGTCGTGTCCACTTTGACTGCCTCACCGCCATGCGTGCCCTGGGGGAGCCCACACGCTTCGCTTTGGTGCGTTCTTTGTTAGGCGGCCCCCGCTGTGTGAATGACCTGTGCGAAGAACTTTCCGCCACCCCTTACAATGCCTCCAAGCACCTCCGCGTGCTGCGCGAGGCCGGATTGATCGAAGTGGAAAAGCACAGCCAGCAGCGCGTCTATTCCCTGGCGGAGGCCTTCCGCACACGCATGAAACCCGGCACCCAGACGCTGGATCTCGGCTGCTGCCAGTTTCACCTGGACCAGTTTGAGGAAGCCTAGGCAGCCCTGCCTCCCTTAGCACCCAAAGTTCAAGCTGCCTCCATGCAGCTTTCACCCAGGTCTGGTAGATCCGCCCCCTGGATCGTTCCTCCAAAGAATCACGCCAGCGGGCGCGTACTTTCAGCGGCCCTTCTGCCTTCGCCGCTATGATTTCACCTTCACATGTCCGCAGTGCCCTTTTTTCGCTCTTTTGGTTAGGCTCCAGTTTTGGGCACGCCTCCCAGCTCCACATCGGCGCTGCCACGGTGGACATCACGCCAGACCGGCCAGTGCCTCTGTCTGGCCAGATGCACACACGCATTTCGGAAAAGCCCGAGACGCCCATCAGCATCACCGCTTTGGCGCTCGAGTCGCGGGAAGGGGACACCGTGCTGGACCAGGCCATCCTGATCTCCTGCGACCTCGTGGCCATCCGCGATGGCATCACTCAAAAAGTGCGTGAAAAAGCCCAGGGAAAGATCCCCGGTTTTGATCTCACCAAGCTCGTCCTCAATGCCACCCACACGCACACCGCCCCCATCACCACCGACGGTGAAAAATACCGCTTTCTGCGCAAAGGCGTCATGAGTGGGGAGGAGTACACCGCCTTCCTCACGGACCGCATCGTGGAGGCCGCCGTGCAGAGCTGGGCGCAGCGCCAGCCGGGCAAAGTCGGCTGGGGGCAGGGGCAGGCCGTGGTGGCACAAAACCGCCGCGCCACCTATGCCGATGGCACGGCCAAAATGTATGGCAAAACCAACCTGCCGGACTTTCGCGGCATCGAAGGTTATGAAGACCATCACCTGGATGTCCTGTTCTTTTGGGACCTGCAGGATCACCTGCTTGTCACCGCGGTGAACGTTCCTTGCCCCTCCCAGGTGGTGGAGGGGCTCAGCGTCATCCATGCGGATTTCTGGGACCCCGTGCGCCGTCAGTTGCGTGAGCGCCATGGCGAAAAGCTGCACGTCCTCGCCTGGACCGGTGCGGGTGGGGACCAGGTGCCGCGCCCCATGTTTGATCACGCGGCGGAAGAGCGCATGCGCCGCCTCCGGGGGCTCACCCAGCTTGAGGAAATCGCCCGCCGCATCGTGCGGGGCTGGGAGGAAGCTTATGAAGTCGCTCAGCTCGATCCCGTCACCGGCGCCCTGCTTTCCCACCGCGTCCAGACCCTGGACCTGCCCTGGCGCAGAGTCACGGAAAAGGAGCTGGCCGATGCCACCGCCGAGGCCGCCAAGTACCGAGACAATCCCCAGGAACAGTGGCGCTACCTCTGGAATCAGAGCGTGGTGGACCGCCATGAAACCGAAAAGAAAGGCACCTCCGGCACCTACGCCATGGAGCTGCACGCCCTGCGCCTGGGGGAGGTAGCCATCGCCACGAATCCCTTTGAACTCTTCACCGACTACGGCGTGCAGATGAAAGCCCGCAGCCCTGCCGTGCAGACCTTCCTCATCCAGCTTGCGGTAAATTCCGGCGGTTACCTCCCCACCCCGCGCGCCGTGGCCGGTGGCAGTTACAGCGCCATCATCCAGAGCAGCCGCATCGGCCCAGAGGGCGGCCAAGTGCTCGTCGAGCGCACCGTCGAGGCCTTCAACCAACTTTGGCCAGCCAAGTAATCCCTCCCCCTTGAGGCACATCTTTGAAAGAAACCACAACCTTCGCGGGTTTTATTTGCCACTTTGCGCAAATTAAATAGCCCCCCTGCGGTGACACTTGCGCACCTGCGTCCCTTGCTTCAAAAGAGCCCATGCCTACCAAAGCACGTTACATCATGATCGGCGGCTTCCTCGGAGCCGGAAAGACCACCACGGTGGGTCGCCTGGCGCGCCACCTCACGGACCAGGGGCTGCGCGTAGGCCTCATCACCAATGATCAGGCCGGCGGGCTGGTGGATACCAAGCTCCTGCGCGGCCAAGGCTACGCCACCGAGGAGATCGCTGGCGGCTGCTTCTGCTGCCGGTTCAATACCCTGGTGGATGCGGCTAACAAATTGTCTGACCAATCCAAGCCCGACGTTTTCATTGCCGAGCCCGTCGGCAGTTGCACGGATCTCGTCGCCACTGTCACCTATCCCCTCCGCCGCATGTATGGGGATGCCTTCACCATCGCCCCCCTCAGTGTCCTGGTGGACCCCGTGCGGGCGCGCCGCGTCTTCGGCCTGGATGCCGGCGGCACCTTTTCAAACAAGGTCGCCTACATTTTCAAAAAACAGCTCGAAGAGGCCGACATCATCGTCATCAGCAAGAGCGACCTCATCGGCCAAACCGAGCGTGAGGAACTGCGCGCTGTGCTGGAGCGGGAGTTCCCCCTGGCCCGCATCGTCACCGCCTCACCCCGGGAGGAAACCGGCCTCGCAGACCTCTTTGTCCAGCTCATGACAGATGAGCAGGCGCGCCGCAATCCCATGGCCGTGGACTACGAAGTTTATGCCGATGGCGAGGCTCTGCTGGGCTGGCTGAATGCCACCGTCACCCTGAAAGCCACGGAGGAATTCGAGGCCAATGACTTCCTCCGCGCCCTCGCCACAGACGTGCAGCAGCGCCTGCAAAAAGACGGCACCGAGATCGCCCACTTCAAAATGACTTACAGCCCGGATGACGGCATCGCCGGGGAGCTGGCCTCCATCAATCTGGTGCGCAGTGACTACATCCCTGAGCTCGGCATGGAACTGGATGAACCCAGCGAAGGCGGTCAGCTCATCGTCAACCTCCGGGCCGAAGCCGACCCCGCCACCCTCATGCATGCCGTGCAGGCCGGCCTCACCGCCACCGCCGCCCAGTTCCCCACCCTCACCGCCAAGCTGGAGCATGAAGAACACTTCCGCCCTGGCAAACCCACCCCCACTCACCGGGACGGCAACCAGTAGAGTGGGGCAGGGCAGGGGGAGAGGGACGGTGGAAGGCTTTAAAACCGGTAGGTCACGCGGAAGCGGAACATGCGCGGCTCCACGGGGTGAAAGTGCACGTCATTCACCGCTACGGCTTCGTTTGGTAGCTGGCTCTCATAGGCGTATTCGATGTCGTTATCCGCACGATTGAGGATGTTCAGGCAATCCACGGCGGCTTCCCAGTTCTTGCGGCGGTAGCCCACGGTGCCATTCACCATGAAGCTTTCGCGCCCTTCGATCCGCCCGGTTTCTTCCAGCGGACGCCCGGTGAAGGCACGCACGCGCACGCCGGTGAACCAGCCATCCGCATTGCCCTGGGCACCCAGGGTGAAACCGCCGCTGAACATGACGGGCACGCTGTTAGGGATGCGGTCGGCATTGCCACTGTCCTTCAGGCGGGCGTAGGTCATGGCCACCTCGGCATCCGCGCTGAACCACTGGTTAGGCCGCCAGTAGGTGGCTAGCTCCACTCCGTAGCGCTCAGAGCCGGGGCCGGGTTCATTTGTGCCGGCATCGCCCACGTAGATGAGTTCGCTGTCACTCTGCAGCCAAAAGAGCGCCAGGGTGGTGGTCAGTTCAGGAATGGCCTGGGTGCGCAGGCCGATCTCTGCGCCCATGGTGCGCACGAGGGGGTCTGCCTGGAGGGAGCGGGCCGTCACGCCACGGGCATCGTTGCTGTGGAAGCCGGTGCCGAAGTTCAGGTACAGCTCCGTCTCATGCCAGGGGCCAAAGATGGCGCTGAATTTCGGGCTGATGATGCCTGCCCACTCGGCGTCTTCGCCATTCACGGTGCTCTGGAGTGAATCGAAGTAATACAGATCTCCGCGCAGGCCCAGAACAGTGCGGAACCACGGTGTCCAGCGGTTCACCATTTCGCCATACAGACCGGCGCTGCCTTCCCAAATGTCATCCTCGCGGGTGGTGACGAAGCGTTTGCGGTTGCGGGTCTGGTAAAGGCCGATGCCGTTGATGAGGTCATGCCGAGTCTGGAAACCGAGGGTGAGATCCGACTTGATGCCGAAGAGGTCCCGGTCTTCCCAGGTGCGGGAAACTTGACCGCCGAAGACCCAGCGTTTTTCTGACTGCTCAAACTGGTCTCCCTGAGGCCCCTGGGTGAAGTAGGTGAAATTGGAAAAAAGGCCGAGCGAGTAGTAAATGCCGTAGAGATTGGCGCGGGTGACCACGTCGTCATCGCGGTGCTCATAGGCCATGTTCAGGCTGTAACGCTCACTGTCGCCACCGGCGCTGGGGTCCAGCGTGGAGAAGCGATCCAGCGTGCCATTGATGACCGCGCGGCGGGGAATCTGGTCCGTGCTGACCCAGCTCCCGCGATAGCCCATGAAGGTGATGGAAAATTTGTTATCCTCATCCCCTTTGAAGTAGCGCAGGAGGCCGTTCCAGCGATTGAACTCCTCCGCCTGTTGCCAAGGGCCATCGTAATAATTGTATTCCAAACCGTAGGTTAGGCCTTGCTGCATGCCCTGCTGCTCAGCCGCCACGATGGGGAGGGTGCCAGCGATGAGGGCGCGGTAATAATTGTACTCGCCGAACTCCAGTCGCAGGATGTTTTCCGGCATCGTGTCCCACAGGAGGAAGTTGGCACTGCCAGCGGTGGAGAGGTCGCCATCCGCCGCAGTGTAGGTGCCCTTGGCGTAGTCAATGGCCTGCACCAGCTCGGGGATGACGGGGTTTAAATCCGTGTAGCCTTGGCCGTGGGCATGGGTGCGCATGTTCAGCGGCATGCCATCCAGGCTGATGGAGAAGTCCGTGCCGTGATCCAGATTGAACCCACGCAGGAAGTATTGGTTGGCCTTTCCCCCGCCTGCGTGCTGGGTGATGATGACGCCGGGGATGGTCTCCAGGATTTCACCGCGACGCATCAGCGGGCGGGACATGAAGTCCTCCTGCGTGGCGCGGCCTTTGGAGGCGCCATCAGTGGTGCCGAGGAGGTTGCTGGCTTTTCCCACCACGATGATTTCGGGCAGGGTAGGGGTATCTTCTGGGGCGGCTTCTTGAGCCGTGGCGGTGCTGGCGAAGACGAGGGCCAGCAGGGCCTTGGAAAGGGGACGGGAGAGTGACATGAAAAGAGAATGAAAAGAGTGCGCAGAGCGGTGGAATACCGGTGCAGGTGCTGAGAGTGACCTGGGAGACAGGCCATGTGTATGACGAGACGGGCCATGCTGCGAAGGCAGGGTCACGTGCTCACATCAGCAACTCCGTGGCGGCGGCAGCGGCGGTGCCTGGGCACGGCGGTGAGGCACGGGATCATGCCCGGCCCCGGTGGGGATTTTCAGCACGGCAGGTCGCCGCCAGCCCGGCTGGGCAAAGTCATTCAGCGCCCAGAGTTTGCTCTTGCTGTCTTTCAGCTTCGCAGGCGCAGGGCCGTGCGGTTTCACCGGCGGCTGCAGGCCTTCATCTGCGGACCAAGTCCACTCCCCAGCACTGAGGGCGGCTGCACCTTCCAGATTTTCCAGCGTGTGGGTGACGCTCTGGGCGAGTGTCATCTCCCGGTCTGCCATGAGGCGCGTGACCATCATCAGGCCGCCCAACACCAAAGGCCCGCCCAGCAGTTGAAACAGGGCGAGCAGGTATAGGAGACGGGCATGTCGCAGCAGGACGGCCATTTAAGAGCGCATCCTGACGAAGAGAGGCCACCTGTGCAAGCACCAGATGTGTCACGCCCTCACTGAGGCCGCAGCAACACGCTGCCAGAAAGGATGGGCGTGGCCACCGGGCCGCCGGGGCTGGGCAGGGCGGGCAGCAGGAAGTAACCGACACCGCGATAATTCACCCCCTCCCGAATCAGCAGGCCCTGGAGGGTGACGCTGCGTTTGATTTCCTTTGCCCCAGCGCTGGGCGCATCCGTGAGGGTGAAGCTGCCACTGAGCAGGCCCGTGGTCACGACGGCGGAGAGGCGCGTGGCGGCGGGATTGCTCGCAGGGGCAAAGGCGGTGATCTTGCTTTTCAGGGCGATGTTCAGGTCTTGATCAGGATTGTCTGAGGTGGTTTCGATCTCGGCAAAGTCGAATTCCACACGCCCATTTTGCACCCCGGCCTGGAGGTTTAAGATCACGTCCGTAGGGCCCACCGGCGGCACATGCCGTGCCCCCACAGCCTCCAGCGGCACGGGATCTTCCTCGGGCGTGCCAGGCAGGCCGAAGCCAGCCTTGTACAGCCGCGCGGAGGCCAGTGCGCTGGCCGGACGTGTCCAGGTGAGCGCGCCCGTGACGGTGTTGTCATCCGGGTCATTTAGCATCTCAGGGTCCAGCGTCAGCAGGCCTAACAAACTGCCCTTCACCGGAGTGGTGTAGAGGGCCTGATACATCAGCACCTCCCCCTGCGGGCCTAGCACGGAGGCGCAGGTGAATTTTTCCCCATCCGCCGTGCGACCCGCAGCGATGAGCTTGCCATCTGCCAGAGGCGTGAAGGAGCCGTAACCCCACCCCTGCGGCACATCCGCATCACCCGTTAGGCCGCTGGCCTCTTTCAGCCGCAGGCCAAAGGTATGCAGGCCCTGGAAGGCGGAGGCAGCAGGGCCTTTAGCATTCCATTTCTGATGCCAAGCCGTGAGCGGCACCTGCTGGCCGGAGGCGGCCACGCTGGCCTGGGTGAGGCGGTGATTCGCAAAGTCCACCTCAAACGTCAGCGTGAGCGGAGCTGGCAGCGGCTTGCCGGGAGGCTGGATCTGCACCTGGCCGAATGGCAGCGCGGCACCGCCGGAGACCAGCGTTAACTGGCCTTTGAAGGGCATCTTCACACTGCCCTGGGTGAGGCTACCGCTGAACCCACCCAGGCTGGTGAGGGTGAGGTCTAGCCGCTGGCCTAACCTTTGATTGACCACGGCATGACGCTCAGCCAAACCGACGTAGGCTCCCGCCAGGCCCGTGGGGTAGGGCTCGATGGTGATCGTCTGGCGGCTTTGCCCAGAGCCCACGCCATTGGTCGCGATCAGCAAGACCTCCTCATAGGTGCCAGGCTTCGTGGGGATGCCGGTGATTTCGCCCGTCTTGGCATTCACCTTCAGGCCTGGGGGCAGATTTTTGGCCGCGTAAGAGAGTGGGGTTTTGTGCACCAATTCACTGGTGCGAATGACGTGGTAAAAGGAGCCCCCCACGATGCCCTCTTTCAGATTTTGAGTGGCATTCACGATGGGGACATCGTGGTAAATGCGCAGGTGCGTGGTGGCCCCCGCCGTGGCGGTGCTGTCCCCGGTTTTCACCTCACACACGTAGGTGCCACTCTGGGCTGTGAGGAGGTTTTTGAGCGTTAAGCTGGGGGTGAATTTACCCATGAGATTGGGGCCTTCTTCCAAGCTGGGGCCGCCGACTTTTTTCCATTCGTACTGAAGGTTAGGCCCTGCGGCCTTGGCGGTGAGGGTCACGGCTTTCCTTTCCTGGAGGGCCAGTGTTTTTTCACTATCCTCCACCACGGCAAGGCGGGCCGCAGAGCTATCCAGCGAGGAGACGGGCTGCCCCCCAGTGACATGGACGGTGTAGGTGCCAGCATCCGTCAATTGGGTGCTGGTAAAGGTGAGACTGGCCCCGGTGGCCCCTGGGACCGGGCGGCTATTTTTCCGCCAGAGGTAACTCTGCACGTCAGGCCCTGCCGTGACGCTGAGGGTGGCGGTGCTGCCCAGTTTCACCACCTGGCTGCGCGGTGGAAGGGCGATGCTCAGGGCATTCGAGCCTTGCCCACTGAGGCTGATGAGGAAGGGGCTTTCGTCCGGGTCATTGCTCAGCACCCGCAGCGTGGCCGTGCGTGCGCCTGTGGCCTGGGGGGCAAAGGTGAGCGGCACCTGCATCTCCCCACCGGCACCCAGAGTGCTGCTGGCGAGACTGCCGACCGTGAAATCTGCCGCGTGTGTGCCGGTGACTTCCACCGCCAGACTGGTGAGATTTTCCGTCCCGGAGTTTTGAATGATGAGGGTCTGCGTGGCACTGGTGCCGACGCCCACACTTTGAAAAGCCAGGCTGGCCGCGCCCGGAACGAAGGCGGGCTGGGACGGCAGCAGGAGCGTGATGTCCACCGGGGGCAGTTGAGCATTCACCTCCAGCGGCAGGCTGAAGGGCCACGTGCGACCTGAGATGATCGGCCTAACCGAAAGTAAATAACGCCCCGTCGCCGGTGGGGTGAACTGAAAGCCCGTCTGCCCGGGAGTGACTGCTGCCACCACGCCGCTGGTGGCATCCAGCACCTGGCTGAAGGTCACCTCATCCACATACCAGCCCAGAGCGGCATCCGTACCGGGGAAAAAATCTCCCCCCTGCACCTCATAGTTAAAGCGGATCTGGACGTGCTTTCCCACAAAAGCCGCGAGGGACACCGTGCGGAGCTGGAAGGACGCCTCTCCAGCCACGCTGCTCTGGCCGCTGGGCGTGGCCCCAGGTTGGGCGTAAACATCCACCCAGTGAGTGCCGCCATCGGCGGTGACCTGCACTTTGGCCACCTGGTTTTCCGTGGCGAAGCGGAGGCGGCTGCGGAAGCTCATCTGGCCACCGGCTTGCACCACAAAGGTCTCCGGGTAGGTGAGCCGCTCCGCCGTGTAGGCCACTTCAGGATGCGTCAGCCGATACGCGGCCGTGCCTGCGTGCTTCACCGTGGTGGAGCGCGGGCTGTACGTGCCCGTGGTGGCCTGGGTGACACGGGTCAAACTCTCCGCACCATCATTCGCGGCTGCCTGGGGGGCCAGCGCCTCCCACTGATACGCGGTGGCCCCCGTCACGGCGGGGAAGGTGTAAGCCGCCGCTGTGCCCGCCAGCGGCGCGACCGACCCCGTAGGCAGGGGCGAGACAAAGGCAGGCTTAAAGTCCACCTTCACATTGGCTCCGCCGACAATGTTTGCCTGCGCGGTTGCATTGGCCCCCAGGCCGGAAAAAGTCACCGTGCGGTTGGCATTCGCCGTGGGCACCGGCACGGCATAGCCGCCTGAGTTTGCCGTGATGGCATGGAAGCTGGAGCCTGCCACATTCACGGTTAGGCCACCGATGCCCTCACCCAGATCATAAAAGTCATTGCCATTCAGGTCATAAAAGGCCACGCCCGTGACGTAGGCCAGGCTGCTCACTTGACTGCCAAAATTTTGCGTCACCAGTTGCGGCCCCACCCCCTGCTGCGTGGTGGCATTGAAATTCGTGCCTTTCAGCACACCGATGCCGACTTCACGAAAGTCACCATGGATGCTTTCGCGGTGGCCGCGTGGGTCCTGCATGCCATCGTTATCGCCGTCGTTTCCCCAGTCCACCTGGAAGCCCGCATGGCCATGGAAGACGGATTGGGAAAAGGAAAACACATTTTCCCCCAGCGCCGTGAAGGGGTAACCCACCCGGATCACACGATCTCCCAGGTCATCTCCATTGCTGCTGGTGTGCCCCTGAAAGGCATGGTCCAGCATGTCCTGTGTGTGCCCGCGTGCCATCTGGGTAAGCTGGGCATTCATGGCCAAAGGCGGGCGCACGGGCAGCGCGGCAAATTCCTGAAGCATCAGCGGGACATCCACCTGAAAGCCATCCATGGCAGCCCGCACGGCCTCATCCGTGGTGGCGGCCAGGCGCTGGCCCTCTGCGGTGGGATTGGCCCGGCCACGGTTGATCATCTCTAGGTAAAGCTGCTCCTCATCCGTCGGTGCGCCCGTGGAATACAGCGTGGTCCCCTGCGCCCATGCAGATGAGGCCAGGGCGAGAGTCAGGAGCAGGGCAGCTTTCATGCTATATTATCCTCTACCCCACCTTTCCGGCAAGGTATCAGTTAGGCACTGGGCGGGGCAGGGGATCGGGCTACGGCGTCCCACTTGCAGGCCCCCATTCATCCTCATTCGCCCCCTTCTATCCTGGGCCTCTGCCGCAGGCCCATCCCCTCACTCCGCGTAGTGGCCTTTTTTGGGGCCGGTCATCCAGTTCCAGGCGCTTTGGATGTGCTCGCGCGGGTCCTGGTGCTGGGCTTCCCAGCCGAGCAGGGCCTTCGCTTTCGCCGGTTGGCAGATGAGTTCGGGCGGGTCGCCGGCGCGGCGTGGGCCGTAGCTCACCGGGATGCTTTTGCCCGTCACAGCCTGGGCGGTCTGGATGATCTCATTCACGCTGAAACCGCGCCCGGTACCCAGGTTCACGGCCTCGGTGCTGCCACCGCCGCGCAGGTAGCCCAGGGCCAGAGCGTGGGCGCTGGCCAGATCATTGACATGGATGTAGTCGCGGATGCAGGTGCCATCGGGCGTCGGGTAGTCCGTGCCAAAAACGGTGATGTCCGCGATCTCCCCCGCCGCCGCCATGAGGATGCGCGGGATGAGGTGCGTCTCAGGATCGTGATCCTCGCCGATCTGGCCTTCCGGGTCGCAGCCGCTGGCGTTGAAGTAGCGGAGGAATACCGACTTCAGGCCCCAGGCATGGTCGCAGTCCCGCAGCACCCGCTCCAGCATCCACTTGCTGGCGCCATACGGGTTCACCGGGGCCTGTGGATGGCTCTCATCCATGGGCACATGCACGGGATTGCCATAGGTGGCGCAGGTGGAGGAAAAAATGAAACGGCGGCAGCCATGGCGCTGCATCGCCTCCAGCAGCACCAGCGGGGCGGCCAAGTTATTGCGGTAGTATTTCAGCGGGTCCGTCACCGATTCCCCCACATAGGCGTAAGCGGCAAAGTGCAGCACGGCCTCCGGCTGGTGATCGCAGAAGATCTGGTCCACCAGCTCCGCATCGCTCATGTCACCATGGATGAAGGTGACCTGATCCAGCGGCAGGGCCTCACGATGGCCAAAGACCAAATTGTCCAGCACCACCAGGCGCTCCCCCTGGGCCAGGAGATGCTTCACCGTGTGTGAGCCGATGTAGCCTGCGCCACCGGTGATCAAAAGAGTGCCTTGGGATGCCATGACGTGCCCTTAGCCATCGCTCAGGCAGACTGCAATACCAAATCCGGTGACTTTATCGCAGTTGACCGCCGCTTTCCCCCTCGCTAGCCTCGCCATCTCTATGGAAACCGTCAGACTCGGCATCGTTGGACTCGGCAACATGGGCAAGGCCCATCTCGCAAACATTCGCGCCGGCAAAGTGCCCGGACTGCGCGTCACCGCCATGTGCGAAAGCGTGGGCACCCTGCCTGCGCAGTTGGAGGGGGAACAGCCCTTCACGGACGTGAGCGCCATGATCAAGTCCGGCCGCATTGATGCCATCCTCATCTGCACCCCCCATTTCAGCCACACCACCATCGGCATCGAGGCCCTACAAAACGGCCTCCACGTCCTCGTGGAAAAGCCCATCTCGGTGCATAAGGCCGACTGCGAGCGCCTCATCGCCGCGCACACGGACAAGAGCAAAATCTTTGCCGCCATGTTCAACATGCGCACGAACGCCTGCTTCAAAAAGGTGAAGGACCTCATTGATAGCGGTGAGCTGGGCCAGATCCGCCGCGTGCACTGGGAAGTGACCAACTGGTTCCGCACCAACTACTACTACGCCACCGGCGGCTGGCGCGGCACCTGGAAGGGTGAAGGCGGCGGCGTGCTGATGAACCAGTGCCCTCACAATCTGGACCTCTTCCAGTGGATGTTCGGTGTGCCGAAGACCGTGCGCGGCTTCTGCCAGTTCGGGCGTTTTCATGAGATCGAGGTGGAAGACGATGTCACCGCCGTGATGCAGTATGAAAACGGCACCACCGCCACCTTTGTCACCTCCACTGGCGAGGCCCCAGGCGTGAACAAACTGGAAATCTCCGCTGAAAATGGCCGCCTCACCGTCACGGACGGCGCCAAGATCCACTTCCAGCGCAATCGCCAGCCCATGAGCAAATTCTGCATGGAGGCGGAGGCCGCCTTCGCCATGCCTGAAAGCTGGCACATCGAGATCCCCGTGGCGGAAAGCGGCGGTCAGCACGTGGAAATCCTGCAAAACTTCACCAACGCCATCCTCAAAGGTGAAAAACTCCTCAGCCCTGCTGAAGAAGGCATCCACAGCGTGGAGCTGGCCAATGCCATCCTCCTCAGCACCTGGCAGGACAAAGCTATCGAGCTGCCCATGAGCGCCGCTGACTATGAGCGTATCCTCATTGAAAAAGGCGAGGCCAGCACCTTCCAGAAGACCAAAGTGGTGGCGAAAGCCAGCGCGGACGACTTCGCGAAGAGCTTCCGCTAAACCCCGCACCGTGTGAACGGTGCCGCCCTCTCTCACCACTCCACGCCAGGTTCCCGGCCCCCCGCCGCTCCTGCGCGTGGAGTTTTTAATTCCGGGCACACCCTTCTCCCAGGAGAGCCCGCAGGCAGGCGAAGAAAAAGTCACCCTCAGGATATCTCTAAAGAAACACAGACCTGCTTCGTTAACCCCATCCCTCCCCCCTTTTTTACCCCGTCTCGAAACCGCAGTTGTCCACCGCGCGTATCGTGGCAACATCCCCCACCACCTATGCCCCTCGCCGCTTACCATCTTCTCCACATCCTAGGTCTCATCCTCGTGTACATCGGCTTCGGCGCGCTGCTATCCAATGACAGCGCCAAGTCCGCCATGAAGTGGCACGGCACCGGCTTGGTCATCAGCCTCGTCTCCGGCTTTGGCATGCTGGCCAAAATGGGCCTCTTCAGCGCCCTGCCTACCTGGGTCTATGTGAAACTGGCCCTCTGGCTGGTCCTCGGTTTCCTCCCCGTCTTGGCCAAGCGCCGCGTGGTGAAGCCCTCCCTCATCATCGTCATCGCCGCCCTCATCGGCGTGTTCATGGGTTACCTGGGCTACACCAAGTCGCTCTAAGGTTTCGCCCCATTTAGCCGCTTTCTAAAACGCACGAAGTGGTCACCGCTTCGTGCGTATAGATCGGTTTCCAAAAAGATGGTCCGATTGAAAAGGCGGGCGCGGTGGGATGAGTGGCAAGGCAAGAGCGCAGGCTGCTATCTTGACGATAACAGCCAAGTCCCGCTTGCGGTGACCGCCAATCGTCCCACCCCGTCGCCGCTTTTCGGACAAGATTTTTGGAAATCGGTCTATTTTTTCCAGCCCCGGCCCTTCGTCATGAAAACGCCCCTCTTTTGCCTCATGTCCACCGCCCTCTTTGCCCAGCCTCTGCCGTACCCGGAAACCCGCCAGGACCCCGCCATTTCCGATGACTACCACGGCACGAAGGTGGCAGATCCCTACCGCTGGCTGGAAGATGACAACAGCGAGGAAACCAAGGCCTGGGTCACCGCGCAAAACGCCGTCACCTTCCCCTACCTGCACCAGCTCCCCAAACGGGCCGAGCTGCGCGCACGCCTGGAAAAACTCTGGAACTACGAGCGCGTGGGCGTGCCCTTTGAAGAAGGCGGCCACTGGTTTTTCAATCGCAACTCCGGCCTGCAAAACCAGAGCGTGCTCTACGTCACCGAAGACCTGGGAAAAGAACCACGCCTTTTGTTAGACCCGAACACCCTTTCCACCGATGGCACCACCTCCCTCACGGAGACCGCCCCCAGCCCCGATGGCAAATTCCTCGTCTATGGCCTGTCCAAAGCCGGCAGTGACTGGCAGGAATTTCGCGTCAAAGACATCGCTACCGGCCAGGACAGTGCGGACGTGCTGGAGTGGATCAAATTCAGCGGGGCCTCCTGGGCCAAAGACAGCCGCGGTTTCTACTACAGCCGTTACCCGCAGCCGAAAGAAGGCGCAGCCCTGACCGAGGCGAACAAGAACCAAAAAGTCTATTTCCACCAGCTCGGCACCCCGCAGGCCGAAGACCGCCTGGTCTATGAACGCCCCGACCAACCCGACTGGGGCCTGCACGCCTACGTCACCGATGACGGCCATTACCTCACCTTCAGCGTCACGGAAGGCACCGATCCGAAGAAGCGCATCTTCTACCAAGACCTCACCCAGCCTGGAGCCAAGGTGGTGGAGCTGCTCAATGACTTCGATGCCGCTTACAGCTTTGTGGACAACGTCGGCCCCGTCTTCTACTTCCACACGAATCTCGACGCCCCGCGCTACCGCGTCATCGCCATTGATGTCACCAAACCCGAGCGTGCCAACTGGCGCGAGATCCTGCCCCAGACCGAGGATAAACTCGACGGCGTCTCCATCGTCGGCGGCCAGATCCTGGCGGAATACCTCAAAGATGCCCGTTCAGACATGCGCGCCTATGATTTGGACGGCAAGCTCATCCGCGCCATCCAGCTCCCCGGCATCGGCACCATCGGTGGCTTTAACGGTCGCCGTAGCGATACCTTCACCCACTACGCCTTCACCAGCTTCACCACGCCCGGGGCCATCTACCGTTACGACATCGCCACCGGACAGAGCAGCCTTTATCGCCAGCCGAAGGTGGACTTTGACGGCAGCCAGTATGAGACCAAGCAGATCTTTGCCACCAGCAAAGACGGCACCCGCGTGCCCATGTTCATCGTCCATAAAAAAGGCCTGAAGCTGGATGGCAACAACGCCACCCTCCTCTACGGCTACGGCGGGTTTAACATCAGCCTCACCCCCGGCTTCTCCATCGGCCGCACCGTCTGGTTAGAAATGGGCGGCGTCTATGCCATGGCCAACCTGCGCGGCGGCGGTGAATACGGCGCCGACTGGCACCGCGCCGGGACCAAGCTGACCAAACAGAACGTCTTCGATGACTTCATCGCCTGTGCTCAGCATCTCCAAAAAGAAGGTTATACCTCGCCCAAAAAACTCGCCATCATGGGCGGCAGCAATGGCGGCCTCCTCGTCGGCGCCTGCATGGCCCAGCGGCCCGAGCTCTTCGGCGCGGCCCTGCCCGCCGTGGGCGTCATGGACATGCTGCGCTTTCACCTCTTCACCATCGGCTGGGCCTGGAAAAGCGACTACGGCAGCAGCGAAAAGGCCGATGAATTCAAAGCCCTTTACGCCTACTCCCCGCTGCACAATCTGAAGCCCGGCACCCGCTACCCCGCCACCCTCATCACCACGGCGGACCACGATGACCGCGTGGTGCCCGCGCACAGCTTCAAATTCGCCGCCCGCCTCCAGGCCTGCCAGGCCAAAGACGGCCCCCCCGTCCTCATCCGCATCGAAACTAGCGCCGGCCACGGCGCCGGCACCGCCCTGAAAAAAGTCATCGAAGAAACCGCCGACGAATGGGCCTTCCTCCATCAAGTGCTGGAGATGGAGTGAAGCCCGTTAACGAAACAGCAAGCGTTCAAGTCGTCTTCCATCCAGATGACTTGAAGCTGCTGAAACTTCTCCACTTTAAACTAATCAATCAAACTATCCCGAAAAGCTTGGAACCGTGGGTCATTCCGCACTCGGTCGAAGTCCTTGTCATTGTCCAATTTACTTTTCGCTGCTTTGGAGTTGAGCTTCCTCCAAGACTCAAGCCAGAAAAGTGTCGTTTCAACTTCACCTTTCAGTCCAGACAGACAGGCTAGATTATATATAATAATAGGATCGTCAGCCTTGATCGCCAAGGCTTCTTGAAACTTTTCTTCTGCGTGATCCAAGAGTTTTTTGTTTTCAGTCCCCTCTTTAATTTGCGACCATGCCAATAGTGCGGTCCCCCAATTATTGAGGGCTATATACTTATTAGATGTGATCGCCAGCGCTTGTTTGTGTTTTTCCTCTGCTCGACGAAACAGTTCATCAGCCTCGCTTCCCACTTTTGTTGTAGCCCAAGCTGAAAGTGCTGCCCCCCAATTGCCTAAGGCTTCCTGAAAATCAGGCTTGAGCAGAATGGACCGGTGGTACTTGCCTTCCATTTCTTGGAAGACCGCTACATCGCCTCTTCTCCTCGCTTCCTCTGTATCTAAAGCATCTGCCCATGCAAGCCATGACTCGGCTGCATATTCATCTGTTGGAGCCAAATTGATGTCCAACATCCTAATCTGCTTTTGCAACGAATCAGGCAGACCTGATTGCGGTAAAAAGCGAATCGGAAAAACGGTTTCCAGTTGTCCTGTCGAAACGGCGATTCGAGTCATTCGTTTCAGCAAATCGTTGCCGTCCCATTCAGGGTCTCCGTTGCTCTTGTTTCCTTTAGGCCGAATGAGACGATGCACTGAGGCTCTTAACTGTTCGTTAGAATCTCCCACCATGGCCATGACACGATCCGCTAAGGTGGAATATTCCATGGCGAGGTATTCATCGGGATAATCCCGGATAAAGATCGTCTCCATCAGGGCCATCTGAGGATGGTATGAGAGTCTAAGAGGAGCGAGGCCAATCTGTTTCTTCAAGACCTCCATCCGGTCTTTCTTATATGTCATCTCTCCGCCGGGAACAGGTGACGCGACTAAAAGCGTGGGTTTTGGTCCCAGTGTGGCAGGGCCTGGCTCGGGACTGCCTAGCGGGTCCGCCTCATCCCAAACATCGTCTTCGCCCGAACGCTGCTGCGGTTTCAAGCCCACAAAATTCAGGAAGTTCAGCGTGCCCGTAATGTTTTGGTCATTGAGGCCTGACAAGACAACGAGACGGTCCGACAAAGGTCCCACACATAGCCCCCCCACTTCGGTAAAGCCTGTGCGACTATCCACCAGAATGTAGTCGTAGCCTGTCGGTTCAGGTTCCGTCCCTTCCTCCTGCCAGGGATGATTGAAGGAAAAACGGTGATTGCGGAGCACGGCGCGCAACAGATCGCTGGAGTCAAAAATTTGCTGGGCCGACAGACTCGGGAGATTGAGCGCACTCAGTCTGGCCGCGTAGTTCCGTGACTCATCTGCCGCCAGCACATCCAGACGTGCCCTCGCGGCGCGAGGATGTTTAGGCTCGGCATAATGCTCAACATCCACGGAATGCAAAAAGGACTCTAATAGAAGCGGGGGAAGCTCTGGTGGTGTGCCTGCCGGAGCGTCGCGCACCGATTGAACGACGGCAGCCAGAACATCCACCACATCTCCCTGAGATTTCGTTGGAAGTAACTCACCAGTACGGTTTAAAAACCCACTGGCCCCAGGAGCCTCAAGGTCTAGATCCACGACTAAAACATGGCGACCTCGCGCATGCAGGTAGTAGGCCGTATTCAGCACCGCCATGCTGCGCCCCACGCCGCCTTTGTAGCTGTAAAAAGTAAAAACCCGAGGCTGAAAGTTCATGCGGCAATGCAAGAAGGATTACTGGCGTTAGAACGCATGGATTTTCTGATCCCGATTCCTTGCATCGAGCTGGCTCCTGCTTGAGGGCGAACCTGCTCAGGAGCCAATTTTTCACGAACTAGCTTCTCAAATTCTGCCGCTGCGATGAGTTCTGTGGCAATGTATTGAGTGAAAGCGAAACGCTTCAAATCGCCCATTTGCAGTTCAGCCTGTCCCAGAATAATCAGGGGATCGAGATGATTGGGATTCATGGCCCGAGAAATAGCAGCCGCATCACAAGCCGCCTTCCAGTCTTGTTCCGCGAGCTTCTCTTTTGCCAACGTCAAATGGCGGTCGAAAATCTTTTGAAATTCGCTCTTCACCTTGGATTTACGATCATACGCCACTTCGCCCTTATCGTTAACCCAAAGGTCATGATTAGGCTGTCCCTGAAAGGCCTTCGCTAGCCGTGTTACCTGTTGGCGAGCCTCGAAAGCGTCCAACTCATCCAGGGTTGAAAGATTGCCTTTAAACACTTCATCCGAAACGAGGCAGAAGGGAGGCATGATGACCAAATCCGGCGTCTGGCGGCTTTGAAAAATAGGCGCCAGGATACGCGGCAATGGCTCGGCCTCCAGCACGCTGGAAAAGCCGATGATATCGAGGTCGTGGAGAGACCAGTGCGTCATGAATTTATATACTCCTCAATGAAGTTAATGCAGGATTCACGGATTGCATAAAAAGAATCGACTTGATCAGGGTCGGCTGAATATCGCTCGATACGAACGCCTAAGGCATGCAGCGAGCTGAGTTCGGCGATCTGTTTTTCATGGCCATTTTTGACAAAAACGGCCAGTAAATGTGGAGGCTGAAGTGGTACCCTCTGAGGGATACGCACCTCAAAGGTGCTGGTCCGCCGATCACCGCCAGAAATTCCAAAAGGATGCAAACGTTGCTCTAAACAATGACAGGCAAACGCCTCAACATTTTGCAGATAAGCCTGCGGCGTAGCCGCGTAATGAGAAATAAGCGCAGCCAAAAGCTGTCTGTATTCTGGAACAGGCAATTCGTGATTCCTAACAAAGTCCACGCCATCAAGGTAAGGGGCCGGAGCAGGAACCCGTGAGGCAAAAGCGCCAGAGTCAAAAGGAGTCGCCACACCTTTACCGGAGTGATCGTGTTCCAGAGAATGCACAAATAGAAATCCGCATTCCGTGGTGGGATAGGCAAATGTCCCCAAGTAGAAAAACACGTCATCCGTCGTGCCCATGAGAGCCTCTGCAGCACCAATCCTTTTGCCGACTACGGCTTGAGACAGCAGGGCTTCACTCTGTAAAATAACTTTGAGAGTGCCTACATTACAGCCATGCGTCAGAGGCATTTGTAAGCTCCAGTGCCTCGCTGCCAGAGATTGTTTTTCCGTAATCGCACAATGCGGCAGGATTCCCTGAAGGAGACGATCCAGATTTGTTTGATGAGATGAAAGTACGGACATCTGGGATACGACAGAAAGAAACTTTTCAAACAATGAGCGATCCGTCAAACATAATCCTAGTCCCACCCGCTATAGCGTATGCGGTCCACCCGGAGGCGGGCCTCTCAAGCATGAGCTAGGACATCATGCAGCTTTGCAACTGGATTTTGGTATTCCCGAATCACAAAAAAGGTTGCTGCAAACTTGGCTGGCTGGATAAGGTGAGGGGATATGGCCTCGCTCAATAAAGTCATGCTCATCGGCAATCTCACCCGCGACCCGGAGGTGCGTTACACGCCCAAAGGCAGTGCGGTCTGTGACATGGCCATTGCCGTCAATCGGCGTTACCTCACGGAAAGTGGCGAACGCCAGGAAGAAGTGACTTACCTGGACATCGTCCTCTGGGGCAAGCAGGCCGAGCTCGCGGGCCAGTTCCTGGCCAAGGGCCGCTCCGTCTTCATCGAAGGTCGCCTGCAGATGGATACCTGGGAAGACAAGGCCACGGGCCAAAAGCGCAGCAAGATCAAGATCGTGGCTGAGAACATGCAGTTCCTGGACAGCAAAGGCGGTGCCCCCGGCGGTGGCGGTGGTGGCGGCGGGAACTATGGCAATGATGAAGAGGGCTACAGCGCACCTCCTCCCCAGCAGCGTCGCCCAGCGGGTGGCGGTGGCGGCGGTTACGGGGGCAACTCCGGCGGCGGGTATGGTGGTGGTGGCGGCGGCGGTTACCAACAGCGCCCGGCTGCCCAGCAGCGTCCTCCCCAGCGCCAGGCCCCTGCCCAGCAGGATGACTTCGGTGAGGGCCCCATCACCGATGGCATGGAAGACGACGACATTCCGTTTTAAGATTTCCCTGGGGGGTAACGCCCCCGGTTTTCATCTTCAGCGGCCCCGCAGTGTGCCAGCTTTGCGCATCCTGCTGCCGCATTTGTCCGGGCTCTAGGAAGGCGGCGCTTCAGGCGTTGATGGAGGTATGCAGGCACACTCAAACCCGTGCCGCGCGCCCCACACACCATGAAAGCTCTACTGCCCATCCTCCTGCTCACCTGTGTCAGCCTCACCGCTGTTTTTGCAAAGGGCGGCCCGCCCATCAATGACGTCTGCCCTGTGGATGGCAAAGCCGCCCGAGTGATCTACCGGATTTTTGAAGAGAAAGGTCCCGTCATTTTCTGCTGCGCCACCTGCCTGGACACCTACCGGAAAAACCCCAACCGCTTCACCGTGAAACCAAAGGCGGAAAAGTAGAGCTAGGGATGGTGGAGGGGGATTGAGGGTGGAGGACTCGTTTAAGAGAAAAGGGCACCCTTTTGCGAACGAGGTTCTGCGTGCTGCGACCACCCCTCACCTTAGCCTCTCCCCACGCGAGCGCGGGGAGAGGGAACGCGCTTTTGGCAGCTCCTAATGATAGACCGAACGAGGAGTGGATTTAAAAGCGAACGACGGCGGTTTGGTCTTCCGTGGACGGAGTCGAAAAGACATCCCCCTCGCCCCAGGAACTGGGGAGAGGGCCAGGGGTGAGGGGCGGTGGAAGGTGAGGTCAGGGTGGAGGTGTCGTTTGAGAGAAAAGGGCACCCTTCTGCGAACAACATCCCGCGTGCTACGCCCCCCCCTCACCTGGGCCTTTCGCTTCGCGGCTTCGCAACCCCGCAAGCGGGGAAAGGGAACGCGTTTTTGGGGAACTCTGGATGGATGAGCGAGCGAAGACTGATTGAGAACGAAGGATCACCGATCACCCTTCAGCGAATGGAGTCTAGACAGCGCCTCTTGCTCACTCTCCGGTGCAGCAGGGGCAGGGCTGCACCCAGTGGCCGGGGGTGATTTCTTTCAAGCTCAGGTCCATGCCCACGCTGTCTTTCCACCGGGGGTGGCCCATGCGGTGGCCGAAGGCGCAGCCAGCAGGGGGATTGATGGGGGAGGGCACGTCCCCTTGCAGCAGGGAGCGCGGGCGGCGCAGGGCGGGATCCGGCACAGGGATGGCATCCAGCAGGGCGCGGGTGTAGGCGTGCAGAGGCCGGCGGTAAAGCGTCTCCGCCGGGGCCAGTTCGACGATCTTGCCCAGGTACATCACGGCGACGCGGTCGCTCATGTGCTTCACCACGCTGAGCCCGTGGGCGATGAAGAGGTAGCTCAGGCCCATCTGCCGCTGGAGGTCTAACAAAAGGTTCAGCACCTGACTCTGCACCGAGACATCGAGCGCAGAGACGGGCTCGTCACAGACGATGAGTTTGGGCTTCAGGGCGATGGCGCGGGCGATGCCGATGCGCTGGCGCTGGCCGCCGGAAAACTCGAAGGGGAAACGATCGCTGGCGGTGGTGGGCAGGCCGACTTTGTCCAGCAGATCCGCCACCCAGGCGCGGCGTTCTTCTTTGCTGCCCAGTTTTTGGACGATGAAGGGCTCCTCCAAAATATCGCGCACCGTGTGGCGCGGGTTCAGGGATTCCGCGGGATCTTGGAAGATCATCTGCATGTGCCGGCGGGTGGGGCGGAGCTGGCCCATGCTGGCGGTGGTGATGTCTTGCCCTTCAAAGTGGACGCTGCCGCCCGTGGGTTTCAGCAGGCGCACGATGCTTTTGCCGAGCGTGGTTTTGCCACAGCCAGATTCACCGACGAGGCCCAGGGTCTCCCCCGCGGCCAGGGAAAAGCTGACGCCATCCACGGCTTTGCAAGAGGCCACAGAGCGCCGCAGCAGACCGCCACGGACGGGGAAATGCTGCTGGAGGTTTTGAACGGTGAGGAGGCTCATGAATTAAAGATCGCTTTCTTTGAGATCGGCAGTTTTCATTAGGGCACGCAGGAGGCCGATCTTTAAAGTTTCGTTGCCATGAACAGGGATCACCAAAGGGCCGGTTTTGTCCGCATGCTTGAAGATGTGATGGCTGCCATTGACACGAGCCAGGGACCAGCCGTGAGCCTGGACGATTTTGACAAGCTGTTTACCGCTGATGAGTTTCACACGTTCACCAGCATGGGTTGAGCGTCAGCATCGTCTATTTCCTGCTCAGCATCTGCCAGAAACCATCCTTGGATGGCCTCGGCGAGCCGCAACCGAAGTTGATCCAGCGTCTCCGCCTGAGTGAAGCAACCCGGCAACGAGGGCACTTCAGCCCAATAGCCGCCTTCTTCAGCAGGATGAACAATGGCTTTAACGGTCATGAGAATAAAATAAGCGATTGAGGTCCGATTTCAAGGGGCATGCTCCAGCTCACGCGACGCAGATGGGGCAGTTTTCTACCCAATGGTTAGGCGAGATTTCAACGAAGGCGGGCCGCACGCTCAGGTGCGTGTCCGTGTGGGGGCGGCCAGAGCGGGTGGCGAAGCGGCAGCCGGGGCGGAAGTCGGCAATGCCAGGCACGTTTCCTGGGATGGCTTTCAGCAGGGTCTTGGGCGTGCTGTCCAGGCGCGGGATGCTTTCCAGCAGACCCTGGGTATAGGCATGGCGCGGGCGGGCAAAGAGCTCGTGCACGCTGGCGCGCTCGAC
Source organism: Prosthecobacter dejongeii (assembly GCF_014203045.1). Taxonomy (NCBI): domain Bacteria; kingdom Pseudomonadati; phylum Verrucomicrobiota; class Verrucomicrobiia; order Verrucomicrobiales; family Verrucomicrobiaceae; genus Prosthecobacter; species Prosthecobacter dejongeii. Next base: position 98,107 of record NZ_JACHIF010000003.1, read on the forward strand.
GATGCGGCCCGCATACATGACGGCGACTTCATCACACACCTCCGCGATGACGCCGAGGTCATGGGTGATGAGGATGACGCTCATGCCCATTTCCTGCTGGAGATCGGCGATGAGTTTGAGGATCTGCGCCTGCACGGTGACATCCAGCGCCGTGGTCGGCTCGTCAGCGATGAGGAGCTTCGGTTTATTGATGAGCGCCATGGCGATCATGATGCGCTGGCGCATGCCGCCGCTGAGCTGGTGCGGGTATTCGCCCAGGCGGGTCTCGGGCGCGGGGATGCGGACTTTTTTCATCATGTCCACACTGCGGCTCAGCACCTCAGCCTTGCTGCATTGCGTGTGCAAAAGGATGGCCTCAGCAAGCTGGCGACCGACCGTTTGCACGGGGTTCAGGGCGGTCATGGGCTCCTGAAAAATCATGCTGATCTCGTTGCCCCGGATGGCCTGCATTTGCTCCAGCGGCAGACTCACCAGGTCCTGCCCCTCAAAGCGGATGCTGCCGCTGAGGATCTGGCCGTGGGGCTGGGGCAGCAGGCGGGTGATGGAAAAGGCGGTGACGCTTTTGCCACAGCCAGATTCGCCGACGATGCCCAGCGTCTTGCCACGCGGCACGTCAAAGGAGATGCCGTCCACGGCGGTCATGCGCCCGGCATCGGTGTCAAAGGCCGTAACGAGGTTTTCGACCTGGAGGATGGAGTCGTCGTTGCTCATCGGGGTTTTACAAAGGAGTCATGCACCTGCAGGGATTCACCGTAGTCACGCCCTTCTTTCCGGGCCTCCTGCGTTTCGCGTTTGAGGTCTTCATCAATCCAGAACATGCGGGCATCCAGCGGCATCTGGCTGTGAAAGGCGTTCCCCGTTTTCGGCCAGCGCAGCCAGCGCCAGCTAAAGTAGCGGTAGTTGGAGGATTCCCACAGCGGGATGGTATTCGCCCGGTCATGGATGAGCTGGGAGAGCTGCCAGGAAAGCTGCTGCACTTCCTCCTCTGTGGCGGCTTTGCGGTGGCGGTCTATGATGGAGTCCAGCGCTGGGTCCGCCGTCATGGTCATGTTGTTCGTATCCACCACCACCGTGCGTTTGCCATCGGGCCCGGTCTTGTAGGCATTGTCACTGTGGTAATCATCCCAGAAACGCGGGTAAGGCGGCTGCGCACCAAAACCGGCGAGGCCTAACTCATGATTCTTCTGGTTCAGTTTTTTGTAGAGCTGGGTGGTATCCAGTCCCTCCACGATGATCTCCAGCCCGGCCTTTTTAGCCTCCTCCTTCAGCCGCAGCATAATGGGGGTGATGGTGCCGGAATTGAAGGTGGTGAGGGTGAAGGAAAGGCGCTTGCCGCTGGCATTCATGAGGATGCCATCCGGCCCAGGTTGGGTATAACCAGCTTTAGCGAAATGCTCGCGCGCCTTCACCACATCAAAAGGCCGGGCTTTGACGGCAGGATTGGTGAATTTGCCAAAACCGGCCTCGGTGGTGTTCATGCGGGTCTTGTCACCACGGAAGTCCACATCCAGCACCTTTTGCAGGTTCATGGCGTAGTTGATGCCGATGCGCAGGTCCAGATTGTCCAGCGGCGGTTTGCTTTCATTGATGCGGATGCCCCAGCTCACTTGAGGGAACTCGTTGTAGAAGATGTGGCGCTCGATGTAGCCTTTGTAGATCTCGGGGATCTCCGCCTTGTCATACCAGTAGCGCGGCAGGCCAGCGATGAAGAAGTCGAGCTGGCCCTGGCGGAAAAGTTCAAAGGCCTTGTCCTGACTGGCGATGATGCGGTAGTCCATGGCGTCCACATTGTAGATGTAGCGGAAGTGTTTTTTATCCCGCGCCCACCAGTTTTTCACGCGGTGAATGGTGATGCGGCGGCCGCGTTTCACATCTGCTTTGGGATCGAAATCATAGGCCCCAGTGGTGGGGGATTTCCGCCACTGGTAGCGGGCAGGGAAGTCCTGACCGAACTCCTTGTAAAACTTCCGCGACATGGGCTGCACGTCCGTCACCTTCCACATGGGATCCGGGTAGTTTTCCTTGAGCGTGTAGGAAAGGGTGTGGTCATCGTACTTGGTGATGCTCTTGAATTCTTTGCTGTAATAGTCGTTATACCAGGGGTCCTGGATGTGCGGACTCAGCATGATGTAGAAGGTCATGAAGAAGTCCTCCACCGTGACGGGCGTGCCATCGGAGAAGGTGAGTTTGGGATCGAGCCGAAAGTAAACCGTCTTCTTGTCAGCAGAGTAAGCCCACGCATCCGCCATGCCAGGGATCCAGGCATCTTGGTCGGGATGGCGGGGGGCCATCCAGATCATCACCTGGTCATGATGCTCACCACGGAAAGTGCCGCTGGCATCCGGGCCCACGACGCGGTAGGTGGCGGGAAAGGTGGGGTGGTAGTCGTGAAAGGTGCCGCCTTTTTTCGCCGCAGGATCGCCAAATTCAGGCACATCCGCGCCCGTTTCCCACTTCAGATCCGTGGGCAGATCCGCCGGGGTTTTCCACTGAAACAGCTCCGGTTTGGACTTCCAAAAAGCCTCCACCTCCGCCGTGTTGTCATAGGGGGGAAAGCGGTCGTCGGTGGACTCGGAACAGGCGCTGAAAAACAGGCCCAGGCAGGCAGCCAAAAGCCCACAGGCCAGGGCACGCGCCCATGGTGGACAGGCGTGCGAGGGCAGCGGTTGAGGAACAGGCAAAAGGGGACTCATCAGCGATAGGTCGTGAATTTTTTCGGGTCGAAGGCCTCACGGATGGCTTCACCCACGAAGGTGACCAAAATGAGCACGGTGGTCATGGCCACAAACGCGCTGGCCACGATCCACGGATAGTTAAAATCCTCCGTGCCTTCCCGCAGCAGGCGGCCCCAGCTAGGCTCCTCCGGCGGCAGGCCAAAGCCGAGGAAGTCCAGCGCGGCTAGGGAGCTGATGATGGCTGCCACCTCAAAGGGAGCCAGCGTGACCAAGATGGCGATGCTGTTTGGCAAAATGTGGCGGAAGATCACACGGCTGGTGCTGGCCCCTAGCAGGCGGGCGGAGGCCACGTAGTCACGGGCCTTTTCTTTATAGGCAGCGGTGCGGATGTACATCGTCGTGCCCATCCAGCTAAAGGCCGAGATGATGAGCACCAGCATGAACAGGGTGGGGCTGATGATGGAACTGATGATGAGGATGATGAACAAAAAGGGCAGCACGGACCAGATCTCGATCAGGCGAGAACCGATGATGTCATACAGCCCACCGAAGTAACCCAGGGTGCCGCCGACAATGACGCCCACCACAAAGACAATGGTGACGAACAAAACGGAGGCGATGATGGCCTGCTGCCAACCGCCAAAGAGGATGGCCAGCACATCCCCACCGGAGGAAGTGGTGCCGAGAAAATGCTGATGCGTGGTGGAGGGCGGCGAAGGCGGATAAATGGCCGCGTATAGCGTGGGCGCGGTCTGCGCATCCAGCGCGGGGATCTTGCCATTCGTGTAGTCTGTGTAGGCCTGGCGCTGGCCTTTCTCATAGGTGGCCTTTTCCACCTGCTCCCCGGCCAGGTCCCAGCCGCGCAGCTCGCCGTGGCGCTGGCCCTGGCGGAAGACGATCTCCTGGCGCTTCTGCTCCGGCTTGTCTTTAAAGACGGTGTAGGCACGGCCATTGAAGGGCTGGCTGGAGCCCGTTTCATAGATGAGGCCGCCGCGCTCCTCCATGATGGCGATGGTCTCGGACGTGTCCAATTTCGCATCGTAGGGCACCGGTGGCATCAGCACCCAGTTGGCAGATTTTTCCTCGCGAAATTTCAGCTTCAGCTCGCGGTAGTCCGTCTCACTTTCTTCACTGCCGCCAAAGGTGGTGGCGGGCAGCACCTTTGTCACAAAGGGAAAGTAAAGCTTCCCCTCATAACTGACGATGAGGGCGCGCTTGCCCACCAGCAACCCATCCAGCGAGCCTAGCAGTACCAGCACCAGGAGGAGGAGGAAGGAGACGTAGCCCCGGCGGATGGCCTTGAATCGGCGCAACTGTTTCAGCGTGAGCGGGCTGAACTGCCACTGGCGCGGCCCGCGCAGCAGCCACACCCCGGCCAGCAGGCACAGGCCCAGCAGGACCCAGCCCACCGCGGCAGTGGAGAGGAAGGGGATTTTAAAAACAGGCACACTCAGACCCGCGAGGCGAAAGCCCCCGCTCAGGAGTGTGTACAATGCCAGCAGGGTGCCAAGGATGCGCGGTGACATGTTATTCAAAACGGATGCGCGGATCTGTAAGCGCGACGAGGAAATCTGACAGGATGTTGCCGACCATGAGGACCATGACTTGCACGACGAGGATGCCCATGACTAGGGGGTAATCACGATCCAAAATGCTGTTGTAACTCAGGAGTCCAAAGCCGTTGATTTCGAAGATCATTTCAATGAGCACCGAGCCCGCGACAAAGATGGAAACGATATGCCCCAGCGTGGTCGCTACTGGGATCAGGGAATTGCGCAGCGCATGCACCAGCACGGCCCTTTTAAAGCCAGCCCCCTTGGCCACCGCCGTGCGCACATAGTCAGCGGCCAGATTGTCCATGAGGTTGTTTTTCATCAGCATGGTGAGGAAGGCAAAAGACCCCACCATGTAGCAGACCAGAGGCAGAAAGGCATGATGCAGCACATCCCACACCTGCGCGCCGAAGGTCAGTTCCTCAAAGTTATCTCCCACAAACCCGCCCGTGGGAAACCACCCCGCACGAGCGGCGAGGAACACCACCAAGACACTGGCTAAGACAAAGCCAGGAATCGAATAACCCACAAAAATGAGGACCGAGGTCGTATTGTCCAGCACCGTGCGGTGTTTGATGGCCTTTAAGATGCCCAGCGGGATGCAGACAAGGTAAGTGAGCAGGGAGGTGGCCAGCCCGTAAAAGATGGAGATGGGCATGCGCTCCAGCACCATGTCCCACACATACAGATTGTAGCGGGTGGAGATGCCCAGATTTCCCTGGAAGAGGCCGCTGTACTCCGTGCGGTAGATCTGCACACGCTGCTTCTCCTTTTCCACCTTCGTGTGCCAGGGTTTCAGGTCCTCGGCATCCGCTCCGCTCAGTACCCCATCTGGGGTGAGGGTGGCCTGGGTGATACGGTAGGCATTGTTGGGCTGCCATTCCGCCCGTGGCAGCAGCCTGCGCAGCGTCACCGGAGCCTCGGTTTTGCCCGCTTCAAATTTCACAAACTGCTTGTCCATCTGCGCCGGGATGAACCCCAGCCAGGCGAGGTAGGCGGGAAAAAAAGGGCGATCAAAACCGTAGTAGGCCGCCACCGCATCTTTCTGCTCCTCCGTCAGGGAGGCCCCGGCATTTTTCATGCCCCGGTCCCCCTGCATGGAGGCTTTTTGCATGGCCGCCTCCAGCGGTCCACCGGGGGTGATGCGGGTGATGAAAAACACCACCATCGTCGCCCCGATGAGCGTCGGGAAGATGAGCAGAAAACGGCGGAGGAAATAGTCGCGCATGAGAAAGACAAACAGACTGTCAGACATACGCACGTGGGAGACAAGGAATTGTGTGGTTTTTCATCCCACCAGGGTCAAGATGCCGCCGTCATGAGCTGGATCTACCGTATCATCGCCCTCGCAGCCCTCATCGCCGGGTTGGTGACCTTTCACCAGTCCCGCAGCCACCGGCCCACGCGCACCTCCGCCGCCACGGCCCAGGGCATCCTCATTTTGGGCAATGGATCTGAACCGGAAACGATGGACCCGCAACTGGCCACGGGCTCCCCAGAGCATCACCTCTTCGATGCGCTCTTCGAAGGCCTGGTGGCCACCACTGTGGAGGATCCGGATGCGAATGGCCCAGGCGTGGCCACGCACTGGGAGACACCGGACTTCATCACCTGGACCTTTCACCTGCGCCTCGAGGCGAAGTGGAGCGATGGCACTCCGCTGACGGCGCGGGATTTCCTCTTCTCCTTTCAGCGCATCCTTTCGCCGGATCTCGCCGCCCCTTACGCCCCCATGCTCTACCCCATGCTGAATGCCGAGGAGTACAATAAAGGCACGGTCAAAGACTTCACTCAGGTGGGGGCGAAGGCGCTGGGTGACCACACCCTGCAGATCATCCTCAAAGGCCCGGCCCCCTACCTGCCCTCCATGCTGAAGCACTACTCCTGGCACCCGGTGCCGCAGCACGTCATCGAGCGCTTTGGCAAGATGACCGATAAAGACACGCCCTGGACCCGCGTGGGCAACTTGGTGGGCAATGGCCCCTTTCAACTCAAGGAATGGCGCTACACCCACTCCATCACGGTGGAGCGCAATCCCCACTACTGGGACGCTGCGACGGTGAAGCTGAATGCGATCCAGTTCATCCCCATCGTCAGCGATGCCACGGAGGAGCGTGCCTTTCGCGATGGCCAGATCCACGTGACCAACACGGTGCCGCTTTCCAAGCTGGACCACTACCGCACCAAAGAGCCCCAGGTCTTCCATGCGGATCCCATGCTGGGCACCTACTTTTACCGCATCAACGTCACCCGCCCGCCCTTCAATGACCCCCGCGTGCGCAAAGCCCTGGTGCTGGCGGTGGATCAGCAGGCCCTCATCCAAAACGTCCTGCGCGGAGGGCAAAAGCCCGCGCTCGGCTTCACCCCCTCCGGCGCCGGCGAAGGCTACGTGAGCCCCGGCCAAATCAAGTACGACCCCGCCGAAGCCCGCCGCCTGCTGGCTGAGGCCGGCTTCCCCAATGGCCAAGGCTTCCCCAAATTCGACATCCTCATCAACACCATGGAGTCTCACCGCACCGTGGGCGAAGCCATCCAGGAAATGTGGAAAAAGAACCTCAACATCCCCGCCGGTGTGCTGAACCAGGACTGGGGCGTCTATCTGGAAAACCAGCGAAAGCTGGACTACCAAATCTGCCGCGCTGGGTGGGTGGGCGATTACCTGGACCCCTACACCTTCCTCAGCATCTGGCAAAAGGGCGATGGCAACAACAACACCGGCTGGAGCCACCCCCGCTACGATGAACTCATGCAGGCCTCCCTGCGCGAAGGCGATCGCCAAAAGCGCTTAGCCCTGCTGGCCGAAGCTGAAACCCTGCTGCTGGAGGAACTGCCCATGATCCCCCTCTACTACTACGTGCGCAACCACCTCAGCCGCCCCGAAGTGCGCGGCCTCAAATCCTCCCTCCTGGAACACCGCTGCTACAAAGCCGTGTCTCTGGACGCATCATTGGTTAGGTGAGGGTGTGAGGGTGTGAGGGTGTGAGGGTGTGAGGGTGTGGTGTGGGGGCGGACGAGCGTTTCTCGCGCCCCTCCGGGGCGCGGGGAACAGCCACGCCCGCAAGTACAGTATTCATCACTCTCCGAGTGATGCGTTCGCCCCAAACAGGATAGTCCGCCCCCTCCGATGCCGGAGGCATCGCAGCCGATAGCCAGGGGTGAGTGAGTCCCGCTTGCGGGACGAACGCACCCCTGGTGAGGTCAAGCACACCCGCACTCAAGGTCGCATCCTGGAAGGATGCCAGCAATGTCGCCGATTCCACCCACCTCGAAAGGGTGCAATCGGCCTTTCTCGCGCCCCTCCAGGACGCAGTGGGTGTGTGGACGCGCTTTTTGTTAGGCGGCAGTCCGGGGGTTTCGCTCGTGCCTCGCCGCACCCCCGGCTACCTTTCTTTCGCCCCTCCAGGGCGGGGAGGTGCAAGGGGGCGAACGAAGCTTCTCTGGGGCGGACGCATCACTCGGAGAGTGATGAATACTGTACTGGCGGACGTGGCCCTTCCCCCACCTCGCTGCGCATGGGGACCATGCGCTCGACCTTCCCTTGCACCCCCGCCCCGGAGGGGCGAAAGAAGAATAGCCGGGGGTGGAGCGAGGCTTGGCGAGCGAGAACCCCCCCGGACCTGCGAATAACCAAAAGCGTGTCAAAAAAAAGTGCCCTGGAGGGGCGCGAGAAACGCACTCGCACCGAGACGTCCGCCCCTCCACGCCTCCGACACCGAAGGCCCGCCGACGGAGCGCGAATATCCTATTCGCCTAACCTTCCCAGCGCGCCCGGAACCCTTCACGCCGCCGTTCGCCCTCGCGAACGAAGCTTGTCTGGGGCGGACGCATCACTCGGAGAGTGATTCATCCTGTACTTGCGGACATGGCTGTTCCCCCACCTCGCTGTGCCTGGGGACCATGCGCTCGACCATCCCTTGCACCCTCCTCGCCCCAGAGGGGCGCGAGAAACACATTCGGACAAAGAAGGAGGGCTGTAAGCCCTCACTCCTTGCCCTCACTCCTGGAAGGAATCACAAGGGGGGATTGCCGCTGCGGGATTCATCCTCGCGGGCGAGCTCCTCGGTGCTTTTTTCGGTCTTGGGGGGGCTGGGGGGAGACTCGGGTTCGGGGTCGTCGTCAATGCCTGGGACGGAGCCTTGATCCTCGCCTTCGTCCAGGGGTTCATCCATGGAGACGGTCTTTGGGGCCTTTTCGATTTCAGGCGGTGGGGCGGAGGGCACGGCGCGTGGTTTTTGATACTCGTCGTCTTCGTCTTTTTCGTCCTCGGAGAACCAGGGGTTGTAGTTCTCGTTGTCCCATTCATCGCCGCTGTCTTTTTCCAGTTCCTGGCGGTCTTTTTCCAGCTCGGCGTAGTACTCAGGGTAGGCTTCCTTGTCCTTCTTCTCCATGAAGTAGGCGAGGGTCACACAGATGGCATAGAGCACATACAGCGGCCCAGACATGAGCATGAGGGTGAGCACATCCGGTGTCGGCGTGATGATGGCGGCAAACAAGGTGATGGCCACGATGGCATGCCGCCAGGTGGACTTCATGATGCGGAAGTTCAGGAAATCCAGCTTCACCAGCGCCATGACGATGATGGGCAGCTCAAAGGCGATGCCGAAGACGAGGATGAACCGGGTGGTGAAGGTGACGTATTCATTCAGTGCCCACATCTGGTTAGCCCCGACGGAGGCGGCGAACTCAGAGAAGAAGACCAAGGCCCGTGGCAGCACCACCCAATACGCAAAGCAGGCCCCGCCGAGAAAGAGCCCGGTGCCGATGGCGATGGCGGGGAAGATGAGTTTCTTCTCGTTCGCTTTCAGCCCGGGGAGGATGAACTGGAGCACGAAGATGAGCAGCAGGGGGAAGGAGGCGATGACGGCGGCGATCAAGGAGACGTTCACCGCCATCATGAAGGGCCCGGCCACGTCAATGTTGATGAGCAGCTTTCTCGCGGCCTCAATGTCCGGCGCGAAGCCCGCCAGCACCATGGGGTAGAGCAGGATGTTAAACAGCTCCTTGTAGAAAACGAAGGAGATGATGGTGGCCCCGACGAGGGTCATGCCCATGCGCACGAGCATGGTGCGCAGGTCGTCCAGGTGGTCGAGGAAGGGTTTTTCCTCATCCTCCTTGTTCAGGTTCATCGCGACTTTTTCGCGGACTTTGAAGACTTTATTCAGGATGCCTTGCCACATATCAGGTGAAAGTTTGGGGGGGTTAGCTCAACGCCTCAAATCGTTCCCTTGGCCGCCATCCGCGCGAATAAGGCCAGTGTCAGAGCGTTGGTGATCTCATTGGCAGCGATCATCCTCCGCAGTTCTTCTGCACTGACTAAACGCACGTCGCTGATGTGCTCGCTTCCATCCGGTTCTGGACGGCTGACGACGCACACGGGCTTCGCTTGAAAGAGGTAAACGTGCTCGTCGGTGAATCCTTGCGAAGGAAGAAACCAACCGAGCGGTTCCAGGGTGCCGCCGGCCTCCAGGGCGTAGCCGGTTTCCTCATGAAGTTCACGCAGGGCGGTATTCACCACGATGTCGGGCGTGATGTCTGCCACGGGCACGTCAATCTGCCCGGCGGGAAATTCCCACAGGGTCTGCTGCACGGGCACGCGCTCCTGAGAGATGAGGACAAAGAGACCATCCGCCGTCATGGGGGCCAGGGCCACGGCGGCTTTGCGCTGCACGACCAGCCAGGGCACGGGCTTTTCATGGCGGTGGGGCGTCAGGCACTCCACGCGGTCCACGCTGATGTGGGGATTGTCAAAAAGGCGCGTGGAACTGACTTTTTGCCAGCCATCCCGGTCTTCCACCTTAAACAGGGGGAAGCTAGGTGCAGGGATGGTGGCCGTACTCATTCGCTGAGGGCCTCCTTCCAGAAGGTGATCTGCGCGGCGACATTCTGCGGGGAAGGGGCGCCGATGCCTTTGCGGGCGGCGAGGGCGGTTTCCAGATTCAGGCAGTCAAAAAGATCCGCTTCAAAGGCTGGGGAAAAGGCCTGGTATTGAGCCAAGGGAATGTCCGCAAAGGCCACTTTCTCCGCCAGGGAATGGGCGACGAGTTTGCCGATGACTTCGTGCGCCTGGCGGAAGGGCACGCCGTGATTCACGAGGTAGTCGGCCAGGTCGGTGGCCAGCAGCATGGGGTCGCTGGTGGCGGCACGGGTGCGGGCTTCATTCACCTCCATGCCGGAGATCATTTCCGCAAAGACGGCGAGCGCGGCTTTGATCGTATCCAGCGAGTCAAACAGGGGCTCTTTGTCCTCCTGCATGTCGCGATTGTAGGTCATGGGCAGGCCTTTGAGCAGGGTGAGCAGCGCCATGAGATTCCCCACCAGGCGGCCAGATTTTCCACGCGTCAGCTCGGCCACGTCCGGGTTCTTTTTCTGCGGCATCAGGCTGGAGCCGGTGGTGTGGGCATCGCTGAGGGTGACAAAGCCAAATTCGGCACTGCACCAGAGGATGATGTCCTCACTCAGGCGGGACAGATGCACGCCGCAGAGGGCGATGGAAAACAGCACCTCAGCGGCGAAGTCGCGATCACTCACGGCATCCATGCTGTTTTGGGAAACGGTGTCAAAGTCCAGCAGGCTGGCCACGTATTCGCGATCCAGGATGATGGTGGAACCCGCGAGGGCACCGGAGCCCAGGGGCATGACATTGAGGCGATCGTTCGCATCCAGCAGGCGCTGGGCATCGCGCTCCAGCATCTCCACATAAGCGAGGAGGTGGTGGGCGAAGAGGACGGGCTGACCCCGCTGAAGGTGAGTGTAACCCGGCACCACGGCAGGACCGGCGCGGTCAGCGGCCTCCACCAGTGAGCGCTGGAGATCGGCCACAAGGTCCACGATCTCCACGACGGCATCGCGGGTGTAGAGGCGCACGTCCGTGGCGACTTGGTCATTGCGACTGCGGGCGGTGTGCAGCTTCGCCCCGGCGGGGCCGATGCGGCGAGTCAGCTCAGACTCGATGTTCATGTGGACGTCTTCGAGGGAGGTCTTGAACTCGAAGTTTCTGGCTTCGATCTCGGCGCGGATTTCCAAAAGACCTTTTTCGATGGCCGCCTGCTCCTCCGCCGTGAGGATGCCCGCTTTCAGCAGGCCTTTGGAATGGGCGATGGACCCACGGATATCGTGAGCGAACAGCCTCCAGTCAAAGGATACGGATTCGCCATAACTCTGGACGAGCTGGCTGGTTTCTTGAGCAAAGCGGCCTTTCCACATAAACAGGGGGCGGAGAGTAGCGGCAATGCGCGCGGGTGCAACCCTGGAGCCATCATGGATGCAAGACTCCGCCACCGAGCGAAAAGCAACATCGGGCAAAACGCCAAATGAGGTGAAGCCGGAAGGGCCGCAGGAACCTACGAAACTAAAAACATTGCTGGAATCAGACCTGAAAATTCGCTATAGCCGCTTATGCTCTCTCGGCGCATTCTCACTCAAAGCCTGGCTTGTTGGCTGTTCTCCCAAGCTTACACCTCGACTCAAGCCCTCATCGAAGAAACTCCCCGCCTGGAAGCAGGGGTGTATGAAGGCATCGTCTCCCGCAACAGTTTCCTGGATGGAGGCTTAGGTCTGGGCGGTAAGCTGGATCTGCTGGTCACCTCCACCGGTAGCCTGACGGGTAAGCTGTTGTTTGATGGCACCACCCTGCGCTTCAGCGGAGATCAAGAACCTTCGGAAGCCGACCCAACCGCGCTGAGATTCACGCTGGGGAAAGGCAAACGCGGTCCCGTTTTGACACTGGAGATCACCCAGGACTCCTTTTCAGGCGAACCCTATTTCCGGCTGATCACGGGGGATGAGACCTCCGCCACGATCCAGGTGCAGAAACGCGTGACGAACCTGGCGGAAGTGGGAGAGCGGCTGGAAGGTGCCTACACCTGGAGCCTGAATCCCGGCTTTAGAAAGCCTAAGGGAGCCACCGTTCTTGAAGAAGGCGAAGGGAGACTGCCCGTGCCTGAGGGCTACGGATTCATGACCGCGCGGGTGCTGAAGACTGGCCTGCTGCGCTGGAGCGGTAAATTGGCCGATGGAACAGCCGTGACAGGCAGCGGCTACCTCACCGAAAGCTCCTCACGCCGATTCGTCGAGGGTTTTTCGAGCTACGCAGCGGCCTGGCATCAGGTGCTCTACAGGGGCAAGGGCTCCGTGCAGGGCTGGTTTGACCTCTATGATGAGAGATTTGACGAGGGCCGGAGCAAGGGTGACGTCTTCGTGGAAGGCTACCTGGACTGGAAGAAACTGAAGGTTTCCGATGCCTTTTACATCCGCAATTACCGCGATGGCTTCCCCCTGCATGAGCTGGACGTGAGAGGCGGTAAGTATGAGCGCCCAGCGGCAGGCGAGTTAGTCATGGATCTGGCTAACGGCCCGAACAATGCACAGTTGACCGTCGAAGGTGCAGGCATGCCCTCCCCCGTCATCAATCTGCTGACGGTGACGGCCCAGAATAAGGCCATCTTCTCCCTCATGAATGAAGGTTACCCAGTGACGAAGCTGAACTTTCAGCCCACGACGGGGACCTTCAGCGGCACCTTGCTTTTCAAGGACATCAGCCCTCGCCTGCCCACGAACTCCATCGAGCGTTCCGTGCGCTTTCAGGGGGTCCTGCTCTCACGCAGCTCCACGGGTGCAGGTTTCTTCATGCTCGGTCAACTGCCCACAGACGGCCCACCGCCTACCACGATGCGCTATTCCCCCGAGCTTTCGGGCCGCGTGGAGATCCGCGAAGCATTCTTCCCTGAGTCCCAGGGTTTCGTGCACATCCCAGGCGGGGAATTTCAGATGGGCAATGCCTACAATGAAGGCAATACCCATGAACGGCCCGTGCATCCTGTCTATGTGAGCCCCTTCTACATCCAGGCCAAGGAAACCACCAAGTCCCAGTGGGATGTGGTGTATAAGTGGGCCCTGAAGCATGGTTACACCTTCGACAACGCCGGCGTGGGCCGCGCGGCCAACCATCCGGTCGTTTATGTCAACTGGTATGACGCCGTGAAATGGTGCAATGCCCGCAGTGAAATGGAAGGGCTGACCCCCTGCTACCGCGTGAGGAATAACTCGGGCCCAGACACTGTGTACCGCACAGGTCAGGTGAGCGATACACTCAGCTACGTGGTCTGGCTGGCGAATGGCTACCGCCTGCCGACGGAAGCTGAGTGGGAAAAAGCCGCCCGTGGGGGGCCGGAAGGAAGGCGCTTTCCGTTTGGGGATTTCATTGATTTCAGCCTCGCCAATTATTACGCCTTCCCTGGAAATGGGACTTTTGACCTGGCTGAAAAGGAAGGTTTCCACCCGGTGTTTGGCTACAACGTGGCTTACCGGGCGCCGTATCTGGGCACAAGTCCGGTGGGCTCATTTTTTGCCAACGGCTACGGCCTGTATGACGTGATCGGCAATGCCAGCGAGCACTGCTGGGACGTCTTCAAAAGCAACGCCTACAGCGCGCAAGGTCCCTTCAATGACCCTCGCGGCCCAGATTCCAGTTGGGATAAAAACCCACGTGTTCTTCGCGGAGGTAACTTCTCCTCCAATGACCGCGTGTCGAGCCGCGGGCAAGCGGACCAAGACTTCACCTACAATTACATCGGCTTCCGCACGGTGAGATACCTGCAAGGCGAGGATAACTAAAAGAACTTTTAGAAAAGGGGTGGCTTTGATTTTTTTCAAAGCCACCCCTTTTTGTTTGCCCGCGAAGCCGCGCTGGGGGGGCGAGGGGTTTTCCATCTGCAAGTTTCCATAGTGGCCAGCCGAGTGCTCATGAGCTGCACTCCCATGGGTGACGGGGGGATGAAGTCTATCTGGGTGAAATGGACTCCTGGATTTGCGAGGGCGGGGTAGGGCCTCATGATTTTTGGGGAATCGCCTTCGCTAGCTTGGGCGTAAAAGCCTGAGTTTATGCAGTATAAAATTTACTATTTAGGATAAGATCTTAAATTTTATAGTGCATTAACTTTTTCTGAGCCTGCTAGTAATCTTCCATTTATAGCAGAGTAATACTTATCTGGTAAGGAAAATTAACTTGGCGAACTCTGCCTTTTTGAGGGGCTCAGCACCAGTTGTTTTCTGCTCTCCCTTTTGAGTTTTTAAGGCTGGTTCTTCGCAAATCTACCTGCGGCTCATTTCGCATCGAATTATGAAATTTCCCTCTTTCTGCCCTTTCTCACTGCCGGCGTGCTGCCCTTTTGGGCGGCCAAATCTCTGCGCTGCAAACGCTCACTGAATGCCTTGGGCTGAAACTAGAAAACTTTATGAACATGTCCCTGCTTGCTTTTCTTCCCCGTTTGACACGCCAGAAGCTGTCTCCCTGCGGTGTCTCTGCCCCCCAGCTCCAGGCCATTGAACTACGGCGGTGGAGAGCGATGATCCATCTGCCGGTCTTTTTAGCGGTCTTATTACCCCTGAGTCTCCAGGCCTACGTCGTTTCAGGCACCTACACGGGCAATGGAACGAGCCAGACGGTGTCTCTTGGTTTCCAGCCGAGTGTCGTGATCGTTAAAGACGGCACTTCAGGGATCACGACGCCTGCGGCGACGCCGATGCAGATCCGCACATCCACGATGAGTCTAACCAAAGATATGGGGCAAAGCACTGCCAGTTCCACCACCGGGACGGACCGCATCACGGCCTTCACAGCGACGGGATTCACGGTGGGGGCAAGCCTGCACGTGAATAACAACGGGCGTACTTTTCATTACTTGGCCTTGAGCACGACGCCGGGAGAGATTGTGGTGGGCACCTACACTGGCAACGGAGTGGACAACCGCAACATCACTGGACTGGGCTTTCAGCCGGACATGGTGATGACGATGTATGAGGGCACCGCGAATGCCGTCTTTCGCACAGTGGACATGCCTACCGATAAGTGCCTGCCATGGCTGGATGGGCCGGTGCTTAACGGTTTGCAAAGCTTCGTGGCGGATGGTTTCCAGGTGGGAACAGATGCCTCCGTGAATACCAATGGGACGGGTTATCACTACATCGCCTGCAAACATGTGACGGGCAAATTCATCACGGGCACCTACATCGGCAACAACCTGGATCGTAACATCACGGGTCTAGGTTTTCAGCCAGAGGCGGTCTTCATTCGCCTCATGAAAGACGCAGCACCGCAACCGACGGGGGGGGTGAAATTTGGCTCGACTGGCACAGGCAACTCGACGTTGCTGACGACCGCGACCAACAGCACCACGAACGTGATCACGAGTCTGCTGGCCGATGGGTTCGGGCTGAGTGGAGCCTCTAACCGTGTGAATTGGGATACCTACCCCAATTATTATTTCGCTTTTGAAAGGGAGGAGGCGGGCTCTGTCGTGGTCCCCACAGTGGCCTCGCCGACGAGCACGGCGGTGACGAGCAATAGCGCGACTCTCGGGGGCAGCATCACGGCCACGGGTGGGGCAAATGCCACGGCACGCGGGGTGGTGTATGCGCTGACTTCCCAGAATCCGAATCCGGAGATCGGTGGCGCGAATGTCACCGTGCTCACAGAGAGCGGCAGCTTCAGCACCGGGGCCTTCACGCGGAATGCCACCAGCCTGGCCGCGAGCAGTGGCTACAGCTACAAAGCCTACGCCACGAACAGCGCCGGCACCAGCTACAGCAGCGTGGGCACCTTCACCACCACAGCCGCTACGGCCACGATCATCTTCAACGCCTCCACGGGCATCTCCGGCTCGGTGGTGACGGATGGCCAAGGTGGCTCCAACGATGTATCAAACATCGCGCTGCAGTTTTCCGCCAAAGGGGCGGATGGGACGACGGACCTGCCGATGACTTACGAGCCCAATATCTATCCGGGGGCGAATGGCATCGCTGGGGGCTACAACAGCAGCAGCATCCAGTCGGTCTTCAAAATCAAAAGCTCTTCCACGGCCACCAACTTCACGATGAGTTCGATCTTCATCGTGGACTACGGTGGCGTGGCGGGGGATCTGCTGAGAATTGAGGCCTTTGACGATGGGGTGAGCGCGGGCTTCATCACTTATCAAGTCTCCGGTGCTCCGTGGTATGCCACGGTGGATCTGGCTGGACTGGGGGGAACGAAGTTCGTGGACATTGATGAAGTGCGCATCACGGGAAATGGCGGCGTCAATATGTACATCGCGGTGAACAATGTCACGATCTCAGGCGTCACCACTTCGGCCTCCACGACCACGGTTTCTTCTCTGGTACGGGCGAATGCGACGCCGAGCAATCTCAACACGGTGAACTGGACGCTCACCTTTGGCAGTGCCGTGACCGGGGTAACCGCCAGCAATTTCACCCTCGGCGGCACCAGCACCGGGGCTGCGGTGGGAACACCGAGCACGGCCAATGCGGGCCTGAGCTGGACGGTGCCCGTGACCACGGGCACGGATGGCACGCTGCTCCTGCGCTTGGACAATGATGCGGGCATCTCGTCCGATGTCACCACCACGCTGCCTTTTGTGGGTGAAACCTACACCGTGGATAAAACCGCGCCAGATACCAGCATCACAGCAAACCCGGCACTGCTGACGACCAGCACCAGTGCCAGCTTCAGCTTCACGGGCAGCGATGCAGGCAGTGGGGTGGCCAGTTATCAGGTGAAGCTGGATACCGCCAGTTTCGCCACAGGCACGAGCCCGACTGCCTACACCAGCCTGGCAGATGGCAGCCACACCTTCCAGGTGCGGGCGGTGGATGCGGCGGGCAATGTGGATGCCAGCCCGGCGAGCTACACGTGGAATTCCTCCGCCCCCATCACACCGGAGCCCGTGCCCACCACGCTGGGGGATGTCGTCTCGGCAGGCTCTGCACCGGGGGAAGATGGCAGCACGAACATCGGCGACTTTGGCGTCTTGCGCCGGGGTGGCTTCCTGGCGGAAAATGGGCACCTCGCCTTCCCAGGCACGCTG
The DNA here is from genome assembly GCF_014203045.1 of Prosthecobacter dejongeii. Classification (NCBI taxonomy): domain Bacteria; kingdom Pseudomonadati; phylum Verrucomicrobiota; class Verrucomicrobiia; order Verrucomicrobiales; family Verrucomicrobiaceae; genus Prosthecobacter; species Prosthecobacter dejongeii. Next base: position 115,195 of record NZ_JACHIF010000003.1, read on the forward strand.
GAGATCGGCACGGGGAGCCCGGCGGTGACTTTGGCCAGTTCCTCAGGTCTGTGGAAGACGGCAGGGGGAAATTTATTTCTGCTCGCCCGCAGTGGCACCACGGTGCCGGATGTGGCAGCCGCTCAGTTTTCCACCTTGCCAGAGGTCCCAGGCATCAGCGCCGGGGGACATGTGAGTTTCCTGGGCACGCTGAACATCGGCACGGGCGGAGTGACCGCAGACAATGACACGGGCCTGTGGAGCGAGCTGGGCGGCACGGGACTGAATCTGCTGCTGCGTGAGGATGATGATGTGCCAGGCCTGGCCGGGGTGAAGGTGGCCAAATTTGCCTCCGGTGCCTACGCCACCGCCACCACGGGAGCCAGCACCGGGCAGGCCGCTTTCTCCGTGACCTACAAAGGCAGCAGCACTAAAACGGCGCTGCTGCGTGCCAGCATCAGCGGCGCGGTGACCACCATCAGCGTCATCGCTACGGAGGGTGAAGACGCCCCCGGAACGGCGGTGGACTTCGCCAACCTGGCGGGCAGCTACTCCGACCCCGGCCGCATGGATAGCACGGGGAACTTTGTCTTTTCCGCCATCACCACTCCCGGCAACAAAGAAGGCCTGTGGTATCAAACTGTGGCAGGAACGACCACGAAGGTGATCTTTTCCGGCGAGACCGCACCGGGCACCTCCGGAGCCACTTTCCTGAAAGTGTATCGCCCATCCATCGGCAGCGGGGGCATCATCGCCTTCCGTGCCTCTTTGAATGCCAATGGGGACAACAGCACCAGCACCCGCAATGACGGCATCTGGCGGGGAGATGCGGCCAACCCGGCTAGCCTGACCTGCATCCTGCGGCGGGGTGATGACAGCAGCGTGGTCTCCAACCTCCCCGTGGGAACCCGCGTGGGCAATCCCTGGGGCGGCTGGCTGACCCCTAGCAACCGTGGGGCCTGGAAAGCCTGGCTGGACACGAATGGCGACTTTACCAGCGCCGCACCGACGGATCGCCACGCCATCTACACTGACCTCTCCGGTGCCATGCAGCTCGCGGTGACCGTGAATGATGCCGCACCTGGCACGGCAGGGGCGACCTTCAGCGGCTTTGACCTCCCGGTGGTGGGTGGGGACAATCAGTACGCTTTCATCGGCAACCTCGCCGGCGGCGATACCGTGCCAGAGAATAACCAAGGCCTGTGGAAAAGTGCCCCGAATGGGGGCGCACTCACCCTAGCCCTGCGAAAAGGCGATGCCGTGGCCACGAGCGAAGGCAGCAAGACAGTCAGCAAGATTGACCTGCCAGGTTCTCTCCAGACGGACCGCCGCTGGGAACAGCCTGTCATGGATAACACCGGGCGCATGGTGGTTTACATCACCTTCACGGATGGCAGCACCAGCCAGATCATCGTGCCGTAAGACCTTGATCCCTAGCCGTCGGCATTTGCCCCCCCGAAGAGGAAATTCTAGGGGGAGGAATGCGACGGCGCGGCGGGTGTGAGTGACGGGCGGATGGCAGCGCGTGCAAGGCTACTCCCCCCATGCCATACGTTTTTCCTGCGGAACTTTTCCGGCTTACTCAGCATCGGGCCGCTGGCCGATGGTGGCGGGGATTTCAGCCGGTTCACCGCCACGGACGATGGTCAGTTTCACCTCCGTCCCGGGGGCGAAGGCGCGGATGAGCTTGAGCAAATCTCCGGGAGTGCGGAAGGTGCGGCCATTGAGGGCGGTGATGACGTCTCCCACCACGAGGCCGGCGCGGGCAGCGGGGGACTGCGGGTCCAGATCCGTGATGTAGGCCCCGAGGGTAACGACCCCGCCCAAGGTGGCCTCCACGCGCACGGGCTCGGCATTCAGTTCCAGGCCCAGGTAGCCCATGCCTGCGACGGCGGCGGGCCCGCCCTTGGCCTGGGTGCGGATGGCTTCCACCACCATTTTGGCATCGTTCGCAGGCACGGCCAGGCCCACGCCCTGCCAGGCGCGCACGTTTTCATCGCCCCGGTAGATGGCCACGTTGATGCCGATGATCTGGCCGAAGATGTTCACCAGCGGGCCGCCGGAGTTGCCCGGGTTGATGACTGTATCGGTCTGTAAGTAGTCCAGTTGGCTGTCGCTGAGGTGGCGATCTCGGGCGCTGATGATGCCCTGGGTCACGGTGCCGCTGAGACCAAAGGGATTTCCCACGGCAAAGACGAGCTGCCCCACGCGGGCTTCGTCGGAATTGGCAAAGGCCAGGGCAGGAAAGTCCTTTTTGCCGCCTTCGATCTTCAAAAGTGCGATGTCGCGCTCGCGATGCGCCCCCAGCACCCGGGCGGGGTACTGCTGGTTATCATTCGTGGTCACGATGACCTCGCTCACATCGGCGATGACGTGGTAGTTCGTCACCACGTGGCCCTCTTTAGAAATGATGGCCCCGGAGCCCAGGCCGGGGATGATCTGCGCGCGGCCACTGACCAGGCCGAAGAATGGGTGCCAGGCTGTCTGCCCCCGGCGCACGGTCTTGGTGGTCACACTGACCACGCTGGGCAGCACGGCGGCGGAGAGTTTGGAAAACTCGTCATTCATCGCGCTCAGCACCTTCACGTCTCCCAGGTCCAGCTTCGGGGCTGTGGGGGCGGTGAAAGCGGCCTCGGAGGAGCCTGCGGCGGCGGCTGCGGGGCGCTCTCCACGCAGGTAATTCAGCAGTCCGTAGCCGTCTTCCCCACGTCTCCAGATGGAAAAGACCAGGGTGGCGACCAGGAAAACAGTGATGGCAAAAACGAGGCGGCGGAGGGTTTCCATGAGGGTTTGTTTAAGATGCGTGGTCCCCGCCGCTTGGCAAGGGGGCACGGGGCGGCAGCAAGCCTAAAAAAGAAACAGGCGCACCTGGGAGGGTGCGCCTGCAAAAGTTCGACAAAATCGTTTGTCGAGGTTTAGGCCATGCGTGGCTTCACCAGCGCCTCCAGGCGATTCACGCCCCGGCGGATGCGGGCCTTGATGGTGCCCAGGGGCTCATTCAGCCGCTCCGCCACTTCGGCCTGGGTGAGACCGCTGAAGTAAGCGAGGTGAATGGCTTCCCGCTGGTCGTCGTTCAGCTTCGCCACAGCGCGCTGCACGATGCCGTCACGCTCTTTTTCCTGGAGGATTTCCAGCCCGGATTCTTCAAATTCGAATTGGAGCTTTTTGTTCTCAGACTCGAAGTCGTCATTCAGGCGGGAGCGGCGCTGCTTCGACCGGATGCGGTCAATGGCGCGGTTGCGGGCCATGGTGGTCAGCCAGGTCAGGGGCTTGCCTTTGCGGGGCTCATAAAGGTGGGCTTTGTTCCAGAGCTGGACCAGGACTTCCTGCATGACGTCTTCGGTGTCATGGTGGTCGTTCAGCACGTTGGAAATGGCCGCGAAGATGAGGCCGGAGTATTTTTTGTAAAAGAGCTGGAAAGCTTCTGAATCACGTTCAGCGATTCGCTGGATCAACTGAATGTCCTCTTGAATCTGACGCTCTAACTCGATGTCGATTGTTTCAGTCATTTTGTTGGGGGGTTCAATGTTGGACGCCTCTTTCACAGTGTTATTCCAGACATGGACAAAAAAGGGTTTGTTCAATCATTTGTCAATAATTTGTCGAATATTTCTGTCTAACTTGTATATATTGTCTAACTTTGAGGCGCTTGGACGTCGAATGTTCAAGGTTAGATCGTCCCACCTGGACTTCTTGGTTCCCTGAGGAAGGTAGAGGCTGAAAAGGAGCCGCTTTCCCCGTCACTCCGCATGCACCCGCACCCAGGTGCTGTGCGTCTCCTGCGTGAGCGGGGCCGTGGCGTGGAAGGTGTGGCTGCCTGGGGTGAGGTCCACATACGGCTGGCCAGCCTGGGTCTGGATGCGCAGGGTCTCACAGGTCCACTGCACCTCACCGGGGAAAGTGGTCTCTAGCAGCAGGCGGCGGCCGCCCAGGGGTAGGTCGGCATCCAGGTGGATGACGGTGCCGGGGATGGGGTGGGAGATGCGCCAGGGGCGGGCGTTTGTCGAACTTTCGACGGTAACGAGGTCCCCCATCCAGTTATCCGCACTGCGCGCCCACGCGGCATATTCCGGGCGCAGCAGGGCGCGGCCCCGGGCATCGTAGTCCGCAGCGCTGGCGGCCGGCGGCTGGTGGGCCTGCTGGAAGAGCTCCTCCCGGCTCACCCGGGCGGGAGGGGACTGGGGCGTGAGGCGCTTGCCCGTACGGGGATCAATGCGGGCGCGCACCAGACCGGGCGTGTCCGGGTACCAGGTCACGCCAAAACGCGCCTGCAAATCCAGGAACACATCCCGCCAGATGGGAGCCGCCCCGGTCACGCCTGAGACCTGCTGCATGGGCGAGTTGTCGAAGTTTCCTGCCCACACGCCCACGGTGTACTCCGGGGTGTAGCCCACGCACCAGTTATCCCGATACGCCGTACTGGTGCCCGTTTTCACCGCTGCGGGAAATGGCAGGCGCAGGGGAGACTGCATGCCAAAGGTGAGCTGGCGCGCCTGATTGTCTGCCAAAACATCCGCCAGGATGGCGCACGGGCCCGCCGTAAACAGCCGCTGCGGCGGGGCGGGGGAGGCCTCCAGCAGCAGGGACCAGGGCTGTGCCAGCCCCAGGCGTGCTAGGCAGGCGTAGGCATTCGCCAACTCCAGCAGGCGCACAGGTGCATTGCCCAGTGTGAGGCCCAGGCCGTAGTGCTCTGCAGGCTCGGTGAGGGTGGTGAGGCCTAACGAATGAAGCGTGTCTAAAAGCACCTCCGCCCCGCCGATGCGGTGCAGCACCTTCACCGCGGAGATGTTCAGGCTATTGCCCAGCGCCTGCCGATACGTGACCGGGCCGTAAAGTTTGTGCGCGTAATTTTCTGGCCGGTAGGTCCCCGTGGGCGTGGGATACTCGATGGGTAAATCCGCCACGATGCTGGCCGCCGTATCCCCCCGCTCCAGCGCCAGGAGGTAGGTGAAGGGCTTGATGGCAGAGCCGGGTGAATGAGGCACCCACGCGCCATTGATCTGCCCGCCCTCTTCCGCCAGGAAATCGCGCGAGCCCGCCAGCGCCAGCACCTGCCCGGTGGAGTTTTCCACCACCACCACCGCCGCCTGGGTGACATGGCGTTCCTTGAGCGACCGCAGCCGCTGCGTGATGATCGTTTCCACCTGCCGCTGCAGGGCCGCATGCAGCGTGGTGCGTGTCACCTCCCCCTGCGGCGCACGGCGCAGCATGTCCACCGCATGGGGCGCGGCAAAGCCGCCGTGAAAACGCTGCAGCTTCAGCGGCTCCACCCGGGCCACGCGGAGCTGCTCCTCCGTCAGCCAGCCCAGGGTGTGCATCTTCGCCAGGATGCGCTGCTGCCGGGGCTGGAGGGCGGCGAGGTGGCGAAAGGGATTGTATCGCGTGGGCGACTGAGGGATGGCGGCCAGCAGGGCGCACTCGGCCGGGGTGAGATCTTGCAAAGGTTTGTCAAAGTACCCCTGCGCCGCGCTGGCGCAGCCCGTCAGCAGATTGCCATAACTGATGCGGTTCACATACGCCGCCAGCACCTCCTCCTTGGTCCAGCGCATGGCCAGGTGGCGGGCCTGCAGCGCCTCCACCGCCTTCACCCACCAGCCACGCTGGCCTGCACGCGCGGCGGTGACCTTGATGAGCTGCTGGTGCAAGGTGGAGGCCCCGGAGACGATGCGCCCACGGCGTGCATTGTCCCACGCCGCTCTTGCCGTGGCCAGCAGGTCCACCCCACCATGGTCAAAGAAACGTTTGTCCTCCGCCGCCAGCGTGGCCTGGATGAGGAGCGGGGGGATTTCCTCATAACGCAGCACCTGCACCACCCGGTCGCCCTGGGCCGTCAGCAGCACCCGCAGGGGCTGCCCCTCCCGCGAAAGGTAACGTGGCGAAGCCTGCTGCGGGGCCCGCAGCGCCTCAGGCAGCGGCAGCAGCCACGGCAGCCCAAACCACCCCGCTAAAACCAAAGCAAGAGCAGCGAGCAGCGAAAACAGCAGACGTTTGAGCCAGCGTGGCATGGGTGAAAAAGTGGGAAAGGCAGCATGCCTTTTCTCCCGCAAAGAACATGCTTCCCCGCGAATCACAAGGCTGCACGTGGGGGGGAGGGGGAGGCGTTTGGGGAAGCTCTTCATGAAAGGGCGAACGAGGGTTGATTTAAAAGCGAACGACGGCGGTTTGGTCTTCCGTGAACGGAGTCGAAAAGATATCTCCCCTCGCCCCGCTTGCGGGGAGCAGGGCCAGGGGTGAGGGGGCGGTGGAATGGTCTCGGGGGTGGAGTACAGAGGAGTCGTTTGAGAGAAAAGGGCACCCTTCTGCGAACAACATCCCGTGTGCTGCGACCTCAGTGCGGCTGGAAGGGCTGGCCGTTGAGAGTCAGGCGTTTTTCGGTCTGGATTTCTGCCTCGGGGTGCAGAGGCTCATCTGTCACCACCCACTCACGGGCGGGCTCGCCCGGCAGCAGGATCTTCCGCAGGCCTGTCATTTGCAGCCCTTGCAGGGGGATGCGCGAGCCCAGGTGGGCATGCAGGGTTTCTCCCCACAAACCGTGATCGCGTGTGAACAAACGATACGTTAGGCCGCCGTGAAGATTTTGCGTGAGACTGGCGATTCGGTCCCCCTCCTCATGCACTTCGTGGAAGGCGGGGCCGTGGAGTGCTTCGTAGCCGCTGCTGAGATCGCGCACCAGTTCCCTCTTCCCACCCCGAGGCTGCCACATGAGCAGGCTGAAGCCGGTGTGCAGATTTTCCAAGTGATGCAGTTCCCCATCGTCATCGTGATAAAGGACTTTTTGCACTTGCTGGTTAGGCCCAGCGCTGCTTTTCGGCGGTGCCGCAGCGGCCCGGCGCGCATGCTCGTCGGCCAAGATCTTTTCCAGAGGCTCATCCCAGATGGCGGCTCCTATTTCAGTCCCTTGAGGATGATAAGGCTGGCCGTTGCAGAGGATGAGCCGCGCCTTACTTTCTGGGAACAGGGGAGTCAGCGGAATGTCCGTCACGACGAAGTCCAGGCGTTTTCCTGGGTAGTCATAGGCCAGGATTTTCCGGATGGAGATCCACTTTAGAACTTTAAAAGCGTTAATGCTTCCCATGGGAGAGCGAATGACTTCCTCCCAGTGACCGTTTTTGCGGGTGAATAGGTGGTAGGTCAGGCTGCCTTCAGGACTGCCGGTGTAGCCTGCGAACTCATCCCCCTGACGGTAAAAGGCATCGGGCGAGGCCCCAAGCTCCGCGCTGAAATCATGCACCAGCTCCGAGGGCCCTTCTTTGGGGTACCACACGATGGCACTGAACTGGGTGCCGCCATTGTAGAGCGTCCTCAGTTCTCCCGTGTCATCTTGATAGATGACGCGACTCTCTTGTTTGTTAGGCTGGGGGTGCCGCGGCGGCGGGGCGGTCGCGGCCTTGCGCGCAGCGTGATCGGCCAAGATCTTTTCCAAAGGTTGATCCCAGATGGCCCTGCCGTTTCCGAGACCTTTCGGTTTAAAGGGCTGGCCATTGAGGAGGGCCAGTTTCTCCAGCAGGTGATCTGAATCTGGATCCAGCGGCAGATCCGTGATGACGAGCTCCCAAGGGTTTCCCTGACTGTCCTCCACCGCCAGCGTCCGGGTGCCCGTCATTTTCATGTCCCAGAGGCCCCCGCTTCCACCCAGGGGAGAGGTGGCGGTTTCCTTCCAGCCGGTGGCGGTGCGGGTGAATAAACGGTAGGTGATGCTGCCGATGGCATCGCCCGTCCAACCGCCGATCTCATCCCCCTCGCGATAAAAGCCGCCGGGAGCTGTTCCGGAATCAGGGCTAAAGTCGCGCACGATTTCCCGCTTCCCTTGTTTTGGCTGCCAGACGTAGAGGTTATAGCCTGTTCCCAGGTTAAACTGGTGGTGGAGCTCTCCGTCCGCATTTTGGTACAGCAGGCGGTCTTGTTGTTTGTTAGGCCCGAGGGGTGGCTTCGGTGGGACTGCGGCCTTTAATCGGGCTTCGTGGTCCGCGAGGATCTTTTCCAGGGACTGGTCCCCTAGTGGGCCTCCTCCGACTTGCCATTGGTAGGGTTGGCCATTCATCAAGAGCAGCCGAGAAAGCCCTTCGAACTGGCCTGGGTTCAAGGGGATGTCCGTGACCATGAATAGCTGTTTTTGGCCATCTCGGCCTTTCGTCTGGAGCTTCCGCAGAGCTTTGATTTTCACCGCACGCGAGTAGGAGAAGCCTGGCAAGTAGGTGCGAATGACCTCCTTCCATCCCTCTGCATCTCGGGTGAAGAGGTGATACGTGATTCCTCCCGGTGGGTCGCCCGTGAGAGCGGCGAACTGATCCCCCTCGCGATAAAATTCGCCCGGAGCACCCCCATATTCCTGGCTGAAGTCGTGGACGATTTCACGCTCCCCCTGTTTCGGCTGCCAGACGTAGAGATTCTGGCGCGGTTCCTTTTGGTAGATTTGGATCAACTCCCCGCCCTCATCTTGGTAACGGATGTGTTCCTCCGCCCTGGCATTGAGGCTGAAAAGCATCCCGGCGAGGAGGGCCCAAAGGGATGCAGGGAGGGCAGCACGTTTCATCGGGATTTGATGGAATTTTGACCATGCTGCCAGAGGGCCGTGCCCCTGCCAATCTTGTTTTGAAGGCCGGGAAAATGAAGCGAGTTAAATCCTCGCGCTCCGTCGTCGGGCCTGCTGTGTCGGAGGTGTGGAGGGGCGAACGTCTCGGTTCGAGGGCGTTTCTCGCGCCCCTCCAGGGCGCACCCCTTGCGACACCTTTGGTTATTCCGCCCATCCGGGGGTTCCCGCTCGCCAAGCCTCGCTCCACCCCCGGCTATTCTTCTTTCGCCCCTCCGGGGTGGAGGAACAGCCATGTCGGCAAGTGCAGTATTCATCACTCTCCGAGTGATGTGTTCGCCCCAGCCAAGCCACGTTCGCCATGAAGCGTGCGCCTCTTGCGTGCGCAAGTGATCTTGGAGGACGCGGCTAGGACTCCGGGCGCGCTGGGAAGGTTAGGCGAATAGGATATTCGCGCTCCGTCGGCGGGCCTTCGGTGTCGGAGGTGTAGAGGGGCGGACGTCTCGGTCCGAGGGCGTTTCTCGCGCCCCTCCAGGGCGCATCTTTTGCGACACCTTTGGTTATTTCGTGCATCCGGGGGTTCCCGCTCGCCAAGCCTCGCTCCACCCCCGGCTATTCTTCTTTCGCCCCTCCGGGGCGGAGGAGCAGCCATGTCGGCAAGTACAGTATTCATCACTCTCCGAGTGATGCGTCCGCCCCAGCCAAGCCACGTTCGCCATGAAGCGTGCGCCTCTTGCGTGCGCAAGTGATCTTGGAGGACGCGGCTAGGACTCCGGGCGCGCTGGGAAGGTTAGGCGAATAGGATATTCGCGCTCCGTCGGCGGGCCTTCGGTGTCGGAGGTGTAGAGGGGCGGACGTCTCGGTCCGAGGGCGTTTCTCGCGCCCCTCCAGGGCGCACCTCTTGCGACACCTTTGGTTATTTCGTGCATCCGGGGGTTCCCGCTCGCCAAGCCTCGCTCCACCCCCGGCTATTCTTCTTTCGCCCCTCTGGGGCGAGGAGGCTTCGTTCTCAGTACAGTATTCATCACTCTCCGAGTGATGCGTCCGCCCCATAGCGCATCGTTCGCCTGTCCCGCGATTGCTGGATCTCGCGTGCCGTGTTCTGCTTCCTCGCGTCCCGCGCCTGCGGGATCACACCCCCGTCCGCTGAGGCCAGGATGGCCTCACTCCTTGAGCCCAACCCCGTCCGCCCCCTCGCCTCACCACGCGGCGCATGGGGACCCTGCGCCCGACCTTTCCCCCTTTTGCCCCCCGCCCCGGAGGGGCGAAACAACAATAGCCGGGGGTGAAGGTGCGCAGCACCGAGAACCCCCGGACCTGCGCCTAACCAAAAACGCGTCCACACACCCGCAGCGCCCTGGAGGGGCGCGAGAAAGGCCGATTGCACCCTTTCGAGGTGGGTGGAATCGGCGACACGGCTGGCATCCTTCCAGGATGCGACCCTGAGAGAGGGGGCTTTTTGGGCTACCAGGGGTGATGCCTCCGGCATCGGTGGAGGCGTACCATCCAGTTTGGGGCGAACGCATCACTCGGAGAGTGATGAATACTGTACTGCCGCTGACGACCTCACATACCCCCCGTGGCTCCACCCTGCTGCGCATGGGCACCCTGCGCCCGACCTTTCCCCCCTTTGCCCCGCGCCCCGGAGGGGCGAAAGAAGAATAGCCGGGGGTACAGCGAGGCACGAGCGAAACCCCCGGTCCCTGCCTAACCAATAACGCGTCCTCTCGCTGCGCCCTGGAGGGGCGCGAGAAACGCTCGTCCGCCCATTTGACCCCCCAAAACCCCCGACGCCACTCTTCTTCCTGTCCAAGAGCCCCCCACCTTCACCGCTACACACTCGGGAAAGGCAGGCGACCTTTCTCCTTTCTCTTTGCCCGCCTGGCATCTCCACGCTTTTGAGGCTTCTCAACAGCAGGTCAGCGCCTCTCTTAGGCCTTCCGATAGGCTCTTCCAAAATCGTGCAAATGGCCGAATGCGAACCGCAATACTCGCGCATTCGGGGCCAAGAGAGGGTCAACCTTTGCTTCTAAAAGTGATGGTGATTACGATAAGTGGATTCATCATGAGGGCTAGACCTCAGGCCACGGGTCCTTACAAACTCCTTACTTGAGAGCTTCTTAGTCGGGGGCGTTAAAAGCGTAATTGAATTATGCGTTTAAGCCTCTTTTCAGACTATTCCCTCAGAGTATTGCTGTTCGGTGCCGTGAAGGGAGGGGCATTTCCCCTGCATGAAGTGGCGGATGCGTATAATATTTCTCGGCATCACTTGGTGAAGGTGGTCAATAATCTCACCAAGCAAGGTTACCTCGCCACCCGCCGGGGGCGTGGCGGCGGCATCATCCTGGCCATGAATCCGGAGGACATCATGATCGGCCGACTGGTGCGGAAAACGGAAACCTCAGCGCCTTTGGTCGAGTGTTTTGATTCCATCTCCAATACCTGCCCCATTCATTCCTGCTGCGGTCTCAAAGGGGCGCTGGCTCAGGCCGTGGGGGCGTTTTACAGCACGCTCGACAGGTACACGCTGAAAGACATCCTGGATCGTCAGAACGTCCAGGCCATGAAAGACATCCTGCTGGCTCCCAAGCCCGCACGCACGCCGTCGGTGGCTGAGGAAGACCTGCCGGATGACCTATTGACTGACGATCTCACTAGCGACCTCCTGGTCGATGAAGAGGCGGAGCTTACGCCAGCACTTCCTGGATGATCGTCCCCTTATCCCCCACGGTGAAGGGGCGATTGCTGGGTGACATGACGATCTGGTTCACGTCCAGCCCCAGGGCATGGCCCACCGTGCTGTGGAAGTCCTGAATGGTGACTTGTTTATCCGCCGGGGCATTGCCCTCCGCATCACTGGCCCCATAGATGGTCCCGCCTTTCGCCGGGCCGCCTGCCAGCAGGGTGCTGAAGACCTTCGGGTGATGGTCGCGGCCATTGCGGCTGTTGATCTTCGGGGTGCGGCCAAACTCGGAGCACAGCACCACCATCGTCGTTTCCAGTAGGCCGCGCGACTGGAGATCACTGAGCAGGGCGGAAAGGCCCTTGTCCAGCAGGCTGCCATTGTCCTCCATGCCATCGGCGATGTCGTTGTGCATGTCCCAGCCGCCTTGGGCCACTTCCACAAAGCGCACCCCGCGCTCCACGAGGCGGCGGGCCAGCATGCAGCCTTGGCCAAATTTGTTCATGCCATAGATCTCCCGCGCGGCGCTGTCTTCCTCGGTGAGGCGGAAGGCATTCAGATCCTCCGTGCTCAGCAGCTTCAAAGTATCGTCATAAAAGTCCGTGTAGGCTTTCAGGTTCGTGTCATGAAACTTCGCCCGAAAGCCTGCATCCACCTCGTTTAGCAGGGCCAGACGTTTGTTGATGATCTCTTTCGGCGCACCGAATTCCGCATACTGCAGCCCTGCTTCGGGATCATGGATCGGCAGGGGACTGAAAGCGGCAGAGAAAAAGCCATTGCCACTTTCCGGCGCACGGCCCACACACACCGTCGAGGGCAAAGACGCGCTGCTTTTGCCTAACAACTCCTGCGCCCACGCGCCCAGCACGGGATGCTTGATCGTACCCCGCTGTTCATACCCTGTGCGCATCAGGTATTGGCCCGAGGCATGCACCCCTGTTTTGGAAGTCATGCTGCGGATGATGGCCAGCTTTTCCGAATGGTCCTTCGCCAGGGTGGGCAGGTAACCGCCCAGTTGGTACCCCGCCTTGGTGGCGATGGGGTCGCTCGGTCCCTTGGTGGCGCCGGTCTTCGGGTCCAGCGTGTCAATGTGGGACATCCCGCCGATCATTTGCAGCCAGATCACCCGCTTCGCTTTGCCAAAACCGGGCAACGATTTCGGATCGGCTGCGGCCTGGCCTTTGAGCACGTGGGGCAGTAGCGTCACCCCCAGCGTGGCCTTCGCCACACGTTCGGCGAACTGGCGGCGGGACAGAGAATCAAGCGAACGAAGAGAAGCGTTCATGGCGAAATAAAGAGGGCAGGGGATTACTGGACGAACACGAACTCACGGGCATTAAAAAGCACCCAGCAAAGATCCGCCGAGCTCAGCCCGGCATCGAAGGCCTGGGTGGCGGCGGTCATTTCTGCGGGGGTCGGCTTGCGGGAAAAGAAGCTGTAATACAAAGACTCCACCTTCTTCGCCGTTTCAGCCTCACCCATCGCGGTGGCTAGCACCAGAGACTGCGGATTTTGCAGCACACTTTGGGCTTCCCCATTCATCAGCATCAGCACTTGGGGGATGCTGCCCTCTACCGTATTGCTATCAGAAATCTGGCGGTCACTCTGGCCAAACATGCGAAGGAAATGGCCATCCTTTTCTGGCTGTCGCAGCTCAGAGGCACGGGCCAGGGCGAGGCCCTCCAGCATCGTCGGGCGGGTAAATCCATCTTCCTCTTCATTGTTAGGCTGCATCATTTGCGCACGCCGGTTTTTCTTCTTGGCCGCGCCTTTGCCGCCACCGCCCAGGGCCCCATCCGCCATGCGGCGCATGCTCTGCACCTCCGCCAGTTTTTCCACGATCTGGCTCGGGGTGATCTCAGAGACATTCAGCGCCATCACCTGTTTGTAGGGTTCCGCCCGCTTCAGTTTAAAGTGGTCCACTTTGTCGCCGATGGCCAGCGTCACGCAGGAGTCCCAGGCCTGCTCCGCCGTCATGCGGCGCAGGATGGGGCCTGGGAAGTAATAGGGTTCCCCCAGGGCCAGCTCACGCGTCACCGCCTCCCGCTGGTAGGTCTGGGTATTGCACAGCAGGCGCATGAAAGCGCGGAGGTCGAACTTCAGCCGCACCATCTCGCGGCCCAGATGCTGCAGCAGCAGGGGATTGCTGGAGGCGTTCGGGTCATCCAGATCCGTCACCGGCTCCTTCAGCCCCACGCCGAACACCTGCTTCCACAGGCGATTCGCGATGGTCATGGCAAAGCGTGGATTGTCCGGGCTCGTCATCCAGGTGGCGAAGACTTCGCGCAGTTGGCTGGCATCCTCCGTTTTCTTCATCGCCATTTCGGCATCCTGGTAGCAGCGCAGCCGGCGGTCATCCGCGCTCCACATCACCAGCTTCGGCTTTACCGCCTCACCCGGTTTCCCGTCCTTGTACTTGTAGTCATCCGGCAGTGTCAGATCGTTTTCTTTGCCATCCTGGATGGCCAGAGAGTTCACATCAAAAAGCCGCCGCGCCTGCTGGTACTGCTGCTGGGTCAGTTCATCGCGCAGGCCGCGCATCATGCCGCGTGGCAGATTTCGGTTGTAGGTATCTGAGGCACCAAAAAAGGCCGCCATCTCATAAAACTGGCGTTGGGTCCAGTCGGCAAAGGGGTGGTCATGGCACTGGGCGCAGGAGACATTGGCCCCGAGAAAGGTGGAGAGCGTCAGGCTCAGATTATCCAGCCGCATGCCACGGTCGCGCAGCAGGTAGCCCGCCGCGCCATTGTCCAGCAGCTTGCCATCGGCCACCAGCATGTCTTTGACGATCTCATTCCAGGGCCGGTTCGCGGTGATCTGCGCCTTTAGCCATTCCTGATAGGTAAAAAACTTCGCCTTCTGCGCATCATCCGCCACGCGCAGCATGTCGGAAAAGTAATTGAAGAGGTGGGAGGAAAAACCATCGTCATTCACCAGCGTGTCAATCACCGTGGCGCGCTTCGCCGCGCTCGGATCTGCCAGGAAGGCCATCGTCTCCGCCCGGGTGGGGATGCGCCCCGCCAGGTCCAGGTACACACGGCGGATGAACTGCTCATCACTGGCCAGCGCGTTCGGTTTCTGGCCCGCCTTCTCCAGCCCCAGCAGCACGCCCTTATCAATGATGGCCGCCGCCTGCGCGAGGCCCGTATTTTTCTGGATGCCCACGCCTTCTGGTTTCAGAGTCGCTGCGGCTTTTTGGTCTTCCGGCGTCAGATTGGCCACCGGAAAGTCAAACATGCGTCCGTCTCGCGTCTGCAGGTACACCTTGCCATTTTCGATCCCGCGAAAGGTCGCCTCCACACTCCGGCCCTGACTGTCCCGCCACAGGCGGAAGTTCGTATTGCCATCCGGTGCGGTGGTTTGGGCTTGGATGCCGAGGGTCGGCAGCAAGGCGCAGAGAGCGAGGTAGCGTGCTTTCATGGGTGCCTCCAGGTGGAGTGGCCCATGAAACGAAGCGTGGGCGCAGAAGTTGCGCGGGAAAGTTAGTCTTCATCGTTCCGCTGCTGCCAGGTCAGGCCTTTCAGCTCGGTGACGGGCCGGCGCGGCGTGAAGAAACTCAGAAGGAAGGCGAGGCACATCGTCACTCCCGTCCCCACCGAGGTGATCCACAAAAAGGAAAGATTCATCTGAAGATTCACCACCACGGATGCCGCAAAACCCAGGACCGTGGCGATCAAAATGGCCTGCGCACCCACGCGGCGGATGAAGATGCCGCACAGGAACATGCCCAGGATGGGCCCACCGACGAGGCCGATGATCTTATTTGTCACCTCCACCAAAGTGCCCAGAGTCCCCACCACAAACGCCAAGCTGATCACCAGCACGCCGTAGAGCAGCGTCCACAGGCGCGCCTGCCAGATCTGCCGTTCATCCGTGGGCAGGGGCTTGTCCGTCAGCCGCTGTTGGAAATCAATCATCGTCGCCGAGGCCAGGGAATTTAGCCCAGCGGAGATCGTGGACATGCTGGCGGCAAAGATCGCCGCCACCAGCACACCCGCCATTCCTGTGGGCAGCTCATGCACCACAAACCAGGGCAGGATTTGATCCGCCTTGTCGATGGCGTGCGTGGCCAGGGGATCGGGATGATGATTGTAAAAAGCCCGCAGCACCGTGCCCGTGCCATAGAAAAGCCCCAGCACGGGCACCAGCACGATGAGCTTGTACCACAGCCCCCGCTGCGCCGTCTTCACATCCTTCGCCGTCATGTAGCGCTGCACCGCCACCTGGTCTGTCGCCATCTGCACCAGATTTAAAACCGCCCCGCCGAGGATCACGCCCGCCCAGGTGAGACGGACGGTGGGGTCCCAGCTCGCCACCGGCATCGGCTGCCCGTGCGTTTGTGCCACGTGGATCACCTCGCCAAAGCCTCCCGGTATCTTCCCCACGGCCACCAGCAAGATCACAATCTGCCCGCCAAAGAGCACGCCGAACTGCATCACATCCGTCCAGATCACCGCCTTCATCCCGCCCATCATCGTGTACAGCGTGGTCAGGATGCCCGTGGCCAGGATGGAGAACTCCAGAGACAGCCCTGTGGCCTGTTGCAGCGCCAGCGCAGGGGCATACGTGGCCGCGCCTAACCATAAAAGCACCCTCAAGATAAACAGGCCTGAAGCCAGCAGCCGCGCAGGCAGTGAAAAGCGCTCCTCCAGGTATTGATACGCCGTGATGAATCGCGCCCGGTAAAAGAACGGCAGGATGAAAATCGTCGTGACTGGCGTGGCGATGAAGAACGAAAACAGCACCCAGCCAAAGGCCAACCCATTTTGATACACCTCCGCCGGGCCCCCCAGATAACTGATGCCGGAAAACATGGCCGCCATCACCGAGATGGCCACCACCACACTGCCCATGCTGCGGCCTGCGAGAAAGAAATCCTTCATCGTTCGCTGCTCCTTCACAAACAGCAGGCCCACCAAAACGGAGGCCACGAGGTAGCCCCCAAAAAAAAGGTAATCCATCCAGGTGAAGGGGCTCATGACTCAGCAAAAAAAGTTAGACTAGCTGGGGCCAGCCGCCAGCGGCTGGGATCTCATCCGATTTCAGATTTCACTCGTGCCTCCAGGGTCAGCCTACTCTTTCTCAGAGAAAACCGCCTCCCGTGCACCCCAGCATACGGTCCACCTAGCCGCGGTCATGCGCCCACATCACATAAAGCTGGGATGACATCATGAAACCATGCGCCAGCCAGAGGCGCATCATCCGCGTCTGTGCTCCTCTCGGGTCAAAGAATCACGCAGAGCCTGGGCTAGACTGGGCACCTAGGGGGCGGCGTGCGGGCGCAGGAAAAATGATGAGAACTCATTGATTATTAGCTAATTTTTGATAATTTTACATAATTATTATAATTTGAACTTCTTCCCTGCCAGCTTTCCCCGAGGTGGCCAGGCCGCTAAATCAGCGGTCCTGGTGCTGGCTGGCGTCGCCGCGCGGGCCCGCCAGCGGCTCGCCGGGCAGGGGAGCGTCCTCGCCTTTCACGGCCTGCGCGCAGAGGCTACCCCCGTGGGAGTGCAGGACAGCAGCCTGCATCTTCCCGTGGGCACCTTTCGCGCCCTGTGCCAGCACTTAGCTGCCCATTATCACGTCATGCCGCTGGTGGAGATGGCCACCCTTTTGCAGGCGGGGCAGGCGCTGCCCCCGCGTGCGGTGGCCCTGAGTTTCGATGACGGCTACGCCTCGAATTATCACCTCGCCTATCCCCTCCTGCGGGAGTTCCACCTGCCCGCCACCATCTTCCTCACCACCGGGTTTCTAGATGGCACCTCGCCCCTCTGGTTCCAGCAGGTAGATCTGGCCCTGTCCTCCCAGCAGCCCACCGCTTCCTCAGCCTCTCTTGGGGAAACCCTCGCCGAGCTCAAAGCCCTGCCAGATGCCCGCATGCGGGAAAAAGTACAGTCGTGGGTCAAAGATCTGCCCCCATCCCCCGCTCCCGCCGTGACTCAGCCGCTGAGCTGGGACCAGGTGCGGGAAATGCAGGCCAGCGGCCTCATCCACTTCGGCGGGCACACCCACACGCACCCCATCCTGGCTCGGTGCACGCCCGAGCAGCAGCGGGAGGAGATTTTCACCTGTCGCCGCCGCATCCTGGCGGAGCTGGGGCAGGCCCCTCGTATCTTTGCTTTCCCCAATGGCGGCTCCGGAGATTTCACACCTGAGACCCTAGCCCTCCTGGCGGAGGCTGGATTCGAATCTGCCTGGACCATGGTCAGTGGCCGCGCCACGCCTGCCTCCCCCTGCCTGAGCCTGCCGCGCTACGGCGCCCCGGAATCGGTCTGGGAACTGGAGGCCACCGTCTCGGGTGCCTTTGAGCTCTTGCGCCAGTGGAAAGGAGGCCGCGCATGAGCCGCCTCCTCAAAGTCCCCCACTGGTTGCGGCCGCTTTTCGCCTGGGTGGAAAATACAGGGGCCAAGGCGGAACGTTTAGCCCCGCTCATGCGTCAGAGGCAGGTGCCCACAGCGCCGCCTTCCATGCACACGCCCCAGACCCTCGTCCATTTCATCGGCGCTCCCGGCGGTGGTGGCGCAGAGGCCATGCTGAGAAATCTCGTCTCCGCCATGGATGCCACCCGCTGGCGCACCGTCGTCATCGTCATGGATGGGCGCGCGTGGCCAGAAGACATGGAAAAACTGCGCAGCGCCGGGGCGGAGGTGCATGACCTCCAGGCCACGGGTTTGCTACGCAAGGATACCCTCACCCGCTTGATCCGCCTGCTGCGGCAGATCCGCCCAGACGTGGTCCAGACCTGGATGCACCATTCGGACTTTGTCGCTGGCTGGTGCGCGCGTTTGGCCGGGGTCAAACACATCGTCTGGGGCATCCATTGCCGTGAAATCCACCGCAGCCCTGGAGACTCAGACCTCAAGATGGCTGTGTTTCGCAAGCTCATCGGCCTGTCCTCCCAGGTCATCCCGCAGCGCATCATTTCCTGTTCCGCCGCAGCCCTGGAGGCCCACGTCCCACTCGGTTATCCCCGCCAGGCCATGACCTGGGTGCCCAATGGCATTGATACCGCCCGCTTCGTCCCAGATGCCCAAGCCCGCGCCACGCTGCGCCAGGAATGGAAAGTCCCGGCTCAGGCACCGCTCATCGGTTACATCGGCCGATTTCATGAGATGAAAAATCTCGCCACCTGGCTGCAGGCCGCCGCTTTCTTGCAGGCGCGCAGGCCGGAAACACACTTTTTGTTATGCGGGGGTGAGGAATGGGAGCTGGAGGAATGCGCCCGCGCGGCCCTCTCCATCATGCCCATTCGCAGTCAGGTCCATTTCATCCCCTTCCGCCCAGACCCCCAGCGCGTGTACCCCACCCTGGACATCTTTTCCCTTTCCTCCCGCACGGAAGCCTGCCCCATGACGATCATGGAGGCCCTCTCCTGTGGGGTCGCCTGCGTCACCACGGATGTGGGAGACTGCGCGCTGCTTTTGGAAGGCGTGGGCCGTGTTGTCCCCGTCAAAGATGCCGAGGCCCTGGCCAAAGCCTGGGAAGACACCCTCGCGCAGCCGCCTTCGCCCGAAACCCTCCGCCACCACGCCGTGACCCGTTTTGACATCGCCGTGGCTGCCCAGGGGTATGCCCAAGTTTACCAGGAGGTCTTAGCCGCATGAAAGCTGCCCTCCTCGCGCTTCTCATCTTCACCGGTGCCGCGCAGGCAGACCTCAGCGTGACCTGGGTGGATGCCATGACGCGCGTCTCCCGCACGGAGCCGCAGCCCCTGGTGCAGACACTCGCCCTCCAAGCCGCCCGTGGGGAGTGGGAGGCCCTGCAACTCGTCGTCACAGGACCGCCTGCTGAGCTGCGCACCCTCAGCCTAGAAGCCACGGACATCACCGGCCCTGAGGGGAAAACCCTGCCCGCACCCACCCTGCTGCGGGAGCACTACGTGCGCGTCTCTAAGTCCACCCCCAAGTCCCCCTTGCCAGCCGGGGACTATCCAGACGCTCTGGTGCCGCAGAGCTTTGCTTGGCAGGAATTGCCTAACGAAAAGAGTGTCAATCAACCTCACTGGGTGGATGTGCATGTGCCCTACACCACCCCCCCGGGCGTTTACAAAGGCGAGGTCAGAGTCCTCGGCCCAGGTCGTCTCTTCCTCGCCACCCGCCAGTATTCGGTCACCGTCCTGCCCTTTGACCTCCCCGTCATTCCGCGCCTGCGCACCTCCGTCATGGCGCTGTGGCGTCGCGTGGCCGAGGTGCATGGATTTGATCGGCAAAAAGAGCCGCCTTCGCCCGAGCTTCTCGCCCTGCTGAATGAATACTACGACCTGCTGGCCCAGCACCGTCTCAGCATTGATCAGACCTACCCCACCTACCCAGATGGCAGCACGGGCAAGATCCATGAAGCGACCGTCGAGGCCGGCATGAGAAAGCAGTTGCTGCACCGTCACGTCAGCACGCTCAGCCTCCCCATCTGGCCGGAGTGGCCCTTCCGCGATCCTTTGGAAAAAGATCGCAAAGAGGCCATGGCCTACGTCGCCACCTGGATGAAGCTCATGAAGAAGCTGCACAGCGAATCTCGCGCTTACGTCATCATGGGGGCCCTGGATGAGCCGAACGATGCCGAGGCCTATGCGCGGGTGCGGCGCTGGGGAGATTTCTTCAATGAAGTGGAGGCCACTCACCACCTCAAAATACCTCTCCTCATCACGGAGCAACCCACCCCGGACAATGCCTGGTGGGGCCGCCTGGATGGAAATGTGGATATCTGGGTGCCGCACTTTTCCCAAGTCTGGCAAGACATGGAATCGCCTAACGGCAAGCGTGACATCGCCCGCCGCATCGCCGCCGGGGAGGAAGTCTGGTGCTACGCCGCCCTCGTTCAGATGCCGGAAGACTGGGAAGTCGCCCATGGCAATCCCCCGCAGCTCAAAGCCTCCAATCCCCCCGTCTGGTGCCTGGACTACCCGGCCATGAATCATCGCGTGCTCGCCTGGGTCATGCCGCGCCATGGCATCACAGGCTTCACCTACTGGGACACTCTTTTCGCCAGCCCTGGAGTGGATGTGTGGGCAGATGCCGGCACCTTCCACCACACCGAAGACCGTGTTTACAATGGCGATGGCAGTTACATCTACCCCGCCACTCAAAAGCAGCACGGAGCCCACATGCCTGTGGCCAGCATCCGTTTGAAATGGCTGCGGGAAATGGCGGAAGATTACGACTACCTCATGCTGGCGAAGGACCTAGGCCTGGAAAAACAAGCCCTGGAAATCGCCGCCACCTTTGCCCGGGGTTTTGGGGATTGGGAAGATGACATGCCCAAGCTGTATGCCGCGCGGCGAAAGCTGGCCGAGCTCATCAGCACGAAAGGAGGTGGCCAGTGAGGCTGGACATCATCCGCGATGAGGCGGACTTTTTAGCCCTGCAACCCTGGTGGGATGCCTTGCTGGAGCAAAGCGCCACGCCTACGCCCTTCTTGCGCTGGGACTGGGTGCGCCTGTGGTGGGAGATCTTTCACGAAGGCTTCCAGCTCGCCATCGCCGTGCTGCGGGATGCCCAGCAGAGGCCCCTGGCCATCGCCCCACTCATGATCGGTGCAGAGCCTGCGGGCATGCGCCGTCACCTCCAGCACATCGGTTTCCTGGCGGGTCTGGGAGAGGTCAAGGGCGAGCGCATGGACTTCCTGGTGCCACGTGGGCGTGAGGCCGAGCTGACGCCCCTGCTCTGCCAGGTCTTCCCCCTCCTAGCCGCCGAGTGGCAGGCGGTGAGGCTGAACAAATTGCCCGAAGATTCGCCTAACAAACTGTGGATTGTAAGGGCGCTGAATGAATGCACCACGGGTGCCAGCGTCCTCCTGCGCACGCAGTGTTTTTGCCTCAGCCTCACCCCTGACTGGCCTGCTTTTACGCGCTCCATGAAGAGTAAACCCCGGCGCGAAGTCGCCCGCCGGTTAGCCGCGTTGCAGTCGGAGTATGACTTTAAAGAAGTCCTCGTCACCGCAGCGGATGCTGAAAGCCGATTGGAGGAATTTGCCGCTCTTCACCGCCACCATTATCCTGAAAACGTGAGTTCCTTTCTCGCGCCCGCAGCTTGGCGGTTTCATCGCCAGCTAGCCCTGAAATGGATCACCACCGGGCGCGCCATGATCCCCTGCCTCACCATCGGCGGGGAGATGGTCGGCGGCGTTTATGGCTTCATCGAAGGCGATGAATTTTTCTATTATCAATCCGGCTGGCACCCGCAGTACGCGCGCTTTTCCATGGGGCGGCTCAGCTTCCGCTGGGCGGTGGAAAGCTGCATCCTCAAAGGCCTGCGCCTCTTTGACATGCTGCCCGGATCTTACCGCTACAAACGCGAGTGGGCGCACACCTCGCGTTACGTTCTGGATCTGGAAGCGTATCAACCAGAGAGCCTGCGGGCCACGCTTTTCCGTTCCGTCCGCCACCTCAAGCGCCTGCTTCCTGGCCACACCCCTTCTTTGATCACCGCATGAAAGTTCTCGTCCTCACGGCAGATGCCAACACGCTCGTTTACCATCGCGGAGATCTCATCCGCGACTTCGCAGCGCACGGTTGTGAGGTGGTCACCTCCGCCGCGGAGGACTACCCCCATGTGCGAAAATACCTGGAGGCTGCTGGCGTGCGCCATGAGCCGATCCGCATGGTGCGCAGTCGGGTCAATCTGGCGAAGGATTGGATCACCTGGTGGGACATGTTCCGCCTGTTTCGGAAAGAGCGGCCCGATGCCTTGTTCGCCTACACCATCAAGTCCGTGGTCTATGGCTGCGTGGTCGCGCGTTTGGCCGGCGTGCCGAAGGTGTATGCCTTGCTCCCCGGCCTGGGCTTCACCTTTGTGAAACCTGAAACGCTGAAGCAGACGCTCGTTCAGTGGGTGTCCAAGGCTCTGCACCGCTTCGCCCTGAAGCGGGCGGATGTCATCTTCATGCAGAACCGGGATGACGTGCAGCTTTTCACCGATCTCAAAATGCTGCCCCAGGGCGTGCCCGTGCATGTCACCGCAGGCTCGGGCGTGAATCTGGAGGAGTACCCCCACGTGCCGCTGGAGGGCGATGCCGACATCGCCGCAGGGCGCATTCGTTTCGTCCTCGTCAGCCGCCTCCTCATCAGCAAAGGGGTGGAGGTCTTTGCCCAAGCTGCTCGTCAGATCAAAGTTCGTTATCCCTTGGTCGAGTTTCATCTCGTCGGCCCCTTTGATCCGAATCCTAACCGCGTCTCTGAGGCGGATGTGGAACAGTGGGTCCGGGAGGGCACGCTGGTGCATCACGGCATGGTGCGGGACGTGGCCGGGCTGCTGCGGCAGATGCACGTTTTCTGCCTGCCCACCTGGTACCGGGAAGGGGTGCCCCATGCCTCCTTAGAGGCCCTTTCCACAGGCCGGGCCATGATCACCACCGACTCCGTCGGTGCCCGTGAATGCGTGCCTACGGGGGAAAATGGCTTCCTCGTTCCGCCTCGGGACGTGGCCGCCGTGGTGAAAGCCATGGAATTTTTCATTCAAAATCCGGACCAAATCATCCGCATGGGGGAGGCCAGCCGCCGCCTCGCCCGGGGGGTCTTCGATGTGAAGATCGTCAATCAAATCATCCTTCGGGCCATGGAAATCGAACATTCCAGCGCCAATCCTGCCCAATCTCCCACGTCTGCTCCTTGCCCCCTCCAGGCAGGTGCATGATGGTACTTCCCTTTCACCGTTCCTGCCATGTCTTATCAACTCGCCCTAGACCCACACCGCAGTGCCCCAGGTACTCCCGGTGCGCCTCAGGGCCTCGTCCCGGTGGCCCCTGGGTCCCTGGGCATGCCGCTCGGCCTACCGCAGGTGGACACTAGCCCCTACCTCTCCACCCCGCCGCCGCAGTTCAGTGAATCCGTCATCAGTCTGGTGGACTTGGTGGGTTATCTGAAAAAACGTTGGTGGTTAGGCCTCTTCATCGGGCTGCCTGCGGCCGCGCTCATTTTCTACATCCTCGGCATGGGGGCGAAGGTCTATGAGTCTGAGGCAAAGCTGCGCCTGCGCCTGCAGGACACGAACGTTTTTAACTTCAATGAAATGGGCCGCCAGGGCGTCACAGAGCTTAGCGCCCCGCAGTTGATCAACAACCACCTGACGGAGATCAAGTCCCGCAAGTTTGCCGATTACTTCTACGCCCGCTTTGATGAAACCAAGCGCGACGCCTTCATCAAGGATGAGCTGAGCACGCTGGGGCGGAAGGATCAGTTCCTCAAGTGGATCGGCCTTTACACCCCCTCCGTCCCGCCGCCACCTGGAGACGTCTTCGCAGAAAGCGTGGGCGAATCCGTCCGGGTCGAGCCCCAAAAAGAATCCCACATCCTGCGCATCCTCGTGCGCAATCGGAACCCTCACCTCGCCGCCGACCTCGCCAATGGCTTCGCTCAAGAGTACATCCGTTTCTTCGGCGAACAGGAAAGCGGCCAGACGCAAAGTGAGCGTGACTACCTGCAAACCAAGGCCGACGAACTCAAGCAGCGCCTGGAGATCAGCGAACGCAAACTCTCAGAATACCGCAAGAGCGAAAACCTCATGCAGACCAATGAGACCCTGGACGTGGATAGCGATAAAGTGCGCCAGCTCATGACGGCCATCACGAATGTGGAGATCCAGCTCGCGAAGGCGAAGAGCGACCTCCAGAGCATCCGCACCACCCAGCAGGCCGGGCGAGATCTCCTGGAAGTGAAGGTGGTGGCAGACAATCCCGACGTGGCCTTCAACCGCAAGGAACTGGAGGCTGCCATGACGGAGCGTAAATCCCTGGAACCGCTGTGCGGGCGCAGGCATCCGCAGATGGTCGCCCTGGCCAATCGCATCGAGTCCGCCCGCAAGGCTCTGGATCAGGCCTCCATGGCCGTGGTCACCATGGCTGAAACGGAAGTCACGAGCCTGGAACGCCAGATCACCGACTTTAAAAAACAACTGGAGGCCACACGCGGTCAGGTGCTGGACCAGAGCGGCAAAAACGTCGAACAAAAGATGCTCAGTGACCAGGTGGCCGCAGATCGCGACATGTATCAGACCCTCGTCAAGCGGCTGAATCAGGCCGAAGTCACCGGCAACTTCAAAGACAGTGGTGCCCTCAGTTTGTCAGACATCGCCACCGCGCCGGACAAGCCCGTGAAGCCGAACAAACCCGTGGCTGCAGTCGCTGGGCTCCTCGTTTTTGGCATGATCTTCATCGGCCTCCCCGTGGGCTGGGGCCTCATGGATGACCATGTTTTTAAACTCATGCGGCAGAAGGGGTCCCCCTCGGCCAATATTCCCTCCGTCAAAGAAGTGCCGCACATGCCTGCCGCCTCCATGCCGCGCCCGCCTGGCAGCCCGGCCCCCAGCACCCTGGCCTATGCGCCCTCCCCCATCGCACCGCCTGCTCCAGTGTTTAGCCAGCCTTCCCGCGCCCATCCCCCCATCGTCGCACCCGTGACCAATCAGGCCCCCGTGCTGGCCTACCTGCCCTTGATCGGCCCTGGCAATCCCGAAGTCATGCTGGGCCAGCTCCTGCGCCCAGAGCCCCACGGTGCCGCCGGGGCCCTCTCCCAGCTCACCACCACCCTGGAAATGCAGGCGCTGAAACGCAGTGGTTTCGGCGGCATCATTTTGCTGACCAGTGCCGAGGCCGGTGAAGGCAAGACCCTCTCCGCCGCCGCCCTCGCGGCCGCTTTCTGCCACCAAGGGCGCAGTGTCTTCATGATGGAGTGCAACGCTGTCTCCCCCACGCTGCACCAGTGGTTCCCCCACGCCACCCACCACAGTTCCTGGGCCCATGATCTGGAGTCTCTGCGTTATGGAAAGACGAATCTCTTTCTCCTCCCCGCGCACGATCTCCCCGCCTACGCCACCAACGAATTGCTCGACGGGTACCGCTCCTGGATTGATCGCGCCCGCCAGCAGGTGGACTGGATCATCCTCGACGGGGGCCCCATCTTGAAAAACTTTGCCGATGTCGCCCCACTGGCCCCGCTGGCCACGGATGTCTTGATCGTCAACAACCCCAGCGTTTCCAGCCCGGCCAAACTGCGCGCCGCCATGAGCCTCCTCCAGCCCATGATGAGCAGCAGCGCCTTCCGTGGCATGATCGTCCATGGCCAAGCAGCGAGTTGAACCAATCGTCCCGGCCTAACCAGCACTTTGTCATCTCCTTGATTGTGGATTTTATGGTTTTGGTTATATTTACCGCATGAATTCGGGCAAATCCGCCACATCTCGTCACTCCTACCTGGGGCGGATTCTCCTTTTCAGCCTTTCCTGCTGCCTGACCGCCCAGGCCGTGATCATTCGAGATAGCGGAGATCCCCTCGCCAATACCAGTGCCCCCACCGGCCAGTATGCAGACAGTGGCTGGGCCTACCAGGGCGAATACGGCGACTTTCTGGGCACCATGATCGCGCCGCAGTACTTCATCACCGCCCAGCACATCGGCGTCTCAGCCTCCCCCACCTTCACCAGCACCGCCACCTTCAATGGCCTGGCCGATGTGACTTATACCATCGATAGCGCGGCCAATGGCGGGCAGGGTTTCTGGAACATCGCGGGTACGGACCTCCGCGTTTTTAAAATCAACGAGACCTTCTCCACCTACGCGCCGCTCTACACCGGCAGCAGTGAAACGGGACTGGAAATGGTGGTCTTCGGTCGCGGTGGCCCACGTGGTGCCGAGGTGGAACTGGGCGGAGACCTGAAAGGCTGGTACCACACCGGCGCAGACGGCCTCACGCGCTGGGGGGCCAATACCGTGGAAGGCATCGTGGGAGATTACCTGCGGTCCGACTTTGACAATGTGTTAGGCCAGAACGAATCCAGCCTCTCCGTCGGCGATTCCGGCGGCGCCGTCTTCGTCAATGACGGCGGCATCTGGAAGCTCGCGGGCATCAACTACGGCGTCGAAAAAGACTTCGATACCAATGCCACGCCCGGAGATAACAGTGAATTCGAAGCTGCCCTCTTTGACCGGGGCGGTTTTTACCAGGGCAGCGATGGCGGCGGCTGGTCTCTCGCGCCCGACTCGGCCGCCAATTCCTACGCCTCCCGCATCTCCACGCACGTCACCGAGATCCAAAACATCGCCCCCGTGCCCGAGCCCGGAAGCCTGTGCCTGCTCACCCTCGGCAGCCTGCTCGTCCTCCGCCGCCGTCGCTCCTAAAGTCTTTTCCGCAAACGCGGGTGGATTCCGAGCGAATGAAGGTCGTTTGGTCTGCCGTGGACGAAGGTGATAAGACATCCCCCCTCTCCCCAGGAACTGGGGAGCAGGGCCAGGGGTGAGGGGCGGTGGAATGGTCTCGGGGGTGGAGTACAGAGGAGTCGTTTTGGGGAAAAGGGCACCCTTTTGCGAACGAGGTTCTGTTTGCTACGACCACCCCCTCACCTTGGCCTCTCCCCAGTTCCTGGGGAGAGGGAACGCGCTTTTGGAAACTCTTCATGAAAGAGTGAACGAGGGTGGACTGAGAACGAATGAAGGTTTGTGTGGTCTTCAGCAAACGAATGCAAAAAGACATCCCCCTCGCCCCGCTTGCGGGGAGAGGGCCAGGGGTGAGGGGCGGTGGAATGGTCTCGCGGGTGGAGAGCAGAGGTGTCGTTTTGTGGAAAGCGGTCACTTTCCACAAATTAAATCCCGCCGCCTTCCACTTACCCCCCATCGCGCCGGAGGGGCGCGAGAAGCGCACTCGGTCCGAGACGCCCTCCCCTCCTCACCTCCGACACCGCAGGCCCGCCGACGGAGCGCGAATATCCTATTCGCCTCACTTTCCCAGCGCGCCCGGAGTCCTCCACGCCGCCGTTCGCCCCTTTTTCCCCGACCGTCCTGCGTGCGGGACGGGACGACAAGGCACGGAAGCTCCAGCCAGCGGACCTTTTTTCCTCATCAGGGCGCGGACGAGGGTTTCTCGCGCCCCTCCAGGGCGCAGCGGGTAATGAGGCGTTGTTGGTTAGGCGGAGACCGGGGGTTGCGCTCGTGCCTCGCTGCACCCCCGGCTATTCTTCTTTCGCCCCTCCAGGGCGCGAGAAACGTGCTCGGACCGAGACGTCCGCCCCTCCACACCTCCGACACAGCAGGCCCGACGACGGAGCGCGAATATCCTATTCGCCTAATCTTCCCAGCGCTCACGGAGTCCCTCACGTTGCCGTACGCTCCATGGCGGACGATGCGCTATGGGGCGGACGGAGGCTTGGCGAGCGAGAACCCCCGGACCTGCGCATAACCAACTACGCGTCAAAGCCCAAGCGCCCCGGAGGGGCGCGAGAAGGGGGGCGATCCAGCTTCGAGGTGTTCTCCGCGCTCGTCCTACCTCTCGCGAGGTGTCCGTTTATTTCTTCAGCTCGGCAAAGATCAGTCGCCCAGCCGAGGTGGGGAGGGCCCCGGAGATGCTGATTTCAACCGTCTGGCCCAGGAACGCCGCGGCTTGGTTCACCACGATCATGGTCCCATCGGCCAGGTACCCCACCGCCTGGTGTTTATCCTTGCCGGGTTTCGTCAAGGCCAGAGACAGCTCATCACCGGGGCTCAACTGCGGCTGCAAGGCCAGAGATAAATCATTGAAACTGAGGACAATGATGCCACGCAGCCGCGCCACTTTGGCCAGATTTTCATCGTTCGTCAGCAGGCGCGCATTCAGCTCGCGCGCCAGAGAAACCAGCCGGGTATCCACGGAGATGGCCCCATCCCGCAGGGTGCCGGGGGGATCTTCGTGAATGGAAAGCCGCAGGTCACTGAGGGTGCGCATTTTCTCCATCACCTCCAGCCCTCGCCGCCCACGAATGACTTTCTGGGCATCTCCAGACTCCGTCAGCCGCTGCAGTTCATCCAGCACAAAACGCGGCACCACCAGGGCCCCACTGAGGAACCCGGTCTGGACGACCGCCGCAATGCGTCCGTCAATGATCACATTCGTATCCAGCAGCAGAGGCTCACCTTCGGAGCCATCGCGGCGGAAGCGCACGTAGGGAATCAGAAAGGCGAACTGATCCCGGTCACTGCGCAGGGCAAAGGTGACCCCAAAAAACGCGAGCGAGGTGTAAATGAGGATCTCCACCACATTGCGCACCGCTTCGCCATCGGCCATGGACTGGAAATAACCGAGCTGAAAAACGCCGATGCGCGTCACCAGCCAGGCGCAGAAAAGCCCGATGGCCAGGCCAAACGTCGCGTGGGAGAAATCCCGCAGGCTGAAGCGAGTGAAGAGAATGTCCAACGCCAACAACAGCCCCATGATCGCCGCGCCTGTGAGGGCACCCATCCAGGCCGGTTGTTGAAAACCCAGCGAGATGGTGATGCCTGTGAAGACGAACAGGGCAAAGAAGAGGGCTCGCACGAGCCGGATGGACCACATGGAATTCATTCGGGAAGTTGCACCACTCTATAAGCTCCCGCGTTGTGTGACGAGGATAAAGAAACTCTTCACGCTTCACGCATGACCCAGGCCGAAACGCAGCCTTCATGCGCCTGCAGAGCGGTGGCGGCAAAGTCCGCCAGGTAGCCCCGGCCGGGCATCGGCTTCACACACGCCGTGGTGCGGGTGGAAAGATCGGCATGAAGGTGGATGGTGCCCTCCAGGAGATCGAATTCGATCTCGTCCCCGTCTTCAATGAAGGCGATGGGGCCCGAAACGGCTGCTTCGGGAGAGCAATGAATGCCCATGACCCCGTGAGAAACCCCCGAAACACGGCCATCGGAGAGGAAAGCCACCTGGCCATCCAGCTCAGGCACCGCCAAGGCTGCGCTGGCCACGAGCAGCTCCGGCATGCCTGCGGCGATGGGCCCCACACCCCGCAAGACCACGAAGTGGCCAGGCTGGATTTTTTTCGCAGCGGCGGCATCGGACACGGCTTTCACGCTGTCAAAACAGATGGCCCGGCCTTTGAATCGAGGGCTTTGGCGGGAGGAAACTTTGAAAACCATGCCGTGCGGGGCCAGATTGCCAAAGCAGATCTGCAGGTCGGCATAGTCTTTGAAGGGCTGGCCCAGGGGGGCGATGAGGTCTTGATCCAACGGCACATCTGGGCAGTGCGCCACATTTTCGGCCAAGGTTTGGCCTGTCACCGTGAGGCAGGAGCCATCCAAAAGCCCGGCTTTGAGGAAATGCCGAAGCAGCATGGCCGTGCCGCCGATGCGATGCAGGTCTGCCATGGTGCCGCGCCCACGCGGGGCAAAATTGCAATAAACGGGAGTGCGACGGCAGATGGCCTGCATGTCCCGCAGGGTAAAGTCCACCCCGGCTTCACGCGCCACGGCCAGGATGTGTAGCACACCATTGGTGGAGCCGCCCATGGCCGCAATGGCGGTCATCGCATTCGTCAGAGCGGCTTTGGTGATGATGCTGCGGGGCCGCAAATCCAGCTCCAGCAGGCGGCGCATGGCCTTGCCCACACGCAGGCAGTCGTCTTTTTTAGCCGCGTCCACCGCCGGGATGGAGGAGGTATCCGGCAGGCTGAGTCCCATGGCTTCCAGGGCGATGCCCCAGGTATTGAAGGAGGCCGCGATGCCGCAGCCGCCCGCGCCAGGGCAGGCAGCCCGGATGATGTCCTCAGACTCCTGAAAGCTCATGCTGCCGTTGTTCGCCTGGGCTTGTGAGTCGTAAGAATCCAGAATGGTGATGGGCTTGCCCGCATGGCAGCCGGGCAGAATGCTGCCGCCGTTGACGATGAGGCCGGGGTAGTTCAGCCGTGCCAGGGCCATGGCAAAGGCGGGGCCGTTTTTATCGCAGTGATGCACGCCGATCATGCCATCGTAGCAATGCGCGCTGGTGATCATCTCGGCCCCATTGGCCATGAGATTGCGTGAAACCAAGGAGGAGGCACCACCTTCGTGCCCTTGGGTGATGTTGTCGCTGACACCGGAAACGCCGAAGGGGAAGGCGATCAGCCCGGCCTCGGCACAGCCTTGCTGGATCAGTTTGGCCACCTCATAGGCCTTCATGTTGCAGAGGTTCCCATCGAGAAGCGGCGTGGCGATGCCGATCTGGGGTTTGTCGAAGTCTTCCGCCTGGAAGCCCAGGCCCCAGTAGAAGGATTTAACGCCGCGCTGCCAGCCGTGAGTGAGGGAAGAGGAGTTCCAGTTGAGGGGAGAAGTCGCCATGGTGATCGGGCAAAATAGCGAGTCGCAACGCCACCACCAAACAAAAACTCCCGACCAGGAGCCCTGGTCGGGAGTTAGGTGAAGGAATCTTGAAGACTCCGACAGAATTAGAAGCTCACGCTCAGCTTCACGCCGCCGAAGATTTCGTTGTCTTCGGTGTTGTTCAGGTGACGGGTGTCAAGAGAGATGTTGTAAGCGATGTAAGGGGTCAGCGTGGCGCTCTTGGTCAGCTTGATAGGAGCGGACAGAGAAGGGATCACGTGAGTCAGACCGCTCTGGTGGGACTGGCCAACGATCGTGTAGTAGTTGGAGAAGCCGTAACCTGTTTTGACAGCAGGAACGAGGCTCAGCCAAGAAGTGATTTCGATCGGAAGGTCAGCACCGACTTCAGCGTAGGAAGCACCGATGGTGAGGTCATAGAAGAAACCAGCGTAGAAGTTCACTGGACCCAGAGGGGCAGCGACTGTCATACCGACTTCTTCAACGCCGCTCACGTTCAGTTCGCCACCGCCGTTAGGGATGCCGAAGTTCGTGCCGGAGAAACCGTCGAAGAACTCATAGTGGGTGTAAACCAGACCGAACTTGGCGAAGCCAGCGTCGTAGGTCAAGGAGGTGGAGAGGTCGAGCTCGGAGTAGTCGAAGTCACCAGCGCCGTCCACACCGCCGATGCCGGCGTTGGAGGAGGAGGTCTCAACGGTGGTGGTGTACAGAGCACCGAAGCCCAGGGAGAGCTGTTCCGTGAGCGGGATGCTCAGGGACAGGCCAGTCCAGACGGTGTTGTCTGCGAACCAGAGGCCGCGGAAGTAATAACGGGTGTCGTAACCCACTTCGAGGGTTGCGCCAACGGTGTCAAACAGTGCGCCAGACTCTTCTGGAACAACTGGGGTGACGCCTTTTGCAGGGGCGGAGGTGCCGGCGAAAGCGCTCAGGCTGGCAGATGCAGCGAGAACGAGTGCCGACTTCGTGATGACGGAGGTCATGCTCTTCAATTTCATGATGGTCGATTTTGGTTTGTTGATGAGATGGAGGTTGGTCCGGGAGACCTCCCACCGTGCCCTTCAATTAAAGCACCCCATGTGCCATTGCCAAGCATCTTTTTCTGAAAATTATTGAGCAGTTCACAATTCGGTTGTCCAAGGAAATGCCGTTGAGGTTCAATCTCTTACTCCGCGAGGACGATCCTCAATCCTTCAGAAGTGATTTTAAGGCTCTGAATTCCGGCCAGGAATCTTTGCAGACCCGGATCTTTTTCCAGGTTTTCTCCGGCGAGGTTCACTCCTTTAATATATCCTAACCAAGCATTGGGCATGGGCAACCCTCCCAGCCGCACGTCATTGACCTGCAGAGCCACTTTTTTCTGGTCATCCATGCGGGCGCTGAGGTTCACCCCCAGACGAACCGTGGTCCCCGAGATGAGGGGCAGCCCTGCATCTGCCGGGACAGGGGCCAAAACGGTGGCGGAGATGCTATCGGTCCCCAGTTGGACCTGCACGGTTTCTCCCAGGTTCTGGCTTGCTAGGTAAGCGTTGATCTCCTTCGCCGTGATGACCAGGGTGCGTTCGTTTTCGCCTGGAGAGGTTTCAGGCTGGCTGGCAGGTGCCGCGCTGGTTTCCAGCACGTGCAGTTTCGCCTCCAGCATCTGCTGTTCCTGGTTGGTCAGGCTGACGGGCTGGATGAGATCCGCGTAAATATTGCGCTTCACCCACCACGCCGTGGCTGCGGCGGTGAGGCCACAGCCCAAAAGTAAGATGCCGCCGACGATCAGCAGCTTTCGCTGCCACGAAGAACCAACGCGTGGAAGGGGGCGGGAATCGGTAGCAGCAGGGATGTTGGGCGGAGTTTCCATAGGGTGCAAACGGGTTGACGGGTGGACTGAATCGTTCATTCGACAGCCTCCGCCATTCCACGTTGGCACTTTCTATGGAACCGGCTGGGGCTGCTTACGGGATTTTCAGGCTCTGGCCAGGGCGGATGAGGTCGGATGACATGCCATTGGCCGCTTTGATCTTGGCCACGGTGGTGCCGCGTTTTTTGGCGATGCCGTAGAGGGTATCACCCTTGGCCACTTTATAACTACCGCTGGATTTCTTGGCGGTGCTTTTCTTCGCGGTTGAAGACTTCGACTTCGAGGAACTGGCGGTCTTCTTGGGCGTGCTGGAGGTTTTAGGGGCAGAGGTGGGGGCGTTGAAAGCGTACGGATCTGCCTCTACTGGCGCGGGTGGCGGCGTGTAGGTGGGCGGGGAGGTGTAGCCACCTGTGGTGCTGCCAGAGCTGCCTGGATACGGATTGTAACCGCCGTCGTTGCCGTAGTTTGACACGTACGGGTCCGTGCTGCCGGACTGCTGGCTAAAGGGGTTTTGACCATTTTGGCAGGAAGTCAGCAGGGAGCCGATGGCGAGGATGGGCAGGAGGCGGATGGCAGTGAACATCATGGGGCAGGGAGTTGAGAAATCCGGTGTGACAGACTGAGTATGGTTTTCGCTTTGCTATGTTCAACATGAAACCTTGAGGGCTGTGGCTGCGTTCTCTTCTGCCCGCGCTGTGAAATCGCTGCAAAGCAAGTCTTGCGGTTTCCCCGGCGCTTTTCTAGTCTGCCGTCCCCATTCATGAAAATTGGCTTCAACCTCCTCCTCTGGACCGGTCACGTGACCGATGAAAACTTCCCTGTGATCGAGAAACTCAAGGCTGCCGGCTATGATGGCGTCGAGATCCCGATCTTCGATGTCAGCAATCCGGCCCACTTTGCCCAGATCGGCCGCGTGTTGAAAGACAACGGCCTGGAGGCAACCGCGGTGACCGTGCTGCCGGATGAGGCGCACAACGCCATCAGCTCCGTGGCGGCGAATCGCCAAGGCGCGATTGATCACCTCAAGCGCGTGCTGGAGTGCGCCCACAATGCGGGCGTGCAGACCCTTTGCGGTCCTTATTACCAGGTCCTGGGCCAGTTCAGCGGCAAATATCCGACGGAAGAGGAACTGAACAACGCGGCTGAAGTGCATCGCGCCATTTCGCCTGTGGCTGAGGCCGCTGGTGTGAAGTGCGCCATCGAGGCCCTGAACCGCTTCGAATCCCACCTGCTCAACACGATGGAGCAGGCCTCCAGCTACGTGAAGCGTGTGGATCATGCCAATTTCGGCACGATGTACGACACCTTCCACGCCAACATCGAAGAGAAATGTCCCTTCACGGCCATCGAGACCGTGTTTAATTCCGGCAAACTCAACCACGTGCATATTTCTGAAAATGATCGCGGCACCCCTGGTCGTGGCCACATCAACATCACCGAGCAGATCCAGAAACTGAAGTCTCTGGGTTATGATGGTTGGATGACCATCGAAGCCTTCGGCGGTTCCCTGCCAGACCTCGCTGCGGCCACCCGTGTGTGGCGTGACTTCTTCCCATCTCCAGACCAGGTCTATCTGGAAGGCATCGAAGTCATTCGCAAAGCCTGGAACGCCTAATTTTTCCCGCTGTTAATCTGAACTCACCATGAATACTGAACCTACCCCCACCACACGCCGTGATTTCATCGGCAAAACCACGGCGGCAGCCACTGTCGCCACCGTTGCTAGCAGCGGGCTCACCATCGCCCAGTCGGCCAATGTCGCTGGCAGTGACCGCATCAAGGTCGGCCTCATCGGCACCGGTGGCCGTGGCTCAGGCGCTGCCAACCAGGCGCTGAGCACGAAGCAGGAAGGCGTGGTCCTCCACGCCGTGGCAGATGCCTTCAAGGAAAAGGCTGAAGGTGCCCTGTCCAACCTCCGCACCAAACACGCCGAGAAGGTGGAAGTGGATGACTCCCGCATTTTCTCCGGCCTGGATGGCTACAAAAAGGTCATTGATAGCTGCGACCTCGTCATCCTGACCACCCCTCCCGGCTTCCGCCCGTATCACTTCGAAGCGGCGGTGAATGCTGGCAAGCATGTGTTCATGGAGAAGCCAGTCGCTGTGGATGCCCCAGGCGTGCGCAAGGTGCTGGAGATGGCCAAGATCGCCGACGAGAAAAAACTCAAAGTCGTGGTGGGTCTGCAGCGCCGTTACCAGAACTGCTACCTGGAAGCTCTGAAGCAGGTGAAGGAGCAGAACATCATCGGCGATATCGTCTCCGGCCAGGTTTACTGGAATGGCGGCGGCATCTGGTTCCGTGACAAGCAGCCTAGCCAGTCCGAGCTGATGTACCAGATCAACAACTGGTATTTCTTCACCTGGCTCTGCGGTGACCATATCAATGAGCAGCACATCCATAACATTGACGTGGCCAACTGGTTCATCGGCGGTCACCCCGTGAGTGCCCAGGGCATGGGCGGCCGTGAGCAGCGTGTGGATAAGAAATTCGGCCAGATCTTTGACCATCACTACGTCGAATACACCTATGAGAACGGTGTGCGCATCAACAGCCAGTGCCGTCACCAGTCCGGCGTGTACAATGCCGTGCGTGAAGAGTTCACCGGTACAAAGGGTAAGATCTACCTGGACAACAAGCCGAACTGCTACGCGGTGGACCACAAGGGCAATGTCATCTGGAAGTATCGTCCAGGTTCTGGCGGTGCTGAAGAAGGCGACACGAAGTCCAAGAAGGGCCGTCGCACGGGAGATCCTGATCCGTATCAGACGGAGCATGACATCCTCCAGGCTGCGGTGCGTGACAACACGCCGATCAACAACGCCTACTACGGTGCGGAATCCACGATGACCGCCGTTCTGGGCCGCATGGCCACCTACTCTGGCAAAGAGATCAAGTGGGACGAAGCCTTCAATTCGAAGGTGCAGCACATGCCTGCCATCGTCACCGCTGAGACGGAGCCACCTGCGAAGCCAACGGCAGATGGCGGCTACCCCGTCGCTATCCCGGGTATCAAGGTGGACGGCGTCGAAATCGTCTAACACGGACCTTCTGAAGAACCCCGGTCTGCCCTGGTGCAGGTCGGGGTTTTTTGTGCCCTCGGCAGGGTGGGTAAAGATTCGCCATAACTTTCCATTCTCACGAAAGCTAGGCCTCGCTGGCTCGTTATCCGAAGCTCCATTTTTTGCGGCTGACCGTCGCCGTTAGAACCCCCTTTTTGTTTATGAAACCTCTCCTTGGTCTTTTGGCTTTTTGTCTGGCTCTCGTGGCTGTGCCTCATGCGGCCCATTCGGCCCCGCCTAACGTGGTGTATCTCATCTCAGATGACCACGCGTGGACGGATTATGGATTCATGGGGCATCAACAGATCGAGACGCCGAACTTGGATAAACTCGCAGCCCGCAGCGCGCTCTTCTCCAGGGGTTATGTGCCCACCGCTCTGTGTCGTCCGGCTTTGATGACCTTCGCCAATGGGCTCTATTCTCACCAGCACAAGACCACCGGCAATGACCCCACCCCGCTGCCCTCCATGACGGGCAAAGGCAAGAAGGGAAAAGGCAAAGGCAAGGCCGATGCGGAGCCGGCCGAATACGCGGCCCTGCGTGAGCAACTGATCTCGCATGTGGAGCAGCACCCCACCATCGCAGGCGAGCTGCAAAAGCTGGGATACCTGACCTTTCAATCTGGCAAATGGTGGGAGGGCAGTCCTGCACGCGGGGGCTTCACGGCGGGCATGACCCGTGGTTTCCCCCAGCCGGGCGGTCGTCACGGGGACGACGGTCTGAAGGTGGGCCGTGAGGGGCTGGAGCCTGTGTTTGGCTACATTGACCAAGCGCTCGCCGCGAAGAAACCTTTCTTCCTCTGGTATGCGCCCATGATGCCTCACACCCCGCACACGCCGCCGGATCGGTTGTTCCAAAAATACAAGGCCAAGGGCATCAAGTCAGATCACGTGGCCAGGTATTATGCGATGGTGGAATGGTTCGATGAAACCTGCGGGCAGCTCATCGATAAGATCGAAGAAAAAGGACTCACTGAAAACACCATCTTTGTGTATGTGGCGGACAATGGCTGGATTCAGGACCCCAACAGCCAGGGGTATGCACCTCGGTCAAAGCAGTCGGCCAATGAAGGCGGCACCCGCCAGCCCATCCTGTTTAGCTGGCCGCAGGTGATCCAGCCGGGCAACCGGGGAGAGCAGCTTTGCTCCAGCATCGACATCATGCCCACTGTGCTGGCCGCTGTGGGGGCAGAGATCCCGAAAAGCCTACCTGGGCTGAACCTGCTGCCCGTGCTGAAATCTGGCGAGCCGACCCCGCGCAAGGAAGTCTTTGGCGAAACCTTTGCTCACGATGTGGTGAGCATTGAGAAACCCGAAGAGACACTGCTTTATCGCTGGGTGGTGGATGGCAAATGGAAGCTGCTGCTGACCTACGATGGCAAACTGGACCGCTATGCCAGCAGCCACCCACGCACGGAAAAGCGCCCGCAGCTTTTTGATCTGCTGGCAGACCCGCATGAGGATGTGAACCTAGCCGCGCAGAACCCTGAGGTGGTGCAGCGCCTGGCGGATAAACTCCAGGCCTGGTGGCCCGTGACGGAGCGGCAGGTGCTGACGAAGTGGACCGATGAGCCGGGTGTCTGGCGCGAGTGAAATGGCACCTGCTTTGGGCTAACAAACTTTGATCCATCTCGTGAAACGCTTCCTCCTTCTTCTTTCCCTGCTGGTGTCTTGGCAGGCTGCTGCTGCGGCTCCAGCCAAGCCTAACATTCTGTTTGTCTTTGCCGACGACTGGGGTCGCTATGCCAGCATTTACGCGGAGGTGAATGGCAAAGGTGGGATCAATGATGCGGTGCGCACGCCGCACTTTGACAAGATCGCGAAGAAGGGCGTGCTCTTCCGCCATGCGCATGTGAATGCGCCTTCCTGCACGCCCTGCCGCAGTTCACTGCTTTCAGGGCAGTATTTCTGGCGCACAGGCCGGGGGGCGATCTTGCGCGGGGCAGTCTGGGATGAGAAGATTCCCGCTTACCCGCTGCTGCTGCGAGATGCAGGCTACCACATCGGCAAGAGTCACAAAGTCTGGGGGCCAGGCACTCCCTCAGATGCGCCTTATGGGGGCCAGCGTTATGCCTTTCAAAAAGCCGGAGGGAAGTTTAACAACTTCTCGGAAAACGTCACGGAAGCCGTCGCTGCGGGCAAACCGCTGGCGGCTGCCAAGCAGGCGCTGTACGATGAAGTGCGGGGCAATTTCCAAGACTTCCTCCAGGCGAATGACGGCCAAAAACCCTTCTGCTACTGGTTCGGCCCCACGAACGTGCACCGCACCTGGATCAAGGGCAGCGGCAAGGCCCTGTGGAATCTGGACCCCGAAGCACTGAAGGGAAAGATGCCACCTTACCTGCCGGACGTGCCGGAGGTGCGCGAAGACCTGACCGATTATTTCGGGGAGGTGGCAGCGCTGGATCAGGGCATCGGTGTGTTGCTGGATGAACTGGAGAAATCCGGTCAAATGGACAACACCCTCATTGTCATCAGCGGGGACCACGGCGCACCGGGTTTCCCCCACGGCAAATGCAATCTTTATGGCTTCGGCACGGGCGTCAGTCTTTCCATCACTGGACCTGGCGTGCAAGGCGGGCGTGTGGTGGATGACTTTGTGAAT
Organism: Prosthecobacter dejongeii; assembly: GCF_014203045.1. Lineage (NCBI taxonomy): Bacteria > Pseudomonadati > Verrucomicrobiota > Verrucomicrobiia > Verrucomicrobiales > Verrucomicrobiaceae > Prosthecobacter > Prosthecobacter dejongeii. The sequence goes on from NZ_JACHIF010000003.1 coordinate 152,928, forward strand.
CTGACGGATCTCGCCCCCACCTTTCTGGAGGCGGCGGGGCTACCGATCCCTGAGGTGATGACCGGGCGCAGCCTGTGGCCGATTTTGAAGTCTAACCAACAAGGTTGGGTAGATGCCTCACGCACCTGGGTGGTGACGGGACGTGAGCGGCATGTGGAGAGTGCGCGGGCAGATTTCAGCCCTTACCCGCAGCGCGCCCTGCACACGGCAGAGCACCTTTTCATTATCAACTTCCGCCCAGACCGCTGGCCCCTGGGAGATCCCTACCGCCTGGATGGCACGGATGAACCGACCGCACAGGAGATCACCGAAGTCACGCGCACCACGCATCCGGATGATGATGCAGGCCCCACCAAAGCCTGGCTGGTGGGCGTGAGAAACACCGCCCAGTGGAAGTCCCACTACGAATGGGTCTATGGCAAGCGGCCCAAGTATGAGCTGTATGACCTGAAGAAAGACCCGCATGAAACCAATAACGTGGCCGAGGATCCCGCCTACGCGGAGGTGAAGACACGGCTGGAAAAACAACTCATGGATGAACTGAGCCGGACCGGCGATCCGCGCTTGATCAATGAGGGGGCCTATTATGAAAACCCACCCCTGGCTGGGCCTGTGACAGAGCCCGCTGAAGGCAAAAAGAAGGGCCGGGGCAAAAAGGGGATGCCCGCCAGCGAATAACTCCCAAATCCCAATGATGATGAAGCGCATTCTTGTTCTGCTCGGCTCGTTGAATCTCCTCTTGCTGACTGCGACAGCGGAGGAAAAACGGCCTAACATTTTATTTGCCATCGCGGATGACTGGGGTGCGCATGCGGGTGTTTATGGCACCCCCTGGGTGAAGACCCCGGGGTTTGATCGCATCGCCAAAGAAGGGCTGCTTTTTAAACATGCCTACACCCCCGTGGCAAAGTGCGCGCCCTCACGGGCCATCGTGCTCACGGGACGCCATGCCTGGCAGAATGAGGAGGCGGGAAACCACATGGCCTATTTCCCGGCCAAGTTGAAAAGCTGGCCGGAAGTCCTGACTGAAAAGGGCTGGCACATGGGCATCACCGGCAAAGGCTGGGGACCCGGCAGCGCCCAAAATGCGGCTGGCAAGCCCCGCCAGATCACGGGCAAGCCCTTCAATAAACGCAAGGCTCAGGGGCTGACGGAGGAGATCGCGAACAACGATTATGCTTCCAACTTTGTGGACTTCCTAGAGGCTGCCCCCAAGGAAGGGCCCTGGTGCTTTTGGTACGGTTCCACCGAACCTCATCGCGGTTACGAGTTCCAGTCAGGCGTCAAGAAAGGCGGCAAGAAGCTCACAGACATTGACCGCGTGCCCGCCTACTGGCCAGATACCGAAACAGTGCGCCATGACATGCTGGATTACGCCCTGGAAGTGGAGCACACGGATCAGCACCTAGTGCGCATGATCGCCGAGCTGGAAAAGCGCGGGCAACTGGACAACACGCTCATCATTGTGACCAGTGATCACGGCATGCCTTTCCCGCGCGGGAAGGGGTATGCTTACTCGGCCTCGAACCATGTGCCACTCGCCATCCGCTGGCCAGGTGGGGTGAAAAATCCGGGCCGGGTGATCGAGGACTTTGTCAACTTTACCGACATCGCCGCCACGTTGCTGGATGTGGCTGGCATTGCCGAAAAAGACAGCGGCATGATGCCCATCACCGGGCGCAGTTGGCGGGAGATCTGGGAGAGTGAAAAGGCTGGGCAGGTCATCGCCTCCCGTGACCACACGCTCATCGGCAAAGAACGCACGGATGTGGGGCGGCCCCAGGATCAAGGGTACCCCATCCGTGGCATCGTCACTGAGGACACGCTGTATCTGAAGAACTATGAGCCCACCCGCTGGCCGGCGGGGAATCCTGAAACGGGTTACCTGGATACGGATGGTGGACCGACCAAATCGCTCATCCTGGAGATGGGGCGCAAGGACCGGAAAGATAAGTTCTGGCAGTTGAACTTCGGCCTTCGTCCGGGAGAAGAGCTCTATGATCTGAGCGTGGACTCCGACTGCGTGCATAACCTCGCAGGTGAGTCTGTGCATGTGGAGCGCATCCGTTCCTTGCAGGAGCGTTTGACCACGGAGCTGAAGGCGCAGGGAGATCCCCGCATGTTTGGCCAGGGCAAAGTCTTCGATGAATATCCGGTGACGAGTGGCACTGGCTTTTATGAAAAGTGGATGCGCGGTGAAAAGCCGAAAGCGAACTGGGTGAATGAGACGGACTTTGAAAAAGCGCCGCTGACCGCGCCCTGATTCACACGGTCATCCACACTTCTTTCGGCTCTTTTTTGCATGATTATGAAACAGGCTTTTTTCTTCCTGGCCGCTCTGGCCTTCACGCTTTCCCCTCAGATCCAGGCTGCGGGGAAGCCTAACGTACTGTTCATCGCGATTGATGATCAGAATGACTGGATTGGCCACATGGGAGGGCATCCTTTGGCGAAGACGCCGAACATGGACAAACTGGCGGCACGCGGAACGACGTTTCTCAATGCGCACTGCAATGCCCCACTGTGCAATCCTTCAAGAACGAGCTTGCTGTTAGGTCTGCGCTCCACCACCACGGGCATTTATGGCCTGTCACCCTGGTTTCGCACCCTGCCGCGGTGGAAGGATCGGGTGACGCTGCCCAAGCACTTTGAGGCGAATGGTTATCGCACCCTAGCGACGGGGAAGATCTACCACGGCGGCACCGGTGGCGGTGCAGGGAAGGGCAAGAATAAAGCCAAAGCCAAGAGCGACAGTGCCGATGAATTTCAGGTCACGGCTCCTTACGGTGGGGTGGGGACGAAGCCGCCTGCGAAGCTCATCCCCCCGACGCCGATGGGGAACAATCCCCTCATGGACTGGGGCGTCTGGCCGCTGGACAATGATGATACCTCCAAGGGAGACTACCAGGTGGCGAGCTGGACGGTGGAGCAGATCAAAAAAGCGCCCAAGGACCAGCCGTTTTTCTTAGCGGCAGGTTTCTTTCTTCCCCACGTTCCTTGTTATGCCACGCAGAAGTGGTTCGACCTGTATCCAGATGATGACAGCGTCTTGCCCAAGGTGCTAGAGGATGATCGGCAGGATACACCGCGCTTTTCCTGGTACATGCATTGGAACCTACCTGAGCCCCGACTGAAATGGGTGAAGGAAAACAACCAATGGCGGAATCTGGTGCGCAGCTACCTGGCCTGCACCAGCTTTGTGGATGCGCAGATCGGCCGCTTGATGACCGCACTGGATGAGGCAGGCATCGCCGACAATACCATCATCGTTCTGTGGGGAGACCACGGCTGGCACCTGGGAGAAAAAGCCATCACAGGAAAAAACTCGCTGTGGGATGAGGGCACGCGCGTGCCGCTGATCTTTGCCGGACCTGGGGTGAAGCCGGGGCAGCGCTGCACGCAGCCTGCGGAGCTGCTGGACATTTATCCCACCCTGCTGGAGCTGGCGGGGCTGCCCGCGAGGACAGACATCGAGGGCCTGAGCCTGATGCCGCAGTTGCAGAAAGCTGACACAAAGCGCGAGCGCCCCGCCATCACCAGCCACAACCAGGGGAACCACGGCATCCGCAGTGAGCGTTGGCGCTACATCCGGTATGCCGATGGCAGTGAAGAACTCTACGACATGCTGAATGACCCTGAAGGCTGGAAGAATCTAGCGGCAGCGCCAGAGCATGCGGCGGTGATTGCCGACCATAAAAAGTGGCTGCCGAAAATAGATGTGCCTCCTGCGCCTAACAGTGCCAGCCGCGTGCTGACCTATGACCCCACCACGGATGAAGCCGTGTGGGAAGGGGAGGTGGTGAAGCGTAGCACCCCTATCCCTGAGTGATGGCGTGAGTCCTTTGAATAACCAACTTTGATGAAAAAGAAACCTTCCTCCGTCACCCGTCGTGATGCGCTGAAACTGACGGCTGCGGGCCTGAGCTCTCTGGCTTTTCCGCCCGCGTCCGTGTCAGCCCAGGATTCCGCGCTCCCCTTCGGCACCCAGTTTCCAGAGCTGGACTCTCTCGCCACCGGGGAGTGGTGGGTGGCAAAAACGAAGATGCCAGGCAAGGGGAAAGCCAAAGGCGGCGGCGCTAGCAAGCCCCCCTCCATGGATGTGCCGCGTGAGGACGTGGTGGCTTTTGCCCTCTACACTTATCAAGCCGGGGTGCTGAAGATGACCGCGCAGTTGTTTCCTCTCAAGCCCGGTGAGGTGCGCGAAGCTCGACTGGAAGTGCAGCGCGATGGCGCTTGGAAAGAGGTCGCCAAAGCAGAGGTGCTGTATCCAGGATGGGACGTGCATTTCCGGGTGGAGGGGTGGGATGCCAGCGTCTCGGTGCCCTATCGTGTGCGCCATGGTGAGCGGGCGATGTTTGAGGGCCTCATCCGCAGAGATCCGGTGGACCAGGAAGAGATCGTCATCGCCAACATGTCATGCAATTCCAGCCGCACGACCGGGCTGAGGCCGGAGATCATTGACAATCTGAAATCGCAAAATCCAGACGTGCTTTTCTTTGCTGGAGATCAGACGTATCGGCACACCGAGCACACCGCTGGCTGGATCGAGTTCGGCCTTCAGTTCCGCGAGATCATGCGGGATCGTCCCACCATCTGCATTCCCGATGATCACGACGTGGGACATCCGAATCTGTGGGGTGAAAATGGCAAACTCTCCACCCTGCCTGGCAATGCCGACGGCGGCTACATGTACCCTGTGGAGTATGTGAACCAGGTGCAGCGCCAGCAGTCCTGGCACCTGCCAGATTCGCCCGACCCCGCGCCCGTGGAGCGCGGCATCACCGTCTATTTCACGCGGATGACCGTGGGCGGTGTGGACATGGCCATTTTAGAAGACCGGAAGTTTAAGAGCGGCCCCGCCGGCAAGATCCCCCAGATGGGTCCCCGCCCAGACCACATCAATGACCCCAGCTATGACCCGAAGACCATTGATCTTCCCGGCCTGCAACTGCTGGGCGAGCGGCAGGAAAAGTTCCTGCGTGACTGGGGGCAGGACTGGACTGGCGCAGCGATGAAGGCCGTGCTTTCGCAGACGGCTTTCTGCGGGGCTGTGCACATGCATGGGAAGGAAAAGGATCGCCTGCTGGCGGACCTGGATTGCAACGGCTGGCCCCAGACCCCGCGCGACCGCGCGCTGGAGGAAATCCGCCGGGCCTGGGCGGTGCATCTGTGTGGGGACCAGCACCTGGCCGTCATGGTCAAACAGGGCATCAAGGAATTTGGCGATGGCCCCTATGCCTTCACCAGTCCGGCGCTGGTGAATACCATCTATGGCCGCTGGTGGCATCCGCTGGATGAGAAGCCAGGGCCGAACCCCATCCCTGGCAGCCCTCTGCCCTGGACCGGAGATTTTAAAGATGGACTGGGCAACCGCATCAGCATGATGGCCTATGCGAATCCACCCGACATCCAGGATGAAAAGCAGCGTGCCGATGGTTATGGCCTGGTGCGGTTTAACAAAAAGCATCGTCAAATCACCTTCGAGTGCTGGCCCCGTTTTGCCGATGTGAAAAAGGACCCGCAGGGGCAGTTTCCCGGCTGGCCGATCACCGTGGACATGCAGGCCAATGATGGCCGTAAGGTGGCTGGCTATCTCCCAGAGTTGGTCTTTGAGGGCGCGGCAGATCCCGTGGTGCAGGTCATCGAAGACAGCACCGGAGACCTGCTCTACACCGTGCGTGTCAGCGGCAGCCGCTTCCAGCCCCGCGTTTATGCCCTGGGCACCCACACCGTGAAGGTGGGGCGTGACCGCCCCGATGCGCACACCTTGGCCTCCCTCCAGCCCACGCCTAGCGCAGAGGCCGCAGGTCAGCGCGTCCTCCACGGGGCAGGGGGAAAGGGGAATTAAAGCGCCAGCTTTTCCCGGATGAAGGCTTTCACTGCCTGAGCGGTGGCCTCCAGGGGATGCGTTTCCAGCGGCTTCTCCTTCAAGGTTTCTAGGCTGGGGTGCAGCGGTTCACGGCCCGTGGCCTGCTGCACCACTTCAGGGAACTTGGCCGGGCTGGCCGTGCTGAGCACCACACTCACGCGATCTGGAGCCATGTCCGTGAAGGCGCAGGCGGTGTGGGGATCCACCACATACTGGTAGTCCTGCCACACCTGGCCGATCACTCGCTCGATGGTGGCATCATCCATGCGGGAGGCCCGCAGGCTGGACTGCGTTTTCGGCAGCGTCACCCGGTCCCCATTCTTCATGCGCAGCATGATCTCGCGCACGCGGTTCTGGTCCTTCCCCAACATGAAATAAAGGTAACGCTCAAAGTTAGACGCCGCCTGGATGTCCATGCTCGGGGCAAAGCTGGGAGCCACCTCTCCCTGACGATATTCGCCCGTTTCAAAGAAGCGATACAAGATATCGTTCTGGTTCGTGGCCACGCGGAAGCTGCCGCAAGGAAGCCCCATCTGCTGCGCCAGCCACCCAGCCAGCACGTTGCCAAAGTTCCCCGTGGGCACCACGAACTCCGCCGTGGCGCGTGCTTCAGCGGGAAGTTTCAGCGAGGCCCAGATGTAATACACGCACTGGGCCAGCACGCGGGCGATGTTGATGCTGTTGACGGCGGAAAGGTTCACCTCGGAGATGAAGGCCGCATCGCCAAAACATTCCTTCACCACGCGCTGCGCATCGTCAAAGGTCCCCGGCACCGGGATGGCAAACACATTGCTAGCACCCGTGCAGGCCATCTGGCGCTCCTGCAGCGGCGCCACACGACCTGTGGGATAGAGAATGAAAATCTCGATGCCCTCCTGGCCCATGCAGCCATGAATGGCCGCGCTGCCCGTATCGCCTGAGGTGGCACCCAAGACGGCTAGGCGCTGCCCTTTCAGCTTCACCTGCCGTTTGTAAAGCAGCCCCAGAAGCTGGAGGGCGAAGTCCTTGAAGGCCAGCGTGGGCCCATGCCACAGCTCCAGCACGTAGGTCTGGTCCGAGAGCTTTCTTAGCGGGGCGACATCGGGCGAATCAAAGCGGGAGTACGCTTCCTTCGTCAGCGCGCGCCATTCCTCCGCTGGGATCTCGGGAGCGAAAATCTGGAAAAACTCGGCGGCCAGTTCCGGGTAGGAAAGCCCCGCCCAGCCAGCCAGCTTGCCAGAAAGGTCCGGCAGCTTCTCAGGCAAAAACAGTCCCCCATCCGTAGCCAGACCGGCTTCGACGGCTTCAGTGAAGGAATGGGGACGGGTCTGCCCGCGGGTGGAGATATAAAACATGGTTGTCCCCCGAAAATGCCTAGCAACGCACGTAACTCAAGCCCGGAGGCAGGGAAAGCCACGCCAGGTCATTCCGTCGTCGCCAGGGGCTGGGCCAGTTCATCCAGAGCTTTCACCGCTTTTCCTGAGTGCAGCGGGTGAAAGCGGGGGTTCAAACTCAAGGCACGTGCGAGCAGTTTTTTCGCCCCTGGACGATCTTTGAGCGCTGTGGCGATGAGACCTGCATGATAATAGATTTCAGCATCGGGGGTGCCTGCACGGAGGGCGATTTCGATGACTTTCCGGGCGCGCAAAAATTCCCCCTTATGGTAAAGGGCCCAGGCCAGCGTATCGGCCTCATACACATTTTGAGTCTGGGCATGTTCTTCGGCAAAGGTCAGGGCCTTCTCCAGCTCGCGATCATGGTCGGCATAGAAACGGGCCATCTGGGTGTGATCATGGATGCCTTGTTTCGCGTTCGAGAGGTGCAGCTTTTCCACCCGCTGGAAGAAAGCCTCCGCCTCCTGTTTCCGCCCGCGAAGGAGGTGCAGATCCCCCATGCCGACGAGCGCTTCGTGGTTCTCTTCCTGCGTTAAGACGGCCTGGTAGGCGGCTGTGGCCCCGGCTTCATCATCCATGGCCACCTTGATTTTACCCTGCATCAAAAGCAGCGGCGCATGATCGGGTGTTTCACGCAGGGCCTTTTCCACGGCCTGAGCTGCGGGTAAAAGTGCACCTTCGTGGAAGAGCATCATGGCGAGTCGGGTGTGACACCACGCGGTGTTCTCTGCATGGGGACCACCTGCGTCAATGGCCTGCTGCATGAGCCAGCGCGCCTTTCTGGAATCTCCACTCAGCCAGACCAGGTAGGCTCCACGGCTGTAGGCGGATAAATCAGGCCGCGCATCCATCATGGCCTGATAACTTTCATAGGCCCGTTCAAAGTCGCCCAACTCCACCGCTGCATCCCCGATGATGCCATGAGAAATGGGGTGTGTGGGGTCCACCTCCAGCGCCAGCTTGGCCCAGCGCACGCTTTCCTTGAAATCATGCCGACCGCCATAGACCCACGCCAGCCCATTCAGCGCCTCGGTATTCTGGGGTTCGATTTGCCATGCTTTTTGGTAGGCCTTTTCAGCCTGGGCATACCAGACGGGGGCCTGGGTTTCCCTTTGTTTCTGGACCAGGGCATCGCCTAGCTGGATCCATGAAGCAGCCTGCTGCGGGCGCTTCAGCGTCATTTGCTCCGCCTCGACCAGCAGGCGATCCGTCTTCGATTTTGGGCCGGCCGGGGCCAGCATTTCCATCACCGTCTTCGCCTCCATGGCCACCGCTGGAGCGGGCTGATCCCCGGCGACTTTCGCCGGGGCCACTGGGTTCATGATGGACCACGTGATCAGGCCCACCGCCGTCACAGAAGCCAAAAGCACCAGAGAGGTGGGATAAGGAGGCTCGTTCATGAGAAATCTAGATAAAAAGGCCGGAAAAAAAAGGCGCGGCGGGTGCGGGGGCACACCGCCGCGCCGGGGAGTTTTCTCAGTTTGTGGTAGCCTTCCAAATGCGCATGGAGTCCTTCTCATTCCGCGTGCCTGAGTGAGGCGTGGCCGCATACGGGAAGGTGCGGTTGTACACTTGGTCATTGGAGGGAATATTGTCCCCCACCACCGTGATGGTTTCAAAGGTCGGGCCACTGGCGACTGCCGTGAGCGCGATGTCCACCACATCATCACCAAACCGGCGACCATTCGGCCAACCGGAAGGAATCATGTTGCCATTGCCATCGGCGATCGTGTCTCCGCCGATGAAACTTAGGCGGCTGAAGCCTTCATCCCCGGCCACTCTCACCGGTCCCGTCGTGGTATTCACGCGGATCACATCTGGGATGTAAACAGCCCGCAGGTCTGCCCTTCCTGTCGTGGCAAAGCCCGTGCCGAACACCGTATTGATCAGCACCGCCACCTCAGGATTTTCAGCAAAGCGTGCGAACGTGCTCTTATCCGTATTTGGCAGCGTGCGGTTGTAGAGGTCTTTGGAACCCAGAGACACCAGCACTTCATTGAACAGCGGATTGCCCAGGCGATTCACCTGCACAAAGGCACTGGAGGAAGTCCGGGAAGGATACAAAATGGCCTGCGGACGGCGCACAGAGGCAAAAACTCCCACCCCCGTAGCCGCTGGCTGAAGAGCCCCCGTGTAGGCAAAGCTCGGGAGTTGAGACAGCGGGATGACGATGCCGTAATGCAGCACGTTAAACCCTTTAAAGCCATCCACCCCATTGCCATCCTGGCCTAGCCCATCGGCCAGACTCCCCGTGTTATCGAGGATGCGGCTGTCTAAGAGATCAAAAATCCCAGCCGTATCCGCATAGAAGCCATCTTCCCGTGGCCCCGCGAAAACGGTCACGCCACTGGGCAGGTCATACGTGGTTTCCTGGGTGTAGGAATCCAGCGTTTCACGCGAGGTCGCACCTGAGATGGCGCGGCCTGTTTCCGCGTCATTGTAAGCGGGGGTGGTGCGTGCGCCCACATTCGGCGGCGGCACCATGAGATTGCGCCCCAGGGTGGTCACACGCTCTCCCACATTGCGAGAGATGGTGTAAGTCTGCGTGTAATTTTGCCGCGCATCCCCCACATTCACGATGGGGCCCACCTCCGTGCCACGGCCATAAGACAAGATGGTATCTGGGTTCTTCAAACTCGGACCTTTCACCGGATTCATGTCCGAGAAACGGAAGTTGTACCGCTGGATCGTCACCCCCGTGACTGGATGGGCGATGTGGATGCAGTAGAGAGCATCATCGGCAAAACGATCATAAATGACCCCATCTCCAGGCTCGGAAAAAGGCCGCACGCTCACCTCCACCACCAGCACTTTTTCTCCCGAAGGACGCTGGCGCACGAAGGCATAAACATCCGTGAGATTCACCTGCGGATCTTGCTTGATGAGCGGTGCGTCACTGTGGCTGGAGGCCTGAGCTTGAGGTATCCCCAGGGTGAGTAAGGAAGTGGCGACGGCTAGGAGCCGTCCTGGGCGTGTCTTCAACCAAGGGCGAAGAAGCCCCTGGGAAGGAGTGGAATGAGTTTTCATGAGAGTGTCGAGTGTGATGCCTCAGAACCCTTCAGCGGATGCTGTCACAGTTCTGGTTAGGTCCATTTGCGCCCACCCCCCGGCCTTGGATTCAAAAAGAACATTTTCTCCACATTCCCCCCGTCTCGGCATTCTCTTCCTGTCGCCTTGACATTCCCCAGCGCATCGCCAAGATAACCAGACTGCTACTTGAAAAAGCGGGCGTAGTTCAATGGTAGAACACGAGCTTCCCAAGCTTGATACGTGGGTTCGATTCCCATCGCCCGCTCCACGTTGATAACCAACGTTTTAAGAGGATGGATATGGTGAACTGATAACAAAACTGGTAACACGTTCGGTTTTGTTCGTGTACGTTTAAGGGTGTCTTTCCCGCATCAAAACCGTGATTCAGTGATGGGTTCTGAAATGGCATCTGGCTCGTAAAAGTTCCAGGAAATTCCCTCTCGGAAACGCTAACCAGAAGTTGTTCATACCACTCTGGCGCTCCTGCGAAGCATCCAGATTCTCAGGCGGAGCCGTTCTGGGATCACCTTGTAAGCATTCTCGCTGTAGTAGATTCCAAGGAGAAGGTGCGCCACACAAAAAAGCGGCAGATCCGCAATGCGAGAGTCGTCCCCCGTCACTTTTCACGGTTTCGTTACACGCCTGTGATCATCCTTAAAGAAGCGTATTTCGCCATCGTCTGGTCATGGGCTCACCGGTCACGATTGCGAAGAGGTAAAAGAGCATTGCACCCACGTTGGTGATGAGGGGACAAAGAAGGCGGCTGCGGCGATGCCAAATATCACCGCGTAGATCCAGGGACATCTGTCGAGAGCATGAAAATCCGCGTGGAAGATCTGAGAGCTCTTTCTATAAAATTCCAATTGTTATTGTGCGCAGCTCAAATGTTAGCAGTATTTTATCAAATTTATTAAATTGCGTTCAATTTTTTATGAACTTTGGCGTTGAAAACAATTGATGACACCTCCTTATTTACAGTGTTCCACAAAGAATGGGACTGCTGCTGGATTCACATTCTAACAGTATAGTGGTAGTTTATGGAGGACACGGTTACATGCGAATGTGCCTTGCCTTCCACAAGCTGCCTTCATTGACATAACCAACGATGTTAGCAACTCACTCTTCACAGAGTATTACCACGCCTTATTACGGTGGGCAGGATGAGTATGTGAGACTTCCAAAAAGTGGACTCCGATTTTGGGGTCTTTCACGAAGTTGTCTAAACTCTCTAATCTTGCCGAGCTTAACCAACGGAAAGCCATTAGTTAAGTCGATTGTTGTTAAAAAGCCTGGAACCGTTAAAGGTATCCGCCTTGTTTCAATCGAATCGTTAAGGGCATATTTAAACTCCCTTTGCGATACTCAAGTCGAGCCATGATTAATTCATTATTAACAAGCGTAATTATTACAACAGAAGCAACTTATTTGTTTAAGAGCCTCAGAAAACTTGTCAAAAATGCAATCAAATCATAAAAGTGAATCAGAAGTCAAAGTCGAAATCGATGAAGAGAAAAAAGCTCAATTAGCTGCCCTTCAACAAGACGTCGAGCGCGTCACCAAAACTCGGCAATCAGGTAGAGCCCTGCGTGAAATTCACGAGCGTGAGCTCTACAAGGTCTTGTATGAGAGTTGGTATGCCTACTGTGACAATGTCCTAGACATCACTCCACAGAGGGCTCATCAATTGATGCAGGCTGCAAATCGAGCTGACTATCTCGTAAAAGAATGCGGCTTTGATGACGCTGTTGTTCCTGAAACGGAACGTGCGTTACGGTTGTTAGTTGCGCTTCCCAAAGACCAAGCTGCAAAAGCCTTAAAAGCTGCGGTGCAAAAAACTGGTGGCAATCGCCCTACCTTTAGTGCTCTTGCAGCAGCGATTAATGAAATCACAGGCCAAAAGCCAGTTGATAAAGGAGCAAAAAAGAAAATTAAAGTAATTGAAGCTGCTGATCAGATGTTTGCTGTTCTGGATGAGGCTCCTGCTGAGGAATACTCATTAGGAAGTCTAAAAAAGCTCAAAAAACTGGCTCGAACACTAACTTCGAAAATCAGTGCATTGGAAAACTGTGAAGAAGAAGATGAGATGCGAGTCATCGTTACTCATGGAACATATGAGAACAACCCAGTAACAGAAAATTCGGCTGAGGTATAAATCCATCTAAGGTTCTCATATTTCTGTGGCCTATATTCAAGAGCCCGGTGCCGCAAGGTGCCGGGCTCAATTTGTTTTTGCACATATCAACCATGGTTGATCCTTGAATTTTCTCAAAAATAATAAAATACCCTAATATTACATTGACTTTATCAAATTTGAGAATTAATGTTTATCTCTGGAAAGGCTTAAAGTCCGGCGTGTTCCGGTCTGCAAAGTATATGGATTGCCTACTGGAAATAAGCCATTGAAAATCAATGGTCTATCCTGTGGTAACTTACTTTCGGTAGAATTATTATGGCAATAATCAAACCCCCAATTGTTAGAGAAAAGAGTGAAGGAGCGCAGAGTAGGTCGTCAACAAAGGTAGAAGCGGAATTTTTAAGGAATTCTACCTTAAGTGGTCTGGATGGAGTCCAGCTAGAGATTATCTCCCCCATGACGATAGCTGTGGCTAAGATGGTGGAGGGGGGCACCTGTCAGAGCGAGGGAGTTCCCAATACCGACACACCTAGCCTTTTGCATTTCTACCACCCAGAAATCGCCAAGGAGCTCAATCCCAAGCAGCCTGACGTCACTGCAGCATTGATTCTCTACAACCTGTCGTTGTGGCAGAGGAACAGATACAAGCAGACGCTAATCTTGGGGAGGCGCTACTGCTTTCGTAGCCTGTCGCAATTGCAGCACGATCATCCTTATTTCACACAAGCAGCCATTCATAAGGCCCTCCAGAGGCTTGAGAAGAAGCTTGGCAACGACTTTTTAGTGCGCAGGGACAAATCAAAACTTTGGTTTTCAATCGGTGATTCGATAGCGGAGCAACTCAAGGCCTCGTCAGGTGGAAAGTTAGGAAAATTGGGGAAAGGCACACATCTTCATAGTTTTTCTGTCTCAGATGCAATGGCAACAGAATGTGTCCGTTCAGCCGTTTTGCTCGGAAATCTGAAATATGCGCTTGCCCACTTCACTGATCCTCTAAGGGATGCGCAGGGAGTCCCCTATGCCGAACTGAGTGCAACAAAACTGAGCCCAATTCTTGGTTTCTCCGAAGACACCATTTCCAGGTGCTTGAAGGCGATGTGTGCGCAAAACATCATTGCGAAGCACCCTGCAAGGCCGTGCTTTCACACACTGAAAAGTGCAGGTTTGTTGGTCGATATCCAAACCGCAGAAGTCCAAACGGGACCCGCAGAAGTACACAGCCAACCCGCAGATGTACACAGCGCCGAGGCTTCGATGCTTCTGGAACCCCCGCAAAATCAAGGGTTCCAGCGTGTTGATGAAACGACATATATAAATGAATATATTAATTCAGATATCAAGGGTCATTACCGAGTCGCTATGACTTCGTCAAACGACTCGGAGGACCGTCCTTTAACTGGCCTTCGCTTTCTTGGAGATCGAGCAAAAGAGGTGATTAAAACCTTGCGTTCATCATCCCTCAAAAATGACCAGGTTTACGCCCCGCGTTTACCTTCTCATGTGTGTGGTCAGCAGCCCGAGTTGCCATATGATGAGGTGCTTGCTTGCACATCTGCTTATGAAGACTTGCCATATGACCTTGTGACTGAAGACATGCTGACAGATTCACAGTGGATTGATGAGCAAATCCAAGAGGTGCTGGATGCATGGGCCAGGCAGGAATTTTCGGTGGATGAGCGGGATCAAAAAGGGCTTCGTCAATTGTTTCATGACAACCCACAGCTCACAGCGGAATCACTTTTGGAGTTGCTTTCATTTTGTCAGCCTGACCCTCTTTTCTATAGGGAATGGAAATTGAAGCGGGGAAAATACGACCCCCAGTTTTTCCTCAAACAGGCAAAAACACCCAAATTGATGTTGCGGTATTTGCCCAAGATCATCACTCAAGTTTACAAGCGATGTGAAAATATCGAAGGCAGATGGCAGTATGAAGGTGATGTAGAGGCACCTTTTGATCAGCTCAATTTTGACTACCTGGGTGGCGAAAAAGTGAGTGCTATATGCTCATTCCGGCACCCAGACAAAATCGATGTGGAGTACGTCGAATAGTAGGAGAAGGGGGCTTACAAACAAACGGGAGGCTGCATCTCCCAAAAAACACGATTTGAAGGGCTTGGGACGTCTTCCGCTATGGAGACACTCCCGCCTCATTCAAACGCCTCACAAAATTCGTGAGAGCAAAGCAGATGCATTCCTGTGGATTTGATCATTACCGCTCCCTGCGCATAGATCACTAAATGTGGTACGATCCATTTGGTTAGGATAGATCCGTATTGATTAACGCCACTGAGCCAAGATGGTCATCACCGAAATGGTCGCCGGAATCAGAAATAATTCGGTGAAATAATCCATCATCATCATCAAGGATTTACGGCCAGAACATCCTGGGTTGTGATGACGTTGCGCTTTACAGCGTTACAGAACCATGTACCGTTTGAACAGCTCGTGGAGACATGAGCCGGGGCGTGAGAACCCCACTCGAAGCGGCAGACGTGTGCCGCAAACACGTCGCCTGACGACCATGAAAATGGCCGGGAGGCGACGGCGTATGTCCAGAGCCCTACGGCTTAAAGGCCGTTGCGGTCATCTTCGGGTGGCTTCTCAACTCTCCGGTCACCTGTGTCCGTGTTCTGTGAATTCAGAGCATCGTTGTTGGCGAGCTTTATTCCGAAGCTGCCATGAACAACCCGCCTCCTTTCGAGAAAAATCACACTGATCCTGCTCACTTACTGGTGGGGGACAAGCGCATTCACCTGACTGGTACAACTTTGTTAGTGGGCCGTCATACGACGAATGATTTGGTGTTGGAACATGAGTCAATTTCCAGCCATCACGCAGTCATCAAAGCCAACGAGGACGGTTTTGTACTGGTGGACATGGACTCCACGAACGGGACGTTTCTAAACGGGGAAAAGGTGACTGAGGTTCAGTTGACGGACAATGACCAAATCATGTTCGGTTCAGTGGAGACCTTCTTTATCCAGCCTCAGATGAGCTCATCCGCGTTCTCCCTGGAGATGGTTGCACCAAATCATCCGATTCCTGCCGACAAGGCCATGCCCTTACCATTTTCTTGGTGGCCACGGAACCGTCTCATCTCATTTCTTGCCGCAGTTTTCTTTGGAGTTTTGATTATTTTTAATGTGGCGATGAACCCCTTCGCAGCGGTTTTTTTCGTGCTCTTTTTTTATGTGCCGATGACGGGTGTCCGCTATTTCAAGTATTGGTTCCAAACACCTCGGACCGCGAAACATTTTGTGAATGCAAAACCTGCTGGTCCACGACCATTCTGGTGGCATCCAGCCTTTATAGGGTCGGCTTTCGCTGCGCTTGTGGTGTTGTTAACGGTAATGAGCGCAGCATCGCATACCAAAGATGAGATGGCTGTGGCCAGTCAATATCGACAAGCTAATCAGGCTGCTTTGGAGGAACACACAAGCTTTGGCAGTCATGCCGAGTATGCGATTGCGACCGCTGCGAATGTGTATGCCGGCGATGTGATCACACCGTTAGTGCAGGGGATAGATCATTATTCGACCACCCAGGAACTCCAGACCCGAATTAAAGCCGCTGAGGCGTATGAACAGGACTTGGCTTCCACCCGTCAAAATGACGGTGGGGTAATCTTCATCGCAGTGATGGTGCTCTTGGTCGTAGGTGGAGTCATCTTTTGGAAGATTTATGCATGGATCAAAAAGGAATGGAGCACAGTGACGTTGATGGTGATGTTTGCATTCCCAGCCTCGTCATTTGCAGAAACTCCCCCTGCTGGTCTTGCCCTTGATAATGGATGGGCCAGCCCGATGCATGGAGGCATTGCAGCGATGAAAGAGTTGGGTTCCCTGCTGTCGCCTTTTGCTCGTCCCTCTCCCAATGTTGCTCCGGCTCCTGAAATTGAAATTTATCAAGGAGTCACCTACCTGATGCCTTATGCAGAGGCGAAACAGAAGCTGCGACTGACACAGAACATTGTTCCAAAAAACAAGGTCATCACAGCAGGTTTCCCCAAGGACTCGCTCTTTCACTATGCCTTCGATGGGATCTTCGATGGTGGCTTCAACAAGCTCTACATCGTCACTGACAAGGCAGACCAAGTGGTGGCCGTGCAACTGGTCTGTGAATCTCCACGGAGAGACATGCTCAGGGACATTTACACAGCGCCTGATTGGAGCATGTATAACTTCATCAACAACCGGCGCAAAGCGACAACGCGGTTGTGGGTGGACCATCAAACTCACTTTTTGCGCACAGGTAGCTGGAGGGAATACCGCAAGGCCAGCGGCTATGCCCATCCAGAGGGCAAGGAAACCGTGATTCGCATTGATAGCGCCCTTATGGATCCAGATTCGCTTAAGGGCTCGAACTACCGTGGCCAGGAGTGGAAGCTGCTGGAGGTGTCCCAGCTCTACCTGCCTAAGCCGCTTATGGAACTGATGATGCACTACATCGGCACGACCGGTCAGCGTTAATGCTCGTCAGCACACCTGCACTTAAGTCTTCGACTTTCGTCTATTATGGGATGTGGTACAAAAATTGCCGTGATGAGATTTGGATCGTCCGGATTACATGGGCTCTGTGGGGTCCCTGCACAGGCAGCAAGACGGTCAACCTTGCCCAGACATCGGGGACAAGTGACAAACGCATAATCTGGGCCTAGCTAGCAATTGCTGTCGGCATCCCAACCTTCAACATCTTTTGCATCTTCATGAAGACCGTTATGGAAGGTCTCTTGAATATTGTTGGAGTATGCATGGGCAGGATGTTCGCTAAAATTGAAGCTTGGAATAACTCACTCAGGGCCAAGCTTGAAAGCATTCGCGACAAACTTGAATACTAGTAAGAAATAATCCTACTTAAAATTTGACAATATAGGATTATGTATTATGTTGTGGCTGTCGAACCAATTGACAGCCCACTCAAATTCGTGCGCCGATAAATCCTCAATAGGTCGATAAATTAAAATATGAATTCAGGCAAGATACGTATCACCGTCCCAAACCCACAAGGCCAGTGCCTTCTGTCGACAAGCACTTACAACATTGAACTTTTAGGGTTCACACTCCAATTGGTCTCTCACAATCTAATCTCGTTTGGAGGGGAAACATGCTACGGTGATTTATTTAAGGTCCTTGATCGTGGCTATGAAATGTCTGGTCTTTCGATGGACGTTTACAGTTCTGTGGAGAGTGAGTTGTGCGACCTTGATGTGGTATCATTTATTGTTTTCTTGGAAAGTGATTATGATGCCCGCGTCTTGATTATTACCAAGGATACCGAAGAAACTATGTTGGCTAACCAGTTAAAAAAATTACCATAAACTGGTATAATAAAATGAAGAAGGAAGGCCCTTAAGTCCTTCCTTTTTTGTGCCCTTATGGCCAGACCCACCCACTACTCACCCCCGTTGTCGAGATTCCTGGTTTGTGTCCTTTATCATGAAGCCAAGCGCCGTCGTATCCCCATGACACGGCTTGCTGAACAGCTTCTGCAGGCTGCCCTCAAGGGCACGCCTGGATGGATACAAGCCAGTGATCTCACTCCCGTCCCAGATCGCTCACAAGCGGCTTAGGACATCCACAAACCCAAGCTCAAAAGCACCGGCTTTCTCAATTCCTGAGAAGCCGGTTTTTTGTGCCCCAACACCACCCCAACATCATGGCAGTCAAACTCAGCGCCAACTACAGCAAAAAGCTCGGGCTCCCCCAATTCAGCAGCCACAGCTTCAGTGCCTCCGTCGAAATCGAACTCACCGACATCACCCAGGTCGAAGCCGAAGTGCAGAAGCTTTATCAGCTCCTGCAGCACTCGGTGGACCAGGAAATCCAAGAGCCCGGTTTTGTCCCGCAAGCCAGCAATGGCCACGGGAACGCACATAACAACACCCGTGCCTACCCAGTCCAGGGGCAGGTGCGTCAGCAACCCAAAGGTTTCCAGCAGCCTCGTGCCAATGGAGATGCCTGGAACTGCACCGACGGGCAGCGTGGGTTCATCCTGCGCATCGTCAGTGACAACAACCTGGATAAGCAGGAAGCCGAAGATCTGTCGCAGCAGCTCTTTGGTCTGGGAGTGAAGCAGCTCAATAAAATGCAGGCCTCTCAGTTGATCGAAGATTTGCTAGTGAAAGCTGGCAAGCCTGGACGTCAAACCCGCTGGCAACAACGCCCTGCCCAACGCCAAGCCGCATGAACACCCAGGCTCCCCCTAAAGAGGAGCCGAGTGAGAAAGACATCATCGCCTCATTGCAAGAACAGGTCTCCGCCTCACGGCTGAACCTGTTTTTGCAGTGCAGGTTGAAGTTCTTCTTTCGCTACGTGCTCAAAATACAAAAACCCAAGACAGCGTCGCTGCATGTCGGCAATGCGGTTCACACCGTGTTAAAGTCATGGAACAAGGCACGCTGGGTGCAAAAGCCCCTCACGCTTATCCAGGCGCATGAGGCTTATGCAAAAGCATGGTCGGACGACTCGGACGGGATTCCTTGGAAACCCGATGAAGAGGCGGAGGAAAAGACCACAGGCTGGCGTCTGGTAAACACGTATTTGCGTGAAAGCCATGTGCCTGCCGATGTCAAACCCGATGCCGTGGAAGTGCCCGTAGAGGCCAACCTCATCAACCATGGTTTACCTCGGTTGATCGGCATCCTCGACCTCGTGCAACAACGCAAAGTCATTGATTACAAAACCTGTGCCAGCACTCCAAATTCGGAAAAAGCCGCTCACAGTCACGAGATCCAGACCAGCAGTTACTCCCTTCTTTACCGGCACAACACCGGGCAACAAGAAAGCGGCGTAGAACTGCATCACCTGGTCAAGCTCAAGAACCCGAAAGTGGTCATCACCCCGATGCCACCCATGATGCCCCGACAGCAATTACGGCTGTTTAAACAGATCGAGGCCTACACCGAAGGCTTGCAGCGCCAGGACTTCATTCCTTCCCCAGGGATGCAGTGCGCGAGTTGTGAGTTCTTCAACGAATGCCGCCGATGGCATTAAAAAACACCCAAGCAGAAGAGGCCGGTTTTCCACCCAGCAGACCGGCCTTTTTGTTTCAACTCCAAACCCCTTCATTCATGAAAAAAATGCTCCTTCTCTTGCTGCTGATTCCTCAGGCTTCACAGGCCGGATGGTTTGATCATACCAGCGACCCTGTGCCGGATTACCGGACCAAAATCATCACCCTCGAAAACCAAGTCAGCGCACAGCATCACACTTTGGACCTTTGGCAAATTGCCACCGGCTCTCTCGGCATCGCCTGTGCCTTTCTCTTCATCCTCGGAACCGCCCTCGGCACAACCACACGAAAACATTATGTTAGAACACGACGCATGGGACACCTCTCCTCGGTCAACGGACGCCAATCCCAGTTCATGGGTGAAGCGACTGGGGACGACCTGGAGGCCCCTTTGGCAGCCTAAACCGCTTGCACCGCCAGTGGTGGATCATGACTTGCCTCGCCTCAGTGCCATCGAAAGATCGGCCGAGGTGATGCGCTTCATGGGTCATCGCCTTGTTTATTGGCTGTCCCCCCAAGGGCAGCTCCGTGAGTTCATCAAACTCAATTTACGCGTGGCATTGACCGTGGCCATTCCGGCCTTGGTGGTTGCTCCGCTCATCACCCTCGCACTCGGTCAGTTCCAGACTTGGGTCGTGGTGCTGACTCAGACCATGAGCAGCTTTGTGCTGTTCCCCTTGTCTGTGTTGCTCAGCATCCTGCTCGTCTGCGGATTGCTCTACATCATTCGCACCTGTCTTGACCTTCGGGGCAGGGGACGCCGAGACATGTATTAACCCTCTACCCACAACCCCCAAGCCGGATCGTCCACTCATGGATGGTCCGGCTTTTTTGTTATACCCCCATGGAAAGCATCACCCTCTACTGCCGTGAAAACGGTTCTGACAAAGTTTATCAAGCCAGCCTCCAGCCACAGGAGCAAGGTTACGTCGTTAACTTCGCTTTTGGTCGTCGTGGCAGCACCTTGACCACTGGCAGCAAGACACCCGTTCCTGTTTCCTACGTCGTGGCTAAAACGGCTTATGATCGCCTGGTGCGGCAAAAATTGGCCACTGGCTACACGCAAGGTCCAGCCTTAACTGAAAGCCTCCAGCATCAACCGCCAACGCCCACGGGTCTTCGCTGCATGCTGTTGAACCCTGTTGCAGAGGACGAACTTGAAGATCTTCTTCAAGATCACGTCCATTGGATGCAGGAGAAAATGGATGGTAGGCGAATGCTCCTGCAAAAACAGGGGAAAGTCATCACCAGCATGAACCGCTTGGGAGTGACCTTCACACCCCCTGAAACCATCCAACAAAGTGCCGCCCAAAGCCCCGAGGATTTTATTCTCGATGGCGAAGCGGTAGGAGACGTGTTCCATGTCTTCGACATCTTGTCCCTGGCAGGTGAAGACCTCCGTCAGTCCAGATTCGCCACACGTTACTTCCAGTTGCGTGATTTCCTGCGCACCTTCAGGCATACCCACATTAAACTGGTGGAAAGCTACTGCGCCCCTGAAAAGGAGCCGTGGTTTCAAACCCTCAAGGAGCAAGGCAAAGAGGGAGTGGTTTTCAGGCACATGGACGCTGTCTACACTCCTGGCAGACCCAACGCCGGCGGTCCATGTCTCAAGCACAAGTTCTATGAAACCGCCTCTTTTGTTGTCGCCAAAAACAATGACAAAAGAAGCGTTTCTCTGCTGCTTTTTGAGGGAGATAAAATCAAGAGGGCAGGCAACGTGACCATTCCACCCAACCATGCCATGCCCAAAGCAGGCTCGGTGGTGGAATGTCGTTATCTCTATGCCTTCTGGGAGTCAGGCTCCATCTACCAGCCTGTTTATCTCGGCGTTCGTGAAGACATTCGTGCCGCTGAATGCACCACTGATCAGCTAAAATACAAAGCTGAGCCAACACTGGTGACTGTGTAATTCCACACACTCATCCCACTGCCGACCACCCCTGACTTCTTCACGGAAGCAGGGGTGGTTGGTTTTTAACCTCAACCCCATCGCTTATGAAACCCATCGTCTTACCCATTGCAGAGCTCAAGGCGGCTCTGACTGGACTTGGCAAGGTGATCACACCCAAAGCCATCTTACCCCTCCTCAAACACGTTAAAATTGATCGCACCGCAGATGGTTGGATTACCCTTACCGGGACAGATCTCGATCATTTTATTACCGTGCGGTTTGAACACCCCACTGAAGGTCCACCCGCGACCGTGCTCGTGCCTTATGATCAGCTCCTGCACACCGTTAAAAGCTGCGGCAAAGGTGAACAGATTCGCATCACCACCCACCCCGAGAATCTAGCAATCCAATTTTCATTGGGTGGCCAGACGGGAGAAACCAAAATCAAACTCTTGCCGGTGACAGAATTTCCTGTGACACCGCGCCTCAATCATGAATCGGTTCCGCTGCCTGCACATCTGCGACAAAGCTTTCATGAAGCGATGTCCTGCACCAGCACCGATGCCACCCGTTACGTGCTCAACGGCACCTTCATTGATGTCCGAAACTCCAAGGCTAACTACTTGGTGGGCACCGATGGAAAACACCTCTACTCCGCGAATTCCTTCACCCTCCCCCTGAAACAATCCGTCCTCATCCCCAGCCATAAATTCCTGGGGTGGAAGGATTTTCTTTGGGATGGTGAATGGCAGATCAAAAGCAACGAAGAGTGGGTGCAAATCAGCAGTCGAAGGTGGAGATTCGTATCCCGTCAAATCCCGGATAAATACCCGGACTGGCAGGTTGCAGTTCCAGACCCAACACAAGCGAAAACACACCTGACTCTGCCTCCAGATCAATTGGAGGCGGTGATTCAGTTGATACAGCGACTGCCTAACCATGACACTCAGTTTCATACGCTGGGCATGCAGTGGAAAAGCAACACCCTCAACTTGCTGGCAAAACCCAGTGCCGAAGAACCTTGGCTACACATCCCTCTGGAGGCGATGAAAGGCCAAGGACCGGAAGTGACGATCTTTTTGGATCGTCGTTTTCTCATCAAAGCCCTGCAGTTCGGCCTGCATCACATCAGCCTCTTCGATGAACGTTCACCTCTGCGTCTTCATGCGCAAGGCAAGCAACTCATCATCATGCCAGTGAGGTCTGACAAAGTCGGCACATCGCCTCAACCCACTCCCATCCGAAAGATGGAGACAACGACAGCAGCACTACCCAAACCCCAACCTCCACCTCCTAACCCAATGCTCAATCGTCCCAACTCAGATGCTCCTGAAGCAGGGCCTAGTGCTCCTGTGCTGGATGAAGCCCTCAACCTTTGCAACCTCCTGCGGGATCGGTTCCAGGACGGGCTTAACCAAATCCGTGACCTAGCCAATAAACTCAAGCTTCTCCAGCGTGAGCAGAAAACCAGTGCCCGAGAAATGAGTTCTGTCCGCTCCACGCTACGCACCCTGCAAGGCCTGAAGCTGTAGGCCGAACCATCCATAATATGGGAAACAGAACCCGCTGCGTCCTTACCGACGTGCCGGGTTCTTTTTTTATCGGCCCTCAACAGCACACCTCCCCCAGGTCTCCTTTCGCCTGAAGGAACGTCTCAAGCGTGCCGCCATCCAAAGAATTAAGCTCATGGGTTCCCTGTCATGACCAGGCGATTCACCCATTCAATCAGTCATCAATTAAATCATTTAAAACCTCCTCTAACTACCTCATCCCCATGATCGCAAACCTCGACCTCATCGCCCCTATGGCTAAGCCTCGCAAAACCCCTAACCTGATATTGCATTGCGGTGCTCACACGGCCGACCTTCAAGAAGTCCGTTCTGTGCCGACTCCTGAACCCACCGATAGCTGGTGTCCCATTCCGCATCATCAGCTCATCACCACCGTCCAGAAAACCCTGTCCAGCTCCCGGCTCAAGATCGGCACTCAGGCGCATTCGTTGTCTCACGATGGCATGCGTTATTTTGGTCTCATGGAAGTGACCTCTCATCAGTCCAGCGAAGATTATTGCTGGGTGCTGGGATTGCGTAACAGCCATGATAAAACCTTCCCCGCTGGGATCGTGGCTGGTGCCAGTGTGTTTGTGTGCGACAACCTTTCCTTTTCTGGAGAGATCAAATTTGCTCGCAAACACACCCGCTTCATTGTCCGTGACCTGCCGCAACTGGTGGGACGTTCCATTGGCCAACTCATGGCCAAGTGGCATGATCAGGACAAACGCATCGCCGCCTACAAAGAAGCGGACATAGGTGAGGTGGATGCCCATGACCTCATCATCCGCGCAACCGATGTTGGCGTGTGTTCCAACCGCCTCATCCCCTCGGTGCTCAATGAATGGCGAGAACCCAGATACGACGCCTTTGCCGGCCGCAATGTCTGGAGCCTGTTCAACGCCTTCACCGAGTCCCTGAAAAGTGGCAACCTCGCGGAGCTGCCCAAACGCACCGAGGCCCTCCACGGCCTGTTAGACACTCACGTCGGCCTAGCTGCGTGAGAAAGAAAGGGCCTCGGATTTTCCGGGACCCTTTTCTTTAGGTGAGAGGCAAGTGAGGACATCAACCATGGTTGATGTCCTCCTCATCCGACCACAATCTTCAATCCTTCCTGGCCGACGAATGACGGAAGGCTTCGCATCTCGCCCACCGTCTAAGACGTTCAAAACCAAGAATTTCCGAGAAATCTCCCTCGGCCCAATCAACCTCCCCCACATCTGAAAAATGACCGAACCAGCATGAAAATACCTAACTTCTACCAGCCAGGGGGCAAATCGGGGGGGGGCTAGCTTGGTTGGCTCCTAATACGTCCTCTTTTGAGAAGTAGATGATGAATCAAAATAGAAGCGCAACTTCGATGAGGAAATGTATCCGCGCTATAGGGACAAGCGATCAAGACGGAGGACGAGTTGGGCTCGTGCCAAGTGCATGGCCGCTGAAATTCACCGGCCTACTGCCCGCTTGAGTTCATGCTGTGCCTTGTTAAAGTCCGTTACAGCCCGAACCCGGCTTTGTCTTGCACGAGTGAGTTCTTCTCTCGCTAACAGATATTCGAGGACGACACCTAGCTGGCTGGCTTGGCGTTCTTTGGCGAGCTTCACCATCTCCTCGGCAGCAGTGACCGCTTCGTCGTTGATGGCGATTTGATCGTGAGCGCTTTGAGATTTCACAACAACTTCGACAACTTCGCGGCCAATGGCAGCTTTGATATTTCCGGTCTGTAGATTCGTGGCCTGCTCACGAGCGTTGGCGATGACCCTGCGCTGTTTATCAAAGAGTCCGCCGGGGCCGATCTTCCAGCCTAGGCCGATGTAGAAGTCCTGCGTGTCATCAAAATTGCCGGTGTTGTTGCCAAAGCCGCCGCCGAGTCCGCCTGCGGTGTAGCTGGCCTGCACGTTCGGCACCAGAGGTGCGATGCGGGCTCGGTCACTTTCAAGCTGTGCGGCAATCGTGGCAGCGCCTGCCGCTTTGAGCTCAGGTCGGTGCTGGGTGGCCTGAGAAAGAAGAGTGGCTACACCGGTTTTGCCATTGAGATGCACAGGCACGAGATCGGCCTTGGCTGGACGCAGTTCGGATTGGGCTGGCAGACGCAATGTCTCGGCTAGAGCGGCGGCGGCGAGGTCGCGCTTTTCCTTCTCTTGACGAATGGCGAGCTTGGCGCGTGCGACTTGCGTTTTGACGCGAAGCAGATCAGCGCGGAAGACGGTTCCAGCTGCGACGGCACTTTCGAGCTGCTTTTCGTAATCCTGTGTCAGACGCCAATCATCCTCAATGATGGCCACACTGGCCTCGGTGGCGAGCAAATCATAATAGCGCATCGTTGCCTGCGTAACGATGTCGCGCCGGGATTTTTCCACCAAATGTTCAGCAGCGAGCGCTTTTTGTTTGGTCGCGAGTGCCGAGTAGTAGAGATCACCGGGCGACCAGTCAATCATAACGTTCGTGCCAACGGTATACTGCTGCTTGTTGGCATTGAAGACCGCCCCAGCGACATCCTGGATGTTCCCATCATGCCGCCTGTAACCGACGCCGAGACTCAGGCTGGGCCAAAAACGTTGCCAAGCAAGCTTCGCTTCTGCGATGGTCTCGCTGTGGTTCATACGGGCCAGTTCGATCTCGTCATTGTGCGCACCTGCAAGTTTCATCACTGTCGGGAGATCGACGTGGATAGGTTCTGCGGTAGAAAGGGTGGCAGCAAGAAAAAATAGGAATATTTTCATGGGACAAAAGACTGGTTTGGAAAAAATGGCGCGAGTGAATTATGCTGGCCTGAATCTTGCCGCCTAAACTCAGGGTTTAACCCCGACCGCTTGCTTGTCAGCAAGCGTAACTGTTCCAGGCACGAATAGTTCATCGTCTAATTTCAACCCGGTCACTTCGACGTTCACACCATCGTTGAATCCTATCTTCACAGCGGTCTTCATGGCTTTGCCGTCGGCGCGTTTGAAGACGAAGGCGTTGGCCTTTTCCAAGACCAGAGCGCCGACAGGAATCAGGGTCGTGTCTTCGTGTTTTTCGGTAGCGATCTTGGTCATAACATACATGCCGGAACGGAGTTTGAGGTCAGGGTTTTTGATATCAGCTTCGGCAAGCATGGTGCGCGTAGCGGGATCGAGCGCGTAGGCGATGCGGCTGATGCTGGCTTCGACGGACGGAGCGGTAGCTCCGAGGGCATCGATCTGGGCTTTAACCGGCTTGCCGACGGTAACGAGTCCGGTTTCCAGTTCGGTGACGGGAATTTGCAGACGTAGCGTGCTCAAGTCAGTGATTTCGAGGAGCTTGGTTGTGTTTGCTGCGACGAGAGAACCGGGATCAGCGTGGCGGGCGGTGACGATGCCGTCAAAGGGCGCTCTGAGGCTGGCGAATTGGATCTGCGTCTCGCTGCGTTCTAGTCCAGCCTTCGCGATGGCGAGCTTTGCCTCGGCGTCATCGACGGCCTGCGGTAGGACGATGTCAGGAGACTTCGCCCGGGCTTCATGAAGGCGTTTGACCTCGATTTGTGCTACGGTGACCTCAGCCTTTGACTTGGCGATGTCAGCCAGGAGTTCGGGCACTTCAAGCGTGACGAGGATCTGACCTGCAGTGACGGTGTCGCCTTTGTCAACGGTCAGAGTGGCGATGTAGCCGGTGACTTTGGCATGCAGCGTTGCCTGCTGCCACGGCGCGAGCGTGGCGGGCAGAGAGATCCAGCGGTGGATGAGGCCGGTGGTGGGCTTGGTTGTTGGGAGTTCGAGCGCTTGGGTACTTTGCGCGAGAATGAGGAGTAGGAGTAGGAGTCGCATGAGTTTGGACAGGATTTGTGCAGGTCAGTAGCGAAATTAAATTAGAATGAGTTAAGGCCAAGCTCGTTGAGCTTCGCTGATCTTTGCGCTAGGTGTCATTAGGTTCGAGTGATGCGTTCTTAGCCGTTTTGCTCGCCAGCAGTGCATACACGGCAGGCAACACAAGCAATGTCGTGACGGTCGCCAAGGCCAGACCACCGATGGTGGCGATGGCGAGTGGTGAGGTCTGCGACTTCGCCACAGCCATGGGGATCATGCCCGCGATCATGGCGAGGCTGGTCATCAAGATCGGTCGAAGACGGGTGGTGGCAGATTCGAGAGCGGCGTCCCGTTTAGTCATGCCAGTGAGTTGCGCGCGATGAGCAAAGGTAACGAGGAGGATGGCATTGGCGACGGCGACGCCGACGGCCATGATAGCTCCCATGAAGCTCTGGATATTCAAGGTGGTACTGGTAAGCATCAGGGCTAGCACGACACCGAGCAGGGCGGCAGGAATGGCAGCAAGAACGATGAGGGCGAGGCGCAAGCTTTGGAAGTTCGCGACGAGCAGCAGGAAGATGGTGACGATGGCAATAAGCAGGCCGGTTTGGAGGCCGCTTTGCAGTTCTTTCATCGGTGGAATCTGGCCTCGTAGGGCGACGGCGACGCCAGGGGGCGCAGGGTTGTCGGCGATAACCCTTTCGACCTGCTTAGCGATGTTGCCGAGCGGCTTGTCATGCAGGTTCGCCGTGATCGAAATCGTGCGAGCCATGTTATAACGATCATATTGGCCGATGATGCTGGCTTCGCTGACTTTGGCGATGTTGCGAAGAAGCACAGGCTGCTTGCCCTGCGCGGTAACTGGTAGGTTACGCAGATCTTCGAGGCTTTTCATCATTGTCTGTGGCACCTGGACTTGGAGGCTGAAGCTGGTACCGGTTTTCGGGTCGGCCCAGTAGTTGGGGACAGTGAAACGGCTGCTTGCGGTAGCCGCCACGAGACTGCGTGTGGCGTCGCTCATTTTTACGCCAAGTAGGCCAGCTCGTTCACGGTCAATATTCACATCTATGCTTGGGTAGTCGAGCGTCTGACTGAATTGCACATCGCGCAGGTCTTTGAGTTCGGTGAGCTTGATGCGTAGCGTTTCGGCATGAGCGCGGCTGGCAGAGAAGTCTTTGCCGCTAACAGCGACTTCGATGGGTGTAGGTGATCCGAGTGCCATGACGCGTGATACGATGTCGGCAGGCTCGAAGGAGAACAGCACGGTTGGGAACTCGGCAGCGAGGCGTACTCGAAGTGTTTCGCGCAGCTCGGCAATGGGTTGTGACCCCTCTTTAAGCTGGATTTGCAGCATTGCCTCCTCCGGGCCGCTGTTCCACTGATGGATGAGATTGACGGGGTAGTTCGGTGCATGGACACCCACTAACCCCATACTTGTAGCGACGGAGGCCTCCTCGCCAATGATAGCCAGCGTGCGTAAGGCAATCTGCTCAGTGGTTTCGAGTCGTGTAGCAGTAGGGGCGCGGAGACGGAGTTGTATCTGCCCTGCGTCGATCTGAGGAAAGATTTCAGTGCCAAGGAATGGGACGATAACGCTGATGGCAAAGATAACGCCGCCAAGATAGGCGGGGACAAGGATATGACGTGTAGTGATCGATGGAAGAAAAAGCCAGCGCAATGCGGACACCCCGGCGGGCTTGGGCTCCGCACGGTTTTTAGGTTCGCTGTGCCACCAGATACTCAAGATCGGTACCAGGGTTGAGGACAGCAGGTAGCTGGAAATCATAGCAAAGCCGACCGCAAGCGAGAGTGGTAAGAAAAGGGCCTTCGCTGCGCCGGTCATGAAGAAGCTCGGTACGAACACCGCGAGAATACACAACATGCTCAGCGAACGCGGCCCTATGGTTTCTTCGGAGGCGTCCAATACAATGCGGGCCAGAGTGCATGTACCACTTTGTTTCATTCGGCGGTGAATGTTTTCGATTTCGACGGTGGCTTCATCGACAAGAATACCAACCGCGAGAGCGAGGCCGCCGAGGGTCATCAGATTAATCGTGTATCCAGCGATCCACAATGCGAGCACTGCGGCGGCGATGGCGATGGGGATGTTTAGCACGACGATCAATACGCTACGTAGATCACGCAGGAAGATGAGTACCATTAAACCTGTGAGTGTGGCACCGAGGATGCCTTCTTTGACCAGGTCATCGATAGCGCGGATGATCCAGGGGCTTTGGTCGAACTCGAAGGTGACGTTAATGTCTTCTGGACAGGCTGCTTTGAATTTGGAGAGGTTGAGCTTCACCAGTTCGACGACGCTGAGTGTAGATGCATCGCTGCGTTTGGTAACGGGCATGTACACGGTTCGTTTACCGTTCACGATAGCGATGCTGGTGGTAATATCGTGATCTTCAACTACGGCGCCGATGTCGCGGACATAGACAGCGCCTTTGTCGGTGATCTTGAGCGGTACGGCTGCGAGATCTTGGATGTTTTTTACAACGGCATTAGTAGGCACGATGGGATAGCTATTCGGTAGCGCGAGATTGCCACTAGGGCTCATCGTGTTCGCCTCGGTCATCGCTTTAACCACGTCATCCGGCGACAAACCATAGGCGCGAAGGCGGTCCGGTTTTACATTGATCACAATGGTGCGAGCACTGCCGCCAAAGGGGGGAGGAGCGGAAACACCGGGCAGCGTAGCAAAGAGTGGGCGAACCATGTTCAGCGCAGCGTCCTGCATCTGACCAACGGTGCGATTTGGGTTCTCTGTGGAGAAGACGAGATTGCCCACAGGCACACTGCCTGCGTCAAAACGCGTCACGAAGGCACCCGGCGTGCCCGGCGGCATGAAGCTACGGCTACGGTTCACATAGGCGATGGTTTCCGACAGCGCTGCGGACATGTCTGTGCCAGGATGGAATTGGAGCTTCATTATTGAAGCTCCCTGAATGTTCTTTGACTCCACATGTTCAATGCCCGCTATGTAGAGGAAGTGGTACTCGTAGTAGTATGTCAGATAGCCCTCCATCTGCGCTGCATCCATGCCGCCATACGGCTGCGCTACGTAGATGGTGGGAATACCAAGCGGTGGGAAAACGTCTCGCGGCATTTTTTCTGTTGCGATCCATGAACCGAGCAGGATAGCTACGACGGCGACGAGAATGGTCCAAGGATGGCGAAGAGCGAAGCGCGGGAGAGACATGAGGAGTGACGAATAGAAACGTGGTGACGGGCGGGGAGCAGGCGGGTGTCAGCGTCCTCTCAAGGCAGAAAAAGAAATCCAAAAAGCCCCAACACCGCGCATGCACCGATCACCGGCATGAGACCGATTTTGAAATACTGCATGGCGATGAATGCCAGTGTGGCGAGGACAGCGATGAAGATATCGAAGCCACCACTCGCGGGCCACAAGGAGTGGGTAGCGAATTTAACGCCGAGATTCAGGATGACGCCAACCACGGCAGCGGTGATGGCCGTGAGCGCGGCGCTAAGTCGGGGTTGCTCACCAAGTTTTTCGATGTGCGGTGCACCAATGAAGATGAACAAAAAGCATGGCAGGAAAGTCACCCATGTCGTGATCAAAGCACCAAGCGTGGCTCCGGCGAGGGGACTGAGCGAGCCGGGGTGCTGCCAACCACCGACAAAGCCGACGAATTGCAGTACCATGATGAGCGGGCCGGGTGTGGTCTCGGCGAGAGCGAGTCCGCTCATCATCTGTGGGTGAGAGAGCCAGCCATGGTTCTCGACAACCTGTTGTGCGACATATGGCAGCACTGCATACGCGCCGCCAAAGGTGACGAGCGCGGCTTTGCTGAAGAACAGACCTTGCTGTGCTTGCGTGCTACTCCAGCCGAGCCATGCGGCGATGGCAAAGACGGGCAGCCACCACAAGGCGAGGCACAACGCGGTGATGGTCAAAGTGCGGCCCCAACTGGCCTTGGGTGCTGGCGGTAATTCAATAGCTGGAGCAGTATCATTCGCAGCGCTATGCCCCTTGCCTGCCGGAAACTGCGCAGGCAGCACTCGATTGCCGAAATACCCAAGTACGGCGGCAGCGAGAATGATAAAGACAAAGGATACCTGGAAAAAATAGATCGCAATGAAGCTTAACGCGGCTAAAGCCCAGAGCGTGTGGCTCTTGAGGGCTTTTTTTCCAATACGCAACACTGCCTCAGCCACCACTGCGATCACCGCGCCGAGAAGGCCATGAAAAATTGCTGCGAGCCATGGCAGATGCCCGCCAGCCATGTAGAGCCAGCTAAGGCCGAACAAAATGAATACTGACGGCAGTACAAACAACACTCCAGCCGCGATGCCCCCCTTCGCACCATGCAATCGCCAGCCAAGGTAGGTGGCGAGTTGCTGTGCCTCGGGACCGGGAAGCAGCATGCAGACATTCAACGCGTGAAGGAAATGCACATCACTGATCCAGCGGCGTTTTTCCACCAGCTCCTTGTGCATGATAGCGATTTGTCCCGCAGGTCCACCGAAACTGATACAGCCGAGTTTAAGCCAATAACGAAAGGCTTGCGGAAAGGTGGGCATAGAAGGAATTTCCGATTTCATTGTTTCTTGATGTTCTTGCGAGTCCGGTTGGAGAGCTGGCGATGCAGGGCGTCGAAGCAGTCGCAACCACGGGAGAGAATGTCGTGATCGGTCCATCCCATCTGTGCCCAACCGCGAAAAATGGCCAGGAGTCCGGCTCCTTCCTGCGTGCCATTACGCCCGTCACCCAGATCGGCATCGTGAATAATGTGGGCGATCTTTTTCAAACCAGGATCATCGAGTGTGAAGCGATTGAGAAGCGTTTCGAAAGTACAGTGGTCGCTGTGATGACCAAACTCGACGCCCACCATGTCATAGGGCAGCGCCTCTGGATGCGCGGCGGGATCATTGGCAAAAACAAAAGTGGCCTTGGGATCAATGAACCGCTGAATCAGCCACGCGGAACCTACTCGATCAACCTCCGGCCGCGGCCGCGTGAGCCAAGTGCGCTGCTGGTAATTCTTGATCGAAAGCGTCTTCATTTTATCGCTAGTGGCACCTTCACCGAAACGACGCATTAGCATCTCCACGTCCGCCGCCTTGGGACAATCGAAGAAGTCGATCTGGCGCACGACTTGGAAACGGGTGGCGAGCTTTTCGCGATCTTCCGAGGTTGCCAATGACTTTTTTCCCTTAGCGGGCAGTAGCAGGCGGATATCCTTAAGGATGTCCTCATAATCAGCCGTTCGCGCCTGTTGGAAGAGTGTTATGATCTCGTCATCGCTCACCCCATCAATGTCATCTGCCCGCACCAGCGTGGCATCGCCGCCCTGCTCGCGAAGGCGCTGCGCTAGCCACTGAAAGCTCTCGTGCAGCTCCTGGCGGTCAGGCAAAACGGAGGCCGAAGTTTTCAAAGGAACCGCGCCAAGGCGCTTCAGTTGTCTCCACATGGACAGGCGCAAGGCGCCGTTTTTCGCAGGCAGACTGTAAAGTAGCAAAAGCCAGGATCGTTCCGTCATTTGTAACATGTGTTACATCATGTAACTCTTGTTGCAAGATTAGTATTGACGTTTTTATCTTTTCCGTCAGCTTCATTGCCATGAAACCGACCACGATGCTTTTCACATTCGTCACCTGCATCACGTTCACTGCATCGGCTTTGGACAACACCAAAATTGAGCAGATAACCGGGCTCAAGGGCACTCTGAACGAGGCGGAAAAAGTATTCAAAGTGACCTACCCACGTGGTGACCTTGGCGTAGCAGTGGATAAATGGAATATCCCCGCCTTCATGGGGCTGACGACCTGGGCTGCTTTTACAGATGGCAATGCGTCGGCGACAATGGTCATGGGCGACTTCGTGTTAATGCAGGACGAGGTGAATCCTGTGATGAGCTCGCTGCTTGAATCAGGACTGTCTGTAACCGCGCTGCACAATCACTTTTTTTTCGATGAACCTAAGGCGTACTTTATGCATATCGCAGGCGAAGGCTCTTTGGAGCAACTTGCTAAAGGTGTGCGTGCCGGCCTAGACAAGATGAAGGAAATTCGCGCCTCATCTCCGCAGCCAGCGAAGTCATTTGGCAACGCCATTCCTGACAAAAATTCCATCACTGCTGCTCCACTTCTGGCGGTGCTAGGCGGGAAACCACAGGAGAAAGAGGGCATGGTGAAATTTACTATCGGTCGCATTGCAAAGATGTCCTGCGGTTGCGAGATTGGCAAAGAGATGGGAGTGAACACCTGGGCAGCGTTTGCTGGCACGGATGACAATGCCGTAGTTGATGGTGACTTCGCCTGCCTGGAAGGCGAGCTTCAAGGAGTGCTCAGAACCCTGCGTGCGGGCGGCATCCACATCGTTGCCATCCATCATCACATGACGATGGAGAATCCACGTTACATCTTCCTTCATTACTGGGGACTCGGCAAAGCTGCGGAGCTTGCTAGTAAGCTCAAGACTGCTCTTGATGTGCAAGCCAAATAACCATCAGCGTTCCTCCGCTTATGAGATCTTTGGCCTTGCTCACAATCCTCTTTTCGTCCTCTTGCGGCACCCATTGGGATCCTTTAGTGAGCTTTAAGCCGCTGTTTTTCGGATTGGATGAGACAAACATATCGCCCAAAGCCATAGATGCCTTGGCAGAGGCGAAGCATGACTTTGCTCTGGCGCGAAAAGGCAGGCCTCCTCACTTTGCTCGGCTCATAGGCGACGATTCGACGATTGGAGCCAAGTGCTATCAAGGACGGGGTTACCGATTGACGATCTTTATCAATGGCTCGCGTAATCGCGTAGGGCAAAAAATCGAAATGGAATCCGAAATCACCGGCTCGGCCCCCTACCTGTATGATGAGAGTTTTGAACAATCGAACTAATGTGTCCTGATTCTGTCCGCAACGTGCCAAAACCACTCGCTTGCAGGGACTCATAATCATGCCAGGACAGGCGGCCTTACATCCACGTCAATCCTACGCCCAAAATCTGCCGACAAAGGCGACATGACTAAATCCTCAGCTCGCAGATGGTGAAGTCCATAAAATCCATTGATGCTCGTCTCACATTTGCTCTGTTTCCAACGCCGTGAACAAAACACCCTTTTTGCCATGACTTCCAGTTTTTCCAGAGCCGGGAGCTTCGGTGGACTGAATTAATGCGTGGGAAAAAAGCTGCGGTGTCGAAACTTTCGCCCTGCAGTTTTTTCTTGTCCCATGGGCTATAACTATCGAGGCAATGAAGGCTCCAAAAGAAGTTCGTTTATCAGTGTCCAGGTACCTGATGTGGACAGCGATCACAGTTCTGATGAAGCATGGCTTTTAATGTCCAGGTCCAACATGCCCGTGGAGTCCCTGCCAGCCTTGCCAAGCCATGAAAGCAGCGAGCAAGACGAGAAGTGCACAGGAGATGTAAGGGGCACGACGCATCCATTCGCTGAATCCACGAATCTTCCGATGCGCATGCTGAACACTCCAGGCAGCAATAGCTCCTACTACAACCATGGTGAGAGCCAAGCCAAAGCTGAAGGCTGCCACCAGAGCGAATCCGAGCACGACTTTTTTGATCTG
The DNA here is from genome assembly GCF_014203045.1 of Prosthecobacter dejongeii. Taxonomy (NCBI): domain Bacteria; kingdom Pseudomonadati; phylum Verrucomicrobiota; class Verrucomicrobiia; order Verrucomicrobiales; family Verrucomicrobiaceae; genus Prosthecobacter; species Prosthecobacter dejongeii. The sequence continues at coordinate 187,101 of NZ_JACHIF010000003.1, forward strand.
GAGGCACACGACTAAAATCGTGAACGCAGCGGGACAAGGCATAAGGCCGCCCGTAATGCCAAAGAGCACAATTTGAGGCGTGGTAACCGTGCGATTGGCAAAGCGTTTGGCGATATCCTGGGCGTGGGCACGTTCATGCGCATCCTGATATTCGACCCCATCGTCTTCAGGCTCTTCAACTGCAACAGGGGCATGCTCGGCCTCGATGAAACGCAGACGGTAAGTGTGTGCGTGGTCACTATGACCAAGACTGATTATGGCTAGAAACTCATGCGGTTCTGACAATTTGGACGTGGCTTCCCAAAAACTTTCTTTTGCATCAAATGTGAACTTTTCAGAACGCCCATCAATACGGGCGGTTTCAATACCAAGCTGTGTTCCTTTAGGCAGCGGCACGATATCGCCAGAGGCCTTGCATGGGTAAATGCGGAAGCGTGGAGGCACGCCGTTTTCAAAGATACAAACTTCCAACCAGCCATGGCCGGTATCGAGCAACATGCCGCCGTGTGGCCCCTGTTTAAGTGAAACGGACGGCACTGCTGACGTGTTCATGCTTGCGGGAAGGATGAGACCGCTTGGAGTCAACTTTTCGCCTGCAAGGAGGCGCGGTGTGGCTGGATGCGAATGTGAGTGAGCATTCCATTGATTGGGTTCAGTGGACTGTGTTTTTGCAGGCTGTTCATGCGTATGGCCATGACCATCTCGATGATCGTGAGCTTGGGCTTCAGCTACTTCACGACGGGTGCGGTTGAACATCCAAACGGCGAGACCGAAGATCATCAAGGCGGAGGCAATATGAAAATAAGGCTCTGTATGATCAGCATTCCATTGGCCGCCATAATGCAGGGCAAGTGCAGCTAGCACCCAGATGAGCAGGGAGTGCGAAATCGCCGCTGATAAACCAAGCAGTGCGGCTTGCCAGACGGTACCACGAATGGCGATGATAAAAGCGGCCATCATCGTCTTGGAGTGACCTGGCTCCAATCCATGCAATGCCCCAAGTAGAATGGCGACAGGAATGTAGAACCATACATGGGCGCTGCCACTTTGGATGAGTTGGGTGATGTCAGTCATGGGGTTTCTTAGATGGAAGGTGAGTCTGAACTCCCTGCACCGTCTGCTGATGAAGGGCTCTGGGAGATGTTTGGCATGCTACCGACATCCGCAAAGCCACTCGGCCTTTTGGCAGCCGGAACAGGTGCTGGTGTCATAGGGGAAGCGGATGGTGATCGGCTTAGACTCTGCTGCGGCGCGGTATTGCATGACGATCCAGGCCCCGCTGCGCACCAATGGAAAGGTGAAGCCGTGGCTGGTTTTCACGACGGTGAGCTTGGTGGAGGTAACGATGCTGCCTCGGCTGTGCGCGGTGAGTGTCTGCGCGGTCACGGGCAAAGCCTTCTGCTGGCTGTCGAGCAGGGTGAGGTGGAACTGGTCGCCTTTGACGCGAACCTCGCCCTTGAGGGAGGCTTTTTTGTCAATGACGAGGAGGCGTCCTCCGTTCGGGCCGAGATCCACGCCTTCATGGGCGAATGCTTGGAGGGTGACCAGACTGAATATGAGGGGGAGTAGGTGCTTCATAGTATTGGATAAAGGGGGAGGTTTGGTTGGTTGGATGTCATAAGTTTAGGTGATTCGTCGATGGCTTTGCATCTGTTTTAGGTGACCGCTTCGAGGATTGTGAGCTGGTGCTAGTTTAATGATATGCCGGGTTGCTGGCGCGAGTTTCGTGTGACTGGATTCACATTAAGCTGGTCATCCGTGCTTCAATGCCTGCTACCGCCTTTCTCCATCATCTCAATGAATCGTTTCCCATCGGATGGAGACATCTGCCTGCTTAGATGCTCATGATGACGCAGCTTTTGCTCCTCGGTTGGTCTGTTTCTGATGGAGAAGGGGCTGCCGGTGCCATGGAAGTCGAGTTCGATCTGCTGGATGCTGGCCGCCTGAGCATCATTCAGATGGTAGAGTGGCCGCCATTTTTCTACGGTTCCCGACACCGAGGCCGACTGATTACGGATGGAGGAAAAATGCAGCATTAAAGCGGGGCCACCTAGAATGATGAGGGGCAGGCTTATGAGCATGATTTTGCTCGACCGCGCCTGTATAGCTGGCGCATCCATTGTCTTTTTATCATATCTTCTGGCCTTCATGGTGCTATGGGCTGGATTTGCCATGTTGGAATCAATGCCCATCAGGCAAACGTGCTCTGCCTGAAAGCCACATGGGGGCAGAAACGAGTGCGATAAGCGCGGCAAAAACCCAGGCGGTGAGTCCGAAGCCGATGGCGGTGGTGGTGAAGCCTGCCAGCGGATACGTAAGGCCCCAGCCTGCATGGCTGAGGGCGAAGTGCGCGGCGTAAATGTGGGCGCGTTCGGCTCCATCGCTGTTCGCAGCTAGCAACTCACTGCCACGGATGCCGAGAATGCTGTAGCTCATGCCGATGAGCCACCATGCAATGAACAAAATAGAATATTGTGGCAGTAGTGCTACGACGACCAGCGCCCCGAGCATGACCGGGGCACAGGCGATGACAGCGGCATCTCGTCCGCTGATGGAAAGTTTGCTGTAGATTAATGCGGCAACAACGGAGCCGACACCGAAGGAGGCCATCACCCAGGCGTAGGCGGAATCGCTGAGGTGGAGGTCGTTCTTCACGAAGTTCACCGTGGCTACGATGACAAAGGCTCCGCCGATGCTGGTCTGAAAGGCCAGGAAAAGCGACTCACGCAAGGGTTTCCGCTGAAACATGGCGGTGAGTCCGTGGCGCACAGAGGTCGGTGCTTTCTTGGCATCGGTCGTCGTCTCGATAGCAAGACGTGGTAGGCCATAAAGCAGGGCTGCGCTGCCGAGGAAGGTGACAGCGTCCAGGATGAAGTTTCCGCGAAAGCCCGCCACTGCGATGACCAACGCCGCAAGCGAGGGACCGAGGATGTTGGAGGCATCATAGGCGATGGAGCCGATGGCAAGAGCACGCGGATACTGCTCTGCGCTGACCACGCCAGGAATGACGGCCCGGTAAATGGGTGTGAAAATGGCAGAACCAAGATTCAACAGCACCGCCAGGGCGTAGATCTGCCATACGGCATCGGCAAAGAAGAAGCCGATAACCACGGCTGTCCGCATGAGGTCAGACGCCACCATGAGGCGGCGTGCACCAAAGTGATCGGCCAGCTTTCCCGCCCAAGGGGAGCAGAGAACGATCACCGCAATGCGAATCGCGAGCGTGATGCCCAGCACCGAAGATGCGGATGCACCGACTAGCTCATGAGCCAGCAGACCGAGTGCCAGTGAACACAAGCCGCTTCCCACCAAACTGAGCGCGTGCGCCCAGAAAAGTTGCTGAAACGCGCGATGATGCCAAAGGGATGTAGATGTTGTGTTCATGATTGTGATTCGGCGGGTGGTATCTTGCAGAAAGCGGGCGGGGCTGAGGATACAGCCCCGCCAAACCTCCCAGGCTTATTTGGCCTGCAACTGTGTTTTCAGCATGGTAACTGCTTCCACCATTTTTTCGACATTCGCCTGAGTGGCTTTCTGCGCCCCGGCAGCGCTGGACTTGTCGATGGCGGTGGCGTGTTTGGCGACTTCCACGGCGGCGGCTTCGGCTTTGGCCTTGTTCTCGGCAGACACTTTGCCAGGAAGGGCACGCACGAGGTCGCGGATGGCGTAGCCGTGATCATGCGCCTCGCCGAGATCGTTGCTGGCCACGACAGCGGCGAGCTTGGTTTGTTGCTCGCCCAGCAGTTTCCAGATTCCGTCTGCCGTAGCAGGGATTTCAGTGAAGTGGCTATGTCCGCCTCCGCCGCCTTCTTTGGCATGGGAGTGCTCTGGAGAACAGGCGGCGAGAGCGAAAAGGCTCATCGCGACTAACATGGTGTGTTTCATAGGATTCATGGGTGTGTTGAGTTGTTTGTTTGGGTTTCTACCGGGATGCCCGGCAAAAGGGTTTATGGCGCGGTCTGAGCGGTTTCGAGATCGCGATTGGTGTCCATGTTTTCATGGATATGGAAGTGCTCGTCTTTATTGAGCGGGAAGTCGTCGGCGAAGCGGGTGTGCTGGTAGCCGTGCAGTTGCATGAGCAGCAGGAGCAGTCCGGCGGCCATGAGTAGGACATTGGCGGCCTTGCTGAATTGGAGGAAGGAAGGCCTTGTGCGCCATTGCGCAAGGAATAGCCCCATGACAGCGAGTGCGATGATCTGCCCCACTTCGACACCCACATTAAATGACAATATTCGCAGGACGAGTCCCTCCTGCCCCAGTGGAAGCTGCTGCAAGCGGGTGGATAGACCGAAGCCATGGATGAGGCCAAACAGAAAGACAGCGGTGAGCAAGTTGGGTGATTGAATACCGATGTATTTCCTGAAGCCGTCGAGATTGTCGAATGCCTTATAGCAGACGGTGAGAGCAATGACGGCATCTATGAGGTAGAAGTTCGCCTGGATGTGTAGCAGCGTGGCGAAGACCAGCGTGATGCAGTGGCCCAGGGTGAATGCGGTGATGAACTTCACGATGTCTTTGAACTTCGTGAGAAAGAAAATCACGCCGAACAAAAACAGGAGATGGTCGTAACCGCTGAGCATGTGGGTGGCTCCCAGCTTGAGGTATTCAAGATTGCCACCCTCCAAGATGCCCTGCTTGTCCGCGTCGGAAATGCCGTGCGCGGAGGCGGTTAATGTGAGGAGCAGATTCGCGAAAAGGAATGTGATAATTTTCATGGTTCTGTGTTAGGCGGGTGAGGTTTCTTTGCGTGCGGTGACGCGGTGGAACATGCGGTAGAGCGCTGGCAGCACGAGAAGCGTGAGCAGTGTGGAGCTGAGGATGCCACCGATGACAACGGTGGCGAGGGGGCGCTGGACCTCAGCTCCGGGGCCGGTAGCGAGTGCCATGGGGACAAAGCCGAGACTGGCGACGAGCGCAGTCATGAGCACAGGACGCAGGCGGGTCAGGGAGCCGCCGAGGATGGCTTCATCAATGTCCATACCGTCTTCGATGAGCTTGCGGATGAAGCTGATCATGACGACGCCGTTGAGCACGGCCACGCCTGACAATGCGATGAAGCCGACGGCGGCGGAGATGGAAAGTGGGATGTCTCGCAACCACAAGGCGATGATGCCGCCAGTTAGGGCCATTGGCACGCCGGTGAAGATGAGCAGGGCGTCTTTGACGGAACCGAAGGCGCTGAACAGCAGTATCAGAATGAGCAGTAATGCCACGGGCACCACGATCTTGAGGCGCTGGCTGGCGGAGATGAGGTTTTCAAACTGTCCACCCCAACTGATCCAGTAACCGGGTTGCACGGTGACTTCTTCAGCGATGCGTTTTTGTGCTTCACCAACAAAGCTGGCGATGTCGCGACCGCGCACGTTCGCGGTGACGACGACGCGGCGTTTAGCGTTCTCTCGACTGATTTGGTTGGGGCCTGGGGCGAGAGTGAACTCGGCCAGCTCGCCAAGCGGGATGGTATCCGCAGTGGCGATGCTGCTTTTCGGCTGGTAGGCGATGCGGGTGAGCTTGGCGTCACCATCCACTTTTTTTGGCAGCGGGATTGGCAGGCGTTTGAGCGCTTCGAGGTCGGTGCGCAGCTTTTCGGGCAGGCGCACAAGTATGGCGAAACGGCGGTCGCCCTCGAAGATTTGTCCGGCTTCCTTGCCGCCGATGGCGATCTCGATAACCTCCTGCACGTCGGCGATGTTCAGGCCGTAGCGGGCGAGCATGGGGCGGTTGATGGCGATGGTAAGCACGGGAAGGCCGGTGGTTTGCTCCATCTTCACATCCACGGCACCAGGGACTTGTTTGAGTACGTCTTCGATCTGTCCGGCAGTTTCCTCCATGACTTCCATTTCATCACCAAAGACCTTCACGGCCACGTCACTGCGGACACCGGCGATGAGTTCGTTGAAGCGCATCTCAATGGGCTGGAGCAGCTCGTAGTTGTTGCCGGGGATGGATTTGGCTGCGGCCATGACTTTGTCGGCGAGTTCTGACTTGGGCATGTTCGGATTGGCCCATTCGCTGCGCGGTTTGATCATGATGAAGCAATCGGCGACGCTAGGCGGCATGGGGTCGGTGGCGATCTCGGCGGTGCCGAGCTTGGTGAAGATTTCCTTCACTTCGGGAATCTGCCCGAGCTTGGCTTCGAGTGTGCGCTGCATCTCCACGGCCTGCGTGAGGCTAGTGCCGGGGATGCGCAGGGCGTGCAGGGCGAAATCGCCTTCATCGAGACGCGGAATGAACTCGCTGCCCATTTTGGAAGCGAGCAGCAGGCACAGCATGACGAGGATGACGGCAGCGGCGGCGACGGCACCGCGAGCGGCGATGGCGGCACGCAACAACGGCTCATAGATGGCCTTGGCGGTGCGGATAAGGATGTTCTCTTTCTCACTGATGCGTCCACCGAGAAAGATGGCGACGGCGGCGGGCACAAAGGTCACGGACAAGATCATGGCAGCACCCAGCGCGGCTAGCACGGTGAAGGCCATGGGGAAGAACATCTTTCCCTCGATGCCGGTGAGCGTGAGGATGGGCAGATAGACGACCATGATGATGAGTTCGCCGAAGATGCTGGCCTTTCGCACTTCCCGAGTAGCGGCGAAGACGATCTCGAAGCGCTCGGCACGGGTAAGCAAGCGACCATGACGGTGCTGCTCCTCGGCGAGTCGGCGAATGCAGTTCTCGACGATGATGACCGCGCCATCGACGATGATGCCGAAGTCGAGTGCTCCGAGACTCATCAAGTTGCCGCTGATTTTCGCACCGACCATGCCGGTGATGGTGAGCAGCATCGAAAGCGGGATGACGCAGGCGGTGAGCAACGCGGCTCGGAAGTTCCCCAGCAGGAGGAACAAGATGACGATGACAAGCGTGGCTCCTTCAAAGAGATTCTTCTTCACGGTCTCAATGGTGGAGTCCACGAGCGTGGTACGGTCATAGACAGCCTTGGCCTGCACACCTTCGGGGAGCGAGCGATTCACTTCCTCCAGCTTGGTGGCGATGCGGCTGGAGACGGTGCGGCTGTTTTCACCGACGAGCATGAAGACGGTGGCGAGCACGACTTCCTCACCATTCACGGTGGCCGCGCCGGTGCGGAGTTCGCGGCCATGCACGACATCGGCCACGTCTTTGACCAGGATGGGCGTGCCGTCACGATGAGCGACAATGATGTTGAGCAGGTCTTCGATGCCCTCGGCCTGACCGGGAGCGCGGATGAGCAACTGCTCGCCATTTTTCTCGATGTAGCCAGCGCCTACGTTGGCGTTATTGAGGTCAAGCGCCTCCATGAGCTGTCGGAGCGTCACATCAAAAGTGACGAGCTTGTTCGGATCAGGTGTGACGTGGAACTGCTTCTCATAACCGCCGATGGTGTTCACCTCAATGACGCCGGGGATGTTTCGCAACTGCGGCTTGATGATCCAGTCCTGGATGGTGCGCAGATCGGTGGGTGTGTAGGCTTTGCCTTCCTCGTTTCGTGCAGATGGTTCGGCAGTGACGGTGAACATGAAGATTTCTCCAAGGCCGGTGGCAATCGGCCCCATGCTCGGCTCCAGGCCTAGCGGCAGCTTACTTTTCACCTCCTGCAAACGCTCGGCGATGAGCTGGCGTCCGAAGTAGATGTCGGTGCCGTCTTTGAACACGACTGTGACTTGTGAGAGGCCGTAGCGTGAGACGGAGCGGGTGTAGTCGAGATGCGGAAGGCCGCCCATGGCATTCTCGACGGCGAAGGTGACGCGCTGCTCGACTTCGAGCGGCGAGTAGCCGGGTGCTTCGGTGTTGATCTGCACCTGGACATTCGTGATGTCTGGCACGGCATCAATGGGCAGCCGGGTGTAATTGTAGGCACCGAGGATGGCGGTGCCGAGCACGAGCAGCAGGATGACCCAGCGCTGCTTGATGGAAAACTGGATGATGGAATCAATCATGGCGGGCAGAGATCAATGGTCGTGGGTTGCGCCGCCCTTCATGACATCGGCTTTGATGATGAAGCTATTTTCAGCGGCGTAGGAGATGCCTGCGGGGATGCCCGCTTTGACTTCGATCCACTCCGCATCGCGGCGACCGATCTCAAAGGGCATGGCCTCAAACAAGGTGCCGACGCGGACAAAGACGACATCCCAGTCGCGGAAACTCTGCAAGGCGCTGGTCTTCACGGCGACGGGCACTTCGGCTTCCTCATAGACGACATCGCCTGTGAGGAAGAGACCGGGACGCAGCTCACCCTTCGGATTGGGCACCACGGCGCGGGCCATCATGGTCTGTGATCCCTCGGCACTGAAGGGCGAGAGATAGCTGAGCGTGGCCTCGACGCTTTCGATGCCTTCATCGGCATGGATGGTCACAGCCTGCCCTGCTTTGAGGAGTGGGAAGTCTTTGCGATGCACGATGAAGTCCACCCACACTTGGCTGAGGTCCACAATAACGAAGAGCGCGTCCTCACTGTCCACAAAGCCACCCTGCCTCACCTCACGCTCGATAACGGTGCCTTCGCTGTCTGCCTTGACTTCATAGGTCTGGAGGCTTTCATTGCTTTCCACGGTAGCGAGAACATCACCCTTCTTCACCATGTCGCCCAGCTCCTTGGTCACAGTCTTCACCACGCCTGGGAATCGAGGATGGATGACGCTGCGAGTCTGCTCATTGAGCTGCACACGGCCTCGCAGGCTGAGGCTTTGGCGAATCTTGGCCGGGCCAGCCTTCACCATTTCCACGCCAGCACGGGCCAGGATTTCATCCGGCATCTCGGCGCGGCCTTCGATGGAGTCGAACTTCCACTCGTAGGTCCTGCCCTCGGCCTGCACGTTCACAAAGGCATGGAAGGAATGCGGCTCCACCACATCGCCATCACCGATGTAGTAGTCGGCTTCTTTTTTAAAGTTGATGGTGTCTGTGCGGTTGATTCGCTCCAGCTTGATGACGATCTTCACGTCCTTCGGATCAAAGGGCTGGCCGTCTTTGTAGAAATAGACGTGAAACTCAGGCGTTACGCCCTCCGGCTCGTAGATCTGCACTTCGCACTCAAAGTCAGGCTCGCCAAAATAGCGGCCACCATGTGGGCCGCGTCGCTTGCTGGGATCATCGGCTGCGGCTGCTCCACCATGACCTCCTTCTTCTGTTTTGCTGCCGAGTTCGATGCCGAGGATGCGTTTGGCAGCATAAGCGCCGCCGATGAGGAGCAGTGCAATGAGCGCCGCATTGAGAATGGCTTTGTAGTTCATGAATGGGTAAATTTGAATGGGGTGTTACTTGCTGGCTTTGTTCAGCGTGATGGGCGCGGCGGTAAGTGCGGAAATCTCCGCCTGGGCCTGGTGATAGTCCGAGAGGGCGCGGAGGTGCTGATTGCGCGCCTGGATGAGCGTGCGGCGTGCGTCGAGGATTTCGAGCTGGGTGAAGCGCCCAGCTTCGTAGCCCTGCATGACGGCTTCTTCGGCTTCCTTCGCGCCCGGCAGCACGTCTTTGTTCAGCAGCTCAACTTCCGTGGTGGCACGGAGCAGAACTTGATACGCGGCGCTCAGCTGGGCATACACATTCATCTCAGAAGTCTTGCGCTCGCTGTCCGTCTTGGCGATTTCCGCCTCCGCTTCGGCTATGCCTCCCTGGTTTTTGTTCTTGAAGGGCAGTGGGATCGAGAAGCCTACGACGAACGAAACATCGTCAGCCTTGCCCAACATGCGCGGGCCAGCGGAGACCGTAATATCTGGCTTTGCCAGCGACTTTTGCTTTGCCAGTGCCGCGTAGCGTCGATCTCGTTCAGCAGACCATCGCGCGATCTCGGGATTATTTTGAATACGCTGAACGAGGGTGGAAAACTTCGGAACAGCTTTGATGCCTTCCAGATCACCTTTCACGGAATCAAAGTCCGCTGTCTGCGATCCCCACTGAACTGCGAGATTGATTCTCGCCGTGGCAAGTGTTCGCTTTGCCTGTTCCATCTCGATCTTCGCCGACGCAACGGCTACCTTGCTTCGCATGACCTCAACAGCGTTGGCCTTGCCAGCCTCGACACGCTTCTGCGTCATTGGCGTGACCTTCTCTGCCAGCGCGGCAGTTTCCTCGGCGAGTTGCACTTGGCGTTGGGCAGCGAGCACTGCCACGAAAGCCTGCGTGGTGTTTTTAAGCACCTCGACACGGCGTACTTGATATGCCCACTCCGACACATTGCGACTCGCAGAAGCTTCGTTGACACGCGCCTGCCGTTTACCACCCAGCTCAACGAGCTGCCCCAGTTCCAAAGTGTTTTCCATGATGTCTCCACCACGGTAGGGGCCGCTGCCGGGCAGGTTTTGGGCGCTGTAGTTGATGACGGGATTGGGTTTTAATCCCGCCTGGAGTGTCCGCGCCTCAGCAGCGCGGATGTCGTAGTCATAGGATTTGAGTTCGGGGTTTTGCCTGAGAGACAGTGCAAGGGCGTCTGACAATGATAAGGAGCCGCCAGGGCTGGCAGCATTGGCATGAGATGCAAAAAGTAGTAACGAAAGAAGGACACGAGGGTGCATGATGAAAGTGGGTGGAGTGCTTGAATGCAGGGGTGATCCAGGCACGATTAGCGTGCATGGATTCGGCGGAAAATGCCGACGCGGAGAGAGGCGTGTGATCCAGGCGCAAAGGCCCGTAGAACATCACACAACGGCTCGACGGGTATTCCCGTCAGCAAGCCCTGCTCAAATCAAGAACACGACCGAGCGTACCACCATCAGTGGTAACGATGGCGATCCACCCTCATCAGGCGGCGGCTGAGCGACCAACTGCGGCTCCTTCATGGAAGCCAAGGTCGTCTCAAAGATTTCAATCAGCTGAATCGGCATGAGGCAGACCACAGGAGCCATCGCCACATCCGGCGGCACTGTATCGGTCGGCGTCTGCACCAAATCATGGTGATGATGGCTGTCTGAATTTAAAGGAGTTTCATCGTGATCATCGTCGTGCTCATGCCCAGAGGGAGCATGGTTTAGCGGCCCCAACTCACCGTTCTCTCCATGACAATGCTCATCCAATGTGATAGCCGATTTGCCCGTGCAATCGCAATAATAGTGAAAGATCCCACCCGACAACTGCACCATCAACATCGCCAAAAGGGCAATGGTGGTAATTGTGCGTTTGTAAGAACGGGACATAGCAAAATGATGCTGGAACGATGTCGAAATTTTTGCAAGGCGAATTTGGCGGGAAGGCCTGAAATGCAGGAGGGGCGGCAGGATTACTGCCTGGATGTAGATTTCGACACTCTGAGGTTACCGAAGAATGCCAGGACCTTTGCCCTTAAAGTTCGCGGAGATTCGATGAAGGGGGCGGGAATCTTGGAGGGAGATGTGGTTATCATGGAGTTTCGGGAGCCCCGGCATGGAGACATTGTTGCAGCTCTCATTGATGGTGAAACCACCCTCAAGCGGTTCATTTTGCAGGCAGGTGTGCCTTATTTACGAGCAGCCAATGTCAAATACCCGGATATCATTCCGGGGAGAGAGCTGGTCATCCAAGGGGGGGCAGATTGCGCTTCTGCGGCTTCCTGAGAGGTGATCAGCTATGATCCTGCACTTTGATGCGGACGCGTTCTTTGCGAGCGTTGAGCAGGCTGCTAATAGCAAACTGCAAGGCAGACTTGTAGCTGTGGGTGGAGAAAAAAGAGGGGTGATTGCCTGACAGGGGGGCAGCCTTTTGCCGACGGAGCCTGTTACACGCTTGAGGTGCTGCGGGTCCAGAAGCCGAGGGTGAGAAAGAGGTGAAGGTAGATCGTTCACTCACTCACGATGTCGGGCAGTTTTGCCGCTGCCTTTTTCAGTGATTCCTCTCCCACGTGCGTATAGTGAGCGCTCATCTGTTCGCTTTCGTGGCCGATCATTTCCATGACCGTGGCTTGATCTACGCCGGCCGCTTTGAGCAGCGAAACCGCAGTATGCCTCAGGCTGTGGAAGCTCAGTGCGTTCAAGTCGCGCTTGGCTCCGCGACCAGATTTTGTTTTGGTATGGCTGACCTTTTCGCGAAGCCCTGCTGCCGCCAAAAGCTTAGCAAACTGATTGCTGAGCGTGCTCACCTTCCCAGTTTTGGCAAAGACGGCTGCAGCATGCGGATGAAGCGGGCCTTGCCGTTTTTCCTTTGGTGTTTTTGTGAGGTGGTTTTTGAGAGGCGTAGCAATAGGAAGGGACATGCGACGTCCTGTCTTGGTGGTGACAAGCGTGATCTTTTCAGAATCCAGGTCAATCGCAGACCACTCCAGTTTGGCCACATCTGAGAGACGCTGACCGATGTAAAGGCCAACCAGGATTATGGATTTCCACTCATCATCGGCGAGAGCTAGAACCTTCTTGATGTCATCCAACTCAAACGGCAGGCGCTCAGTTCCCTCCTCGGACTTCCTGACTGTGTCCACGCTTTCGGCAGGATCTTCGGCAATGATACCGTTCTTCTTTGCCGCTCTAAAAAGCATCTTGATGCACTTGAGGTGGTGGTTGGTGCTTGTGGAAGACATCGTCTCCAACAGGTTGCCACGATATTGCACGACTGATGCACGGCCTACGTGAAAAATGTCTCCGTTGTCTTGGGTCCCTATGAAATCGGCAAAGCGGGTGGTGGCAGAGCGGTAAAAATCCATGGTGGAAGGCTTTGTTTCAGCCTCCTTTTCTTTGAGCCATTCACTGATGAAATCCCGTAGGCTGACAGCTTTAACGGTCTCACCTGTAATCTCTTCATGAAGGTCACTGATGACCTGTTTTACCTGGACAAAGGTGCGTCTCTTCTGGGCAGCCTCTTCATATTTGGCGGCAATTTTTTCTGCTTCTTTCCGGCTTGTGACCTTGGTGGAACGATGACGCCTGATGCCTTTCGCATCGCGGAAGTCAGCGTGGAAAAATTTGGTGCCTTCGCGGCGAAAGACGGATGCCATACCTGATAACAAAACTGATAACATTCGGGATTGTTTGTGTCAATTCATCCTTGTTTGATATTCGCTTAAACCATTTAAAATGAACGTAATTGAACATCCTCGAACATTGTTGAAATCGTGTCTATCGAAACGTGGGTTCGATTCCCATCGCCCGCTCCAGGTTGAGATCCTTTGTCAGCGTAGAAAGCCTGATGCAGAATATGGCGAGCATGGGCAGGGACATGTGGATGATATCCCAAATGGATTTGCACACACCGGCCTACAACTGCTCCGCGCCCTGATCTTGGAGAGCGCCAGTCAGCACCAGCAAGAGCTAGGCGCATCAACTCTAAAGGCGCGGTGGACCTGTTACGACAATGGCTGCCACGAGTTGTGCAAGTCCACGAGAAGTCACGGAAGCTGGCCCGCTGCCAGGCCGCACTGCTGGAAAAAAGATGCCAGGCAGTCAGTGCTTCTCGCCACTCTCGTTCCAAGTGGTATCCACACTCCAGGAGCCACCCCAGCCTTTATCCCACACATGGGCTTTCACTTTCTCCAGAGCCTCCTGGGCCACCCCGAGCTTTTTTAGCGCGGTATCAAAATCCGCCACTGCCTTCGCAAAGGCCACATCATCATTCCCATTCTTCGCCTCAATCAGGGCATTGCGCACGTTGGATAATTCCGTTGCCGAGACCTCCACCTTTTCTGAGGCCTTCACTGTCATCTCAAACACGCCTGCCTTAGAAAAAGATGCCAGGCAATCAGTGCATGCTTTTGCGTCCTTTTGACCTTGATCCTCCTCGTGAAAACCACCTAAATGCTTGATTCTCAGGGCTACGCGATGGAGTAGCCGCTTATTCGATTTCATGCCAAGATGGCTCCTTACCCTGCGGCACGTTCCTGGTCCGGCGGGCAGAGGCGGTTGCTAGGATGATGACCTCGGAAATAGATATCAAGCGATCAATGCATGATGTCACGCCAGCAAATCCACAAAAAGGTGTTTTAATTCATTGAAAATCAATGTTTTACAACAAATTTTTTATATTATGCCCGGCATCTGTGATTTGAACAAAGTGCTGTGCCGGAGTGTGGTTTGGGGAGACCCTTGAACCTGGTTGAAGTCAGACCCAATGGTGACAACGCCAGCCTGAAAGACGTCCAGGTGGCCATGGAGCACTGGACGGGAGTCAAAGTGCATGGCTGGCTCATAGAACAGCTCCAGGTGGAGCTCAGCTATAACACCGTCATCCGCTATCTCCATGATCTGGGTTTCAACCTGCGGGTGCCGTGCAAGTGGTCTTTGCCGCTTCTGGATGAGCTGGCCAAAAGCGTGCCTTTGAAGGAAGGGGTGAGCTGGGTGCTGGTGCTTGACAATGCGTCCTGGCACAAGGTCAAAAGTCTGCGTTGGCACCATTTCGAAGTGCTGTTTTACCGCCATACAGCCCGGACTTCAATCCCATTGAGCGACTGTGGTTAAGGCTCAAATCGGACTTCTTCGCGGACTGGATTGCCCGCACTGGCCAAGAATTTGAAGAGCGCATCTGCCAAGCGCTCAATCATGTCATGACTCAGCCGAAAAAAACAGCCTCCCTCTGCTCTATCCGGAAATCCTTTCTGTGATTTGCTGTATCACTTAATCACCGACGCCCCCAGAAAGTGGACCCTTCCGATAGCTGACGGGGTGTAGGTAAAAGAGGATGGGCGATGGGCCGGCGGCATTTTCATTCCTCGTTCATTTCTCCAAGGCCCCCGCGCCCATCTCCCCGGACGAACGATCCCAAAAAGCGACACAAACACCTGCCAGTGCCCGTTTTTCCTTGCATCCAAACGAAAATTCCTAACCATCGCTGGCTAGGTGAATTAATATAATCATTTTGGAAGGCGAAAACCGTTAATCTACATGTCTTAGCATGATAAAAATACGCATTTTTGTTTCTTCGCCTGGTGATGTGACGATGGAGCGTGTCTGCGCGGAGCGCATCATCGAAAGGCTGAAACTGGAGTATTCGGGACGGGTCATCATCGAGCCCTTTTTCTGGGAGCATGAGCCGATGCGGGCCACGGCCAGTTTTAATGACCCTGAGAACATCCCTCTCACGGCGGATTTTAATGTGGTGATTTGCATTCTCTGGTCCCGCTTAGGCACCATGCTGAGCAAGAAATTTCGTCGGCCTAACGGGGAGCAGTATCCTTCCGGCACAGCTTTTGAGATTGAGACGGCTGTCAATTCGTACCTGGAACGGCAGAGCCCCGACATCCTCGTGTATCGGCGTACGCAGGAAGTGGCGATGCCCGTGAACGATCCGGTGGAGAGTGCTAAACGTGGACGTCAACTTTCCGCCCTGAATGACTTCATTCAGCGGTGGTTCTTTGACGAAGATGCGAGCTTTAAAGCGGCGATCAATGAATACCGGGCTCTGGGGCAATTTGAAGCCAAGCTAGAGAAACCTCTGCGGGCGTTGATCCACGGTTACATCGCCAAAAATCCAGCGGATAGCCCGGTGGTGATGCCAGCGCCTAGCTACCATGGGGAGAATCCGTTTCGCGGTTTGCAGGCGTATGATTTTGAAGATGCCAAGATCTTCTTTGGTCGGTCTCAGGCGATTGAAGACGTCCTCACCACCATGCGGAATCAAGCGGCTGCTGGCAGGGCTTTCACGCTTGTCCACGGGGCCAGCGGCAGTGGTAAATCCTCGCTTTTGCGGGCGGGTGTCATCCCGACGATGACGCACCTGAGTTGTGTGGTGGAAGGGGTGGCTTGCTGGGGCGTGGCGACCTTGACGCCGGGGTCCACCAATGACAGTCTGCTGGAGGCCCTGGCCGCTGCCCTACAGGGCGCGCGTTCGCTCCCCACGCTGCGCCGGGATACAGGTGATGTGAAGGCTTTGGCCCTGAGGCTGGAGCAGAACCCTGAGGGGATGGTGCCCAGCATCAATTCCGCCCTTGTCCTCACGGCTCAGGAAGTACAGTCGCGTGAGGCGCTGCCGGATCTGCCGCCTACGAAGCTGGTTTTGCTGGTGGATCAGATTGAGCAAATTTTCTCGGATGATCGCCGCTTTCCACGGGAACAAAGAAAAGCCTTTGCGGCGGCGCTCAATGTCCTGGCGCGTTCCGGCATCGTCTGGGTCGTGGCCACGACCCGGAGTGACCAGCTCGGTCGCCTAACCGATGATCTGCCAGAGCTGGCGGAGCTTTCCCAGGGCGGGCAGTATGCCCTGCTGGCACCCACGGAGGCGGACATGGACCTCATGATCCGCATGCCAGCACGCGCTGCGGGAGTGGCTTTTGAGGAAGACCCCGTCACGGGAGTGCGGCTAGAGAGCCGCCTGCTGGCGGAGGCCAGGCACGCACCGGATGGCCTACCGCTGCTGAGCTTCGTTTTACGAGAGCTGTATGCCCGACGTGAGCTGGTGGGCGGCGTCCCCACCATGACCCATGCCTGCCTGGATGAACTGGGAGGACTGGAGGGCGCGGTGAAATCACGGGCGGAGGAGATCTACGCCCACTATTTAAAGAACCATCCGGCGGTGCAAAATCCGCTGAAACACCTAGCCCGCACACTCGTCACTCTGGGCCGGGACAAGGATGAACCAGCCCTGCGGCGCATCACGCCCCTGGCCATTTTTACGGGGGCTAAGGCGGAGCTGGGGGATCTCATCGCCGCTTTGGTGGAGGGGCGTTTGCTCACGAAAACCGCTGGGGTGGACAAGCAGCCAGTGATCTTCGTCACCCATGAAGCCCTGTTTCGTAAGTGGAAGGATCTGGCCGATGCCATCGCTCTGAACCGCACCTTTTTGGTTCTTCGCTCACGCGCGGCCACCTCGGCCATGGACTGGCTGGAAAGGAAACGCGCCCGCGATTTCTTGTGGGATCGAGGGGCGCGGCTCAAGGAGGCTCAGGAACTTCTGGCGGATCTGGATGACCTGGACTCGGTCGAGCAAGCGTTTGTCAAAGCTTCCGTGGCCTCGGCTCAGCGGCGGCGCACGCAGCGTTTCATCTGGGCTGCTGCCACCGTCGCAGTTCTGGGCACGGGAGCTGCCCTCGCGATGAGGCACCTGCAATCGGTGGATCAGACCCTGACGGATAACTTGGCCAAGCTGAGTGAAAAAGAAGACCTGAAAAAGCAGTTGGATCTAGCTGTCGCAGCCCTCACTGAACGTGCCTGGCCCAAACTGGCCACACCTTCATCTGGGCAAGAACAGATCCCCGAAGATGAGGAGTTCAGCGAAGATGAAGAAGATGGAAATTTCCCCTCTTCACCGACGGCCAATTTTCCAGCGCTGGATGTATTGGAGATTTCACGCCGCTTGCAGAAGCTGGACCCGGATTACCCACGGGCTTTTGCAGCGGAGGTGCTGGCGCGGATTTACGATGATTCAGGCTTGATGAACAAGGAGAAGCAGCAGGCCGAGATCCAACGCCTGTTTGGCGAATGGAGCCGCCATGGCTTGCCCAAAAATGAAGTGCTGGATCTGGAAGCTCAGTGGCAATGGAAAAATGGCAATCAAGCCACAGCCATCACTACCTGGACGAGCTACCTGCGCACGCCGGGGCTTGAAGATGAGATCAAGCGCCGACTGCTGGATCGCATCTCCAGCTACTACGTGGAGAAGGAGATGTGGACCGAGGTGGAAAACATCATCAATACCAGTTGGGCCTGGGAGGACCATGTTTTGGCCAAAATCCGCCGGGCAAAAGCACGCCTGCGATTATTCAAACTGGACCTCGCCGAAAAAGATTTTGAAGAGGCCAAGCTAGCCGCGCCGGACCTGCCGGAAGTGCTCGAACTGGGGCCACCACTGGCACGCCTGCTCACCCACCGAAAGGCTCTGGCAACAGCTTCGGAAAATCTCTCTGATAGCCGGGGAAAATCCGTGCCGGAACTCTGGCTGGCGCGAGCCC
Organism: Prosthecobacter dejongeii; assembly: GCF_014203045.1. Classification (NCBI taxonomy): domain Bacteria; kingdom Pseudomonadati; phylum Verrucomicrobiota; class Verrucomicrobiia; order Verrucomicrobiales; family Verrucomicrobiaceae; genus Prosthecobacter; species Prosthecobacter dejongeii. The sequence continues at coordinate 204,853 of NZ_JACHIF010000003.1, forward strand.
GCATCCTGTTGACAGCAGAGCAATATCCTGAAGCTCTGAGTGATCTGGACATGGCGAATAAGCTCACCAATGGTCGATCCACGGCCATTGATTTCATCCGTGTCGCCAGCTTGATCCGTGGCGGTAGGAGCGTGCCTGCGGGCAGCAAAATCATCTCGCTCAAGTCTTTCTATTTTAACAGTCAACAGTGGGAAGAATGGATGGCACGTTCTTGGACTAATCTCATGAACCAATTCATCGCCGACAAGGTGCTGATGGCGGATGCGAACAATGCGGCGGTCCTGCTCCAGCGCTCATCCGGCTGGTTTCAATTTGCTCAAGGGAACCTCGGTCTTGCCGATGCGGAAGCGGCTTTAAAGATCGAGCCGGACAATCACCTCGCTCACTACTGGCGTGCGAAGCACCTGCTGCGGTTGGGGCGTTTTGAAGATGCTTTGAAGGAGGCCACAGCGATGCAGGCGCTCAAGACCAAGTACATTGACCACATCGAGATCAAGGCCGAGGCCGAGTTCGGTCTGGGGCAGGCGGAGGCCGCTGTGCGCACCATCACAGAGATAGTGCAGAGACTGCCGCGACCCTACTACCACGAGCTGCGAGCGCGCTACCTCCGAAAGCTGGGTAAAGAAGCTGAGGCGGAGCTGGACGACCAGGCCGCGATGAAACTGCGCAATTAGTGAAGCCCCTCTGACTGACTTTTTTCTATGATCCCTTTCATCTTTCGCTCCTGCGCACTGGTGTGTCTGCTGGCCCTGGCAGGCTGTAAACCTGCGGACTCCGTTTCTTCCTCCGGCGTGGATACTGGACCATTGCCACCCTTGATCCCGGATGCAGGCGGCATCCAGCTATCCCAAACCCAGGGGCTGCTGAAAAAGAAAATCTACATCACGTTCCCTGTGGATATGGTGCAGAATGACCTCATCGAGGCGGAGGATGCTGCGGAGGATGAAGAGTCTGCCTCCGCTGCCCGTGAGATCCCGTCTCCTGTCGTCATTGATCCTTCCCCAGATCACACCTTCAGGTGGCTGAGCCCGAGACGTGGGGTCATCCAGACGGGTTATGGCATCCCTGAAGTGGCCTACCGACTGACGTTGCGCAGCGGCTTGCAGGATGTGGAGGGACATGCCGTCAATCCCCAAGGCTGGGGGGCTGAGCTGGCCTCAGAGGACTTTGGTATCGTCAGCGTCCGACTTTTTGATGCCAATCAAATGGAGGTGGAGGAACTGAGTCAAACGAACCACCTTTCCGCCCGACCACGTGCCCGGCTGGAATTCAGCCGCGATGTCTTGCCCGCGGACGTTGCCGAGCGTGTGGCCTTCATTGATGCCGAGTCTGGTGAGCGACACGCCGTCATCGCCTGCCTGGAAGAGTGGCAGACGGGTAAACCTCAAGGTTTGATCTTCGTCCAACCGCGCAAGGAACTGACCGCTGGCAGAAATTACTGGCTCGTGGTGGAGCGGCTGCAGGCAGCGCGCGGGGATTACCAAACGCAGTATCTGCGCGTTTACCCCGCAGGGCAGTGCCAGCCTTTGCTCAGCAAATTCGCCCGGGGATACAATCAGCCCCGAGAGGGGTCTTACGCCCGGGTCTTTTTTAATCAGTCGCTGGATGCCCGCCAACTCGATGCCAAGCATTTCAAAGTGACCCCTGAAGTGGCGGGACTGACGGTCAAAGCGGAGCGCAAGATCGCCGTGTTGAAGGGCGATTTTCGACAGGGGATCAACTATGTCATCCAGGTGGAGCCGGGCATAGAATCCAAAAGCGGATTCAAAACCCATGAGGCGAAACAGTGGACGGTCACCATCCCCGAACGACGGCCCAGCATCATCATGCCCAGCGATTTCCTGGCTCAGCGCTACAGCGCGGGCGTGGATGTGTCTCTCTCTCACTGCCGCACGCAAGCACTGACATGGAAGCTGGCGGAGGTGCCGTTGGAAAAGCTGACGGAAGTCCGCAAACGGCTGCGCGAATTTGCCGCACCAGTCTTGGATGATCAAGGCATCCCGCAGTTAGATCCTCGTGACGGCAGCCTGAAGTTTACCCTCACCGATTCTCTCATCCAGGCGCTGGAGCTCCGCGTGGCCGCGACGGATCAATTGCCCGCAGCCCCCGGTGAAGAAGAAGTGGCAAGGAACATCCGCTGGAAGCCCACCGCGGGCTCCCAGGTGGCGGGGCTGTACCTGCTGGAGGTGGAAGGCAGTGGCGTGGATGGCCGCCTGTGTGGCAACCGCACGCTCATTTCTCTGTCTGACTGGTACATGAATTTCATCGCCACGGGAGAGGACCGGGCCGTGCGCCTTTCCTCCTTGGCAGGCGGGGCTGGTGTGTCAGGCATCACGGTGCAGGCTTTCTCGGAAGAGGGGCAATTGATGGATGAAGCAGTCACCGAGGCGGATGGCATGGCCCGTTTTCAAAAACTCCAAGGCCAGGACAATGACCCTTACCTCTTGGCCGCAGGCAATGCCTCGGGCTGGTGTTTTCAGCAAGGTGACTACTCCACGGTTGAAGATCACCAGTTCTCCACGGAGGGGGAAGCTCAATGCCTGCTGGTCACCAATGGAGACCTGTATGAACCGGGCGAGGAAGTGCAAATCTACGCTCTGGTGCGGGAACGTGGCGATGGGGGCTTGACCCTGCCAGAACCAGGAAGCCGCTATAAAATACAGGTCAGCCTCGGCGCAGGCGAAGAGCAAGAAGATGTCGAGGAACTGCCGTTGACGCTTTCCTCCTCCGGGGGTGGCAGCGCCATGTGGAAGATCCCCAAAGACCAAACTTCTAGTTGGGTCACCTTTAAATTGATGCAGGACGAGGGCGACCAACTCGCCGTTGCTGAAGCGGGCATCACCGAGTTTCGCCCGCCGACTTTTTCGGCTGATTTAAAGGCTGAAACCATGACCGGCACCCGTGCCGAGGCCCGCCTCACGTCCCACTTTTTCCATGGCAGTGCCAACCGCGATGCCACCGTCACCTGGACGGCGGAGTGGGTGATGCAGGACTGGCTGCCCGAGTCTGGCCCGGAGATGAATTTCGACGAAGCAGAGCCCGCTGGGCCCGGCGAGCTGAATAACTTCACTCCCGCTGGAGATTCCCTGGAATCTGTCTTCAAGCTGGACTACGAAGATGAGTATTCCTATGCGGAATTTTGGTCTGACTATGCCTTTGCGGATCGGTTCTCCCCTGCGGCCAGTCAGCAAGGCCTGGAAGGCGTCTTTGAAACCATGAAGTTAGGCTCTGCCAATTTCACGCGGGGGCCTGCCGTGCCAGCCTCTCACCCGGTGCGGGGCGAGCAAAAACTGAATGAAACAGGGGAGTTGGTCCTGGTGTCTGAGTGTCCTTTTCCTAACTTGGGCCGCAGTCACCGCGCGCAGGTCTTTTGGACGGTGGATGTGAAGACGGAGGCTGGGCAGTCCCGGCGTGCCGCGGCCACGCAGCACATCCAGTTTGCCCCGCAGGCACTGGCTATCTATTCGCCGAAGCGGGCTCTCGGGGAGCCTGGTGTGCCCATCCTTTTGACCACCATCAATGCCGAAGGCAAGCAAGGCAGCGGGGGCGAGGCGGATCTGGAAATGTACCGCCGCACCATCAATACCGTTCATGAACGTGTGTCTGAACATGTGATGAAGTACCGCAACGTGCCGGAATTCCGCAGCGTGTGGAAGCAGAAAGTGCGGCTCCCTTTTGATGGTGTTTTACCTGCGGCTGAGCCAGGTGACTACGTGGTCTGTGCGACCCCGGTCAACAATCCCCAAGCCGTGCCCGTGAGCACGTTTTTGCATGGCGTGCAGGAGCAGACGGATCTCGTCCTAACCAATGATACCACCTTTGAAGCCGTGCTGGAAAAAGACCCCGTCACTGTCGGTAGCACGGCCAAGATCCAAGTCCGCACCGCCTTTCCTGGGGCGATTCGTGTTTCCGTGGAGACGGATGATTTATTGGAGACCCTGCCTCTTTTCCAAATGAAAGGCACCTCCGCCGAGATTGAGGTGCCGATTCGGAAAGAGTATTTCCCCAATGCGTTTATCCGCCTCCACCTGATGGGCCAGCCGGATGAATCAGGAAAGCCTGCGGAGCGTTTTGCCATCTGTCCCGTGAAGGTGATGGACCCCGAAGTACAACTGACGGTGACGCCGAAACTGGATGTGCCGAATGTGCGAGTGCGGGAGCAGGTGACAGGTCACGTTTTAGTCCAGAGCGCTGGGCAGCCCGTCCCGAATGCGGATGTCCTCGTCTTCGCCATCGATGAGAGCATCCTGTCCCTCGGAAACTGGAAGCTGCCAGATCCCACCCCCAGCCTCTACCCAGAGCGGATGCACAACGTGCGCATGAATGTGGCCCTCGGGGCGCAGTGGTCTGAAGCGCAGGTAGCCTCGCTTTCCCAGTTTGAGAAAGGCTTCATCCTAGGCTCAGGAAGAGAAAAGACGCTCGTCCCCACCGTCATTCTAAGAGAAAACGAAAAGCCACGGCCGCTCTGGCAGGTGCGGGTGCGCACAGATGCCGCAGGCCGGGCTGCCTATGCCTTTGAGGCCCCAGATACCCTGACGAGCTACCGCATCTCCGCCCTGGCTCACACCGCCACTTCGCAGGTGGGCATCGGAGAGACCAGCGTTAAGGTGAGCAACCCACTTCGGGTGGAGCCCACCCTGCCTCAATTTGTCCGGGAAGGGGATGAACTGGAACTGCGCTGCCAGCTCACCCAAGAGGCCCAAGCCAGCCTGCCTGTGAACTATAGCATCGAAGTGGAAGGCAACGCCACCTTGCTGGAAGGTGGGCAGCAGCAGTTCACCCTGACTCAAGGGAAAACCCAGGTCGCCAGTGCAAAACTGCGTGTGGGGGAAGCGGGGGTTGGCAGCTCCCTGCGCCTCATTTTCAAAGGCATCGCGACGGATGCCTCCGCGCTTTCAGACGGCACCGCCATCACGCTGAGCCTGCTGCCGCGCTATGCTGAGCGGACGGAGATCGTCACCGGGGACTTGCCCACGGGCACCGCCTGGGACGTGGCCGCTAGTACTAGGCCCGCCTGGTCCCAGGAAGCGGGCAGTGTGGTGGATGTGATGCTCTCTGGCACCCAGTGGCTGCCGCACCTGGTCACCTTCTCCCCTGGCAAACGCGTGCGCAGCAAAAACGTGCTCTTGCCCGATCTGGCTGCCGAGGCTTTCACCCCACTGCTGGTGCCTGAACTGGGTGCTTACCTGCCCTGGGTCCCTGACAGCCCAGACACCGTGCTGCCACCGCCAGGAGATGAGCCCGAGCCCGTCCCCTCTTGGCTGCGCCAACAGGCCACCACGGATGCCGCAGATGCTGTAGCCACCCTGGAAAAATCCATCATCCCAGACGAAGAAAGCGGCTGGTTTCCCCGCTTCCCCAACTCGGGCGAGCCCAATGATCCCGTCACCGCATTAGTGACGCTCGCTGTGCAATTGACCAAAAATCGCGAAGAAACGGGTGAAGACACAGCCTCCCTTTGGTCTGAGCGCCTCGCCACCAAGCTCAGCTACTGGCGCAAGGGCGCTTTGAACCCCAACTACCGTGCTGGGGACCAAGCTGCCGCCACGCCCTTTGTCCGGTCACTGGCCCTGCTAGCAGAAGCCTATGCTCCCGATTCCTACAACCCTTACTCACTCCAAGGCCTAGCCGCCGTGGTGCGCAGCCTTTTCACCCACCGTGAAGAAGACCTGGGGCTGGAAGGACGCTGCTTTTTGGCCATGGCCGTTCACGTACTCCAGGAACGTCCTGAGGACTCCGATGAAAAAATGCCTTTGCTGCTCACCCAGGAGGAAATGAACACCCTGCTGGCAGAGATCAAAGGCTACGCACTGCCCCGTGGGCTGGACTCCACCACCCTTACCACGCCGCAGCGTGCAGCCGCGATCCGACTGCTGACCTTAAGCACCCTGGCTGGCCAGGAAGTGGGGGAAGCCGCACGCCTCACCGCAGACCAGGCACTCCAGTCTCTGGTGGTGGATGATCGCCAAGTACTGGCCCAGGAGAACATCTGGAGACTGCTGGCCGCCTCCGCGTTTTTAAAGCTCGAGCAGCCTGCACCCTTGAGTGCTCAGGATCTCGGTCGGGATGACTACATCACTTCCGCCAATGGCGTCACCCTCGGTTGGCTGCGCCGTCCTGTGAACACGCTGCCTTCGCTGTTTCAAAAACCGCTGGCCTTCCAGGTGCCCACTTCCTGGCTGCTGCGTGCCTCCTACCGTGCCGCCAGCCCTGAGCCCATCGCCCAGTCTGGACTGGCCCTCACACGTGAGGTTTACACGCACAAAGCTCCAGACCGAAAAGGCTCCACGGAGGCCCCGCTGCGGCTCGGAGATTTTGTCCTGCTGACCTACCGCATTCAGTGTGACAAACCTCAGAACTTCGTCGTGATCGAAGAAGAACTGCCTGCTGCGCTGGAGTCGCTCAACCCTGACCTGCCCTCCGTGCGCAAAGCCTTCTCCCTCCCCGAAAATCCGCGTGAGGCCAAGCTCAGCCATGCTGATCACAGCAGCCATCGCGTGCGGGTGGTCTTTGACTCCCTGCCCGCAGGTGAAAGCACCTACACCGTGCTCACTCAGGTGGTGGGGAATGGCACCTTTTCTTGGCCTGCCGCCCAGGCCTCGCTGCTGTATGATCAACGCATAAACGCCTCGACCGCCGATGCGAAAGTCCTCGCTGCCCAGGAGTAAAAAACAGGGTTTTAAAAAACTCTTGGTTAGGCTAGGTATCGTTTTTCTAGGCGTCCTTGGGCTGGGGGGCGCTTTGGAAATCGCCATTCGCACCGCTCCCCTGCCGCCTTCTTTGCAGTCCAGCCTAGTCAGCACCCCCGTCGTGCTGGACTGCCACGGGACCGTGATGGCAGAGCTGCCTGGCAGGGAGGCCCGGCTGCAATTTCCCGTCTCGGCAGGTGCCCTCAGCCCATGGCTCATACGCGCCACCATCGGGCTAGAGGATCGGCGGTTTTACCAGCACAGCGGCATTGATGTGCCCGCCATTGGCATCGCCTTTTTCCGCAATCTCCGCAGCGGGCGCATCATGGCGGGCGCTTCCACTTTAACTCAGCAGTTGATCAAAAACTCCCAGCCCCCGCAGCCGCGCACCTGGGGGCGTAAACTGCGCGAGGCCCTGGCTGCCCTGCGGCTGGAGCGGGAGTGGACCAAGGAGCAGATCCTCACGCGCTACCTTAACCAAGTCAGTTATGGAAATCGCTTCCATGGGGCTGAGGCCGCGGCCCGCCAGTACTTTGGCAAAAGTGCAGCCAGCCTCACCGCCCCAGAGGCCCTTTTCCTGGCGGCTCTGCCGCGTGCCCCCACCCGCTACAACCCGTGGAGGCACCCTGCTGAGGCGGGCCAGCGTTACCAGTTTGCCCTGGGCCGACTGCAAGATGCCGGGGTGCTCACGGCTGCGGAGCGGGAGCAATGGCGCACTCCTCCCACCGTCCTGCCGCGCCAGCCTACGGTGATTTTAGCGTCCCACTTCGTCCAGCATCTCCAGCGCCAGCACCCTCACCTGGCAGGGACGGTGCGCACCACGCTCGACTTATCCCTGCAAGCGCGGGTGGAATCCATCGTGGCCCGCCACCTCCGGCGGCTCACCCTTCATCAGGCACGGGATGCGGCGGTGCTGGTGCTCAATCACCAGACAGGGGCCATTCGTGCTTGGGTTAGCGCCTCCCTTTCCAAGACTGGCCAGGGACAGATCAATGGGGTGACACTGCCGCGCTCTGCGGGGTCTATCCTCAAGCCCTTCCTTTATCTCCAGGCCCTGGATCGTCGTTTGATCACTGCCGCCACGCTGCTGCCAGATACTCCAGATGCCATCCGCTCCGAGTATGTGGACTACGACCCCAAAAACTATGATCAGCGTTTCTGGGGCCCCGTGCGCATGCGTGAGGCCTTGGCCAATTCTCTCAATGTGCCTGCTGTCCTTACCTTGGCCCGTGTCGGCGCGAGGGCCGCTCTCAATGGTCTGCATGATGCGGGCATCCACACGGCGCGAGGGCTGGAGGACTACGGCGCAGGCCTCATTTTGGGCAATGCAGAGGTCCGCATGCTGGATGTCACCGCCGCCTTCGGCACCTTTGCCAATCACGGCACCCTCAGCCAACCCGTTTGCCTCCAGGGCGAGAGCCCACGCCATCGCGTGATCGCCTCACCCTCAGCCGCTGACATCCTTGCCGATGTTCTCAGTGACAACGATGCTCGCAGAAAATCCTTCGGCCCCTTCACCCCCCTCGCTTTTGAAAACCGCCGCATTGCCTGCAAAACCGGCACCAGCTCCGGCTTTCGCGATGCCTGGACCCTCGGTGCCACGGCCCAGCACTGTGTCGGCGTGTGGATCGGCAACTTTTCTGGGGCCCCCATGCGAGAGCTGGCCTCCGTCACCGGGCCTGCTCCCCTCTGGCGTGACATCATGAATCAAGTCCTCACGCTTGATCCCAGCCTCCCCCCACTCGTCGAATCCGCCGCCCTCCGCCCCCGGGAAATCTGCGCCGTCACCGGCCTTCTCCCCACCGCCGCCAGCCCCTCCCGCGTCCAGGAATGGTTCCTCCCCGGCACCGAGCCTGAAGCCGATGCCGACAGCTACTACCAGGCCCGTCCCAATGGCCCACCGCAGCTCACCCTCCCCAGCACCTATGAACTCTGGTGCGCCAGCAGTCACAATTACCTCGGTGCCGCCGTCAGCGCCGGAGAACCCCTAAACATCGTCTCCCCCCGGCAAGGTGCCCAGTTCATCATCGATCCTCACCTCCCTCGCAGCCGTCAAAAATTGGAACTCCGCGCCATCGGTGCTCAGGGGCAGCCTCTCGAGTGGTGGCTCAATCACGCCCCCCTAGCCACCAGCCCACCTGGGCAAACCCTCACCTGGCCCCTGGTCAGAGGCGCTCACCACCTCGAAGTCCGCTGCGGCCCCGAAAAAGCCACCGTCACCTTCACCGTCGGAGACCCCTAAAGCGCTCTGAAGACACATGCCGTCTCCCCATCGTAGGTGGGGTATGTCCGGCGCCCCACCCGCGAGGCGCTGGCTTTTCAAGCTGGCGCAGCGTGTTCATGCCGCTTCGTCAGGCGCGGTTCCAGCACTCGCCCCTTATTTTCATCATCATCGGTGCCAGGCGTTACCGCCTCACACTGCGGGCGGAGGCGGCAGGCCTGGCTGCGCACTGTTTCCCGGAGGGGAGAAACGTGCACGCATTCAGCCACACATCCGCCCCCACACCGCCCTTCACCCCTCATCACTGGATCAACAACGTCTGAGGGAACTTCAGGCTATCGAGATCCGAGGCGACGAGGTGCGACAGCCCCACCAGGAAACGAAAGGTATCCCGATTGCGCGAACGTTGCTCCCCCTGCTTATAATCGGTGATCATCCAAGATTCCCCATCCAGGTGGATCTTTACCGTGGGCTTTTGCAGGTCCGCCGCAGGCACCCCCGCCCAGCTCAGTCGCAGGATGGGTTCCTGTTGCGCAGCGGGCACTGCGCTTTTCAAAACAGCTTGTTGGGCATCGCTCATGCCTTCATAGGCAGGCTCTTCCTGCGCCACCGCGCTCATGATTCCGCCAAAGGAGCGTACCACCAGCTCCGCACGCGCGCCAGAGCCGCCATCCGTCCCACCATCCGCCCTCAGGCTCAGTCCCTTTTCCACGATCTGGAGAAAGGTGGAGATGGCCTCCTCACCATCCGCCGACTGGAATTCCGGCTGGCTCCTCAGGCTGCTTAGGGCCACCGTCTTTGCTGCCCCTTCACGCACCCGGAAGACCGCCTGCTGCTGCATTTCTCCCAGCACCCAGCCCGTGCCCTGCTGCTGCCATATCAGGCCTTTTTCACGCGCATTTATCAGATCATTCGTGCTGGGTTGCAGGGGGCTGGAATGGCCCGCCGCCAGGGGTGAAAAACGGCGCTGCACCTCCAGATCCAGCGCCCCTTCACGCTGCAGGATGCGCGCCACCTCACAGGTCTTCAAAAACGTCAGGTACGTGGATCGGCCACTACCGGGATCATTCGGCAAGATCGTCAACCCGCCCTTCCCACTGCCCAGTTCAATGCGCTCCACCATCAGCCGCATCAGGCGGTCAATCGGCCAGCCTTCCTCAAACAGCGTGATAAAGACCTTCGGCGGAATGGGTGCCATCATCCGATCCGTAAACTCCTTTCCGGTCAGCGGGATGTAGGTGAAGCTGGGCCGTTCATCCGCCTTCAGGTTCAGCCCCAGACTGCCCGCCAGCCCCAGTGATCTCTCCCCGCGCGCGGACCCTGCATTCAGGCCTCGCTCGAAGTTCATCGAGGTGGTGATGGGCCCCGGCTGCACCCAGTGGGCAGGCTGGTGCTGGCGCAGGCGCACCAGGTTCAGCAGCATCTGGTCATCGCTCCCGCGCGCATAGGCATCGCTGTAATTACGGATGCTGCTGCGGTAAGCGGCAGACCCGCACGACAGCAGCGCCAGTGAAACCAGGACAAGACCGCTGCGGTAAAAGAAAGGATTCATATCAGGAAAAGATAAGGGCAGTCAGGCAGGTAAACAGTACGTCATGGCGCGTGCGGTTTTAATCGTGGCCAAAAGGGAGACGCACGAAAACCTGGCGGCATCTCCGCCCCCATTTCAGGTCGGCGGATGGAGCGGATGTACCACTGGTGCGCGTACGAGTGCGCGTACAGGTACGGGTCACTCCCCTCCGGTGTCGCATCTGGTTGCAGCTCGTAGCATCGGTAGTTAGGCCGTTCCGGGGAATCTGGCGGCACGCGCTGGGCAAAGAAGGACGATTTGTAAAAGTCCACCTGGCAGCGGCTATCCCCATTAGGTTCCAGCAGCTCATACAGATCGTTCACATCAGGTAGGGGCGTATCCAGCAGCGTCACCCGGCTGTTCTTCGGCAGAAGGCCAAATCGCTTCAGCACCAGCGCTGCGCGCACCACTAGAAAACCGCCCGCGCTGTGGCCGATCAGATGCATAGGCTGATCGGCATAGATCACCACCGGGTCCGTCTTCATCGACTGCGCCAGCTTGTACCCCACGATGTCGCCAATGGCCTGCGCCTGCATGCGGATGGCCACAATGTCTGTCACCGAAGGCGCCTTTTTATCTGGCATCGTCGGCTCGGGAGTTTTCTTCAGGTCCACCCCACCACGCGTCTGCACCGGGGGCCGGGCTGGGGCCTCGCCCGTGTGGGGTTTGCCCGTCCCTTGGCCCCTTTCAGCCGCATCTTCATCGCGGATCTTTTCCAGCGTCCGCAGTAGGGCCGTGACCTCGGAGGGCTTCGCCGCGATACTCCAGTCCACCAGGCAGATGTCCGGCACTGCCGGGCCCAGACGTTCCTTGAGAGCCCCTTGCAGATCCGTCATCCAGTGCAGCTTATTCTTTTCCTGGCCCTTGCTCTTTTCCTCCGCCACCAGCGCTGAATCATTTAGCCCATGGGCGATCAAAATGAACCCGCGCGCAGACTCCTCAGGCACCGGTTTCCACCAGCCCAGCGCCCCCGCTTTGGAAAGTAGCTGCCCATCCGCCGTGCGCAGGATACTCCTTTGCAGCCCATCCTGAGGAGCCCGGGAAAAAATCAGCAGGGAGGTGAGAACCGAGGTGACCGCGACGATCAATACCCGGCCAAAAATGATGCGCCCTGTCACACTGAGTGCCATGCCTGCACCGTCCAGCAGGCGCGTCGTGAACTCAGACCAGCGGGATTCTTTCACTGCCGTCAGTCTCTGCCGTCCTACCGCCGCTGGCGCTTGGGCACTGCGATAAAAGACTTCGGCATGCTCCGCTTGGTAAAACCATTCCGTTACTTCAGACAGCAGCACCCGCTCCACCTCCTGCACCACTTCCTGCATCTCCTCCAGGGTGCGACTTTTCATCAAGCGCCCTTTGGCCACTTCCAGATATTCCCACTGCTGCGCATACCGCCCTGTGCGCCGATTCAGCTCCAAATAAGCGCTCAGAGATTGCATCAAAATGGCGATCAGAGGCAGCGCCGCCCCGGTCAGGCCGAGAAAAAGATCTGCATTCGCCACGGACAGCAGCCATTCAGACGTGCCTGAAAAGCCTAACCATAAGCCTAGCACGGCCAGTACCAGGGCTCCGTCTAGTGACCGCGTCACATACTGGCTCAAGTGCTGCCGCTCGATGGCTGCGGCCTTGGCTTTCACGGTGTAAAAGCTCGACTGATCCTCGATTCGATTGGCCAAATACTCCGCTTTCCACGCCTCGAGATCTCCCGGTTGCTGCACCGTTTCAGGGGCCGCCATCACCGCCGCCAGGGGCTGTAGTGAGGGGGCTACATCCAGCGCATCATGGGTGGGGCGTCCTGGCCAGTTTGAGGTCGCCTTTGCCGAGCGGGCAATTTCCGCCAGCAGTCGAGACCGCGTCCACGCCTGCTGCTGATTGCGCCAGCGCAGCCACCAGCAAAACCCGATGACGCCGAGGGTGCAAAGCGCCACCGAGATAGAGACTGCCCCCGCCGACCACCGCCTCTGAGCCACCATCAGCCAAAACAGCGGCATCAGCACGGCCAGCCCCTCCAGCAGCAGGATCCAGCGCCACAGCCGGCGCGTGTTCGGCGCTAACCTAGTGGCCAGATCATTCGCCTTTTGGTAAACCTCATCCGCCGTGGCCCCGCGCTCCAGCCCCAGATGCGCCAGCAGATCCCCCGTCCAGGCAGGCTCGGTAAAGTGTGAATGCGTCGGGTTCATCAGGTAAAAGGTTGGTTAGGCAAGTCGAGGGGGGCATCACGGCTCGATGTTTAAAACTTGGAAAGTCCTGCCATCTTCAATGAATGGAGAAGGCGTTCCTTGAGCGGTTTTAACGCTTACAGGGCCAGAGTTTCCATCGAGCTTCATCGTTTGCACGCTGCCGTCCGTAGAGCTCACAATAATGGTATCATTTGCCCACGCACGACCCGCCTCAGCGCGTCCCTTCATGTCGGCATCCCAAAAGGGTGGCCAGCTAGGAATTGCAGGATTTTCATAGATCAGCGCAACTGCTGGCCCATCCTGATTGGTTAGGCCGCGGGTCATGGCCCAGTGGTTCTCTCCCTTGGATACCGCTTCATCGCGAAGGGGGGGCGTGCCTATATTACCGTCAGGAACAAAGGGACTGTCACCACAGCCAAAAATACGTTCATCTTGGATTAAATCTTCTTGGAATAAGGTGCGAAAGGCTTCATTAGAGCTCGACGGCAAGCGTCCTGTGACAGGACTCGGGACCGAGTCTGGATACTGTCCATTGTTATCGGCAGCATACATCTGGCATAACATGGTTATTTGACGGGCGTTGCTGACCGCTTTTACCTGCTCAGCCAGTCGCCTTGTGTTCGCATAGATAGGAATCACAAACGAGGCTACGAGTGCAGTGATCAGCAAGACCGTAGGCCCCCCGACCGCTAAGGCGGAGAGCCACAGCCTTAGGCCTGAAGGTGGCCCCTCTGCTCGAATCGTTGCGGCAAATTTCCTTTGTTTTCGGGCCCGTCTCCACGCGGCCCAGTAAAGCCCCTGCACCATCAGCCCGAGCAGCATGCCATAGATCAAACCGACGATAGGAAACAACAGCTTGAGGCATACTGTGAAGACCAAGCTGATGAGGATGGTCACCCCTCCACGCTCATAAAGCCGGGTTTTCCAATCCTCTGGAGATACCTTGGTCTGAACGAATTCTAGGGCTTCTTTTGAAATCTCAGGCGTGCCAGAGGGCACGTCCTTCATCACTTCTTCCACGCTTTTGACGAAGGCCTTTGCCTCGGGTGGAGAACCCTCAGGCCAGATCAGCATTTTGGGATTTTCCTTCAGTTGTAAGGCATCCCCCAGCAGTTGTTCGATGGAGTCTTTCCACGCCTCGCAGCTCTTGGAATCATCCACAATGAAGATCACTCGGCTCTGACCAAAAACGCTCCACGCCAGCCGGATCTCGTCCAGCACATGAGGCGTTGTGTCGCGAATGTCCATGAACACAAAACGGGTTTTTGAAAACGTTGACAACAAACGGGCCATCCAGTTGTGATCACCTGCTTCCATCTCAAACTGTCTAGAGCCGAGATAAGAAAGCCCCGTGATTAAAGGGCTCACTAACCGGGTCCACACCGTCGCCCGTTTGGCTGGAGGCAGGATGCCTGACAGTTTATAACTAGGCCCCAAAGCCGCCTTTAGCCAAGCGCGCAACTGATCCGCCGCCGTATCTGAACGAAAGGCGCGGAGGAAGATGCAGAGATCCCTTTTGCGAGCGGATGTCTCCTCCAGCAACAGCATCATCCCTTTCAAAATAGAGAGGGATACAAGAAAGCTTACGAAAGTGCTCAAAAGTGCTTTTCCCGGATCTCCAAAGGCTATCCCCACCAAGAATCCGAGGCCCAGCAAAAGGAAGAAGACGAGAAAGTTCCATTGAAGAAAGTTCGCCGCAACTCGCACCACATCCATCAGGGGGCCGCATCTCCGCAGCTCCCGCCGGATTTGTTGTTGATCTGGGTTGGGAGTATTCATTGGATTTAGTTCTATCGTTCGTTAGACTCTGTCATTTTTTACCTGCCAGCGTTCTTGATGGCCTGCTTCCATTCCAAAAGTTCATCCAGCAGCAGCTCTTCGCTGCGCGCCACCTGGGTCTCGATGGTGGACTTCGTTTTCATTCCTACCAGGGCTGTGCGGATCTCCGTCAGGCGTGCCGCCATCTGTGGGTAGCGGTCCTTGCGCCGGCCTGCATCCAGGACATTCCGCAGGCTACTGGCCACCCCCGCTAGCATGGGCAGAGCGATGGGGAAAAACACCACGGCCAGCCACAACCAAAAATACTTTTCCATCTGCAGCCCCTCGGGTGGCCACCAGTGCTTGCTCAACTTATTGAACAACGACAGCACCACAAACGCGGGGGCTAGCATGGCACTCCAGCGGCTGACATGCCCGGTGAAATCCCACCACCGGAGCGCTGTGGGCCGCATTTTTAAGTAATGGCGGATCTGCCCGTCCTCATGTTGATCCCCCAGACGGATGTCCACATACCGATCTTTGAGCACCTGCACATCGGCGGTATCCTGGTGCCGCAGCACCAGCAGCCCCGCGCTGAGGACGAACCGCGTCCATTGGGGATCATGACGGGTGATAGCGGGGTGCAGGGGATTCAGAATAGGGATGCTCGTCCGCAGGCCCCTCACCAGTTCACAGGCAAATCGGCAGCGGATCCACCTTTGCTGGATGTGCTTGCGCCGCAGCCGAAAGCTCATCCATAGGGCGAAGCTGACCAGCCCGAGTTCCAGCAAAGTCAGCGTCCACTTCGTCTCATCCCATACGGCCTCACCACTGCCACGAAAAGTGACCAGCGCCGCTAGCAAGGCGGCACAGGCATGCAGGAAAATGATGAGCACCAGAGACGGGCGGAATCGCCCCGCCTCCTTCATGGCTATTTCATCCATGCATGCTTGCAGCTCCCTCGGCGTGCTCACACTCTGGCTAGCGGGCACACCCGTTTCAGCCGCCAGCGCGTTCAGCTCCATCAGCACAGCATCTGCGGGGAAAATGGACACGTTCCGCTCTATCATCTGCGTTTTACCCGTCTTCGGGTCAATGAGGATGACGGGCTTTCCCATCGCCTTGGCTTGGCTGACCACCTGCTCCGTCCCGCCCAGCCCGCGGGCCGGTTGCCCATCCCAAACCGCCACCATCACATCCACCGCATCCAGCATGTGGATCGCTTGGTTAAAGTAGCACTCGGGCCGCGTCCTCTCCCCGGGCACCTCATGCACCGAGTCCCACCCGGGCAATTGCAGCGCTGTGTCCAGTTGCCGCTGCGAGCGCGCCCAGGCCTCTGGCGAAGAAAAGTCTTTGGCAAATTCCTCCGCCGACAGCGGCAGCAGGAGGTGCACGGCCATCCCCAGCTCCCGTGCTATCTCCACGCACAGTGTATCGGCCCCTTCTGCCAAGCTGGTGTAAAGCTCCACTTCTCCTTGTTGTGCCTGCGCTCTTTCCCGCAGCTCCCCCAAAACCTCCTGGATGGATGCCCTCACCGTCGCCTCATCATAGCCTGCACGATGTCCGGTAAAGCCGATGAGGTAGCAGGGTTTTAACATGAGTGAATCCGGGGCTGAAAGGGGTTTTAAAAAATGACTTCAAGGCAGCGTTCCAATGGCCGCCTGAATGGCGAGAGGAAATCCGCAAGGACGTTCCAATGTCAAGACGGGGAGCACGGCAGTTTTCCCGCTTCTCTCACCTCAAACACTGTAGTTCCTCGTGACCGAGAACCACTCATGCTGCTCTTCAATGAGCATTCGCTCGGCATGCTCCACCAGCCGCAGTCGGCTGCTGTTGGCCTGGGTGGCCGTCAAAGTGGCCGCCAGTCGGCGTAGGTAATGATGCATGTCACGGTACCGTTTGGCCCGGCGTCGGCAGTCGTTGATAGTGATCATCCCCAGCGCATAAGTCGCCACAAACGGCGCCAAGATCACTGGCACCGCCAGCCAGTTAAACACATCCAGGTAAGAATGCTCACCATGGCCCACATGGGCGACTTTTAAAACAAACGTCAACCCGCCTAAAAGAATGGCCGTCCAGATCGCCACTTGATAACTCCGGTGCCAGCACCGCTCCTCCGCCAGGGCCTGCTTCTGTTTTTTCTCATAGTGTGCGGCCTGGTCCTCCAAGCGTGATTGAACGTACAGCCGCACGGCCTCCCGCATATTGGCCTCCTTCACCGTCTCCCCTTGCCAGGGCCGCTCAGCATTCAGCGCTGGCCTCGGTGACTGGCCTTTCACTGCCGCTCCCTCATCCATCACCCGCAGGAGTCGCAGCGTGCGCAGCAGCCGCTTCAGCTTCGGAAAGTCCTCCTCATCCGCCGCATCCATCGGCTGCTCAGGCATTGGCCACAGAGAGAGCGCCCCCCGGCACAGCTCCGCCAGGATGCGCGCATGCAGCCAGCTTTCCCGCTCATGGTGATGATGCAGATGCTCCTCAATTCGCTGCGCCCAAAACGCCAAAGCCGGCTTCATCAGCGCCAAGCTCAAAATCAAAAACCCCAGCAAACCCGCCGGGTGCTCATGCGGTCGATCAAAGGCCAGCGCCGTCGCCGCCAGAGCCGCGATCCCCGTCGCCATCAAGTGCAGCGTCAGCATCCGCTTCAGCCCCCCCACCGCCTGTTTGCGATGGTGATTCGCCAGGCCACCCAGGCGCTGCTGCAGGACTAACAAACTTTCACGAAAAACCGTTACTGGTCCCTGCGGCATATCCCCCCCATCTGCTATGATCCCCGCCGGCAGCGCACCCTCACAACGGCGCACCAGCGGCGTCACGATCTCATCATAAAAAAGACAGCCCGCCCGCCCATGCCGCCCCGCCTCCGGGTCATTGCGCATCTCCCGTGTCTGCCAGGGCGACACCGCATCCATATTCAGCAGGATGCACGGCCTGCGCCCCGCGATCGCATACCGCGCCATCGCCAGCGTCCCCGCCTTCGAACACGGAATCTCCAAAGGATTCCGCCTCTGGCTCACCTCCGTTCCCGGGTTCGTCGCCGCCGCCAGTTCCAGAAACTCATCATTCCTCAAAAGGCAGATCATCACATCCGCCTCATCCACGATCCGGTACCCACACTCCATGTACGCCGCCACGATCTCCGTCGTCTCCCTCTCTGGCACCGCCCCCGGCGCCCCAAGGACTAAAATTTCAAACGCCCCCTCCAGGCACGCCCGCGCCTCCCCCCCCCGCAGCGCCCCCTCCTCCACCGGCAGCACCCGCCCCTCCTCATCCTTCTCTAGATCCTGCCTCAAAAACCCATCCTGCTCAAAAGGCAGCACACACTTCCATGGCAGCGGCGGCCTCTCCCCATCCCCCCGCAGGCACTCCTGCGCAAACAGCACATCTCCGCCGCGCGCGATCGAAGAAATCCCCGTCAGCCGCGCATTCTGCCTTACTGCCGCCGCCTGAAAATAATTCAACGCCGCCCCGATTACCCCCCGCACCTTCGCCTCATCTCCCCCCTCCACCTCAGGCCCCAAAAACCGCTTCCCACAAAACCCCACCGTCCAAAAAAGCCGAAAAGTCTTTTCCTTATTCGAAGAAACCTTCGCAGACGAAAAGTGAGATGAATCGCAGGTCATGGCAAAAACGCGTTGAACTGGAAAACTTCATAGTAGGCCAAATGGAAGAAGTCCACACACATCTTTCTAGTGGATATTCGATAATTAACGTAAGCGCCAACCAACAGCCTTGACCGTGCCAAGCCATTTGAAGAAATGAACTGCCAACACCTTCTCGGCTATGAAAACCCCATGTGTTCAAGAGCCTCGCCCGTTCTTCGTTGCCCCGTAGCAAAGCCACGCAAAATGGAAAGAAGAACGGACAAAACCGCTTGGGGCAGGAGGGGCCAAGTTCGCCTACGTCTGACTGAAAACCCCAAGAAAAAAAGAAAAAAAGATGCCAAAAAAAAGATGCCATGCCAAAAAAAAGATGCCAGGCAACCAGTGCTTGCTTTGGCGTCTTTTTGAGCTCAATTCCAACCCATGAAAACCACCCGAATGCTTGATTCTCAGGGCCATGCGATGGAGCAGCAGCTTGTTGGGATCAATGCCAAGACGGCTCCTTATCCTGCGGCGCGTTCTTGGTCCGGCGGGCGCAGGCGGGTGGTGGGAAAGGGGCCCTTGGAAAGTTACTGTTACCACGTCATGTCACGCACCTGCGGTGGTGAGGTCTTTTTTGACGACGTTGAAAAGGAAGCGCTGAAGCGGCTGATGTGGCGGCTGGCGGACTTTTCAGGCGTGAAGCTGGTGACTTACTGCATCATGGGCAATCACTTCCATGTGTTGGTGGAGGTGCCTCGGCGTGAGGTATGGTTGCAGCGATTCGCAGGTCCCGCTGGTGAAGAAAAACTCTTCGAACATCTGCGCCTGCTTTACAGCAAGACCTACCTGGCCTTTCTGCGTGAGGAATTCGCGGAGCTGCGTCGCCTGGGACTGGAAGCCCGAGTGCAGGAGAAACTGGAAGCTCTCTACAAACGTTTTTGTGACCTCTCCCTTTACGTCAAGGAGGTCAAAGAACGCTTCAGCCGTTGGTTCAACAAACGCCGGGGCCGACGCGGCACGTTGTGGATGGATCGTTTCAAAAGCGTGATGGTGGAAAGTGGGGGCGAAGCACTGCGGACGATGGCGGCTTACATTGATCTGAACCCGGTGCGGGCGGGGCTGGTAGAAGATCCCAAAGACTACCGCTGGTGTGGGTATGGCGAGGCCGTGGGTGGTAGCCGGAGAGCCCAGCGTGGGCTGTGCAAAGCGGTGGCTAAACCTGTGGATGGTTGGGTGAAACAGGAGGCGGCGAAGGCCTACCGCTGCCTGTTGTATGCCAGTGGCAGGGAGGTGAGAGATACGCAAAACACAAACGTGGTTAGGCCGGGAGTGACAGCGGAGGAGGCGCGAAAAGTATTGGCCGAGAAGGGGAAACTGAGCCCTGCAGAACTGGTGAGGCTGCGGGTGCGTTACTTTACCGATGGGCTGGTGCTAGGAAGCCAGGCGTTTGTGGAGAGCGTGTTTGAAGAGAACCGGGGTTGGTTCGGCGCGAAGCGCAAAAACGGAGCGCGAAAGCTGAGCGAGTGCGCGGGGAATCTGTTTTCGCTGCGTCGCTTGCGAGTGCGTGCGGTGGGGTGATGCGGCGGACGGGGGATGGAGAGGCCAGGATGACCTCACTCCTTGGGACGATGCAAGGAGCGGGCGTGGCTGAAAGAACGGAGTTCCGCGAGACGCGAAACTCAGCACGCAAGATCCCGCAGTCGCGGGACAGGCGCATGTGCGCTCCGTGGCGCTTGCGTGTAAGGATACATTCCAAAAAAATGCCAGGTGATGTGCATACTTTTGTGTCTTTTTGGCTTTCATTCTTTCTCCCTCACGAAAATCGCCTGAAGGCTTGATTCTCTGGGCGATGCGATGGTGTAGCTACTTATTAGGAGCCCTGCCCAAGCGCTTACTTAGCCTGCGGCGAGTTCTTGGGCTGGCGGGTGCCATCTGTGTCTGGCATCTTTTTCGCCATGAACGAAGAAGTGCAAATGGCTCTGGATCAGTGCCAGAAATGGATGGACAAGGAACTGGAAAAAACGATGCTTGGCATAAAGCGCTGACTCTACAACGGAACTCAGGTATAGTTTATGGATGCAGCATCAATCATTGTAGTCGGTGGCTTCATCGTTTTGACCTCTGTCTGTATTGCCGCAGTCCAGAAGCTTTGGGCTGTTTCATTTCTCGCCGCATGTGGCATTGGCATACCGGCAGCCTACGCGATCGGTATGATTACCATCTGGCTGCTCGGCAAGCTGACTGGACCAAAGTGATCGTCATCATCCCGGACCCCGAAATGCCGATTCTCCGCTGTTAACCCCGAAGAAAACAAAGAAAAGAGGCCAAGCAAATGGTCCCTGAAAATCAAGGAGTGGTGCCGGAGACAGGACTCGAACCTGCACTAGTTTCCCAACCAGATCCTAAGTCTGGCGCGTCTACCAATTCCGCCACTCCGGCAAGGAGGTGCTGAAGGGCTAGCATTCCTTCTGGCGGGCGGGGGTGCAAATGATTTGTGGGGGTGAAGCGGAGGAAGATTGACAGTTTGGGGGGCTGCCTAGGAGGATCGGGGATGATGCGCGCTTCTTTACGCTCGGTTTTTCTGCTGCTGATGGTCTTCGCCTGCGTGGGCGCGGCGGGGGCGGCGCCTCGGGTGTTTGCTTTGCCCTCAGGTAAAACGGTGGCGGGGGAGGTCGTGTTTGTGGGTCGCGATGAGGTGCTGGTGCAGGGGGCCTTGGTGGATGAGGTTTTTTACCTGCCGTTGAATCAATTCACGCCAGCGGAGCAGGCGTCCCTCGTCCAGTGGGGGCGGGCTAAGATGGCACGGTGGGCGAATGTGGCGGTGGACGTGAAGTCGGTGCGGAAAGTGGAGAGATCTCAGCGTGGGGGCGTGAAGACTCTGAAGAATATTCTCCAAGTGACGGCGACGATCAAAAACAGATCCGCGCAGGCTTTGAAGGAGGTGAAAGTGGAGACGCGCGGAGTCGTGACGAAACGGGAGGATACGAACGCGAACGCTAAGGATGAGGTGAGCAGCTCCATTCCTTTCGGAGATATCGAACCGGGGGGGACGGTGACGCTGGATGTTGCGGAGGTGCCTTTGAAGGTGAAGCTGGAGCAGAGCGTTTCTAGGTCGCGAGGGACTCTGGAAGTTTCGAAGTCTGAGTCGGGACAGGATTTGGAGATTTTCAGGGTGTCTGTCTATGTGGGCCCAGAGTTGATCTGGCATCAGCGGGTGAAGTAGGCGGGAGGGGGGGAGGCGTGGGGGAAGCTCCTGGCGCTGGGGTTTGGCGAGCTGCTGCGGTATAGGAATTCCGCGCTCCTCTCGGGGGCTGTGCCAGGGGCGGACGTTGATGTGAGAGGGGAGTTCCGCGAGGACGCATGCGCTCCATGGCGGACGGGGATTTCAAGGAGTGAGGGCTTCCAGCCCTCATGCTGAGGCCAGGATGGCCTCACTCCTTGGGCGTGCAAGGGGGGCGGGGCAGGCAGCGGAGGGCGAGCCAGCCGGTGAGGAGGACGACGAGGAGGGGGAGGAGGCCGATTTTGAGATTGCTGCCGATCCAGGGTAGCCAGCCGGGCTGGCTGCGGGTGAGGGCGCTGAAGTATTTGAGCCCGAAGACCCAGCCGCCATGCAGGCCGATGCCGAGCCAGAGGGCGCTGGTTTTCAGGCGCGCCTGGGCCAGCACCCAGCCGACGGCGAAGAGGGTGGCAAATTCGGCCAGGAGGAAGTCCACATCGCCAAACCCGGCGGCGATCTGACGCAGGACGAGGAAGCCGCTGGTCCAGGTGACGTCGGCATCGGCGATCTGCCACCCTTCCGGCGGTTTCATGAAGTGGACGATGGCGAAGATGAAGGTGCCCACCCAGAGGGCGCGGGGGATGGACATGCTGCGGAGGAGGAGGCCTAGGAGGAGGCCGCGAAAGAAAAACTCCTCCACGATGCCGGCACCGAGGGCGGCGGTGAGGGGCTCGCCAAATTTAAACCAATCAGGCCGCGGACGGAGCTGGTAGGCACCCATTTTCAGAAAGAGGAAGCCGAGGGCGAGCAGGAGGCCAGCGGCGAGGGTGAAGCCGAGCGCCCACTGGGCGATGCCACGGCCCACGGGCTGCCAGGTGGGCAGCAGGTGGCGGTCTAGCTGCACGGCGCGTAGGAGGGGGAGGATGAAGACGATGGCGCAGAGGAGGACGGCGCGGTTAAAGTAGCGGGAAAAGTGGGCACGCTGGATTTCTGCCAGCAGCCACTGGCCGAGGCCGCTGGGGGTGCCGGTGAGCCAGCCTTTGGCCCATTGGCCAAGGTCAAAAAGCAGCGGGGCTAGCAGGGCACCTCCCAGCATGACGGCGGCGAGGTAGAGCAGGAGCCGGGGCAGGGCGGAGGGGGGGCTGGCGTTGGCAGCTTGCATGGCTGCGATACTAGCGCATCCTGGGCACTCTCAATGACCAAAAACCAAATCCACGAATGGCATGAACGTCTGGAAGACGGCCGCAAGCAGTACATCCGCGCTCACTGGAACTCGCGCGAGTGGCTCTTTCGCCTGGCGCACCCGGATGGTGAGGCCTGGATGCCGATGCAGCCGACGTCTGAGACGTGGCTGAAGCTGCACGATCTGCTGTTCCGCAAGTACCAGCGCAAAAAACTGCCGTTGAAGCACATCAAGACGGTGGAGGCCTCCATGGAAAAGCTGGGCATCCCGGTGCCGGTCCATGGCGGTCCGGAGGAGGCTGAAGAAGAGGAGTATTAGCCGGTTTGATGGCGGATCCCCCGACGGATTTCCGAAACTCTCTGCGCCTCTTGCCTGGAGAGTTTAAAATAAGGCGGCTCTGAAAGGGGCTGGGTTTTAGCCCTGCCTTTTGGCTTGGAAGGACGACATCCAACCCGGCCAGGGACAAGGGCAGGTCCGGGAGCAGGTGGACCTTTCTCATGTCCCTCCAGGACGCGGTGCAACAGGCCACGATTGAGGCGGGTGGACGGACGAGACCGCGCCAGAAATCACGCTCCGAAGGGTGAGTCCACACCTGCGTTTGTATTTGTCAGGGCAGGGTTTCTTGGGAAGTCTGAGAAGTCCGTTTTTATCTGATCATGACTGCTGCCGATCTCGCTCAAGCTCACGTTTTACCTGCGGGTCTTTCCCCGGAGGCGCAGGCTCTCTGGCACACGAAGCATGGGAACTGGGAGGCGGCGCATGACATCGCGCAGGAGATTCACTCGCCGCTGGGTTCGTGGATCCATGCGCTGCTGCACGTCATCGAGGGAGATCAATGGAATGGCGACTACTGGTTTGCCAAGGCGAAGAAACCTTCCCGGGGCCCGGGGGAGGTGGACGCGCTGTGGGAAGAGATCGCAGCGGTGGTACTGGCGGGCCGGTGAAAGAGCATGCTGGGTTGCTAACCTTCGCCTGATTTTTCAAGCACCCTCGGGAGCTGTCGCAGCATCATGCATGGGAAAGGAGAATCCTTGGGTGCAAGGGGGATAAAACGGTAGCCCAAGAACCATGCGCAGAGCCAAAGGCGCGTGAAACACTGGTTTAGATTGGTCTCGTTGAGAAGGGGTTGAGGCTCTATTTTCCTCCGCCTCCCAGGTTTGAGAAAATTTGCGGTCTGCGAGGCTGTGAGGAGTTATTTCACAGGCTTCACATACAGGGCGCTGAAGCGAATGTGGGTGTTTTTGGCACCTTCGAAGACGACTCGGACGCGCACATGATCGGGTAAACCGACGATTGCGTTCTGCCCATTCCATTGGATGGGCACCTGGTAACCGCTGTGGCTGACGACGGCGGCATTAACACCCGAGTAGTGGGGGAGAGGATGCTCTTGTGCATCCAGCAGTTCAACCTTCAGCCTTGCCTCAGGCCCCAGGCCATCAGCATTCATGTAAAAATGCTGCGCCTGACCCACTGTTACACCCAGGGGCATGGTGATGAACTCGCTGGTGATCTCTGGGAGTTGATAGTCACCTGGGCCTTTGCCTGCTTCCTCGACCACAAGATCGCCGAAACGGTCTCGCGGCAGCAAAGCAATGCCCACTCCACCTCGCAGCGGTTCCTCCTCCCAGTGTCGTGGATCCCAGGCCCCATAATAGAGATAAGTCTGGTCGCCCACATTTTCAAAACCTTGGCCTTGAATCACGCCCCCCTGATCCCATTCACCGTCCGCACCTCGACGTATGAAGGTCCATTCATGAGCGGGTTCTCGGAAGTGGATGCCGTCATTGCTGAGGACAAAACCGAGGTCAATCGTGACGTCCTTCCAGTCCGCTGCGCCGTGCCAGATCCCGGAGATGCCTAACAGCACATGACCGCGATTCCACACACTGATGCCTTCATGGGTTTGTTCTCCTTCGCGGCTGCGCCCTGGGCCTAACAAAGTATGCTGTGAATGTCGTGTGAAAGAAACACTGCTGGTCTGAGACCATTGGCGAAAGTCAGGGGAGCGGTATGCCCGTGCTACCCTCCCATGGTAGGGACGGGTGGCGTCCATCGAGTTTTGCCCAGAGGCATAAAACTGGCCCTGCCATTTGTAGAGGCCGCCTGCTGGTTCAAAGTGAATGGGGGGTAGGACTAGATTCTTGGTGGGTAACTCGGCTTTTTGCGTTGTTACGGGCTGCTCCATTTTCCATGTAAGCCCATCCGCACTGACAAAAGGAGCCAGTGTGCCCAGTCGCCGCTCTTGACGGAAATAGACGTGGGTAGAGATCTTGTAGCGCCGTGCCGGATCTGGATCTTCTGGATCGGCCAGCACCTTCACGTTCACAAAACCGAGTGGATAGGGCTCCGTGCGGATGAGGTTATTATTTTTGTTCCCAGCGTAAGTCACCAGCCCAAGGTTGGGCTTCACCCAGTTCACACCGTCATCACTTTCCGCATAGGCAGCGCGCCATCGGGCGGAGGACAGCTTGTTTTTCTGGTCATCGTCAAAGGCGACATACCACAGCCTGAATTTGCCATTTTCTCGGAGGACAGAGCCGTAAAACTGCACGCCTTTGGCATCCGGTGTTCCTGGAGCACCGCGTCTCAGCACGGGGTTGTTCGGGTGCTTTTTGGGGACACGCATTTCCAGTCGCAGGTTCTGGGCATGCGGAATGGAAACGTGATCAAACGCAAACAGAGTGGTGACTTGGGTTTCATCAAAATAGTCTTCAGCCAGAAGGGGGCAGGAGGTCAGAAAGCCCAGCGCTAGAACCATGCGCGAGACGTGCGCGGTGTGAAAGAATGGGTCGAACATATTCATGGTTAGGCGGGGTGATCTTGGTGAGGCACTACTGGCGAGGTGCGTGTGTGGGTAGCCTGCATGGCTGGCCAGGAAGAACGGATGCAATGCGGTGGTAACGCAGGTTTTGACCCCTACTTCTTTCTAAAACTGAGGCAGGATGAATTGATTTTTGTATAGGGGTCTCCTTTTGTTGAAGCATTGAATTAGCCTGCTACCCAGAGGGTTTGAGGGTCGGCCAATGCTGGCAAATACATAGCCCTACCAACCTGACATTCAGAGCGTTAGTTCTTGATCGCTTTTTGAAGCCTCCAAGGGGTGGAAGGCTTCCCCCCGGCATAAGCCCCTCGCGTGCTGCTTTTCGGTTCTCCTTCAAAGTCCTGGTCGTGATCGGTCTCACCGCGAAACGGAGTGAGGTCCAGAGGTGGGCCTTCGCAGTGGCCGGGGCGGGGACGGAGGTCGAGTTGACCAAGAGTCAGGGACGGATGGATGAGGTGTTCTCCGGCTGCCTCAACGGGCGCGGTAACATTTTCAGAGGCGTTCGGCTTCGCCTGATCCACCAGCGGTTCGGTGGCGAAAATCACGTTGCCCACAATGGCTTGGCCCTCCTGGGTCTTGCTGCCGACCCGGATGCCGCGCGCGGCGGCATAAATCGTATTGTGATAAACATGCGCCAGCTTCAATGGCAGATCATGATTGCGTAGGGTGATGGCTTCATGCTGCGCGGCGGGGCAATCTCCCAGGACATTGTCATGGATGGAGACCCGGCCCGAGGCGCGCAGCAGAGACTCGCGAGGATTGTGCCAGATGAAGTTGCCGTAGATCTCATAAAGGTTCATGGAGCCAGGACCGCTGTCTGGGAAGCCTCCGACGAGTAGGTTAGGCCGATTTCCATCCGGACTGGGTTGATCATTCTTGAGGAAAACATTGTGCCGGATGAGCGTGCTGCATGCGGTGGTGGGCAGACCTGGCAGGTCGGGATAGGCCTTTTGATATTTGATCTCCATGCAGTAGCCGATGGGGTCATGAACGAGGTTGTTTTCAATGATGCCGTGTACAAAAGGGGCGGTGCCATCTGAATTACCGAGATACAGGCCGGTCCCGCAGTGGCGGATGATGTTGCGCCGGATGATCCAGTCCCACGTGGGTGTTTTGGTGGAGATGCCCACCGCTTGCTGGGAGGTGTTCCAATCACTGATGATGCAGTCTTCGATCAAGATGTGATGAACCAGGTTTTTCAGCCCTCCCTGAGCGCTGATGCCGAACACCCCGGGGATACCCGTGGGGCCTTCACCCAGGATGGACAGCTTCTTCAAAGCCACATAACTGCACTGGCGCAGCTCCACGCAGTTGGCGTTTTGAGTTTGGCGAATCTCAGCGATGCCTTGTTCCGGCCCCTGGATGGTGATCCACGCATCGGCCCTGCCGTGGCAATCAGTGACGGGCAGTCCACGGCTGTAAACCCCTGCGGCTAAAACCAGCGTGTCTCCTGGCGCTAGGCTGCCCAGAACCTTGCGATAATCTTGCGGTCCCGCGTGTTTGATTTCCCCGGCAGCAGCCAAGGTGGTCATCAGCGAGACTAGAAAAAAGAACCCTTTAATCATGCATGCATGAAACGGGTTGGTGGGAAGATTTCTACGCTCTTTGTCGCTCCATCATTTGTCTTTCCGTGCTCCAGGTACAGGAAACCCGTTTTGCAGGAGAATCAGGCCGATGATGTCGCCTTGGTCATTGCGATTAAAGGTCAAGGAGGCCTCCACCACATCGTATTCAAAACGGTCCTTGCCCATGTCAAAGACCGGCACGGCTCCCTGTCCGGCGAGTTGGGCATAGAGTGTATTGCCGCGTAGGCTGAGGGTGAGGTCTTTCAGGCCTAACAAAGAATAAGTTCCCACGTAAGGTTTCAGTTCTGTTGCTTTGTGGAGGATGATGGCGGGCACGGCTTGCTCCGTGCGCGCGGCGGTTTGTTCGCGTCCATTTTGGAGGAGAGTGAGGGAGGTGATTTGACCTTCCTTGCGGGTGAAGTGGATTTCTGCATTCACCACTTTTAGGAAAAAGCGATCCTTCTCCCGCGCGAACATCGGCAGGAAAGACTGTCCGGTGAGCCGTGTCCAGAGCTGGCCCTCGCGCAGCAGGATGGTGAAGCGGGCCTCTGTACTAAGGGCATACACGCCGGGGTACTCCTTCAGCGTTTCGCCATCCAGTGTGATCTCCTGGGGCATGACTCGTGGCGCTTCCACACGGGTGCCAGCGATGACCGCCCCGCCGTCCAGTTCGGTGTTGTTGATCAGCACTACCCGCACCGTGTTGGTCGCTGGGATGACCTGCAAGCCAGACCGATAGCCGCCCGTGCCGCCATCATGATTGTAGCTGAGGTGGCCATCGCTTTTCGAGATGAAGGGGCCGAGGCCGATGTGGCCACCGCCAGGGACTTCCGCATGGGCCTGCATGGCGAGGGCAAAGGCTTTGGCCAAGGGGGTGGACTCCGGTTTCGCCATGGCTTGACCAAATTTGACGAGATCCGTGGTGGTGGATCGCAGCGCTCCTGCCCCGGCCACGGCGTCGAAGTGCCAGGACTTGGCGGGGCGATCCTCCTCATGAGGAGCCGCCAAAGGCAACAGGTTGTCCGTGAGCGTCATGCGTGTGTCTTGCAAGCCCAGCGGCTGGCAGATCTTGCTGACCACGGCTTTTTCCCAAGCGGTGCCATAGACCTTGCCTAACAAATGACCCAACAAGCCGACGCCGAGATTCGAGTAGCTGCAGGGATAAGGGCCCTCACCCTCCAGCTTGGTGTGGGTGAGAAAATCCAGCATCAGCTTTTCATCATAGCCCGCATACGGATCGCCATCTCTGACCCCAGCGGCATGGTTCCCTGGCAGGCGGGGTAGGCCGCTGGTGTGAGTGGAGAGTTGTTTCAGCGTGATGGCGGCGATGCGGGGATCTTCAAACTTCAGTCCGGGATCGAGCAGCTTGGAAATGGGCGTCTCCAAAGTCACCTTTCCCTCCACCACTGCCTGAGCTAACAGCAGGCCCGTGAAGACCTTGGTGATGGAGCCGATCTCAAACAGTGCCTTCTCGTGGTAGTCTTTTGAGTTTTCCGCAGGAGCGGCAAAACCTGCGAAAGTGACTTTGCCATTCAGGCTTTCCGCCGTGGCGATGCCCCCGGCTTTCAGCTTTTTAGCCGCCTCGGAGGCTGATTCGGCGAGGGGTCTTTCCGCAGCCATGAGCGTGGCGGAAAAAAGAGACAGGACCTTCAGCAGTTTCATGGGCCGCAGGCTAGCGGTGGATGCTGCGAAAGAGCAAGCTTTCTTGTTAGGCTTAACAAATCACGAAAAGCACTTTCGAAAAGGCGATCTCAGAGGATGGCTGTGTGGCCAACTCCTCCTGACGCAGAGGTCGTAGGTCGGATGTGTTCGGCGCGAATAAATCCCGCCCACATCGCCCCACCCCTTCGCCGAACTATCCGGCGGGTTCCTGAACGCTCGCAGTCCTGTTCGTTTGCTTCTGCACCATCCAGTGACAGTGCCGGATGCCCTGGGTATGGCGTGATTTCTGATCTTGGAATTCAGAAGGCTGTTGGAGTCCACCTTATTTCACCGGATGCCAGCGGTAGTGCCCTGTCAGCGGGAACTCAAACAGACGATCTTCTAACTGGGGACCGCTGCCGATGTTGTGGACGATCCAGGGCGTGTCGCCGCCATCGGGCGCAGGCACGACCAGGGCGATGTGCGGCAGTTTGCCTGCCACTGTGCAGGTGATGAGGTCGCCCGGGAGGTAATCGGCAGCCTTTTGGGTGATGGGTAGGGAGGCTCCTTGGCGCTTAAAGAAGGCTTGCAGATTCGGCACGCGGCGGTGGTCAATGTTGGAATCCGGCTTGGCTAGGCCCCAGTTTTTAGGATAGGCGGAAAAGTGCCGTTTCATGTCCTCATGCACCAGCTTTTGCAGGTCAAATCCCAGGCTGCGATAGCTGCGAATGACCTCATCTGTGCACACACCCGTATCGGCGGGTACATCGCCGCCAGGGTAGGGGATGCGCACGTAGGCCCCATCATACCGCACGGTCATGGCCGTGCGATCCAGGGCGGCATGGCAGAGACGGGTGGCAAAGCCAGTGTCAGCAGCGGGAAGTTGCGCGCGGGCAGCGGCAGCGCGTTCGGGTGCATCCGCTCCACAGGAGGAGGTGAAAAGGCTAAGGGCAGCGAGCAGGGGAAAGCGCATGAGAGGGGGAATCGCTTGGATGCCTTTCAGGCTGCCGATGTTCAAGGGGGATGGCTGATTCCATCCGTGCAATGGACTTTCCAAGGGATTCCTGGGTGATTTCGCCCACTTTGGCAAGATGCGCCCCTCATCTTCGTAAGGGCGGGTATCCATTCGTTCTTGTCTTGGTTAGGCCAGAAGGAGTAAGCTTTCACCATCCACCACCTCTACCGCCATGTTTCGCATCCCTGGAGCCCTCGGCAAAGACCTCTGTGACAAAGACCTGGGCATGACCCGGCGGGACATTCTGCGCATCGGCGGGGCGTCCATGATGGGGCTGACCCTGAACAACATGTTCCGCGCCCAGGCCGCCTCCGTGAACTCTGCTGCGGCGGGCCGTGTGGGCTGGGGCAAGGCGAAGCACGTGCTCATGATTTACCTCCAGGGCGGCCCTAGCCACCTGGACCTGTGGGACCCGAAGGAAAACGTGCCAGACAAGGTGCGCTCTGCCTTTAAGACCATCCCCACCAAGATCCCCGGCCATCATTTTACCGAGATCCTGCCCCAGCTCGCCAAGGTGAATGACAAGTTCACCACGATCAATTCGATGAGCTACACGCCTAACGGATTGTTCAACCACACGGCGGCCATTTACCAGATCATGACTGGCTACACCACGGATAAGGTGAGCCCCTCTGGCCAGCTCGAGCCGCCGAATGCGAAGGACTTCCCGAACTTCGGCAGCAACATCATCCGCCTGAAGCCGATGGATGAGCCCATGCTGCCCTTTGTCATGCTGCCGCGTCCGCTTCAGGAATCCAATGTGGTGGGCAAAGGCGGCACCGCCGGTTTCCTGGGCAAGGCGTACGATCCCTACACCCTCTATCCCGATGGCGATGACCTGGACATGGGCAAGATGGACCGCATCAAGATCGAAGACCTGCAACTGCGCCCCGACCTCTTCAGCGTGCGCCTCCAGCGCCGGGCCAAGCTGCGCGATGCCATCAATGACCAGATGCCCGCCATCGAGGAAGCCGTGAAGGACATGAGCCTGGACAGCTACTACAACCAAGCGCTGAACCTCATCGCCAGCGGCCGCGCGCGTGATGCCTTTGCTCTGGACCGTGAATCACCGAAATTGCGCGATCGTTACGGCCGCAACACCTTTGGTCAAAGCTGCATGCTGGCGCGCCGCCTCATCGAGTCTGGCACCCGCGTGGTGGAACTCATCTGGCCCAAGGTGGCGAATTCGGACAACCATTCCTGGGATCATCATGTGGGCCTGACCCAGCGCATGAAAAGCCAGAGTGGCCCCATGCTGGACCAGGGCCTGAGCGCCCTTTTTGAAGATCTGGACGCCAGCGGCCTGCTGGATGAGACGCTCGTCGTCGCCCTGGGGGAATTTGGCCGCAGTCCTGAAAAAGGCGTGTCCACCTCTGGCAATGGCAACAGCGCTGATGGCCGCGACCACTGGCCTTACTGCTACACCGCCATCATCGGTGGGGCAGGCATCAAGCGCGGTTACGTCCATGGCAAATCGGACAAGACAGGCTCCTCCCCCGCGGAAGATCCCGTGCACCCCACGGAGCTGCTAGCGACGATCTACCACGCCGTGGGCATTGATCCCGAGACCATCGTCTACAACCACCTGAATCAACCGCGCGAGCTGGTGAAGGCCAAGCCGGTGACGAAGCTGTTTGCTTAGCACAGTATTCATCACTCTCCGAGTGATGCGATCCAGAGAAAAACCTGCCCTCCACCATGAGATCCGCAGGCGGCCTCTGGGTCGGTTCTTTGAAAGCACAAAGACCTCGCGGACATTTCCCAACCCCTCACTCGGAGAGTGAGGAATACTGTACGCATCACTTTCCGAGTGAGGTGCTCCAGCGAAAAACCAGCCCCTTGCAAAGGTGAAGTCTTGGCGAGGATGGGGTGAACTCTCGACCTTTCTTGCGCCCCTCCACGGCGCACCTTTTGCGATACCTTTGGTTATGCCTGCGCCGGGGTTCTCGCTCGTGCCTCGCTCCACCCCCGGCTACCCTCCTTTCGCCCCTCTAGGGCGCAATTCTTGTGACACGTCTTGTTATCCGGTAACCAGAGGTTCCCTCTCACCTCGCGTCCTTCTTGGACGCGTGAGCCTTTCGCAATAGCGGTGGGCCAAGCAGTCTGTAGTGGGGACCGTTTTTTCTCGTCCTGGAGGGACGAAAGCAGGCAGCCGGGGGTGAAGGTGCGCAGCACCGAGAACCCCCGGAACGGCGCGAAACAAGGGGCTTCATTTCCAAAGCCTCCTGGAGGGAGGCGAGAAACGTCCGTCCGCCCCCTCGACTGCCTGCGGGAGCCAACAAATCCCCGAATGCCAGAGGCACCGTTTTTGACAGGGTAGCACATTAACCAGATGGGCAGCACGGGCCAGAGTTCCGTGTATTGTAGTCCCGGCTTTAGCCGGTCCTGGGGGAGTGCGTGAATGCAAGAGGCCTCCACACGCGCTGGAAAGTGAGTGTTTGGCACCTGCCCCCCTCTCACGTCCCTCCTTGACGCAAAACGGGCTCAGACGGAGTTCCGCCTGAGCCCGTTTTAACTTGAACGAAAGTCGTTTTACTCCACGTGCATCACACCGTTCATGATCGCGCCATGACCGGGGAAGGTGCAGAGGTAAGGGTAGTCACCAGCGGCAGGGGCGGTGAATTCCAGGACTTCGGTCTGGTTGGGTTGGAGCAGCTTCGTGTGGAAAAGGACCTCAGGGCCTTCAGGGATGTAGCCTTTGGCCATGCCATCGGGGGCGGCCACCATCTGCATGGCCAGGGCCATCAGCTTGTCTTTGCTGCCAGGGGTGCCGATGACGATGTTGTGCATCTGGGGAACCGCCGGGTGGGTGTTGTTAAAGGTGATCTTCACCTTCTGGCCCGCCTTCACATTGAATTCCTTCAAGTCGTAAGCCAGGGGATTGGCCGTGTCGGGCTTGATGGTGATCTCAGCGGCAGGGCCGGCGACTGGGGCCGGGGCGGCGGGAGCAGCGGCAGCGACTGGGGCGGCAGCGACTGGGGCGGCAGCAGCAGGAGTGGTCGCAGGGGCCGGGGGCGCTTCTGCGGCAGGCGCGGCGGGGGCTGTGGCCACTTCAGCCACCGGTTCTTTCGGGGCAGCGGCATTCCTCGCGCCGATCAGCAGGGTGGCACCCCAAAAGAGTGTGAATCCACCGACAACGAAGGCGATGATCACATTGAGGATTTTCCAGATGGAGCCGGATTCTTCGGAGGGAGAGTGGGAATGCGCAGACATGGCTAGGTTTTTAGGAGCCGGAAACAAGCACATGCAACCCCAAACGCAACCCCCAAGCCGTCCGCTGCTTGCAACCCCGGCCCCCATCGCCACGTTTGTCTCACTATTATGAGCGACTCCAGCCCCAAACACACCAACGCCCTCATCCGCGAAAAGTCGCCGTATTTGCTCCAGCATGCCCACAACCCCGTGAACTGGCTGCCCTGGGGAGATGAGGCCATCGCCAAGGCGAAAGCGGAAGACAAGCCCATCTTCCTCTCCAGCGGCTACTCCACCTGCCACTGGTGCCACGTCATGGAGCGCGAATCTTTTGAAAACGAGGAAATCGCCGCCTACATCAATGAGCACTTTGTCCCCGTGAAGGTGGACCGTGAGGAGCGCCCGGACGTGGACCTCACCTACATGACCTACGTGCAGGCCGCCACGGGCGGTGGCGGCTGGCCCATGTCCGTCTTTCTCACACCGGAGTTGAAGCCCTTTTTTGGTGGCACCTACTTCCCCCCTGAAAATGCCCAGGGCCGCATCGGCTTTAAAAACCTGCTCCAGGAGTTGCACAAAGCCTGGATGGAAGATCGGGCCAAACTCCAGGCCAGCTCGGAGCGCTCCATCGCCAAACTCCAGGAACATCTGGATGGCGAAAATGCCGAGACGGAAGTGAAAACGGACGCCGTGGTGCAAAAAGCCTACGATGACCTGGCCAGCAGCTATGACTACCACGAGGCCGGTTTCAGCGGTGCGCCGAAGTTCCCCCGCTCCAGCTCCATCAATCTGCTCCTGCGCATTCACCAAGCCTGGGTGAAGGATGAGGCGCGCAAAAGCGAGTCCGACTGGGCGGCGGAGATGTCGGTGAAAACCCTGCGCGCCATGGCCAATGGCGGCATCTGGGATCACGTGGGCGGCGGCATGCATCGCTACGCGGTGGATAGCTACTGGCACATCCCGCATTATGAAAAGATGCTCTATGATCAGGGGCAGCTCCTGTGGGCCTATGCGGAGGGTTACCTCATCACGGACTCGCCCTTCCTGGCGGATACCGCACGGGAGATCGTCGGTTATGTGCAGCGGGACCTTCGTCACCCTCAGGGTGGCTTTTTCTCCGCCGAGGATGCCGATAGCTACGCCCAGGCAGGCGACGACCATAAAAAAGAAGGCGCCTTTTATGTGTGGAAGGCCAGCGAGATTGACGAGCTGCTGGGCAAGGAAGAAGGCAGCATCTTTCGTTATTCCTTTGGCGCTCGGCGCGATGGCAATGCGCGTCCGGAAAGCGACCCTCACGGGGAACTCACGGGGCTGAACACCCTCTTCCGCGCCTACTCGGTGAAAAAGACGGCGGAGTTTTTCAAAAAGACGCCGGAGGAAGTCCTGGCCATCCAGGGCCGGGGGCTGAAGCTGCTGTTTGAAGCCCGCGCCAAACGTCCGCGCCCGCATCTAGATGACAAAATCATCACCGCCTGGAACGGTCTCATGATCGCCGGTCTAGCCCGCGCGGGTGCCGCTCTGGGAGAGCCTAGCTTTCTCAAACTGGCGGCAGAGGCGGCCCAGTTCCTGCATGATGAACTCTGCGCAACTCCAGGTAAAGGGTTGCACCGGAGCTGGCGCGCAGGCGAGCGTGGCCCCAAAGGTTTTGCCACCGACTACGCCTGCCTCATCCACGGTTTGCTGGATCTCTACCAGGCCAGTTTTGAAGTGAAGTGGTTGCAGTGGGCCGTCGCCCTCCAAGAGGAGATGGATGGTCTGTTTTTGGACAAGGAAAATGGCGGTTACTACAGCGTCCACACCGAGATGGCACACTCCGTTTTGCGCATCAAAGAAGACTACGATGGCGCGGAGCCTTCGCCGAACTCGCTCGCGGCCCTGAACCTCACCCGCCTCGCGGTCATACTGGATCATCAGGCCTATGCCGCGCAGGCGGCCAAGATCACCACACTCTTTGGCAATACCTTGCAGTCCAGCCCCTCCGCCGTGCCCGTGCTCGTCATGGCGGCAGATTTTCTGGAGAGTGGCAAGCAGCAAATCGTCCTTGCGGGCGATGCCACCTCACCCGAATTCCAAGCCCTCGCCGCCGTGGTGCATCGGCGCCTGCTGCCCAAGGCTGTGCTGCTCCATGCCGATGGCGGCGAAGCGCAAGCTTGGTTGGGTAAACAAAACGAGGCCCTGGCTGCCATGCAACCCGTGGAGGGAAAAGCCGCCGCCTACGTGTGCCAAAACTACGCCTGCCAAGCCCCCGTGACGACGAAGGAGGCGCTGGAAAAGCTTTTGGCCTGAAGCGTGATTTGGCATTGATGCTGCACCGCCTTCCCTGTTGAATCACCCGCCGATGCTCCGTTTCCTCCTCAGCCGCCTTTTGCAGGGCCTTGCCGTCATCCTTGGGGTGCTGGTGATCACCTTTGCTCTGCTGAAGATGGCCCCCGGCTCGCCTTTGCAGAGTGAGCGAAACATCCCAGACCACATTCGTGCAAAGCAGGTCATCGCTCTCGGGCTGGACCAGCCCGTTTACGTGCAGTTGTGGCGGCACCTCGTCAGCTTCGCCACGTTTGATTTCCCCGCTTCCACGAAGAATCCAGGGCGTGGGGTGGATGAGATCATCGTGCAGGCCTTTCCGGTCTCGGCCACCGTTGCCCTGGCTGCGCTCACCATCGCCATCGGCATCGGCATCCCCATGGGTGCCCTGGCGGCGGTGCGGGCAAACACCTTCGATGATCGTGCCTGCATGCTCATGGCCACCCTGGGCATCTGCACGCCCAGCATGGTCTTGGGGCCCCTGGTGGCTCTGGTGCTGGGGTTAAAACTCCGTTGGTTCAATGCGGCGGGTTGGTATGATTGGGACGACTGGGTCTTGCCATCCTTGACGTTAGGCATCATTTACAGCGCCTACATCGCCCGCCTCACGCGCGGTGGGTTGCGGGAAACCTTGGCGCAGGATTTCATCCGCACCGCTCGCGCCAAAGGCGCTTCTGAACTGGCCATCGTTTTCCGTCACTCATTCAAGCTCGCCTGCCTACCCGTGCTGAACTATCTCGGCCCCACCGCCGCTGGGTTGATGACGGGTTCCATCGTCATCGAAACCGTCTTCCAGCTTCCTGGCTTAGGCCAGCATTTCGTCGGCGCAGCGGTGAATCGGGATTTTGTCCTCGCCATGGCCACCGCCGCCTTTTACGCCGTCCTCATCATCGGCTTCAATCTGCTGGTGGATTTCCTCCAAGCACTGCTGAACCCCCGCATCGGATTCAAGTCATGAGCGATGTGATTCCCAGCAACGAGGGATTCCAGCCCTCAGCCGAAAAAGCAGCCTTGGTGCCCCTGCGGTCGCCGACTTCGGAATCCCCCGGCCAGCGTGCCTGGCGGCGGCTCACGCGCAGCCGCATCACCGTGGCGGCCATGCTGTTCATGGTGGCGCTTGTCGGCATCTGTCTTTTAGGGCCGCTGGTGTCGCCTTATTCGCAGAGTGACCAGGATCTGAATTTGAAGGCCGCAGGCCCTTCCGCCGCGCATTGGTTAGGCACGGATCCACTCGGTCGCGACCTCGCCACCCGCATCCTGAAAGGCGGGCAGATCTCGTTGCTCGTGGGAATTCTCGCCACGGGCGTCGCCTCGGTCATCGGCGTCGGTTATGGCCTCATCGCAGGGCTCACCACGCGCCGTCTGGATGCGCTGATGATGCGGCTGGTGGATGTCCTCTACGCCTTTCCGTTCATCACTTTCGTCATCATCCTGGTGCTCGTATTTGGGCGGGAACTGTGGCTCATCTTTGTCGCCATCGGGGCTGTGGAGTGGCTGACCATGGCGCGGGTGGTGCGTGGGCAGGTGCTAGCTTTGAAGAACCTGGAATTCGTCCTCGCCGCCCGCGCCAGTGGCGCAGGTTTTTGGCACATCTTGTTCCAGCACATGCTGCCCAATGTCATGGGGCCGGTCATCATCTACGCCAGCCTCACCGTCCCCGGCGTCATGCTGCTGGAGGCCACGCTGAGCTTCCTCGGCCTGGGCATTCAGCCGCCGGATGCCAGTTGGGGCGTGCTCATTCGCGAAGGGGCCGACAGCATGGAAACCTACCCCTGGCTCCTCATCGGCCCCGGTGTGTTTTTCAGCGCCACCCTGCTCGCGCTGAACCTCATCGGCGATGCCCTGCGCGATGCGCTGGATCCGAAGTCGGATGCGGGGGTGTGATTATCATTCAAACAGGCTTTGTTATGAATGATATCCGGAGACTTAGCCTAGTGGCAGCGCATCAAAAAGCAGAGGCATTGGCTTTGCAATTGATTCGAGAAACGAGTCAATTAGGGTGGATATCCACTCTCAAGGAGATCAAGGAAGATCCAATCTTGCAAACAAAGGTTGGGAAAACTCCGCGTCATTGGATCGGCCTTGTTGAACACACGAAAGTGGGCGGAGGGGCTATGGATGGTCCCGCCGTCATCAAATTGGATCTGGAACGGGCCTCCGCTCACTGGGCCTAGACGGGTCTTCAAAGGCCGAGGGAGAATCGCGAAACTGGCGGAATCAACGACCAGCTCCCGCTGCCCCTTTAGGGCTTCAGTTTGTTGAAAGCGCGCGTCGTCTCTGGAAAACGCTTCTCTGGACTCCATGAGAAATAAGCTGGCCTAACTAGAAGGGCAGTGATCGAGGCGGAGCCAAAGTAGCAAGAGCTTTAGCTCGCCATGACTCCGCCTTTGATTTGACTCGTTAAGTCTTCAGCGCGGTATGAGACGGGATGAGGCCGTGGTCGTCGCCCTGGCCTTTAAGTTACCTTCATCCGAAGGCATCCTGGAGCTGCGTCAGCCCCCCTTGAGCGGGGTTACTTAGACAACCTTGTTGGGAACCTTCTTATCCCCCAGCAACTTCCACGCCCGCCACATCAGCAGCACGGCGGCGATGCCGAGGCCCACGGCTAGGGCGGCCCAGATGCCGGTGGCGCCCCAGCCTCTTTGAATGCCCAGCACCCAGCCCAGCGGCAGGGAGATGACCCAGTAAGCCAGCACGGCGATCCAGGCGGAAACCTTCACATCATCCACGCCACGCAGGGCGGCGGCGGAGACGACTTGGAGCCCGTCGAAGAGTTGAAAAAGTCCCGCCACCAGGAGCAGCGAGGCGGTGAGTTTGATCACCTCCGGCTCATTCACAAAGGCCCGCGCCAGGGGCTCGCCCCAGAGGAAACAGACCAGCATGGAGCAGGACATGAAGGACGTGGCAAAAATCCAACTGCCCAGGAGCACCCGATGCAAACGCGGCCGCTGATTCGCCCCCACAATCTCGCCCACCCGCACGGTCGTGGCCATGGAGATGCCCAAAGGCACCATGTAGGCCGTGGCGATGCAGGTGATGGCCACCTGGTGCGAGGCCAGCGGCACCACGCCGAGCCAACCGATCATGAGTGAGGCCAACACAAAAGCCGTGACCTCCGCGAGCTGGTGAAAACTGGTGGGAATGCCGATCTTCAGCAGGCTGGCGAACTCCGACCGCTGCCACCGCACCCACCACTTCTGCGGGGTCCAGAGGTGCAGCGTCCGGCTGTTTTTCAGCCAAACAAAAAGGGCGATCATGCACAGCGTGCGCGAGACCAGGGTGGAGTAAGCTGCGCCAGCCAGCCCCATGGCGGGAAAGCCCCACTTGCCGTGGATCCACAGCCAGTTCAGCAAGATGTCCAGAAACACGGAGCCCAGCGTGATCCAGAAGGGTGGCCAGGGGCGGTTGAGGGCATCGGCATGGTTTTTCCACACCAGCGAGATGAGCGAGGGGATCAGGGAAACCGCACAGGGCAGGAGGTAGATGGGAGTCTGCAGTGTGACATCCCCCGGCTGGCTGAAATGGCCCAGGAAGGGGATGAGCAACAGCGTGGCGAGGACCACCGCCAGACCCAATCCCAGGGCCAGCCACGTACCGTGAATGACAGCGCTTTTGGCATCTTCGGGTTGTTTGGCCCCATGGGCCTGCGAGACACGCACGGAGACGGAACTCAGCAGCCCCATGCCGACCACAAAGGGCACGGCGAGCAGGGTATTGGCAAAGGTAGCTGCGCCGAGGGAGACGACTCCCACGCTGCCAATCATCACCGTGTCAGACACGCCCATGAGCATGTGGCTGAGCTGGCCGGAGATGAGAGGGAGCGCGAGTTTTAAAGTCGCCCGGTTTTCCTGGGCGAAGGTGGGCCACGGCTGGTGTGGCGGTGTAACAGGCGATGAAGAAAGAGAGGAATGCATAAACGCTGCCGCGAAAGGTTGGGGGGAGAGAGTGCAGGGACGGGCAGCGGCGCAAAAAAACCACGGCCCGGGGTGAGGGGAGCCGTGGTGGGAGTGTCGTCAGATTCGATGCACTCAGCCTGCCACAGGCCCCTGTCCGGCCAAGCGAGAGCCTGGCAGGGCGGCAAATTTGGGGCGGGCAATCCGAATCATGCGTTTAGGCTGCATCGCGGCGGCGAAATGTCAATTCCCAGGTGAGGCACCTTTTTGTCACCTGCCCCTCATTCCGAAGAAAGAAGGCTTTTGTTCAAGTGGGGAGAAGATTCATACTGCGACGTGAGTTTTTCTCCTTCCCGCCCGTTTTGCTTTGCCCTGCCTATGAACCGCCTGCTTTTGCCCCTGCTCGCCACCTCGGCGTTCGCTGCTGATTTCCCGAAACCTTTCAATTCCGAAAAAGGCGATCCCATGTCTGCCGAGGAAGCGGCCGCCACGATGCAACTGCCGCCGGGCTTCAAGTGCGTGGTCTTCGCTTCGGAGCCGGATGTGCAGCAGCCCATCGCCATGACCTGGGATGCCAAGGGCCGACTCTGGGTGGCGGAAAACTACACCTATGCAGAAAACCCCGCCCGCTGGGACACCAAGCTGCGCGACCGAATCATCATCCTGGAAGACAAGGACGGCGATGGCAAACACGATGGCCGCAAGGTCTTCTGGGACCAGGGCGCTTATCTGACCAGCGTGGAGTGGGGCCATGGCGGAGCCTGGATTTTAAACGACGGCACCCTGAGCTTCATCGCCGACAAAAATGGCGACGACGTGCCCGATGCCGCGCCCCAAATCCTGCTGGACGGCTTTAATACCAAGACCATCGGCCACAACATCGTCAACGGCCTGCGCTGGGGACCAGACGGCTGGCTGTATGGCCGCCATGGCATCACCGATACTTCCGCTGTGGGGGCTCCCGGCACGCCTAACGAAAAGCGTGTAAAGATGAACTGCGCCATCTGGCGTTATCACCCCACCCGCAAAATTCTGGAAACGGTGGCCCATGGCGGCACCAATTCCTGGGGCCATGATTGGAACGCGGAAGGTGAGCTGTTCATGATCAATACCGTCATCGGCCATCTCTGGCATGTGATCCCAGGGGCCTACTATCGCCGCATGTTCGGCACCCACCTGAACCCGCATGTTTATGAAGTGATCGAACAAACCGCCGACCATTTCCATTGGGACACCGGCGCTGAAAAATGGAGTGACATCCGCACCGGCATCAGCAACAAGACCCTGGAACTCGGCGGTGGTCATGCCCACGTCGGCATGCTCATCTATCAGGGCGGCACCTGGCCGAAAGAGTACCACGGCAAGATGCTCACCTGCAACCTTCACGGACGTCGTATCAATGTGGATACCCTGGAGCGCGAAGGCTGCGGTTACGTGGGCAAACACGCCCCTGATTTCATGCAGGCCAAAGACCCCTGGTTTCGCGGCCTCGACCTCATCACCGGCCCCGATGGCAACGTCTTCGTCTCCGACTGGAGCGACTCCGGCGAATGCCACGACAACGACGGCGTGCATCGCACCAGCGGGCGCATCTATAAGATTGTTTATGGGGAGCCGAAAAAGGCGGAGCCGTTCGATGTGGCGGCGATGAAGGATGAGGAGCTGGTCAAGCTGCTCGGAAGTGAGAACAACTGGTGGAGTCGGAAGGCAACCTTTGAATTGCAACAGAAGATGTATAACATGCAGGTTGATGGCGCAGAGCCGAGTAAATCTCCGCATGCGTTGCGGAAGGAAGTTAGAAATAATTCGGCGAAATCAGGGGAAACGACTTTCATCCTCGGAGCTTTGTTTTCCGACTTCGAAGGGCGTGCTCACATGAGGAATTACATGGAATGGGCTGAATATCTGAATGCCAAGGAGGAGTCGGTCAGAGCTACGGTAATTAACTTTTTAGTCGCTGATAATGACACTCAGGGAGAATGGTCTGAGGCATTGGCGCTCGCTCCTCGAACCTTGCAACAGAACGCCTTGCATTCACCAGATCCACAAGTGTTGGAGGATGAGATCGCGATGTGGAGGTTTGAGGGGAAATCCAAGCTCCTCCCATTGCTCAAAGTGTTCGCTGAAATGGCTAAAAATGACTCCTCCGGCCTCATCCGTCTCCATCTTGCTTCCGCGTTGCAACGCCTCCCTCTCGACGCCCGCTGGCCCATCGCCACCGCGCTGGCCCAGCGTACTGAAGACGCCAATGATCGCCAGCAGCCGCTCATGATCTGGTATGGCATCGAGTCGGCCGTGGCGGCTGATCCGATGCGCGGCGTGGAACTCATCGCCAGCGCCAAGATCCCGACGGTGCGCCGTTTGGTGGCCCGTCGCATCACGGAAGAAATCGAAAAACAGCCTGCGGCGGTGGAGGCCTTGGTGGCCCTGCTGGGCAAACAGCCCGAGCTGCAAAAAGACATTCTCGATGGCATGTCCGCCGCGCTGAATGGCTGGAACAAAGCCCCGAAACCGAAGGGTTGGGATGAAGTGGCGAAGCTCTTGGAAACAAGGAGTGAGGCCATCCTGGCCTCATCGGGTGAGGGCAAGATGCCCTCACTCCTTGAGAATGTGCGCCAACTCTCCACCATCTTCGGCGGTGGTCGTCCGATGGAAGAACTCATCCCCATCGTCAAAGACATGGAGGGGGATGCCTCCGCGCGTCGTAATGCCTTCGCCAGCCTCACCCGCAGTGCGAAGCCCGAGTTGCTGCCTCTCATTCGCGGTCTGGTGAATGACAAAGTCATCGGCACCGAAGCCCGCAGCGCCCTGGCTGCCTATGATGACCCGAGCATCCCGAAGGCCCTGCTTCAGCCTTGGCCCGGTCGCAGTTTGGAGCAGCAGACGGCCACGGTGAATACGCTCATCAGCCGTCCCGCTTATGCCCATGCCTTGCTGGACACCCTCAAAGCCGGGAAGGTTCCCGCCTCCGTCATTTCACCTTATCAAGCCCGTGCCATCGTCAGCTTGAAGAATGAAGCCCTAACCAAAAAGCTGACCGAAGTCTGGGGCGAGCTGCGCGATACTCCCGAGGCCAAGAAAGCCGAGATGGCCAAATGGACCGCTGCCTTGACCCCGGCCGCCCTGGCCAAAGGCGAGGCCCCCAAAGGCAAGATGGTCTTCATGGCCGCCTGTGCCGCCTGTCACAAGCTCTACGGCGAAGGCGGCATGATCGGCCCCGACCTCACCGGTGGGGACCGTCACAAGCTGACCTACCTCTTGGAAAACATCCTGGACCCCAGTGCCATCGTGCCTGCGGACTATCGCATGACCGTCTTCAAGCTGAAAGATGGCCGCACCATCACCGGCGTGATCCCCGAGCAAAATCCGAAGACCGTCACTGTGCAGACCCCCGCCGAAAGACTGACGTTGGAGCGCGCCGAGATCACCGAGCAGCAGCAGCTTTCCATGAGTCTCATGCCCGAAGGCCTGCTCACCGCCCTGGGCGAAGAGCAAGTCATCCACCTCATGGCCTACCTCCAGAGTCTCGGTCCCGTACAGTAGTCATCACTCTCCGAGTGATGCGATCCAGAGCGACGTCCCTCATTCCAATCTTCATCTTCCTCCCCTCAACACTCACCCTTTTCGTGATCCACCAAACCCATCACTCGGAGAGTGATGAATACTGTACTGCCGCAGATGAAACTCCGCAGGCCTGAGGCGAGCTCGGACGGGGTTTTCGGCGATGTAGCGCTGCAATCTTTTGAACTGGCTTTCGTGGCGAACGAGATGGTCGAAAGCATCCTGCCGCCAGAACCGACCTTCAGTGCCGAGCCTTTCTTGAATCCACCGGCCCGTGTATCGTTTCCAGGATTCACACTGTTTTAATAAGACGTCTTTATCCGGGAACATCGCCAGAAAATGCACATGGTTAGGCATGATGACAAAGTCCAGCATCTCATAACGGTCGCCGTCGAAATGCATCAGGCTTTCAGCCACCAGACCGCTCATCTCAGCTTCACGCAGTACACAGGTGCCGTGGCATCTGTCCAGCTCCTCATGCCAGCGTGAAGTGAAGTGATCGTGAAACTCCGCAATGACCGACGCGTCTAACTGGTAAAGCTGCCTTTTCCAATCTCGTTCAAGCACATCAATCCCACGCTGCTCCAGCCAAATTCCTCTCTCCGTCAGCCATTTTTCGACCACCTTTTTTGGCATGGAATCATGCGTC
The DNA here is from genome assembly GCF_014203045.1 of Prosthecobacter dejongeii. NCBI lineage: Bacteria > Pseudomonadati > Verrucomicrobiota > Verrucomicrobiia > Verrucomicrobiales > Verrucomicrobiaceae > Prosthecobacter > Prosthecobacter dejongeii. The sequence goes on from NZ_JACHIF010000003.1 coordinate 247,890, forward strand.
CGCCAGGTGATGAAACACACCACCCCATCTTGGGACCAATGAGGCAGCTTCCGTTGGGTGATGACCAATTGATCTTCGGGATCAAAGAAGCGCATAAGAGACCCTAGTTTTAACCAAGGCGACAACCCCGCAAGAGCAAAGGATGAAATCCGGCAGTACAGTATTCATCACTCTCCGAGTGATGCGATCCAGGGAACCGTACCTCATTCCAACCTTATCTCCGTCCCCCAGTGCATCTTCATTCGTGATCTCCCAAGCCCATCACTCGGAGAGTGATGAATACTGTACCTCATCTCTCGGAGGGAGATGGATACTGTACATCACCACATCCAGCCAGCGGCCAAATTTGTATCCGGCCTCGCGGAGGTGCGCGCAGGGGGTGAAGCCCTGCCGCTGATGCAGGCGGATGCTGGCGGCGTTGTCGGCATCAATGACGCCGATCATGAGGTGATGCCCCTGGGCCTGCGCCGTGGTCACGAGTCGTTCTAAAAAAAGTGTGCCCAAACCCTGGCCGCGAAAGCGCACATCCAGGTAGATGGAGTGCTCCACCGTGAACCGATACCCCGGATGCGAACGAAACGGGCCATAGCTGGCGAAGCCCATCAGCACCCCTTCGTCATTGATCAGGCCCAGCACCGGAAAACCAGCTTTTTGTTTGGCGGCGAACCAGGCCTCCATGAAGGCCACAGATCGCGGCTCATCTTCATAAAGAGCCGTCGAGTTGGCGATGGCCTCGTTGAAAATGGCGCGGATGGCTTCCAGGTGCTGAGGGCCGCAGTCGATCCAGGTCATGCTTTCGGTTAGGTGGAAAGTTTCGCCATGGCCGTTAGAGCAGGGCCTGTCACGCGCATGATGCGCCAGTCGCTTTTCATCTCAGCGCCCAGGCTTTCGTAAAAGCGGATGGCCGGCGTGTTCCAGTCCAGCACCGTCCACTCATAGCGCCCACAGCCCCGCTCATAGGCAATGCGGGCCACGGCGGTGATCAGCGCCTTGCCCAGACCACAGCCGCGATGCGCGGGCTGCACGTAAAGATCTTCCAGGTGCAGGCCCGGCCGAGCCAGGAAGGTGGAGTAGTTTTGGAAATACAGCGCAAAGCCCACGGCCTTTCCATCCACGCAACCCATCAGCGCCTCGGCGCTGGGGTTCGGGCAAAACAGCGTCTCCAGCAGGCTTTCCACCGTGGCCACCACCTCATGCGTCAGTTTTTCATACTCGGCCAGTTCGTGGATCAGCGCCAGGATGGTGGGCACATCGGCTTCAGTAGCGGCGCGGGTGGTGAGTGTGGCTGGCATGAGGATAAAGGTTCGCCCAGAGTGTGAGCGCGGGCGATTCGCCTGCCAAGCCTGAATTGGCCGTATCCTTCACCCCACTTTCCATCGCAGGTAAATTCACTCTGCAACGCATTGCCAAACGAGGGCATCCCGCTATCCTCGCCACACCATGTCCCTTGAAGCCACTCTCCAGTCCGCCGCCGATTCCGGTAAGCTCCTGCCCTCCAGCCTTGAAAACATCCAGGCGCTTCTCTCTGCCAGTGAAAATCCGGTCTATCGCTCCAGCATTGAAGAGCTGGCGAACTCGGCCCAGTGGGATGAGCTGAACGACCGCTTTTTCCAGGCCCTCAAATTTGGCACCGGTGGCCTGCGCGGACGCACGGTGGGTAAAGTGGTGACGGCTGCGGAACGCGGTGACGCCGCTGCAGATCAGCGCCCAGACCATCCCTGTGTGGGCACGAACGCGATGAACTACTACAACGTGGGCCGTGCCACACGCGGCCTCGTGGCCTATGCAAAGACCTACCGCGCCACCGCAGGCCTGACGGGCAAGCCGAGCATCGTCTTCAGCCATGACACCCGCCATTTCTCCGCCGAATTCGCCCAGAAGTGTGCCCAGATCGCCATAGATAACGGGGCGGATGTTTACCTTTTCGATGGCTGCCGCGCCACGCCCGAAATGTCCTTTGCCGTGCGCCATCTGCGTGCCGATGCAGGCGTGATGATCACGGCCTCGCACAACCCCGCCCACGACAACGGTTTCAAGGTCAATTACAGCGATGGCGCAGGCATTGTGGAACCCCATGCCACGGGCATCATCAAAGAGGTGAATGCCATCGTGGATGAGGCCTACAATCCGCTGCCGGAAGATCAGCAGGGCAAGCTAACCATGCTAGGCGAAGAGCTGGATGAGATCTACCTCAAGCGCGTAGAGACCATGATGCTGCAGCCAGAGCTGCTGAAGAACGAGAAGGCCAAAAACCTCAAGATCGTTTACACCGCCCTTCACGGCGCAGGTGGCGTGCTGGTGCCCGTGCTGCTGAAGCGTCTCGGCTTCAATTTCTTCACCGTGCCTGAACAGGACGTGCGCGATGGCCGCTTCCCGACTGTGAAATCGCCGAATCCGGAGAATGCCCCGGCTTTGAAAATGGCCGTGGATCTCGCCAACAAGGAAGGCGCAGACATCGTCATCGGCACAGACCCAGACTGCGACCGCATGGGTGTGGGCGTCCGCAATGCGCAGGGCGAAATGGTGCTGCTCACCGGCAACCAGACCGGTTCCCTCATGGGCTGGTATCGCCTGAAGACGATGACGGATCTCGGCATCCTCAATGACGAGACGCGGAAAAACGCCGTGTTCCTGAAGACCTACGTCACCAGCCCGATGCAAGACACCATCGCCGCTAAGTATGGTGTGCAGTGCATCAATACCCTCACCGGTTTCAAATGGATCAGCGCCAAGCTGGCGAAATACGAAGCCGCGCTGCCAGCGGAAATCCTGGCGAAGTACCGCGATCTGCCCGCCGCAGAATCCCGCGCCGCTCGTCTCCAGTACAGCAAGTTCCTCGTCTTCGGTGGTGAGGAAAGCTACGGCTACATGGGCGATGACTTCAGCCGTGACAAGGATGGCAACGGCGCCGTGGTCATGTTCGCCGAACTGGCAGCCTACGCCGCCTCTCGCGGCCTGACGGTGGTGGAACTGCTGGACGAGGTGTACAGCGAGGTCGGTTACTTCCTGGAAGTGAACCAGAGCAAGGTCTTTGAAGGGGCCAGTGGTGCCGCGCAGATCGCCAAACTGGCCGATACTTACGGCTCGAATCCTCCCACGGAAGTGGACGGCAGCGCCGTGGTCAACGTGCGCGATTTCCGCAAGGACGAGATCAGCGACGAAGAAGGCGAAGTGGTTTCCAAAGAGAAAATGCTCTTTGTGGACCTGGCCGATGGCCGCAGCTTTGCCGTGCGTCCCTCCGGCACAGAGCCGAAGATCAAATACTACATGTTTGGCCGTCAGGTACCTGCGGCTGGGCAAAAGCTCACCGCAGATGAACTGGCAGCGGCGAAGACCCGCGTCTCCGCCTCGCTGGAAAGCATGTGGACCTGGCTGGAGAAGGACATTGACAGCCGCCTGGCCTGATTTCTGCCTCCCGCTTCATTCCATGCTTTCTTCCGCAGTCTGAGTTGCGACGTGACTCAGACCGCCGATAGTCGCGCGCCCTGGGAAAGTCACCCAGGGCATTCCTCTGCATGAGCACTGCCCAAATGTCCCGACCACCCCTGCACCGGCGGCCAGAGAATGTGCCGCAGGCGCCGTTGAGTTGGCTGAAGCCCAAGCACTGGTGGCAACTGTGGAAAGGGGAGGATAGCTCCATCCTCACCACCTCCACGCGCAATTCCATGCTGCCCGTGTTGATCGAGGTCTTTGCAGGCTTTTCCAAGCTGGATGGCGAGGTGGAGGAAGGGGAAATCGAGTCCTCACTGGGCTACCTGCGGTACGACTACAGCGGGGCCATCTATGCGGACATGCGCCGCCTTTATTTTGAGGCCCTCCAGCAGCCGCAGGACCTGGCCCAGCGCGCGAAGGAACTGAGCAATGAGCTCACCATGGAGCAGAAGATCCTGCTCTGCGTGCAGCTCTACCTCCTCATCTCCAGCTCACTGACGAATCAGCGGCAGATGGTGGAGTTCTACCTCTTCATGACCAATCTGGGCATCGCCGCCCAGGCCATTGACATCGTTTATCAGCTCAATGCGGGGGACAAGCCTACCGAAGAAGACTTCACCAGCAAAAGCGGCCAGCCTTTGGAAACCCTGCGCGTGGGCTCCGGGGATGCTTGCGATGTGCTGCTGCGCTCACTCTCCGCCGACTGCTCCGTCGTCGCCTTCCGCTTTCAGAATCTGGTGCTGCTAAAGAACACCGGTGGCATCCCCATCCTGGTGCGCAGCCGCCGCCAGCCACCGGGGGATTTCTCCCGCCTGTATCCGGGCGAGCGCGTGGTGCTGGAGGACGTGACGCTGGACTACAACGACCTCATTTCCTACTTCAACTCAAAGAAGACGGTCACCGGCTCCCAGCTTTACCTCACCCTCACCGAGACAGGCGATGCCGAAATCGCCCAGCAGCGCGGTCGTGGGACGAATCTGCGCGTCAGTTTCGGCCTCGGTGTGACGGTGGAGGCCCTGCGCAGCACAGATGCCACCATCAATGGCGTGGCTTTGAAAGAGGGCACCATTGTCGAGGCCTCCATTGAGGACAGCATCATCGCCCAGGGAGAGATCGAAATCTCGCTCCGGGATCTGCGCGTGCGCGCCCAGGAGTTTGGCGGCCAGTTCCGCCTGGAAGGCAGCCGCAATACCTACCTCGTTTCTAACAAACCCGAGTTGCTGGATGAAGGGGACATTCTCCTCTCTGAAGACACCGAGGGGGAGATCCTCCTCCGCATCGAGTGCAACTACTCGCAGAAAACCGGCGAGCTGGAGGTGCTGCGCAGTTCCCGCCCCATCTACGTCGGCCAGATCCCCGTGCGTGACCGCATCATGCTCAGTGATGGCGATACCATCACGCTGGGGGAAGGGCAGTTCCTGCGCTGTCATTTCAGTGACCGCATCATCGAGGAAGAGCGCAACACCATCCGCCAGATGGAGGTGCGCGAGCTGGCCCACCGCTTTGACGGGCGCGATACCGCGCTGGATGGCATCAGCTTCATCGCCCGCCGTGGGGAAATGATCTGCGTCATGGGCCCCAGCGGCTGTGGCAAAAGCACCCTGCTACGCGTGCTCGGCGGGCAGTTGAAAACTCGCGGTGGGGAAGTGTTGATGAACAGCCTTTCGCTGTACAACAATCTCCACAATCTCACTCCCTACATCGCCTACATCCCGCAGGAAGATGCCTTTGACCCGCTGCTGAAGGTGCAGGAAAACCTGGACTTCTCCGTGGCCGTTCGCTGCCCACATTTGAAGACGGAAGAGCGGCGCAAACGGGTGGAGGCCAAACTGGCTGAACTGGGCCTGGCGGATATGCGCAAACGCCTGGCTGGAACCCCGCAGCAAAAGTATCTCTCTGGCGGTGAGCGCAAGCGTCTGAATGCCGGCCTGGACATGATCGGCATCTCCGATGTCTATCTCTTCGATGAGCCCACCTCCGGCCTGTCCTCCAAGGACAGTGAGCACGTGCTGGAGATCATCCGCAGCCTCGCGCGCAACAAGATCGTCCTCACCTCCATCCACCAGCCCAGCATGAGGCTGCTGCAGATGTTTGATAAAGCCCTGCTGCTGGATAAAGGCGGGAAGTTGGCCTACTTCGGCACGCCGCAGGGCATGATTGAGTATTTTTGGAAAGCCTACAACGATGAGACTGGCCAGCGCGAAGCCGAGATGCCGGGTAATCTCACGCCCGACTTTGTCTTCGACGTTTTAGAGACACCCCTGCGCGACATCAGTGGCGACATCATCCAGGAACGCAGTGCCGATGGCCACCTCGTCGCCGCGCGGCGTTTCCCGCCGAATTTCTGGCGAGACCGCTACCAGAGCCACCTCATGCTGGAGAGCATGGCGAAGGCCCAGGCCTTTCCCGGCAGCACGAATCTCATCGCCCGTCCACGAGAGGATACCCACACCACGGGCCGCTCACGGACCATGCCCAAGCCGCCCAAACACACGCTGCGGGAAGAGAGCATCCTCTTTTACACCCTGCTGAAGCGTGCCTTTCTCAGCAAGCTGCGCAATCGTACCAATCTCCTCACCACCTTGCTGGAGGCGCCTCTGCTCGGCTTCCTCATCTCCAGCGTGCTGAAATACAGCGAGGAGGAAAGTTACACCTACGCCACCGCCTTCCACATCCCCACCTACCTCTTCATGAGTCTGGTGGTGGCCATGTTCCTGGGCCTAACGAACAGTGCGGATGAGATCATCCGCGACCGTCACACCCTCAGTCGAGAGCGTAACCATAACCTACGTACGTTTTATTACCTCAGTGGCAAGATCATCTCCTTGAGCACCTTCGCGCTCATCCAGTGCTTCATCTACCTGCTCATCGGTAACAACGTGCTGGAGATACGAGACATGTTCTTTGTCCACCTCTGGTGGATGTTTGTCACCGCTCTAACTGGCATCTGTCTAGGCCTGGTCATCTCCAGCGTGGTCACGGATAACCGTACCGCCATCAATGCCATCCCGCTCATCCTCATCCCGCAGATCATCCTCGGCGGGGCACTCATCAAGTATGAGGAGATGAATAAAAACCTCGATTTCGTTTACTCCATGCAGCGCTGGCTGGACAAAGCCGGCGTGACGGAGGAGAGCGAGCCGAGCAAGCTCAAGGTCCCCTTCATCTGCCAGTTCATGCCTCTGCGCTGGAGCTATGAAGCCATGCTGATCTCTCAGGCGAAATTGAATCCCCTCACGGCTGCGCAAGACCAGCTCGAGGCGCGCATTCAAGAACTGGTGAATCTGCCCAAGGACATCAAGATGACCTCCGACCAGCAGCGGGATCTGGATGCGGCCAAACAAGGCCTGGCCGTGGTCTCCGGTCTCTATGCCAAAACGGAACGCGAAGCCGCTGCCAAACTGCGCGAAATTCGCGATGCCACCATGCGCGGCAGGGTCACGCCCAAGCTGCTACAAAGCGCCCTGGAGCAGGAAGATGGTGTCAGTGCGGAAGAGATCTATGTGAACCGCAAGGTGCTGGACCTCGTCACCAAAGCAGAAATGGAGCGCACCGATTACCGCCGTAAAATCCAGCCCAATGTGTTCTTCGGCACGGTGAAACGCTACTTCGGCACAGACTTCGATACCCTGTGGATCAATGCCATGGTCATCTTCATGACCCTCGCCGTCTTGATCACCGTCATCGAGATCTCCCTGCGCCGTCAACTCACCCGCGTTTGAGGAGGGTGGGTGTTGCGTTGCACGTGTTGCGCCACGCAACACAGATTCGTCGTTTTGATCGCTGAGGAGAGGTGGTTTGTTTTTGTAATCTATTGATTGCCAGTGGATTGAGGATCGATGGGCACGGTTGGCATCGCAAATGCCATGAGGAGTCACTGCTTCACCGGAAGCATCCCGACTCCCATGAAAACATCCCTCCCACCTGCTCTCAAGAGCACCCTCGCGCTCCTCGCTTTAGGGGCCTGTTTGGCCCTCACTCCCAGCCCGCTTCATGCGGGTGATAAAGCCGTCATTTCTCCCATTGTCGAGCCTCCACCCTCCCCGTGGGTGCATGCCTTGCTGAAGGTGGATTTTTCAGATCACTACATCACACCGCGCGGTCTGAATGTGGAGAATCAGGGCCTCATCGTGCAGCCATTGTTTTTGGTGTTTTGGAATCTGTATTCAAATCCAGATGGCTTTCTCAATGACGTCACCCTCACCACTGGTGTGTGGAGTTCCATCCACAGTCGCGAGTCCGGCCCAGATGAAGGCAACTGGAATGAGTTCGATCCCATCGCAGGACTCGCCTTCAAGTTCGCCAAATACTGGCAGTTCGATGTCAACTACACCGCCTTTGAGAGCATGGTGTCTGCCTACCCCACCTCCCAGCATCTGGAGCTGAAGTTGTCTTTCAACGATGCCGCCTACACGGGTAACAAGGTCTTCTCCATCAATCCCTACATCGCCTTTTGGAAGGAATTGAAGAACAAGGCCACAGTGGCCTTCAATCCCGCCACTTCCAGCGAAAGCCATTACTTCACCATCGGGATGACACCGACGATTGACCTGAAGAAGGTGAAGTTCGAGTTCCCCACCTTCCTCAATTACTCGGACAATGACTTTTACCAGCAGTTCGACGGCACTGGCGGCGGCTCCGGTGTGGCATTGATCCGCACCGGGGTGGTGGCCACGGTGCCGCTGACCTTCGTGCCGAAAAGCCTGGGCTTCTGGTCCGTCTATGCCGGCGTGAAATACTATCACCTGAACAATCCCGGCCTGCTGGATGGTAACCAGGTGCTGGGTGCCGATGGCAGCCGGAAACGCGACCTCGTGCAGTTTCACGGCGGTATCTCCATCTTCTTTTAAAACCCGGCACGCTATCCGCGCTGAAGCCTCCTGACCGTAACCCCATGATCATGGCTATGAATGACCCCATCCACATCGAGGCAGAACCTTACACCTTTGAGTTAGTGCCTGCCAAATGTGCCCTGCTCATCATTGACATGCAGCGTGACTTTTTGGAACCCGGCGGCTTTGGCGAGATGCTGGGAAATGATGTCTCCCAGCTCCGTCAGGCCATCGTGCCTAACCAAAAGCTGCTTTCAGCCTGGCGGGCAGCAGGGTTGCAGGTCCTGCACACCCGTGAGGGGCATCGCCCCGATCTGGCGGATCTGCCACCGGCTAAAAAAGTGCGCGGTCACGGGGCCAAGACCATCGGCGATACCGGGCCCATGGGGCGCATCCTCATCCGTGGTGAAGAAGGACATGACATCATCCCTGAGCTCTATCCGCTCCGGGGGGAGCCGGTCATAGATAAACCGGGGAAAGGGGCCTTCTTCGCCACGGACCTTCATGCCATTCTGCAAAATCTGGGCATCACCCAGTTGGTCGTAACAGGGGTCACCACGGAGGTGTGTGTCAATACCACCGTCCGCGAGGCCAATGACCGCGGTTACGAATGTCTCGTGCCGGAGGACTGCGTGGCCTCCTACTTCCCCATCTTCCAGGAGATGGGGCTGAAAATGATCAAAGCCCAGGGGGGCATCTTTGGCTGGGTCACAGACTCTTCCAAGATCATTCCCGCTCTGGCCTAACGGCTGATGATATCAATGATTCTCAAACACCTCTGCTTCTGCCATGACTGCTTCTGATACCAAACCTAAAATCTGGACCCCCGGAGACTGGAATGCCTTTTTCGGCTTCGGGACCAATATTCTTGTCAACCTGCTCACCCTCACAGCGCTGCTGCGTTTTGTGCTGAAGATGCCGGATGAAATTGTCTTTGGCCGCATCTTGCCCGCCACCGGTCTCATGCTCTGCCTCAGCACGCTGTATTACGCCTGGTTAGCCTACAAACTGGCGCTGAAGACGGGGCGCAATGATGTCTGTGCGCTGCCTTCCGGCACCAGTGTGCCGCACATGTTTGTCGTGGTCTTCGTCATCATGCTGCCCATCTCTTTGCAGACGGGAGATCCCATCAAAGGGTGGGAGGCCGGGCTGACCTGGGTTTTCATCCAAAGCTTCGTCTTGATGATCGGCGGTTTCATTGCGCCCGTCATTCGCAAGATCACGCCACGGGCCGCGCTACTCGGCACGCTGGCGGGGGTTTCCATCAGCTTCATCTCCATGCGCCCTGCTTTGGAGATGTTCACCACGCCTGTCATTGGGGTGGTCTGCTTCGCCATCATTTTGCTGAGCTGGTTCGGCGGCGTGCGTTATTACAAAGGCATCCCTGCGGGCCTCATCGCCATCGCCGTGGGCAGTGTCATCGCTTGGGGATCAAATCTTTTTGGTCTGAATTATGGGGACATGACGTTGGCGAAGCTGACGGGCTCTTTTAGCAACTTCGGTTTCTCCATCCCGCTGCCTGCTTTTGGCCACATCTTTTCTGGGTTTGAGTTCCTCGGCGTGATCCTCGTCACGGCCATTCCTTTTGGGATCTATGATTTGGTGGAGGCCCTGGACAATGTGGAAAGCGCAGCGGTGGCGGGAGATGATTTCCCCACCACGCGGGTGCTCACCGCAGACGGTGTCATCAGCCTCATCGGGTGCAGCTTGGGCAATCCCTTCATCAATGCCGTTTACATCGGTCATCCGGGTTGGAAGTCCATGGGCGGGCGCATTGGTTACTCGGCAGCCACGGGGGTGGTGGTGATTATCTTCTGCACCTTTGGCATCATCTCGCTGATGTCATCTTTGATCCCCATCGTGGCCATCTCACCCATCCTGCTCTACATTGGCATGTTGATCGGGGCGCAGGCCTTCCAGGAAACGCCAAAGAGCCATGCGCCTGCGGTCATCCTGGCCCTCACGCCTCACTTGGCGGCCTGGGGCAAGCTGCTGATTGATAATTCCCTGGGAGCCGCAGGCACGAATGCAGCGGCCGTAGGTCTGGATAAGTTAGGCCAGGTGGGGGTGCTCTATCACGGTCTGGAGGTGCTGGGCGGTGGGGCGATTTTGAGTGGGGTGATCCTGCCTGCCATCGCGGTGTTCGTCATTGATCGAAAGTTCGCCATCGGGTCCTACTTCGCTTTGACTGGGGCCTTGCTCACCTTCTTCGGCCTCATGCATGGGGAGAAGATCGGCATCGGCGAATCTCCCGTGATCGCTTGCAGCTACGTCCTGGTGGCGCTGGTGCTAGCCGGCTGCGCTAAGTTTGCCGTGGTGGCTCCAAAACCTGCCGAGGAGGAAGAACTGCACGGGCATCTTCCCATGGCCACAGACTGATTTCTTCAGGTGTTGGTGAGAGAGTCGGGTGGTTCTGCGGTCTGGTTAACCGCTGGGCCACCCGAACTTGGTTCACTCTTTGCTACAGAATTTTAAAACAATCCTTCTCATGCCTTACGTCGAAGCTGATCCTTATCCCTGGCCCTACAATGGTGACCTGCGGCCCGCGAATACCGCGTTTCTGGTCATTGACATGCAGACTGACTTTTGTGGCCCCGGTGGCTACGTGGATAAAATGGGGTACGACCTCAGCCTCACTCGTGCGCCCATCGAGCCCATCAAGCGCGTCTTTGAAGCGGCCCGTGCTCAGGGTTACCACGTCATGCACACCCGTGAGGGCCACCGGCCAGATCTCTCAGACCTCCCGGCTAACAAACGATGGCGCAGCCAACGCATCGGCGCAGGCATCGGCGATGCTGGGCCCTGTGGGCGCATCCTCACACGTGGCGAACCAGGCTGGGACATCATCCCGGAGCTTTACCCCCTACCGGGAGAGGCCATCATTGATAAGCCCGGCAAAGGCTCCTTTTACGGCACGGATCTCGACATGCTTCTGCGGCAAAAAGGCATCCAAAACATCGTCCTCGCAGGGATCACCACAGATGTCTGTGTGCACACCACCATGCGTGAAGCCAATGACCGTGGCTTTGAATGCCTCATGCTTTCGGACTGCACTGGTGCCACCGATCATGGCAACCATCTTGCTGCACTGAAAATGATCAAAATGCAGGGCGGGGTCTTCGGAGCCGTGAGTGACTCCGCCGCCTTCATCCGCGCGATCACTTCTTAATCCCTCTTCCATTACCGTTACTCTCCATTGATAACCGCAGGCATCCCGGCTTTCCCACCGAGTCTTCCATTGTGAATCCAGACGATCCTTCTTCCCCGCCGAGCTTCACCTTCCCTCACTTTGAGCTGAAGGACATCTTCAATATTTTAGCTCAGGAGGAAGACATCCCCTGGAGTTACTTTCGTGATGGGGTGGATATCTATCGCTTCTATGGAGATGGCATCACGGGGCCTACGGCGGCGCTCATTCGTTTCCGCAAAGAAGCGCGTGTCCCCATGCATCTGCATGAAGGGTGGGAGCACATCCTGGTCCTGGCTGGTAGCCAGCGGGATCAAAATGGCATCATCCATGCAGGCTCCTTACGCATCCACCCCCCCGGCACGTATCACAGCGTGGTGAGTGAGGCCGGGTGCATCGTGCTGGCGATTTATGAGAAACCCGTGCGCTTCATGGAGCGGCCTCTCAAGCCAGACGAATGAGTCCCACATAAGAAAAAAGTTCATGGCTGGAAACCGCGCTGGCATGCGTGGCCTCCGGTGGCTAGTTTTCGCTTTCTATGAAGAAGCGAGCTGCCACCAAGTCTCCGCGCCCTCCCAAGCGCGAAAGCCTGCCTGAAATCGTCACCGATTCTTATGAAGAGCATTTCCGGCTGCTGGTGGAAAACATCGGAGACGTGCTCTGGTTTCGTGAGGTGGACCCGCCGCGTTTTTCATACGTCAGCCCAGCTTTTGAGCGCATTTGGGGGGTGAGATTGGCGGAGCTCAGGGAGCAACCTCAGCTTTGGGAAGAGTCCATCTATCCCGATGATCAAAAGGCGGTGCGTGCCGCACTGCGGCGTTGGTTCACGGGCAAAACGGAGAATTACGAAGTGCATTACCGCGTGCAGGGCAGGGACGGTAAAGTCCGCTGGCTGGCAGACCGGGGCATCATTCTCTCTCGCAAAAATGGACGTCCGCACCAGATCGGCGGTATCGCGCGCGACATCACGGAACGTGAAGCTGCGGAGGCCATGAACCGCCGCATGGCCGCCGTGGTAGAGACCACGGATGACTCCATCATCACCATGAATCTGGACGGTGAGATTGATACCTGGAATGCCGGTGCTGAACGCATCTTTGGTTATACCCAGGAGGAGGCCGTGGGCCGGACGATGTCCTTTCTGCGGCCACCCCAGGCTGAAGATGACGAGGCGGTCTTTAAGCGCATGATCGCTCGCGGGTTGCGCATTGATCATTACGAAACGCAGCGCCGTCATAAAAATGGAGCCATCCTGGATGTCTCGTTGACCATTTCCCCCATCCGCGATGCCCATGGCCGACTGGCTGGGTTCTCCAAGATCTCTCGCGACATCACCGAACGTAAACAGGCGGAGCAGACCATTCTACGCTTGAATGCCGAGCTGGAGCGCCGGGTGGAAGAACGTACGGCGGAACTGCGTGGCCAGATCGCCGCACGGCGGCAGCTTGAGGAGGAAATCCTGCGCATCAGTGAGCGTGAGCAGCGCCGCATCGGCCAAGATTTGCATGATGACCTCGGCCAGCAACTGGCCGGGGCCTGGATGATGGCCGACGTTCTCGCGCGTACCTTGGCGGCCAATGGAGCCCGTGAGCAAGAGGCCGCGCTGAAGCTGAGCACCCTCCTGGGCAAATCACTGAACCACACCCGCGCTCTCGCGCGTGGCCTGCATCCCGTCGCTCCAGAGCAGGGCGGGTTAGGCGCGGCGTTAAAAAACTTGGCGGAACGTTCGGCGGATTTGTTTGGCATCACCTGCCAGTTTGAATCGCGCGCCGTCATCATGCTGGAGGATCAGCGCAGCGCCATCCACCTTTACCGCATCGCCCAGGAGGCCATCAACAATGCCGTGCGCCATGGGCGGGCTCAAAACGTGCGCATTCGCCTCTCCCGGCGCGGGGGCAAGGCAGCCTTGTCTGTGATTGATGACGGCCTCGGCATCAAGGAACCAGCGGCCATGCATGAAGGCATGGGCCTGCGCATCATGCGCTACCGCTCGGAAATGATCTTCGGAACGCTCGAAATTGTGAAAGCTCCAAAACGCGGCACTTGTGTGACCTGCGTTTTCCCACTGCCGCCCGCTTCCAAACCCACCTCTTCTTCAAATGGCCTCAAAAAGCTCTAACACGCCAGCCGCTCCCCAACGTGTGTTGATCGTGGATGATCATCCCGTCTTCCGGGCGGGTCTCACGGGTCTCGTGGGCATGGAGCCCGACCTTGCCGTCTGTGGTGAGGCGCACGATGCTGGGCAGGCCATGGCCGCCATCGCGAAGCTGAATCCAGACCTCGTGATGATGGACATGAGCCTGCCGGATAAGAGCGGCCTGGAGACGCTGAAAGACGTCCGTGCTGCCTACCCGCACATCCCCGTTTTGATGATCTCCATGCATGACGAGACGCTGTATGCGGAGCGCGTCATCCGGGCCGGAGGGCGTGGTTACATCATGAAGCAGGAAGGACCGGAGAAAGTCATCCAGGCCATCCGTAAAGTTTTGGCAGGGGGGATATCGGTGAGTGAACGTATTTCCACGCTCATCCTGGATGCTTTGGCCAGCTCCCTGCACCCCAAGCAGGAAGGCGCATCGGTTACTAAATTGACCGATCGCGAATTTGAGGTCTATCGCCTGATCGGGCAGGGGAAGGAGCCGCAAGAGGTCGCGCGTTCACTTCATCTCAGTGTCAAAACCGTGGACACTCACCGCAGCCAGATCAAAAAGAAACTGGGGCTGAAAAACAACACCGAGCTGGTCCACCACGCCACCCGCTGGGCTGCGGAACAGGGGTGAGGCGGAGTCGTCCCGCCGCTGAGGGGTTCTCAGCAAAATGCTGAGAATTAGCGCGAGAGGCTGCTCATTGGTCGCTGGGTCCTCTTAGCGCAGCATGGCCGTAATAAGAATGTGAGCCGCATATCTGCGGCCCACATAACTTAACAGGTCACATTCACCCATCACATCCTGCCATTATGAGAACCATGCTTGAACTTTCCAGGAACGCTGAATACGACATCATTGCGGCTGTTTTAATCGTTGGCCTCATCGTGGCCGCGAAGTATTGGATTCAAACTTCGAGTCGCGAAGAAAATAACGATCGCCTTAAAAATCGTTAGTCAAGGATTCGTCGCTTTTGGCGCCACCTTTGAAACATCGGTCATCCTAGAAATGCTGTGGATGACCGATTTTTTTTTGCATGTTCCATGGACATTCTTTGGATGCCAGTGCTAGCAGTTATGACATCATTTCTGAGAGAGCTCACTGTATGAATGTGACGAAAAAGCATTGAAAAACGACAACCCTGCTCCTGCGTACATCGTAACAGTTACCGCAAAAATCCACTGAATGCCTGCGCTTTCTCCTTCTGGCAACTCACCTGCTGACATTACTACACGCCCTCTTTCAGTGAACACGTTGGCGCAGCTCAGCGCCATCACTGGAACGGATTATGATCATGAACGGGCAAAAATCGCGGTGCAAAACGCGGCGAGGGAAGACCTGGAGCCTCTAGGCCAGTTGGTCAGCGCAGCGGCTGAGGTGTACATCCACGTGTCTCCCGTGCGCTTACCCCTGACGGAGCTGGTCTGGCAGGCCCACAATGACACCCCGGTGATCATTTGGTGTGAGAAGGATGGGGGCTGGATCGTCATCACCTATGCGGGCTGGTTCAGCCTCCGCGTTGCGGAGGGAGACCACCCCACGGCCCGCCGCAGCATCACGCGGAAAGAGCTAGCGGCTAAGCTAGGCCTCAGCGGGATCAAAGAAATCGTGGAAGCTGGCATCGTCCATCCAGAGCGCACCGCTCATGACATGAGCGTGCACGCAGCCCAGGCCCGTCATGAGCAGATGTATGGCAGCAATGGGGCGGGCCAGCACCGGAATGGCCATGGCAATGGGCATGCACATGCGCACCTGCACCTCAGCCCGGTCACGCGTTTCTTCCGGCTTTTAAAAGCTGAGCGGCAGGAGATTGTCACCCTGCTCATCTTTTCCATCTTCTCCGGGATCCTTTACCTCGCCGCCCCTTTGGCGGTGGATGCAGTGGTGAGTAATCTCGCTTTCGGCGGGCAGTCGCAGCCTTACTTTCAGGCTTTGGTCATCGTGGGCGTAGCCTTGATGGCTGCCCTGTCTCTCCAGGCCTTGATCACAGGTCTGCAATATTACATTTCAGACATCATCCAGCGGCGCATTTTTGTGCGGGCGGCGGCAGACCTCGCTTACCGCTTACCCCGCGTGCGGGCAGAGTCTCTGGAAGGCGTCCACGCTCCTGAGTTGGTGAATCGTTTCTTAGATGTGGTCACCGCGCAGAAAAGCACTGCCTTGCTCCTGCTGGATGGGGTGAATTTGACCCTCGGCAGCCTCATCGGCATGGTGCTTCTGGCTTTGTATCACCCGGTGCTGTTGATGTTTGTGGCCATCTTGCTCCTGCTCATCGTGCTGGTGCTCTGGCTGTGTGGGCGTGGTGCGGTGGAGACCAGCATCGCAGAATCCCGCACGAAGTATGACCTCGTGAATTGGTTTGAGGAGATCGCCGCTTACCCCTTTCTTTTCAAAGGTCCCGGGGGTTATCAGCTCGCCTATGAGCGCTCGAACCATCTCGCTTCCGAGTATGTCATGCGTCGCTCCGCGCACTTTCGGGTGGTCATGCGGCAGATCATCGGCCTGCTCATTCTTTCCGTCCTGGCGGGGGCTACCTTGCTCGTGCTGGGGGGGTGGTTGGTCGTCAGCCAGCAGATCACCCTCGGCCAGTTGGTGGCCAGTGAGCTCATCATGAGTGCCATCGTGGCTTCTCTGGCCAAGATGGGAAAAAAGCTGGAAGCCTGGTACGATGCCATGGCTGCCATGGACAAGCTGGGGCACATTTTTGATTTGGAGATCGAACGCGAAACGGGAGAGCAGCCGGTGAAGAAAGAAGGCGGCGCCTCCGTCGTGGCGGACAGTCTCACTTTTGGTTATAACGAACATTCGCCTCTGTTTCATCTCCGCACCTTCACCATCCAGCCCGGCGCACGGGCAGCCATCGTCGGCCCGCACGGTGCTGGGGCCAGTTCTTTGCTGGATATCCTCTTCTCCCTGCGCACCCCCACCTCGGGTCATGTCTGCATTGATGGGCTGGACCTGCGAAGCTGGTATCTGGAGGCCCTGCGGGACCACGTGCAGCTCCTGCGCCGGGATGAAATCGTGGACGCCACAGTCGTGGAAAACCTACGCCTTGGGCGGGCGGATATCGGCATGGATGAAATCCGCGAGGCGCTCGTGCGTGTGGGCTTGCTGGACAGGCTCCTCGCCCGTCCTGAAGGCTTGAATCTCCGCCTTAAGATCGGCGGTGCCCCTCTCTCTGGCAATGAACGCACGCGCCTACTGCTGGCTCGCTCACTCGTCCAGCGCCCGCGTCTCCTTCTCGTTGACGAGCTGTTTGACAGTTTGGATCCCGAGTCCTTCAAGACACTCTCCGCAGCCATCTTGGATAAATCCCTGCCCTGGACGGTCGTCCTCACCACGCGGGATCACGATGTCACCCAGCTCTGTGACCAAGTCATCCAGCTCGCCCCCTGTAACCTGACCGATGGCACCGCTTCGACCCAGCTCAAAGGCTAAGCCCGACCTGCTATGACTGACTTTGCCACCTCTCCGCAACTGCCCGCGCTCTCACTCGCAGGAGCCACACGTTACACGCGTTTGTTCAGTCGTTTGCTGGTCTTGGGCTTCATCGCTTTTGTCCTAGGCTGCTTCTTTTTGCCTTGGCGCCAGTTCGTTTCCGGCAGTGGCCGAGTCATCGCCTTCAATCCGCTCGACCGCCGCATCAACATTGAGGCCCAGGTCTCTGGCCGGGTCAAGCACCTGCATGTGGTCGAAGGGCAGCGCGTGAAAAAAGGCGACCTCGTGGTGGAAATCCAGGACAACGACCCCGACCTCATCGCCAATCTCCGGGCTCAGCGCGAGGCGATAGACAGTCGGCGAAACTTTGCGTTAGGCCGGGTGGAGTCGCTCATCGCCCAAATCACCCAGCAAGAGCTGGCCAAGGCGCAAGCCATTGATGGGGCTGAGCAGCGCGTGGCGGCCGCCAAAATCGCCGCTGAAACCGCAGCGCTGAATTACTCCCGAACTCATGCCTTGTTTGAAAAAGGACTTTCATCCCAGCGTGAACATGAACTGGCCACCCTCCAGCGCGACTCCACGACTGCCGACTTAAAGTCTGCTGAGGCTGCCCTAAAGCGCACCAGCAATGACTTTGACGCCACCATTTCTTCCATCCACGCGCAGAAGGGATCTGCCCATAGCGATGTCGCCACAGCGGATCGTGATCTCTCCGTGATAGACGTGCAGATCAACCAATCGCAGCGGCAAATCGTCGAGTCTCCGCGAGATGGCATCGTCCTCCAGGTGGCTGCCACGGATGGCACTTACCTCCGTCCCGGTTCATTGATCTGCGTCATCATTCCAGAAACGGACAGTCGTTTTGTTGAAATCTGGGTCAGTGGCAATGACATGCCGCTCATCCATGCTCGCAAAGAGGAAGGTGGGGTGGTGACACCCGGTAGCTCCGTCCGTCTCGCTTTTGAAGGCTGGCCTGCCGTGCAGATGATCGGCTGGCCTCAGCTCGCCATCGGTACCTTTGGTGGGGAGGTCGTTTTTGTGGATGCGACGGATGATGGGTTAGGCCGTTTCCGTGTGGTCATCGGCCCTTCAGATGATGTGGTGAACCGAGGGGATGGCCAGGGCCCCGTGAAAGTGGGCTGGCCGGATAAGCAGCGCTGGCTACGCCAGGGGGTGCGTGCGAATGCTTGGGTCATGCTGAATGAAGTGCCCCTGTGGTTTGAACTGTGGCGTCAGATCAATGGCTTCCCGCCTCTGATCTCCAATGCCGAAGGAAAACTCGACTCCACCAAAAAATGAAGATGCTCCTCCCGCTCTCTTTATCGGTGGGGCGGTGCTTAGCCGTCGCCACCGCCGCCCTCGCTTGGCTAGTCCTGCCTGCGGCCTCTGCCGCCCCGAAGCCTCTGCTGCTTTCAGAAGTGCTGGCCAGCGTGCAGACCCAGTATCCGCCATACTTGGCAGCATTGATCGAGCAAGACATCGCCAACGGTCGCGCCCGTCAGGCCCTGGGTGCTTTTGATCTCAACATCAACGTCGGTGGTGCCTTTAAGCCAGCGGGATATTACGATGGGCAGACGGGGTATGCCGTGCTGGACCAGCCCTTGCCCTTTTGGGGGGGCAATGTGTACGGGGGCTATCGCCTCAGCAGTGGCTTTTTGCCGAACTATAACAAGGAGCGCACCAGCACAGATGGTGAGGCCGTCCTGGGCTTTCGCATGCCCCTGCTGCGTGACGGTACCATTGACCGTCGCCGGGCCACTTTTTGGCAGTCCCAGATAGACCAGGAGTTGGCAGATCCCCTGATCCTGCGGCAGTATCTGGACTTCATCCGCGCAGCCACGGTTTCTTATTATAGCTGGGTCGCAGCCGGGCAGCGGCTCAACATCACAGAGGAGCTGCTGCGCATCGCTAAAAATCGTGACTCAGGCATCGCGGAGCAGGTCAAACGCGGAGCCTCCGCACCCATCGTCCAGATTGATAACCAGCGCCTCGTCGTCAGTCGTGAGATCGCCGTGGTGCAGGCCCTACGGCGTTTTCAATCTTCCGCCATTGAGCTCTCGCTTTTCCATCGTTCTCGTGAGCTGGCAGAGCCCATCATCAGCCCGCGCGAGCGTGTGCCTGCCGCCTTCCCTCCGCATCCCCGGCCCGATGAAACGCAAGTCACTGCAGCCATTGCCAAGGCAGCCATTTTCCGCCCGGAAATCCGCCGCATTGAGTTGACGATCGAAAAGAATGAGATTGATCGCAAGCTCGCCAAAAACAACCTCATGCCCTACCTGGACGTTGGCGTGGAGGCCGCGCAGGCCACGGGTGGCACTTTGCCCAAAGACATCGAGCGGACTGAGATCGAGGCCAAAATCGAGTTCAAGATGCCGCTGCAAAGGCGCGAGGCCAAGGGACGACTGGAGGTGGCCGAGTCCCTCATCCAGCGCCTGAACAATGAGAAGCAGTTCGCCCGTGACCGCATCGCCGCAGACGTGCGGGACAGCCATAGCGCCATCATCGCGGCCTATGACGCCTTGCTCCAGACCCGTAAAAATGTGGATCTCTCTCAGCAGCTTGAAGACGCTGAAAACGAACGTCTCAAACAAGGTGCCACCGATCTGCTCGCTCTACAGATCCGTGAGCAGGCCACCTTCGATGCCAAGGTGCTGGAGGTGGAGGCACAGGCGGAGTACTTCCGTGCCCTGGCAAACTACCGCGCCGCCACCGCTGCGGATGCGCCGCCTAGCCTGGCCCGTTAAGCTTGCCTCGCTCACTGAAGGCGGCTGGGCTGGCATGATGGGTGCTTGATTGGGGAGGTGCCAACCTCACCATGCCCCCCTCTGCCTGCCCTGACACACCCGTGAGGGCACCCGCCTATTTGGCGCTGGTGCTCGGCGTCACGGTGTCATGGCTGCTCACGGTCATGCTGTTGCAGACGCGTGAAGACGACCGGCAAGATGAAGTCCGCAGATTGGCCAAAGACCGCACCGAGGTCATTCGTGGGCAGATCCTACGTTCCATGGAGGTGCTGCATGGGATCGTCGCTTTTTTTGAGTCGCGGAAGGAAATCTCCCGGGCTGAATTTGGCACCTTTGTGGGTAGTTTTTTGACCCGGCAGCCAGAGTTGCAGGCCCTAGCCTGGGACCCGCGTGTGGAGGGGGCACAGCGCCAAAGCTGGGAACAGCGCGCCCGTGCGGAGGGCTTTCGAGAGTTTCGTTTTACGGAGGAAGAGAGCGAAGGGAAAATCGTCACCGCTCGCTCTACAGAGGAATACTTCCCCGTGTTTTACCTGGAGAGCTTGCAAAAGAATGCGCCCGCGCTGGGCTTCAATGTCAAGGCCGAGCCCCGACGCCGCGCCGCCCTGGAGCAGGCCCGTGACAGCGGCAATGCCCAGGCCACCGCGCCCATCCGGTTGGCTCAGGAGCAGGGATCTCAGCGTGGGTTTGTGGTGTTTGAGCCGCTTTATCAGGGCGTGCCTACCACGGTGGATGAACGTCGAAAGCAGCTCACCGGCTTTGCCACAGCAGTCTTCCGCATCGGAGATCTGATTGATCTCTCACTTGCGGAGGCACGTGACAGTGGTGTGGCCTTGTCTCTGCGGGATGCGGGAGATAGCACCCTGCTGTACCATCAGGAAGGCGCACGTCTTCAGGGCTACCCCACCTGGACCACGGAGGTGGATGTGGCGGGGCGGCAGTGGCGGCTTTTGTTTGAACCCACTCAGGGATTCCTCAGTCGGCGGTCAGATCTCATGCCCTGGATCACCCTCACGGGTGGCCTGGTGATCACCTTGCTCCTGACCTCCTACTTGTGGAAAACCGCCAGCCAAACAGCGGTGGTGAATCGGGCACGAAAAGAGCTGCTGGCCGAGGTGTCTGTGCGCAAACAGGCCGAGGCGACAGCGGAGGCGGCCAGCCGGGCGAAGTCGGAGTTTCTGGCGAACATGAGTCATGAAATCCGTACCCCCATGAATGCCATCTTGGGCTATGCGCAGATCCTGGCGCGGGATGCCGCCCTGCCACGTTTTCATCGCGATGCCGTGGCTACCATCCTGAACAGCGGAGACCATCTGCTGCACCTCATTCAAGAGATCCTGGACCTGTCCAAAATAGATGCTGGGCGCATGGAGGTGGAAAAAACGAACTTCGACCTGGCGGCGCTAGTTCGCGAATTGACCGCCATGTTTCAGCATCCCTGTGAGGAAAAACAGATCGGCTTTCGCATCGAGGCGGCTGAGCTTGAGAAAGCCACGCCCGTTCATGGCGATGAAGGCAAGCTGCGCCAAGTGCTCATCAATCTTTTGGCCAATGCCGTGAAGTTTACCGCCAGCGGGCGCATCATTCTACGGGTGCTGCCGTTGGAAAAGGAAGCCTGGCGTTTTGAGGTGGAAGACACCGGCATCGGCATTCCCGAAGAGGCCCAACAACGCATCTTCGAGCCCTTCCAGCAGGAGGCTGGCGCCCGTGGTGGCGCGGGGCTGGGGCTGGCCATCGCCCGCCGTCAGGTGGAGATTTTGGGCGGGCGCATGGGATTGCATTCGCAGTTAGGCCGTGGCTCCTGCTTCCATGTGGAGCTCACTCTTCCCAGCGTGGCTGCGCATGGGGTTTCACGGGCTTCTGTGCGGGAACTGGTGAGCCTGGCCAAAGGCTGTGCCGTGCGGGCTTTGGTGGTGGATGACATTCGTGAAAATCGGGAGGTCTTAGCCTCCATGCTCACCTTGATCGGCTGTGAGGTCGTCCTGGCAGAGCACGGACGCCAGGCGGTGGAAGTGGTGCAGGTCTCCCGCCCGCAGATTGTTTTCATGGATATCCGCATGCCTCAGTTCGATGGGTTGCAGGCCACCCGCCGCATTTTGGAAGAGTTCAACACCACCGAGATTAAAATCGTCGCCACTTCCGCCTCCGCCCTGGCTCATGAGAGGGAGCTTTGTCTGAAAGCGGGGTGCGACGACTTCGTGGCGAAACCTTTCCGGGCAGAGCGCATTTACGGGTGTCTGCGTCATTTGTTAGGCGTGGACTTTGAGTATAAGGGGGAGCAACCCGACGCCGAGGCAGGCGAGTCCATTGATCTCAGCCAGATAACCTTGCCAGAGGAGTTGGCTGCCCGGCTTACGATGGCCGCAGAACTGCACAGCGCCACCGTCTTGAAAAGCTGCCTGGCCGAACTGGAGCAACTCGGCACGGCGGGCCAGCGGCTGGCACAGCACTTGCGCGGCTTTCTGGCCAGTTATGACATGAAAACCATCCAGCGCATCATCGCCCAGATCTCCATCTCATGAATCGTCCCCGCATCCTCATTGCCGATGACACTCCGGCCAGTCTGTCCCTGCTCAGTCACGTGCTGGAGCCGCAAGGCTATGAAATCCTCGCCGTTTCCAGTGGCAAAGATGCGCTGAAACTGGCGGAGCGTGCCCAGCCAGATCTCATCCTGCTGGACGTGATGATGCCGGGGCATGATGGCTTCCATGTCTGCCGCACGCTCAAGGCGGATGAAGCCACGCGGGATGTGCCTGTCATCTTCATCACCAGTCGGAATGAGACCGCTAGCGTGCTGAATGGGTTTCGCATGGGGGCGGTGGACTACATCGTTAAACCATTCCAGGCTGAGGAAGTGGTGACCCGCGTGGCCACCCACCTGAAGATCAGCCGACTCACCCGCGAACTGCAACAGCGCAATGCCGAGCTGGAGGCGGAGGTCTCCCGCCGGGTCGCCGCTGAGACCTCGCGGGATAAGGCCACGCAAAAGCTTTCCACCCTGGCTTCCCGTGAGGCGCAACGCTGGGGCCTGGATGGCTTTGTCGGTGAAAGCCCACACATGAAACGCATCCTGGCGGACATCGAGCGGCTGCGTCAGTTTAGCAAAACCAGCGTGCTCATCACCGGGGAGAGTGGCACGGGCAAGGAACTCGTGGCACGTGCCCTGCACCATCACAGCTCGCGCGCGGGGGAAGCCTTCATCCCGGTGAACTGCGTGGCCGTGCCGGCGGATCTTTTGGAATCGCTTTTCTTTGGTCACGTCAAAGGGGCCTTCACCGGGGCCACGGCAGATCGCAAAGGTTACTTCGAATTGGCCGATGGCGGCACACTGTTCCTAGATGAAATCGGTGACATGCCTGCCGCTCTTCAGGCGAAGCTGCTGCGTGTGCTGGAGGATGGCGAGGTGACGCCCGTGGGCTCTACCAAATCCCATCGCGTGGATGTGCGCGTGCTCAGTGCCACGAATGCGGACCTCGCCGCGAAGATCCTCACGGGAGACTTCCGCCAGGACCTGTATTACCGGCTCGCACGCTACACCGTGGAGACGGCCCCCCTGCGGGAAAGGCGTGAGGATTTGCCCTTGCTGGCAGGCCATTTTTTAAAGGTGTTCGCGGCGGAGATGGGCATGACAGCCCCTGCTTTGGATGCCTCTGCCCTCGCCCTATTGAGCCACCATTCCTTCCCGGGAAATGTGCGGGAACTCAAGAATGCCATGGAGCGTGCTTTGATACTCAGCGGCGGCCAAACGGTGAAACGCGAGCACTTGCAGTTGTTTGAAGCCGCACCCGCCCCCGTGGCTAAAGCGCCTGCGCGCACCGCTGCTGACACCGTGCCTTTGGATCTCGGGGCTGCCGAACATACTTTGATTCAACGCGCTCTTGAGCAAACGGGCGGCAATGTGACGGAGGCCGCGCGGCTGCTGAATGTGAATCGCAGCCGCATCTACCGCCGCATGCCGGTGAGTAAATGACCCCTCAGCCCTGCGCCTGAATCCAGGCCCGCCAGCCACCGTGGTGGGTGATGTCCTGTGGCGCTGAGACCGCGCTGGGTTCACAGAGGAAGCCGCACACGCGCTGCCCACCGGCCAGCTCCACCCAGCCGAGGCCCAGCGGCGGTTTGATGCTGTTAAAAAAGGCTCCCAGAGCGGCCTCCGGCATGTCCCAGACCTCCAGCGCGATGGCGCGGCCACCTTCCGCAGAGCGGATGAGGCCCGGGCGCGGCGGCACACTGCCCTCACCGGGCAGATGATACAGTTGGTAGCACGGCGCCGTCTCCGTGCGGCTGCGCAGATGGGCGCCACAGGCCAGCAGACCGGGATTGAGTGGCAGCCCCTCCATGTGGGCTCCACACACCGCCACGGGCATCCAGCCCGGTGTAGCCGCCGTTTCCACCGCCGGTGGCACGGGCGTCTCTGTCGCGCCCAGTTTCACTCCCGTGGCCTGATGCAGAAAACTGCCGATGCTGAGGAGCCGCAGGTCATGAAAGGCGGGGGCGATGAGTGTCACCCCCCAGGCACGGCCATTGGGCAGAAAACCGGCGGGCACCGCGTAACCGCAGAGGTCCAGCAGGTTCATGAAATTCGTGTACGTGCCCAGGTTCGTATTGTAGGCGATCGGCTCCGCCTCGATCTCCTCCCGCGTGTAGCTGCGGGGAGCCGTGGGCGTGAGGATGACATCCACATACTGCCACACCGCCTCACTCTGCCTGCGCAGCGTGGCGAGCTGGTACATCGCGCGGAAGGTATCTGCAGCGCTGGGTTTGACACCTCCAGAAATGATCGTGCGTGTGACGGGTAAAAACGCCTCGGGCTGGCTCTCTAATAACGCTGCCGTGGCCACGTAGCGCTCAGCCACCCACGGCCCACCATACAGGAGACGCGCAGCCTCCATGAAGGGCTCAAAGTCCACCTCCACCGCGATGCCCCCTAGGGCGCGCAGACGTGTGATGCTATTTTCATAAAGTTCGTTAGCCGATTCTTCTCCAAAGTAGTGTCTTTGGTTTTCAGGCAGCACGCCAAAACGAAAGCCAGATCCAGGTGCCCAAGTCGGCACTGCTGCGGCAAAAGGACGGGCGAGCGTATCGCTCGCATCAAAGGCACGGGCGACCTCAAAGACCTTCGCGGCATCCTCGGAGGTCAGTGCAAAGATGGACACGCAGTCTAGGCTGCGGCAGGCGGGCACCACACCCGTGGTACTCAGCACCCCGCGCGTCGGTTTCAGGCCCACGATGTTGTTAAAAGCCGCAGGCACCCGGCCAGACCCCGCCGTATCCGTACCGAGCGCAAAACTGACAAGCCCGAGAGCCACTGCCACGGCGGAGCCTGAGCTGGACCCTCCTGAAATCACACCGGGGCTGATGGCGTTTTCAGGGCTGCCATACGGACTGCGCGTGCCGACGAGGCCGGTGGCGAATTGATCAAGATTTGTCTTCCCCATAGGGATGGCGCCCGCATCTATCAAGGCCTGCACTACGGAAGCTGACTTTTCAGGCGTGTAGGCAAAGGCCGGGCACGCTGCTGTGGTGGGTGTCCCTGCGAGGTCAATGTTATCCTTGATGGCAAAGGGGATGCCATAGAGAGGCAGGCTATCTGGCGAATGCCCTTCCAGCAGGTCCAGGTAAGGCTGGATCTCATGCCGATCCATGAGGTGGATCCAGATGGCAGGATCTGCGGCGGCCGCTTGGGCCAGCAGGTTATCCACCAGTTGGCTGGGCGTGAGATGGCCTGCGCGGTAGGCCGTATGAAGGGTGGCTAGAGTAGGAGCTGTCATGGAGGTCGCAGGGCGCGTGCAGGCAGTCACCATCACGCCGTTAAGCAGTCCTCCAGCAGTGCCCATGCCAGCCCCGTGAAGTGGCGGGTCACTGGGGTTTCTCGGTGGCGCTTCGACCTCAGAAAACGAAAAGACTGTTGCAGGTGTGCTGCTGTGCGACATCTGCAACAGTCTTCAGGAAAAAATCGGTCTCTTCAGCGCATGGTTTCCAGGCGCTTTTTCAGGATCTCTTTCTGGCTCAGCCCTGCCAGCTTCGCCTGGGTGGAATCAATCCACTTTTGCTCCAGCGCATTTTTGGTTGGGCGCTCCACTTGGTAATAAACACCGAATTTACCGGGCGAAGGTTCATCCGCCATTTTGAAAGCGGCGACATCATCCGTGACGTCATGCTGCGTCTCGTCAATGATGTCATACACACCGCCTTTGCGAGGGGTGCTATCATCAAAGGAGCCGGAGTAAAACATCACACACTCGCTCAGGCATTCCACCACGCTGAAGCCATCGTGCAAGATGGCCCGTTCAAAGGTATCCATCATGTGTTTCACTTGCGCAGCGTGGGTGCGGGCGATGAAGGTGGCACCGCTGGCCAGCAGTTGCTTCATCGGGTTGATAGGGCGGTCAATGCTGCCGCTCGGGTCGGTCTTGGACTTGAAGCCCTGGGGGCTCGTGGGGCTGGTCTGCTTTTTGGTTAGGCCATACACGAAGTTATCCATGATGACGTAAGTCAGCTTCACGTTTTTCCGTGCCGCATGGTTGAGGTGATTGCCACCAATGGAAAAACCATCTCCATCCCCACCGAAGACAAACACATGCACGTCAGGTCGGCTCAGAGAAATCCCCGTGGCCAGGGGCAAAGCACGACCATGGATGAAGTGAATGCCGTGACTATTGACGAAATAGGGGAAGCGTGAGGAACAGCCGATACCGGCCACGCAGACGATCTTCTCATGGGGATACTGGAGTTTTTCCAGCACCTTGTAAAAGGCGGCAAGCACCGCAAAGTCACCACAGCCAGGGCACCAGGTCGGGTGATCAGCCGTGAGGATTTTTTTGGTTAACTTGTCAGCAGCAGGGGCAGCGGAAGCCGTAGCCTCCAGGGTGGCAGAGGACATGTGGGTTGGTTAGGTTGGAATACTCAGGCTAAACGAATTCCGGATTCCCGGTCAATCAAGAACGTGTGCCTTTGATGAATATCCTCCTAACCAAGAGCTTACACAAAATCCGTGATGGAGCCAAAATCCGCATCGAAAAGCCGGCGGTAAGTGCGGAAGGCAAAGCTATCTGTCATGCTGGCCACCCAGTCGCAGACCAGCCGCGCCCGCGTGCTGGTATCTGGAGCTTTTTCAATCTCGGCCTCCAGCGTGACAGGCATCAGGTGCAGGCCACTGTCTGTGGTCTTCTCTACATAACGATCACGCAGCACCTCAAACAGGCGCGTCAAAATGAAGTCAGCCTTGTAGTCGAGCTGCTGGAGCTGAGGACTTTTGAAAACGAGATCAAAAGCGATCTTTTTATTCAGCCTGGACTCCGCCTGCGTGGCAGGATCAATCTCCAACCGGAACTGATGCCGCCGGGTCATGGCGCTGAGAAACGTGCTGTTAGGCACCAGCGTCACGGCGCGGATGTAGCGGCCGATGGCGCTGTTGAGTTTCTTTTCCACATGACCCTCGCGGATGGCTGCACAGAGCTTTTGCAGGTGGATCTGGCCCGTCTCATCCAGCTCTTGCCGCTGCGCCCAGCGCTCCAGCGTGGCCACATTGATGAACCCGGCATGGATGCCATCGGCGATGTCATTGAGGGAGTAGGCGGTGTCATCGGCCCAGTCCATGATCTGGCATTCGATGCTGCGGAATTGGTTACGCACTTTCCCCGGGGTTAGCTCAGGCGGGAAGGCCTGCTGGCCCAGGGTGAAGTCCAGCCAGCTTTCCTGGTCGTTGTAGAGGTAGTGGTTTTTTGCGCCCACCACTTCCGCCTGGAGCGTCTTATATTTTAACACGCTATCCAGCACCGCACGCGAGGGGTTCATGCCTTCACGTCCTTCGTTGAACAATGTCTGCGTGAGGATGCGCAGTGTCTGGGCATTCCCCTCAAAGCCGCCGTAGGGCTGCATCAGCCGGTGCAAGGTACGCTCCCCCGTGTGGCCGAAAGGCGGGTGCCCCAGGTCATGGGATAGGCAGGCACATTCGACGAGGTCGGGATCAATGAAACAATCGTCTTCCAGGTCCGGGCTCTGCTGGAGCAGGTAGGCGGAAATGGAGCGGCCGATCTGGGCCACCTCGATACTGTGCGTCAGCCGCGTGCGGTAAAAGTCATACTCGCCCGACAGGAAGACCTGCGTCTTGTTTTGCAGCCGCCGAAAGGCACTGCTGTGGATGATGCGGTCGCGATCAATCTGAAAGGCATTGCGATACTCGCTCGCGTGCGTGGGGCGCGGTGTCAGCGTTTCAGAATCAAAGGCGTTGTAAAACCGATTGGCAGGCATGAAGGCGCAGAGTCCATGGTGCAGGTCCCGTGGTCAACCTCTAGGAAGCGACCCCGGAGCCGCCTCTTCAGATGCTGATGGTCGGCTGGCTGTCGTCCAGGTATTCAGGCTGCACTTCGGGCCGCAGGCGATTGCGCAGGCGGGGATCATCCAGCGCCTGGTCCACCGCATCTTGCAGGGCCCCGGAGACGAGATCCCGCAGCACTGGCACAGGGGAGCCACTGCCTGGCACGTAGGCACGCGCACTGCGCTCACCGGAATACACATGGCTGTGGATGATCTGTCCAGTGACGGCATCCAGCACCGTCACGCGGACGCGGGCATAGCCATAGGGCCGCACCAGCATCTGGCAGTAGAGATCCAGCACATCACCAGTCACCACGTAGCGTGCGCTGCGGGGTGGAGTCAGCATGCCGCGAGTCTGCAGCCCATGGCCAAACGCATTTGTGACCACCTGGCTCACAGGCACCCGCGTCTGCACATACTCCAGCGGCGTGCCGATCTGCGTGCGCACGGTACCCAGATCCATCTCTCCCGTGCCGCGCTGGTCAATGAAAGGCCGGGTGGCAAACTCGGGCTGCCCAGGTCTGACATGGCCTGGGCCAGGTACATAATCCAGACTCACCTGGGACGTGGTGCTGCAAGAAACCAGCGCAAACAAGGCCAGCAAGGTGGCTAGGGGAAACAGACGCTTCATGATGTGTGCTACGAATAGCCTCAGCCGCAGGACTTTCAATCGGGCATCCACATCTTCATCACCTTGATTAGAAACAAACAGCCCTGCCGGACTTGGCGCTCAGGAAAAAAACCCCCAAAACCTGAAGCCAATTAATTATCCGGCAGGGCCGATTTATGTTTATATTCGTTTCGAACTTATCGAGGCAATCTCAAAAATGATCGAACCTTCAAAATCAGCTTTCCGGTGGATACAATGTCATGACAACCCCCAGAGAGGTGGGCGGGCTATGACGCAGAAGTTTTTTTCTTCCGTTCTTGTGCTCCTGACTCTCGCGGTGCTTTTGCCTGCTGCGGCTCGTGCGCAGATCGGCAGCAGCGTCCGCCAGGTCATCGTGGCGCAGGCTCCCGGGTGGAATTCCAATACGGCCACGCTCCAGGCCTATCAGCGGGCTTCGGCCAATAGCCCCTGGCAGCCTGTTTTTGCCCAGCCCGTCCCCATTTTGCTCGGGCGTGCCGGATTGGCCTGGGGCAGGGGAGTCTTCACCCCGCCGCGCAACGGCATCCCCATGAAGGTGGAAAAGGACTGGCGCGCACCCGCTGGCGTCTTCCAGCTAGGTTCGCTTTTCGGCTACGCGGCGCGCCCGCCTTCAGGGGCCAAGTGGCCCTACATCCAGGTGGGGCCGTGGGATGCGTATGTGGATGACTCCAACAGCCCCTACTACAACCAGCACGTGCGGGTGGACCCCCGGCGTGTGCCCCCATGGTTCGAAAAACAGCGCATGCGCCTGGGCGATGCCGCATACAAATGGATGCTGGAGATCCGCCACAATCAGGGGCCGGCAGCTCCTGGCTACGGCAGCGCCATCTTTTTCCACGTCCGCCGTGGCCCCACGAAACCCAGCGCTGGCTGCTCCACCATGGCGGTGGAGAATTTAGAAAAACTCATCCGCTGGCTGGATCCCCAGGCCTCCCCCCATTACGTGCTCCTGCCCAAGGCCGACTACGCCGCGCTGCGGGGACCCTGGCGCTTGCCGTGAGGTGAGGCAACGAAAAAGCGGAAAGCAGGCGTCGCCCACTTTCCGCTTCAATTTTTAAGTTATGGGGCAGCGATCTTACTTGGCCGCTGGCTTCCAGTTCTTCACGAACTCCAGGCTCTGCTTGATCTCAGGCAGGCTGGTTTCCCAGTTGTGCTCATACTCCACATGCAGCGGGCCGGGGTAACCCTGGGCATGGTATTCGGCCAAGATGGCAGGAATGTCTGACTTGCCCGTGCCGAAGGGCAGATCGTGAGCCTTGGGATTGCCAAATTCAGTCAGGTCCTTCATGTGGCTGTCAAAGATGCGGCCCTTGAGGATGCGGATGCAATCCACCGGATTCAGCCCACTGCGCACCCAGTGGCCCACATCGGCGCAGGCACCCATGCGGGGATCCCGATCTTTCACCAGTTCCAGCACATAGTTCGGGTCCCAGAACAGATAAGCACGGTCCAGTGGACGCTTTGGATGATTATGAATCGCCATCTTGATGTCGAACTCCTTCACCAGAGCTTCGATGCCATCCAGGCCTTTGACGTCTGGCTCAGTGATGACAATGCCGATGCCCATGGTTTTGCAAAATTCGAAGACTTTGCGGTCTGCCGCAGCGTCGGCACCCAGTTTGATCACGCCGTAACCCACCGCCGTCACGCCCTGCTCCGCCAGCTTGGCCTTCACAGCTTCGATGACTTCAGGAGGGGACTCGTGGTTGAAGACCTGGTCGGGCTTCTCTGGGGAGAGTTTCTGCTTCGGGTAAAACTCGATCGTTTTCCCCCCAGCGGCAGCGGTTTTTTCGATGGCTTCCATCACGGAAAACAGGCGGAAGCTGTAAGCCTGGCAGCCAGCGTAAAACTGGCCGACCTTGGCGGTTTCGGGGATCGTCGCAGCGAAGCCCGCGACGGCGAGAAGGAGGAGTGGCAGAAGGAATTTCTTCATGGGCAGAATGGAACGGGGTTGGTCAAGGCTTCTTGCGCTGGAGAGTAGCTCCAGGCAAAAGCCTTTCCGCATTGTGCCGACAAGATGCGCGAGGGCGAATGCGTTTTTTCCCTCATGCGTATTCCCTGCCTGCTGATCCTGCTTGCCGCTCCCGTTTGGGGCCAGCTCCCTTCGGCCAAACCGGTGCCGCGTGTGCAGGCGGTGCCCTTGCCGCACCACATCACCTCCTTTCAGCTCGATGGGCGAGAGCTCACCGCCTGTCATTATGATCCGCAGGACATGCGGCCTTTTTGGTATCCCATCCGCGCTTCGCGAGACATCAGCCTGACCCGCATGGGGCATCCGCATGATCCTTTGACTCACAGCCACCACAACAGCGTGTGGGTCACGCATAACAGCCTCAATGGCCTGGATTTCTGGGGTGACTACGCCAAGAAACAGGGCCGCATCATCAATGTGGAAGTCTCGCGAGAAGGTTATGAGGACAGTGATGATTACGCCAGCATGCGCATGGTGAATCACTGGATCAACGAGGCGGACCAATCCGTGCAGTTGATCGAGGTCCGCCGCACCGAGGTGCGCCCGGTGGATGGGGCCAAGAGCTGGTTTCTCATCATGGATCTGGAGTATGCCCCGCCCAAAGGCAAGACCGCCACCTTTGGTGCTTCCGGCTTTGGCCTCGTGGCCGTGCGGGTGGCAAAGAGCCTGGGCGTGCACGATGGCGGCGGTCGGCTTTTGAATTCGGAAGGTCAGGTCAATGAAAAGGGCATGTTTCGCCTGCCTGCCCGCTGGGTGGACTACAGTGGCCGGATCACCAATGAGGAAACCGGTTTCGCGGGAATGACGCTGATGAACCACCCCATGAACCCGCACAACCCTACCGCCTATCATGTGCGCGATGATGGCTGGATGGGCGCCTGCCTCAGCCTGGATACCCCCCTGGACGTGACCGAGGCAAAAAAGCTGCGCGTGCGTTATGGCCTGTGGGTGCATGACGGACTGCCAACTCCAGAAGCCATTGAAGCCCAGTGGAAAAATTTCACCACGCTGCCCGTAGCGGATCTAGGGGATAAAAAGCCCCGTTAACCCCCTAATCTGAAGGCTGGCGTGTAAGAGGGTGAGAAGGGGCCTTGTTCTCATCGGCGTTCCGGATACTCTCCCCCACTAACGCTCATGTCCACCAAAGCGACCCGCATCCTGCTAGCCGATGATCACTCCGTTGTTCGCAACGGCTTCCGCCTGATTTTGGAGGCCCAGTGGGACATGGAGGTAGTGGGCCAGGCCTCCAATGGTCGCGAGGCGGTGGAACTGGCCGAAGCCCTCCAGCCCGATGTGGCCGTGATGGATGTGACCATGCCTGAACTCAATGGCATCGAGGCCACCCGGCGCATGGAAAAGGCATCCCCAAAGACCCGTGTGCTGGCGCTTTCCATGCACAAGGATGCCGTCTATGTGCGGGAAATCCTGCGCGCTGGGGCACGCGGTTACTTGCTGAAAGATTGCAGTGAGGCAGACTTCCTCACCGCTGTGCGGGCCGTCGCTGTGGGGAAAGGTTACCTCAGCCCAGAGGTGTCAGATGCCGTGCTGGATGACTACCGCAAGCATGTCACCAATCCCATCGATCTCCTCTCCACTCGCGAGCGTGAAGTCCTCCAGATGATCGCGGAGAGTAAGACGAACAAGGACATCGCCAATGCCCTCAACCTCAGCGTTTACACGGTGGAGGCTCATCGAGGCCGCATCATGGAAAAGCTGAACCTCCACTCCGTCGGGGAACTGGTGCGCTTTGCCCTGCGCAATGGGCTCATTGACTGAGCGCCTCCATGACCCGCTTCATCTTACCCTTCAATCGGCGGATCGGTGAACGTTCCGTCCTGTGGGGGCTCATCATCGGGTTCGGCCTCGTCGTCATCCTTTTGGGAATCGCTGGACTCGTCGCAGTGCGCGATAGTCACGCCATTCGTAAAAATGCTGCACGGCTTGTGCAGGAGCAGCTTCTCGTTGCCCGTCTGTTGCATGAAGTGCAGGCGGAAGAAGATGCCCTGGCCCTCATCGTTCACCGCATCGTCAGGGAAGTGGGCATGGAAGACCGTGTGGCGCGGATTGAGGATCTCAAAAAGGCGGACAAAGCTGTGGCCAAGCTGGCCCATGAAGCTCGTTTGACCGCTCATGCTCAGGATTGGCAATCGCTCGCTCAAGCCACCCAGCTCTTCTCTGAAAAAGCGCGCACTTCACTAGAGCACGGTGGCGCCACCTCCCGCACTCACATGGAGGAGCTCATCTCCAGCCATGAAGTGGTGGTGAAACTCATCCATGATCTCATCCTGCACAGCACCAAGCATCTGGCGGAGGTGGATCAGCAGATCGGCCTGCAACTCCAGGACTTGGCAGATGAATCGGCCGTCTTGCTCGGCTCCAGCCTTTTGCTCTCGGGTTTGTGTGCCGCAGGAACCATTCTTTTTGTTAGGCACAGCATCCGCCGCATCGAGTGGCAGCAGGATGAACTCAGCCGTGTCTCCTGGCACATGCTGCAAACGCAGGAGGAAACCGCCCGGCGTTTTTCTCATGAACTGCATGATGAACTGGGCCAGTCCCTAGCTGCGGTACGCTCTAACCTCGTCCGGCGCGTGGATGAAAACTTTGAAGACCGCCGCGCAGACTGTGTGGTGCTGGTGGACCAGTCCATTGCCAACGTGCGCGAACTTTCCCAACTGCTGCGTCCCGTGATCTTGGACGACTTCGGCCTGGATGCCGGGCTGCGCTGGCTGACGGAAAAGTTTGCTCAGCGTGCCCAGGTGGAAATGACCTATGACTCCCAACTTGAAACCCGCCTGCACAGCGACCTCGAGACCCATCTTTTCCGCATTGCCCAAGAAGCCCTGACCAACATCGCTCGCCACTCCAAAGCCACCCAAGTCAAAGTCACTCTGACGACCGAGTTGGATCAGGTGCAGCTTATCGTCGAAGACAATGGCGGGGGGCTGTCCATCAACCGAGAGCACTCCCGTCAAAGTCTTGGGCTCACCGGCATGCGGGCGCGTGCGAGAGAGTGTGGGGGCAGCCTGGAACTGCAAGCCGTGCGCCCCCATGGCCTGCGGATCTTCGTCACCACCCCCATGCGACTAGCGCAGGATTGATCGCATCATGCACTAGGGGGTGGGCTGGCAAGAGAGCACGTGGAAATACTTTGGCTTCGCCTCCTCGAAAACCTACACCTTGACCCAGCCTTTGGCCTTGCTGCTTTCCAGGATCGCTTCGCACAGCTTCACTTCGTGGTGGCCATCGGCAGCGGTGGCGAAGAGGGCAGGAGTCTTTTTACCACTGGCGATGTGTTCATAGACCGCACGGTAGTGCATCTTGTGGGCATCGCTGAAACCTTCGGCATGGCCGCCAGGGTAATCGGTGAAGTTCGCCACGTCTTCGAGGAAGCCTGGGGTACCGCGTTGCAAAATTTGGTTAGGCTGATCCCGATGCCCGACGATGATTTCGTTCGGCTGCTGGAGGTCCCACTGCACGCTGCCTTTCGTCCCATAGATGCCCAGGGCCAGGCTGCACTTCCACCCGGCGGCGACTTGGGAGATGCTGGCATTGGCGTGCACGCCGTTGGCATGGCCATGCTTGGACTTGCCGAATTTCAGCAGCACACTGCCGAAGTCCTCGGTATCCACTTTGTAAGGGACCATGGTTTTCGGGTCCACTTTGGCAAAGGTCTTCACCTCGCCTTTCGGACGCAGGCGGGTTTTGTGGAAGGTTTCGATGTGGGCAAAGACGCTTTCCGCCTTGGCACCGAGGATGAAACTGACGGCGTCAATCCAGTGCGTGCCGATGTCTCCCACAGCCCGCAGTTTGCCGCCTTCACTGGCCATGACGCGCCAGTTGTAGTCGGTCAGGTGCAGCAGCCAGTCTTGGAAAAAGTGGCCCTGCACGTGGATGATTTCCCCCAGGTCTCCGCGCTCCACCAGGGCGCGCATTTGCAGCACGGCAGGGAAAAAACGGCACATGTAGTTCACCGCAAAGACCGGCCCGGCCTTGCCGCCTTTTTTCACCGCGTCCACCACCAGGGCGGTCTCAGCCGTGGTCATGCCGAGCGGCTTTTCGCAGATGACGTGTTTGCCCATGGCCAGGGCACCCAGGCACTGCTCCACATGCGCTTTGTTGGGCGAGGTGATGTGCACGACGTCCACATTCGGGCTGGCAAACATAGCCTCGTGGTCGTAATCGCCATAGGCTTCTTCGATGCCCCACATCTCAGCCGTTTTTCGCGCACTTTTAGAGGAGGCACAGATGGCGGTAACCTGGATGCCCAGACGTTTCAGCGCCTCAATGTGCACTGGGCCGATGAAGCCGGTGCCGATGATGCCTGCGCGGAGATGGTGGAGGGGTGTCATGCCCCACGCTGCCCCAGAGAGGCGGGGCTGCGCAAGCCTGGGTTTTAGCCAATGACAGGCGTAGAGAAGGCTGCGTCACGCAGCAGCGGCCCACTCTTTCTGCACCACGGGCCGTTCCGCACTGGGCACGGGCCAGGAGCGGATGACCTCTGGCTCAAAGTCAGGCAGATCTTCGCGGATGCGGTCAGGATCAATCACCAGCACATGCGCATCTGGGTAAACCTCACGCGCAGCGCAGGCGATGCGCTGATCTCTCACGATGAACACGGCCGCCATGACGCCAAACGAAGGCAGCATGTCTTCATGCAATGGCATGAAGCGGATGTCTTCACGGTCCACCATGGTCCCCTCATGGGCGCTGGCGATGTAAACATACCCCAGGGCCGTCATGCGACGCGCCAAGCTGACAATGATTTCCTGCTCTGCCGCAGTGGTGGAGGCTGGCAGCATGAAGAGGAAGTTATGAAGCTGGGGGAGGTGAGGCAGGGCATTCATGAGGAGGAAAGGGTAAGTGTTGCATTGCAAGCCCCGTGCCACACGCGCCGAAGACCCTTTTCCCCGGGGGAAAGGGCCTTCACTCCCCGTGCCTCACCGTGCAAGACTCCACCCCCTCTGGCAGAGTGCCCAGTGGGGCTTCGGCGTCCTGCCCCATTGTGTGACCGATGTCCTGAAACAGCACCCTCTCGGAGTTGAGGGAAAAGCATCTTTTTATCAAAAAGGGCACCCTTTTGCGACCGGACTTTCTGCGTGCTGCAACCACCCCCTCACCTTGACCTTTCGCTTCGCGGCTTCGCACCCCCCAATTCTTGGGGGAGAGGGAACGCGCTTTGCGATCTCGGGATTGAAGAGCGAACGACAGGTGTTTAGTCTTCAGCCAGCGGAGGCAAAAAGACGTTCCCCCTCTCCCCGCTTGCGGGGAGCAGGGCCGGGGTGAGGGGCGGTGGAGTGATCTCGGGGGCGGAAGATAGAAGCGTCGTTCAGGAAAAAGCGCCCCCCCTTGCGAACAAGGCTTTGGGTGCTGCGCCCCCTCTTCTGGATCTACCAGCGATCCCCCATCGCCTTCATTCAATCCCGCCGAGCTATCGCTTTAAATCACACTTTCCGTTAGGCCATGTCATCCAGCGGATAAATCGGGCGGGTGACTTTCTGAAAGGGCAAGGTGCTGAGGTGGCTGGTGCACGGGCCTGCTGTATGCACCCAGATCATGCGCGTGGCGATGGGATCATAGGCGCGCCGATGCGCCACGGCGGCCTTCACCCCGATGACGGAAAAGTCTTGGGGCTCCAGCCCCTGACTGCGCCACTGGCCGAGGTCAAAGGGCGGGGTCTTGATGCTGGTCAGCAGGATCGTTAGCTCCTTATGCCGCACCACCGCACACGGGCCCATGCTGAAGTGGCCACCGCTCATGGAGGCGAGGTGACTTTGCTCATCCTCCAGGGTAAATTCTCCCGTGCTGTGGGAGACCACTTCCACTTCGATCTCCACCGGCCCGGCATCCAGACGACTGCCTTTGCCACCGATGGAAACCATCACGCGGTCGCCGGTGCGGTACTTGCTCACCGTGGCCACCGCCTCGGCATCGGCGATGCAGACGGCGCAGTTTGGCACGCGCCAGTGAATGAAGGCCCGCATCAGGCCGGTGCCATCTCCAGGGGCCCCGCCGCCGATGTTGTCGGAGGGTTCCACCACCACGGTCAGCCCTTCTGCAGGCGTGGTGAGACCACCGATGACCTCGCTCAGTGCTGGCTCGGTGGCATTGCCCAGGCTGCGCAGGGACCAGGCGGTATCGCACAGCTTTTTCAAATGCGCGCTGGCATCCACAGTCGCGGCGATGACAAAGCTCACGCCCGTATCTGGCGTATCGGCAAAGGAAAAACCGGCCACCACGTTCACGGCCCAGATGCCCGGCTCCTGCTCCATCTCACGAGCCATGGCCTCTAGGCTCAGCATGGGCTCACTGGCGGTGCCAGTGCCCGTCGGCGGCCACATGAGGGGCGGGTGGGCGAACTGTTGGTTAGGCTGCTCGCCTCCCGTGAGGCAGCGCTGCATCAGCCTGGCGGCATCACAGGCGGCTTCACGGGCATCGGTGTGCGGATTTTGGCGATAGGCCACTAGGCAGTCAGACAGGGCCGCCATGCGCGCGGTGAAATTTGCATGCAGGTCAAAGACACCGAAGATGGGCAAATGCCCTGCCCCTGGCAGTGCCCGCAGCCGCTGCAGCAGCTCCCCCTCCACATCGTCATAGGACTGCGAGACCATGGCCCCGTGCAGTACCAGGAAAATACCATCCACCCCGGCGGTGAGATGCGGCCCGGCATGCTCTTGAAAATCGGCCCAAAAAGCCTCGATCACCAGATCCTCGACCAGGGCGCTCGGCTGGGCGCGGTAGTCCACCATGGGTAGGATTTCCCAGCCAAATTCTACGGCCAGATCCAGCACCCCACCAAAGGGTGAGGCATCGCCTTTCAGCGCCAGCACTTCATCACCCCGGCGTAGGGTGAAGTCCTCCAGCGCGGTGGTGCCTTCGAGAAAAGTGTGCGTCTCGTGGAAAAGTCCGGCGAGCAAGATGCGAGGGGGGCGGCTCATAAGGGGAAGACTACCAGGGTACAGACACGAGGTGGGAGCATTACCTCCAACTTTCGTGGCCCGTGCTCTCGGTGGCTGCTAACATTCACGCATTCCACTCCGCTGCATGGCGGGCAAAGGCCTTCGAGGCCCGCTTCAGCGCCTCATCCACGTCTGCCTCGGTGTGGGCCAGGCTCAGGAACCACAGACCGCGTTCGATGGCGCGCACGCCTTCCTCTAACAAACAACGTCGCAAATGTGCCCAGCGCGGGGCATCCTGCCGCTGCACGTAATCACGGTAGCTGGTAACAGGACCTTCAGCGGCGCCGGGTTTCAGCATTGTGGTGTGAAAGACCAGCCCAGGGCCCTGCGGGCGCAGGGGGATGCCGTGTTCATCGGCCAGAGTGCGCAGGCCAGACATCATCTTTTGTCCCAGGCCGATGAGCTGATGCGGATGCGCATCCCCCAGGTCCAGGATTTGATCCAGGCACCATTTGGCTGCGGCGAGGCAGAGCGGGTTCGCATTGAGCGTGCCTGCATGCACCACTTGACCGTTGAGGATCTTGGCAAACGAGGCCTCCTTGCCCACCAGAGCGGCAAAGGGCACACCGCCACCGATGGCCTTGCCTAGGATGGTCAGGTCTGGTACCACCCCGTAATGCGTCTGTGCACACCCGGCACCGAAGCGAAAGCCCGTGATGGTTTCATCCGCGATCATCATCATACCGTCGCGATCACACAGCTCGCGGATGGTTTGCAGCAGGCCCTGCACGGGCTCCATGCAGCTCGTATTGCACAGCACGGGTTCAAAAACGATGGCGGCGATCTGCCCGCGATACTGGTCCACCCGGCGGCGCAGGTGCTCGATGTCATTCCAGCGCACGACCACAAATTGCTCCAGCACCTCTGGGATCACGCCCCGGCTGGGGTGCAGGCGGGTCGGCTCCTCCTCCGTCCCCCACTGGTCCGGCGGCGGGGCAAAGCCCACCAGCCCCTCATCCGCCCAGCCATGGTAATGACCTTCAAATTTCAGGATCAACTTCCGCCCTGTGTGAGCGCGGGCGAGGCGAAAGGCAGCCAGCACCACCTCGGTGGCGGAGTTGTTAAAGCGCACACGCTCTGCCCCCGGGATCATCTTTTGCAGCCGCTCAGCGACCTCGATCTCCAGCTCGCATTGGGCCGCCCAGTGGGTGCCTTTTTTCGCCTGGGTGGCGATGGCCGCCGCCATGCCTGCGGGGGCGTGACCATACAGCAGGGCACCCTGGCCGGTTTGAAAGTCCACGTACTCATTGCCATCCACATCCCATAGGCGACTGCCCTGGCCGTGGTCAAAGTAGAGCGGCACCGGCACCTCCATTTTCCGAATGCCGCTGTTGATGCCACCCGCGATGCTTTTTTGAGCGCGGGCAAAGAGGTCCGAGGAGCGAGGAAACGTGTACGACATGAGCGGGAGATTACGGAGATGTCCGGTCAGATATTTTCAGACGTAAATTCTATGTGAGATGCGGATGAGAGCTTGCCAGAGCGGTTCAGAAAAAGCGACACTCCAAAAATCACCAATCCCCCCACTTTTGTGTCTGCTCGTCCCCCCTCTACTCCCGATGCCGTCCTGCCTGAAGCCGTGGCCCAACAGACCCAGGCGAAGCTGAAAAGCCTCATCGAAGGCATCTCCCAGATCATCTTGGGCAAACAGGAAGTCATCCGTCTGGCGGTGACCTGCCTGCTGGCCCGTGGCCATCTTTTGTTTGAAGATCAACCCGGCGTGGGCAAAACCCTGCTCTCTCAGGCGCTCGCTCAGTCTTTGGGCCTGCAGTTCCGCCGTGTGCAGTTCACCAGTGACCTGCTGCCGGCGGATATTTTAGGGGCCTCCATTTATGATCGGGAAGCGGGCAGCTTTGTCTTCCATCCCGGCCCGGTCTTCACGCAGGTGCTGCTGGCAGATGAGATCAACCGCGCCACGCCGAAGACACAATCCGCCCTGCTGGAGGCCATGGAGGAAGGCCGTGTCACCTCAGACGGCATCACGCATTCCCTGCCGCAGCCGTTTTTTGTCATTGCCACGCAGAATCCCTCCTCCCAGATCGGCACTTTCATGCTGCCGGAATCGCAGTTGGACCGTTTCCTCATGCGCCTCGCTCTGGGGGTGCCAGACCGCACTGCGGAGCGCGCCATTTTGCAGGGGCAGGACCGCAGGGAAATGCTGAAGGCCATGCCTGAGATCTTGCCCTGGGCAGAGATGCAGCAGATGCAGCTCCAGGCGCGGCAGGTGCACGTCTCAGCGCCGTTGCTGGACTACGTGCAGGACGTCCTTGCCGCTAGCCGGGTAAACGGGCGCGGGCTTTCCCCACGCGGGGGTTTGGCCCTGCTGAATGCGGCCCGTGCCTGGGCCCTGCTCCAGGGGCGCACCCTGGTGCTGCCGGAGGATGTGCAGGACGTGGGCGCTGCCGTGATGTCTCACCGCCTGGAGGGCGATGGTGAGATGGCGCTGCGCCTGCTGGAGGAAACCCCCATTCCGTAAACCGCCCCCTTTCATTCCCCCCCATGAGTCAGGCTGGCACCAGGCAGGATGAGCTCCCCGACCTCGGGTGGCTGGGCCGTGTTTTAGCGTGGTTGCCCTTTGGCCCGCGCTCCACCGTGGTCACCCGCCCCGGCACGCGCATCAGTTTCAGTTTGCACACACTTGCTTGGTTAGGTCTGTGTGCCGTCATGGGGTATGCCGGGGCTGTACAGGCAAACGGGGCGGCCTACCTACTGGCCTTTTCCACCCTGGCACTGGGCGTGCTCAGTTACGTCTATGCACGGGCAAATCTGCGCGGGCTGGAAGTCCGCGTGGGCGCCTCGCCGCTTTATCAGGCAGGCCAGGGGGAGGTGCTGCCGGTGGAACTGCGCGCCGCCTCTGGCATGACGCCGTGCGGTCTGGAGATCCTCGTCATCGGCGCGCTAAAAAGCACCTTTGTGGAGCAGATCCCCAGTGGCCAGTCCGTGCGGCTGCAGCTCCGCCTGCCTGCGGGTGCGGGGCCTGTGAAGCTGCTGCTGCGCAGTGCTTACCCGCTGGGCCTGCTGCGTGCCCAGCGCGTGGTGAATGTGGAACTCACGCGCCGGGCCCTGCCGCAGGCTTCAGGAAACTTACCCCTACCCACTCCTCAGCCGCAGCCTTCAAACAGCGCAGCGGGTCGCAGTGGGGGCCAGTCCATCCCCAGTCGTGAGGGCGATGACTTCGGCGGTCTGCGTGAATGGCAGCCGGGAGATTCCCCAAAGCACATTGACTGGCGCGCCGTCGCCCGGGGCCGCCCGCTGCTGGTGAAAACCTGGGCTCGAGGTGTGAATGAAACGGTGGCCATGGACTGGGATGCCCTGCCGCTGCCCGTGAGTGAGCGCGCCGGGCAGTTGGTGCGCTGGATCCAGATGTGCGAGCAGCAGGGCCACGCCTACTCGCTGAAGCTGCCTTCTCAGGTCATCCCCGCAGGCCAGGGGGAGACCCACGCACGCCGCTGCTTCGCCGCTCTGGCTGAGATCCACACCGGTGGCCTGTCTGCTGCTGAAACCACCCGTCCGGTAAAGGTGCCCGCTAGCCATGAGCACCGGGCAGGCGTGCCACGTGGCCCCCTGGCCCTGCTCAGCGCCGTCCTCTTTTTCACCGCGCTTCCCCTGCAGGATCTCGTGGCCCTGCCGGTGCTGTTGCTACTGTTTTTGAGCCTGTCTTATCGCAGTCTTCTCACCCAGCCCGTGAAGCATCGTTGGTTACCCCTGGCGGTCATCGTCATCGGCATCGCCGGTGTGTATTTCAGTCAGGGAGACTTGATGAGCATGGAGGCAGGCATCGCTGTGCTGGTGGTGCTGACCGGCGGTAAAATGCTGGAATCTCGCACGCCTCATGACTTCCAGGTCATCGCCATCATCGGCTGGTTTCTCTGCCTCTGTGGCCTCATGGCGGATCAAAGCATCACCCGCTCCCTGCTCATGTTCACTGCTTACATCCTCATCGCAGGCTGCATGGTGCGTTTTCGCCGTGGGGTGCCGGGTGTGTGGGGCCCGGCGCGGCTCACGGGGCGGATTTTACTCCAGGCCCTGCCTCTGGTGGTGCTGCTTTTCCTCACCTTTCCCCGCGTGAGTTTGGACTACCTCGTCCGTCTCGGCTCTGGCCGCACCGCCGTCACAGGCGTGCCTTCCTCTTTAGATCCCGGCAAGGTCCTGCAAGTGGCCCGCAGCACCGAGACCGCCTTCCGCGTGGAGTTCCCCGATGGCAATATGCCGCCTAACAATCAACGTTACTGGCGCTGTGTGGTCCTGTGGGATTGCCAGGGGCTGAGCTGGAGCCGTGGCCTCACGCTCAGCTATGCGCCCAGTGGCAATCGCGAGCGCCAGGGGCAGGACATCCGCCAGATCATCACGCTGGAGCCTCATGGCCAATACTGGCTGCCCGGCCTGGATTACCCCCTGCGCGGCTCCGGCGGAGGAAATAGTTACCAGCTCTCCTCCGAGCGCGTGCTGAACTCTCACGACA
This sequence comes from Prosthecobacter dejongeii, assembly GCF_014203045.1. Taxonomy (NCBI): domain Bacteria; kingdom Pseudomonadati; phylum Verrucomicrobiota; class Verrucomicrobiia; order Verrucomicrobiales; family Verrucomicrobiaceae; genus Prosthecobacter; species Prosthecobacter dejongeii. The sequence goes on from NZ_JACHIF010000003.1 coordinate 290,019, forward strand.
CCGTGCGTAAGATGCGCCAGATCGAGGTGCACTCCCGCCCCCAGCTCACCTGGGAACCGCTGCCAGACTTTCAGCGAAATGCCGCCCTGCGTGTGCCCGTCCTTTCCGCCAGCCTGCGCGAGCTCGCCCAGGGCTGGCGGGCTGGTGCGGCCAATGATACCGAGGTGGTGCAGGCGGGGCTCAATTACCTGCGCACTCAGGGATTTGAATACACGCTGGAGCCCGGCTCCTATTTAGGCCCCACCGCTCTGGAGGACTTTTTCCTCCGTCGGCGCGTCGGGTTTTGTGAGCATTTCAGCGCCTCCTTTGCCACCCTCATGCGGGCCGCTGGCGTGCCCTCCCGGGTCGTCATGGGTTACCTGGGTGGGGAACTTTCCATGACGGGCACGCACATGATCGTGCGGCAATCGGATGCGCATTCCTGGGCTGAAGTGTGGCTGGATGGCGCGGGCTGGATGCGGGTGGACCCCACCGCTGCTCTCGCTCCTGGGCGTCTAGACCTGGGACTGCAGAGTTTCCTGGGTGGTGAAGAGGCCCTGGAGCGGCAGCGCAATAGTTTCCTTTGGCGGTCCATGGAGCAGGCCCGTCAGATGTGGGAGCAGGTGAACTACCAGTGGTACAAGATGGTCATCAACTTCGATGGCGAGTCCCAGTTCGGCTGGTTGAGCTGGCTGGGGGCCAGTGGTTTAAAAAAGTCTTACCTCCTCATCATCAGTGCCTTTTTAGTCGTGCTGATGGCGGGGCTCATGGGCCTGTGGCTGCGCCGTCCCGCGCGGCAGACGGACCCCTGGCAGCAAACTTGGCGGCGTTTTTGCCGTCATCTTGAAGGCCTAGGCCTACCCGCAAGAAGGGAAAATGAAGGTCCCCTGGCCTATGCCCAGCGCCTTAGCAGCAGCAAGCCAGAGGTAGTGGCCCTGGCTCAGCAGTATGCCAGTGCACGCTACGGGGCGCAGGATAGCTCACCTAAGTCTTTTGAGAAAGCGTGGCGCGCTTTGCGCTAGGGAGAGTCGAACGATCTCGGCGGCACCCGGAATCAGATGTTTCCAGGTACCGCCGAGAGTTGCGACTGGTGCCCACCAACCCCCCCCGGAGCGGTGGATCTCCCAGAATTGTTTTCCGGATGCGGGCTCTGCATCGGATGCTCGGCATGGACTTTCAGCATAGCAGTCATCGCGCCAGCTAGGGCGAGAACGATGAATGAAAATGCTAAGTAGCGGCGCATGGCGAGGTGGAAAGTGTAGAACGATTCGAAAACCGTGTGTGGATCAAGTGGGGGATATTGATGTATATTCGTGATATTCACGAACGACTGCACTTTATCGAAACAAACCCCCGAAAGTCACCTTACCGTTTGGTAATGATGAATCAAAAATAGGCCGAATTTTTCTGAAAGATTCTCTGAATCGTAGATGCTTACGCCCATTCGTCGCAAGCAGACACTTTCACCTCAGCTTCCCGTTTCTTTAGTACCCTCTAAACTTTTTTCATGAATCTCCTGCTTGTCGAAGATGAACCTGAGCTCGCTCGCCAAGTGGCCGTGTGGATGGCGGATGGCGGCCACCGCTTGCAGTGGGAAAAGTCCGGTGCAGAGGCCCTGGCGGCGCTGAAGCAGCAGGGATATGACGTCATCATCCTGGATGTGGGGCTGCCAGACACGGATGGTTTCACCCTGGTGCAAAAGCTGCGCCGGGGCGGGCTGCGCACGCCAGTGCTCTTTCTCACCGCCCGGGCGGAGGTGTCTGACCGCGTGCGTGGCCTGGCCGCTGGAGGCGATGATTACCTGACCAAGCCGTTTGCGGTGGAGGAATTGATGGCCCGGCTGGAGGCGCTGCACCGCCGAGTGAATAATCATGTGCCCACCCACCGCATCCTCGGCAAATGCCGCCTGGACTTCGTGCGCCGCCGCGTGAGCTGCGGCGCGGAAAGCGTGGAGCTGCAACCTCGCGAGTGGTGCCTGCTGGAGGTGCTGATGAATCATGAGGGCCGCGTGCTGCCGAAAAAATTTCTGCTGGAGCAGGTGTGGGACATCCACTTTGACCCCGGCACCAATGTGGTGGATGCCATGGTCTGCCGACTGAGGCGTAAACTGGAAATGCCAGGCAGCGGCATCTTGGTCGAGACCATTCGAGGCAAAGGATATGTTTTCAAAACTCTGGCCTGAAAAACTCCCCTCACTCTGGCGTCTGGCCCTGCTCATGGGCCTCATTGTCATCGTGAACATTCTCTTGATCCTCACCTTCGTACGGATCGCCGTCAGCCAGGACATGCGCCAGGTGGATCGCAATCGTGTCACCGATGACCTCATCGAATACTCCGTGCTGTACACGAATGGCGGGCTCAATGGGATGAAAAAAGTCTTTCATGCCAGCCAGCACATTGACTGGAATGGCCTGCGCCTTACCACCGCTTTTGGCAAGGTCCTGCATGAGGAGATTCCCGCTGAAATGAAGGCCTTCACCTGGCCTGAGCAGACCGTGAAATTCCTGCTGGAGGCTGGCGATATGGACCTCATGGAAGTGACCTCCCCAGACCAAACCCTGCGCCTGCACGTGGGGGCCATCCGGCTGTGGGATGGGAACACGCTGTGGTTTGGCCGGTCAGATGCGCAGGCGCGGCGGCACCTAGCGAACATTGAGCGGCATCTCTGGTTCGCCGGCCTCACCGCTGCGCTCATCTCCTTCCTGCCCGTGGTGTGGTTCCTCAATGACGTGCTGCGGCCCATCCAGTCCTTCATCATCAGTGCTGAGCGCATGCGCGTGCCCGGCAGCAGTGCGCGGCTGCGCGCCCCCAGCGCCATCCCGGAACTGAAGGCCCTGGCCAGCGTGGTGAATACCGGGCTGGACCAGATCCGCGCACTCACGCGTGAGTTGCAGTCCACGAATGATTTCCTCGCCCATGAGCTGCGCACCCCGCTGGCACGCGTGCGTGGGAACCTAGAGCACTTTCATGATCAAACCGACAATGTGATGGCCCGCGAGGCCGCCGCCCGCAGCCTGGAGGAAATTGACCGTGCCACCCAGCTTGTGCAGACCCTCCTCACCATTCGTGCGGGGGATCATGTGGCCCTGCGCCTGCATCGTCAGGTCACTTCATTGGATGGTCTTCTCAGCAGTTTGGTGGAGCTCTTTATCCCCGCAGCCGAAGATCGTCGGCTGACTCTTACCCTCGGCACTGGCCTCAGCCTCACCTTGAATGTGGACCGCGAACTGCTGACCCAGGCAGTCTCCAATCTGCTGGACAATGCCCTGGCCTACACCCATGCCGGCGGTGAGATCAAAGTGAGCTGGATGGGCGAAGGCACCGGGGCCATCATCACCGTGGAAGACACTGGCCCTGGCCTGCATCCAGAGGAATTGGAAGTCATCTGGGACCGCTACGTACGCGGCAGTGCCGCCCGGCCAAAGACTTCCGGCATGGGCCTGGGGCTCAGCCTCGTGCGCTCCATCGCCATGGCCCACGGAGGCAATGCGGGCGGGCAAAATCGCGAAGGCGGCGGTGCCACGTTTTGGATCTACATTCCCGGCTCTTAAAACAGCACTGTCATACAGACCGCAGGCCCAGGTCACCTAGAGGGCAAATGAATGGAGCGCGAACTCGCCAACCAACTCGAAGCCCTGCATGCCGATGCCCACGGCTGGGCTCTGCATTGCTGCGCGGGGGACTTTTCACGGGCGGAGGAGGTGCTGCAAAACGCTTACCTGAAACTGGCCCAGGGCCGCACCCATCCTGCGGGCACCTCCACCTTCAAGACTTGGTGGTTCGGCGTCATCCGCTACACCGCGCACGAAGAATTTCGGCGGCTGCGCTGCCGCGAAACCCTGCTGGGCAAACTGTGGGCTCAATTCCAGGGAGAATCCCACGATCCACGCCCTTCACCCTCCCGGCAGGTGGAGCTGGACGAACAAACTTTGCAACTGCGTGCCGCTCTCTCTCAGTTGCCCCCACGCCAGGCCGAGGTGCTGCACCTCGTCTTCTACCAAGACCTCACGTTGAGCGAGGCCGCCCTCGTCATGAAGGTGGGGCTGGGCTCCGTGCGGCAGCATTACGAACGTGGCAAGGCCCGCCTGCGCAGCCTCTTACAAACCCCTGACTCCGACCATGAAACCCGTCTCCGATAACGATCTCCGCGCACGCTTCCAGGCCCAGCGCCAGGCCGAGCAAGAGCAGGCACCTGGGTGGTCGCCCCGGTTTCTTCAAGCTCCGGCGCGTGAGCAAAAACCCGCGCTGAATCTACGACTCTTCACCCTGCCTTTGGGAGCCGCCGCCCTGCTGGCCCTGGTCACCTGGCTGGCCCTACCTGCCCGCACTCCACGCCTGGTCGAGGCCCTGCCAGTGCTGCTTGATCGCCCCTCTACGCCGCTCTTTGCCGGGCTGGAGACCCACGCCGCCAGCCCCAGTGATTTCCTTCTTCCTGCCCACCTTCAAATCGAACTGCCATGAAACACTTTTTCCTGCTTCTTTTTTGCTTCACCTCCCCTCTCATCGCCGGGCCAGAAAACTGGCTGGAGGCCGGTCTTTTGACCCCAGAAATGATCACCTCCGTCAAACCTGAACTGGGCCTAACCCAAGATCAGGAAGAAAAAATGACGACTTTGGTCAAGGATGTCATGGCGGAGGCTGAGCCCGTGGAAAAACAAGTGCGTGAGCATGAAAAGGAACTCACGCGCCTGCTCCGCCAGCCCACCACCACAGCGGCAGAAGCGGAAGCGGCTTTGACCCCGCTGCTCGCAGCGGAAGCTGAGGTGAAGAAACTGCGCCTGCGCACCCTGCTGGCCCTGCGGGATGTCCTCACCCCCGAGCAGCAGGCCAAGGCCGTGAACCTAGCCCCCAGCCGCCAGGGCAAACGCAGCAGTGCTGAAGCGCAGGTGAAGGAAAAAGCCCAACGTCTCAAAACCGCCGTGGATGCCCTGGGCGTGCCCCCCACTCAGGCCATGCAGGCCCGTGGCCAGGCCATCGTCTCCCTCATGCGGGCAGGCGACTACGGCGCTGCTGGCCAGGCGCTGGATGAACTCATCCTCGAAAGTGAACTGGATCAAACTGCCACGGTCCCCGCGCCGGACTTCAGCCAGTTCTCACCGGGCGATACTGATCTGACTGTGCTGAAACAACGCTACACCGATGTGGAAGTCGCCGCTCAATCCATCGTTTCTATTCCTTTGGTTAGGCGCTTGATCGAAGCAAAGACCGCTCTTGAGGCCGCAAAAATCGCCGAAGATGCCGAGCAAGTGGGCCGCATCCTCACCTGGGCCGAGGAGATGCTGAAAAAGTAACGTGCGTAGAGTATGCTTCGAAACCCTCAAGGGCAGGAGGAACGGTGCCGAAGATCAGCGCCAAAAAAAACATGGTCTTCTGCCGATTAACTCCCGCTCCTCGGAGACATTCTTCCGCACCGTGCCTGTTTGGGAAGGGTTAGGATGAGGAACTGCCGAGATCTTTGATGTCTCGTAGTGCAGAAACTTCGTTTTTTGGGGAAGGGATCCCCTTCGTATCTTGGCAAAAGCAGACGGTCTAGCCTGCCTTTTCCATCAGCCCGTGTTGGATGCAGTACTGCACCAGTTCAGGCAGAGATTTGACCCGCAGCTTTTCCATCAAGCGCACCCGGTAGGTGCTGACGGTCTTGCTGCTAAGATTCAAATCCGAAGCGATTTCCTTGATCGCATCGCCATTGATCAGTTTGCGCAGCACTTGGAATTCGCGCTCAGACAGCGTGGTGTGTGGCTGTTCTTGGAAGTCTGACCGGACAAAAGCGGCTAGATTTTGTGCTAAATTCGGGCTGATGTAATTTTGCCCCACCAGGATTTCTTTCACCGCCTTGAGGAACTCGCCCGTGCCGGCACTTTTGCACACATACCCTGCGGCTCCCGCTTTGAAAGCTCGTACTCCATAGACGGATTCATCGTGCCCACTGCACACGAGAACGGCGGGGGCATGTGGGCGTGCTTTCACTTCCGCCAGGAAATCCAGCCCGTTGCGACCAGGGATGGTGACATCCAAAATGACGACATCCCAGTTTTGCGTGGCCATCATGTCCTGCGCTTCTTGGTAAGTGCCTGCCTCACCGAATTCGTAGGTGCCCAGCGTCATCATCGCGTGCTTGAAAGCGTCGCGCATCAGTTGGTGATCATCAATAATGAGAATTCTCTTCATTCGTGACAGTTTTGGCGGGTATTTTTGTGAAATACAGCAATAATTATGGATTCAGCAACTAAAGACCGACGTCATTCGTGGCGGAGGGCCTCCACGGGGTTCATTCGCGCAGCGCGGCGGGCTGGATAAATGCCGAAAGCGATGCCCGTAAAAACGGAGATGAGGAAAGCGAGGGCAGGGGACCAGACTTTCACGACCGTGGTCACCCCCGCGAAGTGCTCCACCGCGATGGGGATGGAGACCCCGAGAATGACGCCCATCACCCCGCCTGCACCTGAAAGCAGAACGGTTTCAATGAGGAACTGCACCACGATGTCCGCCTGGCGCGCACCCATGGCACGGCGGATGCCGATCTCCCGCGTGCGCTCCGTCACACTGGCCAGCATGATGTTCATGATGCCGATGCCCCCCACCAGCAGGGAGATGGCGGCGATGCTGCCCAGCACGATGCTGAAGATTTGCTTGGTGCGCTCCGCCTGCCGCAGCAGTTCCACGGGCACGATGATGCGCCAGTCTTCTTTTTTGTGGTTCTTACCCAGTAGATGGCGGATGGCATTCGCGCGGCTTTCCACCTGGGTCACATCGTCCACCCTGACGATGGCTTCATGGAACTCCACCTTTTCCGCCTCAAAGCTGCCGCTGCGCATGCGAAAAAAAGTTTCCCCATACTGATCCATCAAGGTGGAAAAGGGGATCATCACCTGGGCGCTGCCCGCATTGCTGGCGCTGCTGCCGCCCTCTCCGCCGATGCGCTGCCCCTCATCTTCCATGATGCCCAGGATCTTGTAGTAATAGCCTTTCACCCGCACAGATTTGCCTTTGGGGGTGGAAAGTGGGAATAGCTTGGTCGCAGCCGTCTGGTTCAGCACGCAGACAGGCAGTTTTTCCTGAAGCTCCAGGTCGGTAAAAAAGCGCCCTTGAATCACCCGGCGATTCCGCATCTCCGGGTAAACGGGCAGCACGCCTAGGATCTGCCCATCCACACTGCGGTCCAGATTCCAGATGTTTTCACTCAGGATGCGGCTGGGTACCACCACGCTGACGCCCGGTACTGTTTGGCGGATTTGCTGCATGTCCCGCGTGGTCAGGCCGTATTCCAGCACCATGCTGCGCGCCTCTGCGGAGGAGCCTTGGCCATCGGGGGGTTTCACACTTTCCAAAATGATGTTCTGGCTGCCCAGGCGGCGGATCTGCTCTTGCGCCTCATGGCTGGCCCCTTCTCCGATGGCCAACATTGCCACCACCGAGGCCACGCCAAAGATGACCCCTAGAGCTGTGAGGAAAGAACGTAATTTGTTGAGCCAAATGCTCTTCATCCCTAGCGAGACAGTGCGCCACAGGTGCTGAGGCGAGGCGAAAAGGCGAAGAATGGGGTGGCGTGCGAGCAAAGACATCAAACAGAGGGGGACCTATACCACGGACTGAAAAGCCCACTTCCTTCAAACCACCGTGCACAAATGCACGAAGAGGCAGCAGGCAGCCTTCCCTCAGTCCAGCCAATTTTCCACTTGTAGGTCAGGCAGGGATTTAAAGTCCTTGAGATTGCGCGTGAGCAAGATGGCGTCATGGGCAATACAGATGCCCGCGATTTTCAGGTCTTGTGTGCCGACCTGTGGAAAACTCTTGCGCAGGCGCAAGAAAACAGCCGCCGAGTTAGAATCAAAGGGAAGGATTGAGAGGTCCATCAACAATTCGAGGCTGTGCTGAAACTGCTGATAGCCGTGAATTTGTTTGGCGCTACCCGCCTTTTGTTTTCGAATAAAGGCCGACCAGCCTTCCGTCACTTCTTGAGCTGTAATGATGGTAGTAAAAACATCGGCTTCATGTTTCGAAAACCGTTGTTTCAGTCTTTCTCCCCGTTCGGTGCCATGTACCAGCTCGGCAAAATGATTGGTATCGAGGATGGTAAAAGCCACCTCACCAATCCTCCTGATTGGCTCTTTTCCTCCATTGACTGCCTAATTTTAGAGCTTCGGCGAGGTGGTTGTCCCCCTTGGCTGCTCCCGAAATCTTGCGCCAGCCTTTGGACTCAGGGCCGCTCATTTTGGCTTCGATTTCGGCGACTCGCAGTTGGAGCTCGCTGACTTTTTTTTCCAACGCAGGAGATTTCATGGTGGTAGGATAACCACAAGCTCTGTGTTTTCAAGCCTGCTCCGAGTCTGTCAAAGACCCGCGCTTTCGCCCAGCCTCGCATTCATCCTTGCGGCGGTCCGCAGCCCCCGTTAGATCGGCCAGCGATGCGTCTGCTTTTTGCCCTTCTTCTTTTACCCTGGTTGGTTGGTTGTTCGGAATTAGCGGATCACCGTCAGGTACCCGCCAAGACGCTGGCTAAGATGGATGCCAAGGCTTTGACCAAGGATCAATTTCTCCAGCAGATGAGCCGGGAAAACGTCCGCCCTTCCCGACCTGTGACCTTGCCATTCCGACTGGTCGGTGGGGTACCTGTCATGAAGGCTGCCATCAATGGCCAGGCCTTCACACCCATGATGTATGATACAGGGGCCTCACGCACCATCATCCAGGCAGGTACGGCGGTGTCACATGGCGTATCCGTCCTGAATGCGGAGGCCGCCACCGTTCAGTTGCAGGGCGTGGTGGGTAGGGAGGAGGGGCGCATCGGCCTGCTGAATCCGCTCGTCATTGGGGACTGGACGCTGAATGGTTACCCTTGCCTCGTTCGCACGTTTGAAAATCGCGTCGTCCATTCGGCCTTTCCTAAAAGTCTCCTTGGTTTTGATCTGGCGCATCGCCATTGCACCTACCTGACGCTGGATTACCGGACGCAGCACATCACCTTCGGTTTTGGCTCAGCCTTCAAGCCGCAGGCAAAGACGCGAAAGGCCCAGGCCCCGTTCACAGTGAAACAAGGCGTGCCTCATATCATCCTCAAATCCGGGGGTAAAAGCTGGGAAGCGATCGTGGATAGCGGCTCCTTCAATGGCATCGAAATCAGCGAAGAAGTGGCCAAACGCTTGGGGGTGCAGGACCAGGGGGAGACCATCCGCGGCATGTACCTCATGGGCGTCGGTGGCACGGTCAGCTCCCATCAAGCCAATTTGCGCACTGTGAAATTATCGGATTTGACGCTTATCGGAGACCGATTTGCCCAGGCAGAAGTGGACATCTCCCCAGGGCCACCCCGGGTAGGCAGCTTTTTCCTCAAGGACTACTGCGTCACCTTTGATCTGAAGCGCAAAGTTCTCCATCTGGAGTGGTGACGACATTCAGGCTGTGCATTCGTCTCAGAAACAGCTAAAAAATTCATTTCCAGAGTTGCAAAGCCCTCCCGGACTTCTATTCTCTAACCTGCTTGTGAAATTTTTCACAAGCGCATTCACCGAGATTTTATGGGTAATTTCTTTCCGCGTTGGACCAATTGGCTGCCTCTCAAGCTGGCCGTCGGGGTCGCATTCATCGCTTTTGGGGTGAGTGTGGGCGTCGCGTACTATTTCACACCGAAGTACACACGGGTGGGATACGAGCCGACACAGCCTGTGCCATTCTCCCACAAGATTCACGCAGGCCAGCTCGGCCTGGATTGTCGTTACTGTCACTCCTTTGTGGAGAATTCCAGTCACGCCAACGTGCCGACCAATCAGACTTGCTTTAACTGCCATGGCCCGGGCAAAGGCAACATCAAATCGGCCAGTCCGAAATTGGAGTTGGTCGTCAAGGCTCACGAGACCAAGCAGCCGATCCCCTGGGTGAAGGTGCACAAGGCTCCTGACTATGTTTATTTCAATCACAGCGCTCACTTGAATCGCGGCATCTCCTGCCAGTCCTGTCACGGACAGGTCAATGAGATGGAAATCGTGAAACATGCGGAGCCCCAGTCCATGGGCTGGTGTCTCGATTGCCACCGCAATCCTGAGCAGAAGTTGCGCCCGCTGGACCAGATCACAAACCTAAATTATAAGCCTGAGCAGCTTGATCGTGCTTCTTTCTATCAGAGCCTTATCGCTAAAGGCGTGAAGGCCGGCGAGATCGCCGAAACCATCCAGGAGGGCGGTAAAGCTGCCTCGGTTGAAGAGCTTGTCTCTCTGGCCTCCCTCACTTTTGGCAAGCAGGTGACCCAGCTCGAAGTGGGCAGCCAGCTCAAGAAGCACTGGCAGGTGCAACCACCTGAAAACTGCACATCCTGCCACCGCTAACCCTGCGCCCCTTTTTTATCGCCCCTCATGAAACGCATCTGGAATCACCCCGAAGAGCCTCAGACCGGCAAGCGCTACTGGCGCAGCACTGGCGAACTTGAGCAGCGCTCGGAGTTTCTGAACAAACTCGGTGTCGAGTTTCCCGCTGGTGACACTCTGAACGAGGAAGAGCGCGAGACCTCTCGCCGTGATTTCCTCAAGCTCATGGGGGCTTCCACGGCCATGATGGGTCTGGCATCCTGCCGCCGTCCGCTAACGAACATCCTGCCTTACACCGACCACGTGGAGTGGGTCGTTCCTGGCAAGCCTCTTCTTTACGCCACTGTCAAGCCGACTGCCACGGGTGCCATCCCAATCGTCGCCATCACCCATGAAGGCCGCCCCACGCACCTTCAGGGAAATCCTCTTCACCCCCTCGGTGGTGGTTTGGACAGCTTCGCTCAGGCCTCCATCCTGGACGTGTATGATCCAGAGCGTTCCCAGGCCCCTCTGGCTGCTGGCAAAAAAACCTCCTGGGAGTCTGCCAATAAGATTCTGACGGCGGCTCTTGAAGCCTCCAAGAAAACCGCAGGTGCCGATCTGGCCCTTGTCATCGGCAGCACCACGTCTCCGACCACCCATCGCCTCCTGGGCGAAATCAAGGCGGCTTTGCCTCAGGTCAAGCTTATCGGTTACGAAGCTCTCGGCACTGAAGGTCTCGCCCAGTCCAACAAAGATGTGCTGGGTGCCGGTGTGAAGACCTTTGTGCGCTTCAGCAAGGCGCTGCGCATCCTTTCGCTTGATTGTGATTTCCTCGGTCTCGACCCTGTCGCAGGCGAGCCGATCAAGCAGTTCACCAAGCAGCGTTCCAAAGACGCTCCTGGCGGTGACATGAACCGTCTCTACGCGCTGGAAAACCGTTACACCGTCACGGGTGGTATGGCCGACCACCGCAAGCCTCTGGCTGCCAGCCTCATCCCTGTTGCCGCAGCGGTCATCGCTTCGGAACTTGGGGAAGCCTCCGCCAAAGCTCTGGCAGACACAGCTTCCGAAGAGCTCAAGAAGTGGCTGGCTCCGGCCATCGCAGACTTGTTGGATAACAAAGGCAAGTCCGTTGTTCTCGCAGGTTCCCGCTACGGCGCTGAAGTTCACGCCCTCGTTGCCGCTATCAACAATGCCCTCGGCGCTTACGGTGAAACCGTTGGCCTGCTGCAGTCCACGGGCGAAGCTGAATTAGGCACCCTGACCGATCTCACCACGGCTTTGACCGCTGGCACGGTGAAGACTGTGATCTCCCTCACGCCTTCCAATCTTTTGTTCGATGCCCCAGACGCCGCATCTCTGGCCACAACGATCAAGGACAAGGCTGTTCAGTTGATCCATCTAGGTCACTTGGCTGACCTCACCGCTTCGAAAGCTGCTCTGCACATCCCTTCAGCTCATTACCTGGAATCTTGGAGCGACGTCCGCGCTGCGGATGGCACTTACTCCATCGTCCAGCCGCTGATCCTGCCTCTCTATGACGGTGTCAGCGAAACCGAATTGCTTCTCGCCATCCTGGGCCGCAAGAAAATCGGCCCTGCGGAAGCTGCCAAGGTAGAAGCCGGTGCCCCTGCTCCGGAGGATCCTGCTTATCAGGCAGTGCGTGACACTTTCAGCATTGTTGCAGGTAGCTTGGATGAAGTGAAGTGGAACCTGACCCTGCGCGATGGTTTCCTCAAAGGCTCTTCCTACGTGAAGGCTGCCGGTGTGGTGAATGCCGCTGCCATCAGCACTTTGGTCGCTGCTGCCAAGATCGCCCCTGTCGCACCGACTGCTGACTCCCTCGAAGTCGTCCTTACGCCAGACTCAGGTGTCTATGACGGTCGTTATGTCAACAACGCTTGGTTGCAGGAAGCTCCAGATCCAATCACCAAACTGACTTGGGACAACGCCGCCTGGATCGGTGCCGCCACTTTCCGTTCACTGGGTCTCAAAGAAGGCCAGAAGGTCCAAATCACTATTGGTGACACGGTCCTGAAAATCGCCGCCATCGAAGCTCCCGGCCACGTATCGAATTCGATTACGATCCCGGTCGGTTACGGCCAGGAAAACCTTGGTTTCATCGGCTCGGGCGACTTCGATAAGCGCAAAGGTTTTGTCCGTGGTTTCAACGCCTACCCGCTGCGCAAGAAGCTGGGAGACTACGTCTTCACTGGCGCTAAGATCGAGAAGCTCGAAGAATATTATGATCTGGCGGTGACCCAGGAGCACAACACGATGGAAGGCCGCGCCCTTTATCGTGAAGGCACCCTCGACACCTTCGCCAAGAAGCCTGACTTTGCCCAGACTACGGGTATGGACGGCCACATCCCGCAGAACATCTCCTTCTACAAAGGGCAGGTGGGCGTGCGCAGCGAGACGAATCCCGAAGGCTTCGATTACGAGAAGCAGCATCAGTGGGGCATGTCGATCGACCTCAGCAAGTGCTTGGGTTGCAACGCCTGTAATATCGCTTGTACCTCCGAAAACAACATTCCCGTTGTCGGTAAAGACCAGGTCCGTAAAGGCCGTCTCATGCAGTGGATCCGTATGGACCGCTACTTCGCCAGCGCCACGTGGGGTGAGAGCAACGCGAAGTCGGACGACGTCAATATCGAGCCAACCGTCGAGCAGCTTGAAAATGCTGAGATGGTGCAGCAGCCCGTTGCCTGCCAGCAGTGCGAATCCGCTCCTTGTGAAACCGTCTGCCCGGTGAATGCGACGGTGCACACCACGGATGGTCTGAACGCCATGGCTTATAACCGTTGCATCGGCACCCGTTACTGCGCCAACAACTGTCCTTACACAGCTCGTCGTTTTAACTGGTTCGACTATAACAAGCGTCCTCTGGACGAGCTTTACTGGGGCCCGCTTTCCACCACTGAGAAGACCGGTGTGCGTGAATCCGTGCAGCTTCAGAAGAACCCGAACGTCACGGTTCGTATGCGTGGTGTCATCGAGAAGTGCACCTACTGCGTCCAGCGCCTGGAAGCAGCCAAGATCCAGCAGAAGCAGAAGCAGCGTGATTCGAAGAACTTCCGCATCCCGACGGATTCCGTCAAGGTGGCCTGTCAGGCTGCTTGCTCCACGGATGCCATCGTCTTCGGTGACCTTGCCGATCCGAAATCTGCTGTGGTGAAGTCGAAGGCTTCCCCTCGCAACTATCAGCTTCTCAAATACATCGGTACCCAGCCTCGCACGAGCTACCTGGCCCGTCTGCGCAATCCTAACAAAAACATGCCAGGCTGGAAAGACATTGCCGCCTGGAGCGCCCACCAAATCTAAGCCGGAACCATGGAAGCCACCGCTACCACTCACTCAACGGAAGCCCACACTGGCCCCGCTCGCATCCTGGATCGCGAGCCTCTGGTGCTGAACAACCGTTCCTACTCCTGGATCACCAACCGCATTTGCGGGATCGTGGAAAACAAGCAGCCCATGCTATGGTGGGTGCTGTTTGTTCCTTCCGTCCTGCTGACGCTGCTCACGGTGTTCTGCTTCACTTACCTCATCTCCACCGGTGTCGGTGTTTGGGGTCAGAAGCAGCCTGTCGCTTGGGCTTGGGACATCACGAACTTCGTGTTCTGGATCGGTATCGGCCACGCTGGCACCCTTATCTCCGCCATTCTTTTCCTAACTCGTCAGAAGTGGCGTACGTCGGTGAACCGAGCGGCTGAGGCCATGACCATCTTCGCGGTGATGTGCGCCGGTCTATTCCCGGCCTTCCACGTCGGTCGTGTTTGGATGGTGTGGTTCCTGGCTCCGATCCCGAATGCCAACGCCGTCTGGCAGAACTTTAAGTCGCCGCTTCTTTGGGACGTGTTCGCCGTGTCCACCTACTTCACGGTGTCCGCCGTGTTCTGGTTCCTCGGTTTGGTGCCTGACTTGGCTACTCTCCGTGACCGCTGCAAGCCTGGCCTTCGCAAGACCCTTTACGGCATCTTCTCCCTGGGCTGGCGCGGTGCCAACCGTCACTGGAGCCACTATGAAACGGCTTACATGCTGTTGGCCGCGCTCTCCACTCCGCTGGTGCTTTCCGTGCACTCCGTGGTGTCCTTCGACTTCGCCACCTCCATTGTTCCTGGCTGGCACACCACCATCTTCCCGCCTTACTTCGTGGCTGGTGCTATCTTCGGCGGCTTCGCCATGGTGCTCACGCTCATGATCCCGGTCTCGAAGATCTATGGCCTGGGTGACCTCATCACGCCGAAGCACATTGATAACATGGCCAAGATCATCCTGCTCACAGGAACGATCGTCGGATACGCTTACTGCATGGAGTTCTTCATCGCTTACTACGGTGCGAACAAGTATGAGCTTCAGACCTTCCAGCTTCGCGGTCTTTACGGTCCTTCCACCTGGGCTTACTACTTCATGTTCGGGTTCAACGTGTTTGCTCCTCAGCTCTTCTGGTATCGCCCCTTCCGCCACAATCTCTGGGTCGTCATGTTTGTCTGCATGTGCGTGAATGCCGGCATGTGGTTTGAGCGTTACGTCATCATCGCCACCACGCTGGAGCGCCACCTCACCCCTGGTTCCTGGCGTGTGTATGAGGCGACTTGGGTGGATAAATACACCTTCCTTGGCACCTTCGGCCTGTTCATGATGCTGTTCTTGTTGTTCCTGCGTTTCCTGCCTGTCATCGCTATCGGTGAAGTCAAGGGCGTGCTGCCTCAGTCCAATCCTCATGCGAGCGATCACGACGAGAAGGGCATCCAGGAGGAGGACCTCATGAACTACTCCGACCGCCACGTGGCCAAGACCGTCGCCTGATGCGGATTTCAAATTTCACCTTTTTAAATCCATCGTGAGCACCACCCTCAAAAGAGTACACGGCTTCCTCGCTGAATTCGACAGCGTTCAGGATCTCTATCATGCCGCCGAGCATGTCCGCGATGCTGGCTACCAGCGCTGGGATGTGCATACGCCGTTTCCGATTCACGGCATGGACCATGCCATGGGCGTGAAACGCTCCAAGCTGCCTTACTTCGTCTTTTTCGGCGGGATGACCGGCACTTGTGTGGCCTTTACCCTTCAGACCCTTACCCAGACCACTTTTTGGTCGGACATTGGTTTCGGATTCCTTCAGACCTTGGCTGAAACGTACCCCACCGTCGTGCAGGCCAAGCCCACTCACATCTGGACGCTGCCTGCGTTCTTCCCAGTGATGTTCGAGCTGACGATTCTATTCTCCGCATTCACGGTGCTTTTCGGCCTGCTCTCCATGATCGGCCTGCCACGTTTGAATCACCCCCTGTTTGTCTCCAAGCGTTTCGCTAAGTTCTCCGATGATGGCTTCTTTGTCTGCATCGAAGCTCGCGATCCCAAGTTCTCCCAAGAAGGCACCAAGTCCTTTCTTGAGAAGCTCGGTGGCAAAAACATCGAACTGGTGGAAGACGATATCTAGTCTAGCCGCCCTTTTATAATCACCTTCCTCGCAGCCCATCATTCGATGGGCTGTTTGGTTTTTGGGTGCTGGAGTCTTTCGATTCAGCCCCTGTCCTTCCCCCATTCCTATTGCGGCCGGTTTTAGGTCGCCTTAGTCGTGCACTGGTTGTCAAAAACGTTGTCAGAAAAAGAGTGGGCATAAGCTTAGAATGGCCGCCAAGAGACAGTGCTGTCCCAAACTGCGTTAATGAACTCTGGTCTAAAAGTGCAGTAGCCATAAGGGGGAGGTTTTTGCGTCTCGATAGGGCGAGGCTGATACGTGCCGCTAGCACCAGTATGTTTTGGTGAAATGGTGCGCTTCGGGTGCAGGCTTGAATCTTCAGGGGGGCGGTAAGGTTTCCTCCCTCCAGTCATTCCGCCGCTGTCTTGGGATAGGTTGTAAGGCCAAACAAACAGCTCCTGGAGTTTCGCCAAGAGGCGAGACTCAGCTCATGAGATCCCATCGCCATCGGGCCAACGCCTGTGTATTCCATGGGGACAGCTATCGCACGCGAGCAAAGACCGATTTCCAAAAGATTGTCCGAATGAAAAGGTGGATGCTGTGGGATCAATGGCAAAGCAAAAACACAGGCTGCTCCTTTGAGGATAACTGCCAATCGAAAACCATTGCCTATCGTCCCGCTTCGCCGCCGCTTTTCGGGCAAGATTTTGGAAACGACCTAATGCTGCAAGGTGGGGACGAACCACAGGGCCTGGTAGAGGAGGGCACCCGCGATGCCGCCCAGGATGGGGCCTAAGACGGGGATCCAGGCGTAGGCCCAGTCGCTGCTACCTTTGCCTGAGATGGGCAGGAGGGCGTGAGCCAGGCGGGGGGCAAGATCGCGCGCGGGGTTGATGGCGTAGCCCGTGGGACCGCCGAGGGACAGGCCAATGGACCAGACGAGGATGCCCACCAGGGCAGGGGAGAAAGCTTTGTCAAAGCCAGTGCCGGGCACGAGGTTTTCTGGCGTCAGGATGGCGAGCAGGCCGATCACGAGCATGGCGCTGCCGATGGCTTCACAAAGGAGGTTGGAGATGGGGTGGCGGATGGCGGGTGTGGTGCAGAAAGCCGCGTGTTTGGCCCCGGCATCTGGCGTGACTTTCCAGTGCGGTAGGTAGGCTAGCCAGACGAGAACGGCCCCTAGAAAGCCCCCCAGCATCTGCGCGGCCAGGTAACTGGGAACCAAGGCCCAGTCGAACTTGCCAATGCTGGCCATGGCCAGGGTGACGGCGGGGTTCAGGTGCGCACCACTGATGGCACTGGTGCAATAAACGGCGATGGTGACAGCAAAGGCCCACCCAGCCGTGATGACGATCCAGCCGCCGTTGTTCCCCTTCGTCTGACCGAGCACGACGTTGGCGACGACGCCGTTTCCGAGGAGAACCAGGATAAGGGTGCCGAGGACTTCGGCAAGGAAGGAGGACATGGCAGGTGGAGGTTGGGATGGGGAAACGCGTATTTCCTACACCGTTCTATCGGGATACGAGATAAAGGACAAGCGCAGAAGCAGGGCTGGACCGGGAAAGCCCGTGACAAGTCTGACGCTGTGGTGATGCATCTTTCGATGGTTCAATCGAGCTATCGCTTCTACAGCCTAACAAAAAGTAAGTTCATGAGAAGGCCTGGCAAAGGGGACACCTATGCATGGTTCAATAGCGATTTTCAGCCTCCGCACTCTCTTAGTAGTGCCCTTTGGGGGCCTTCATGAAACAGCCATCTTAGATCAAACATCCTGCCTGGGTCGGCTCGTCCAGCGTCCAGTTCAGGACGCACTTTCTTACGCTCTGCGCCTGCTGTGCCTGCCGAAATTGCATCTCATAGATGACCATAAGAGCCTCTCATAAAAAGAACCGAACCGTGATGATTTTCAGAGGATTAATGGGGGTTTAGAAACTTAAGAAAAAAAGGAAAATAAAGCCTTTATTGCCTAGCAGATTTGAGCCTGTTTAATTTTCATGCTCCTTTGGCTGTTTTTATGCTTCCATCTCCTTGCAAGTTGCAAAAATCCGATCCTATGGAGCTTGATGAGGGGTTTCCTCGCAAGGATCTTGACGATTTTCTTCCTCAGGCCTGTTCAATGTAGGGGCTTTAGAGACGTGAGGGAGATGCGCAAACGCGTGACTGCCCTGTATTCAGGGGCTCTTAGCTCACGATTTTCTAGATTTATTTAAGCCGTCAGCAGCTTTTCAGGTGCAAAATCCCTGCAAGCAGAAGTTTTGAATGAGTTAAAAATCCAATAAAATTCATAAGTGGGATATTCAGGTTCTAAGCACGATCGTGCAAATCAAAAGACAGTACTAGGCATCTAGACCCCCCAGGTTGAGAACTGAAGGGGAAGAAAAACCAAGATCTCAATCTTCTGAGAATCAAGGTTTTGCAGATTTAAACTGCAAGAGGAAAATCAGGAATTTTTCTGTTACTCGTTTTCAAAAGCTAGTATTAAACATGTATTAAATATAAGGAATGTATTTGTTTATTCTAGATAAACCTTAACATTATTCTTACATAAACGATTGTAAAGCGTGGCGATTATGGTGGTAATGTTGTATCCGGTTATTGCAGTCATTGCAGAATCATCAACTCACCCTTATGAAACCGCTCACATGCTCCCCTCGAGGCTGTGCCCGTTCTTCCTTCGTGAAGCTGGCCCTAGGTCTCGTTTTGGCCTCTTCAGGTCTGGTTCAGGCGCAAAGCTTGATCTCGTCTTCGGATTTTTTTAATCCTGACTTTGAGGCTCGCCGCCCCGGTGCAGGGGGTGTCATCGCCCTCACGGTAGATACCACGCTCTACAATCCCGGTTCACAGTCCGCAGGGAACGTCACCTGGACACATCAGTCCGGTGGCCTGGTGCAGGCAGGGATCTCACTCGTGGCGGATGTCCAGCTCGCTGCTTACACGCAGACGATTGGGAACTCGCTGGTCTTTGGGCGAGATTTGGATGTGAACCTGCTAAGTCTGCCCGATCTCGGGGGGCTGCTCACCGGCACGGTGAATAGCGTCACGGGAGCCAGTGCCATCAATAGTTGGGACTCCTCCGCCACGGTGGCTAACCTGTCCCTTAGTGAAGGGGTGCTGTATTCCGCCAGTTTCAATGTGGCCTCCGGTGCGGGGTTGAACCTCGCGGCGCTCAGTGCGGCGAATTTCTCCCTTCTGAGTGGCGGCATTCCCATTGAGAATATTAACGCGGTGGAAACGCTGAATGTGCTGAATCTGCTGACCATCGGCGGGGGATTGGCCACCATTGATTTCCAGTTCTATGCGCCTGCCGGTGCGGATGACCTGACGTTTGAATTCGATGCCGCCACGGTCGCGAACGTGAACCTTCTGGGGACCATCACAGATAACCAGACGGTGCTGTCGTTTACCAACTTCTCCGTGGCTCCGGTACCTGAGCCCGGCAGTCTGGCCCTGGCCGCTGTGGGTTTCATGGTCATCCTACGCCGCCGCCGCCCTTGTGGGGTCTGAGGGGAGGATCACTCTCTTGCTGAAGGAAAATAAAAAGGTCAGGGAGAATTCTCCCTGACCTTTTTCTTTTTGGGGAATCGGGCCGCGCCAGCCAGTACAGGATGAATCACTCTCCGTGTGATGCGTCCACCCCAACTTATCTTGGACGGGCCCATTGGTCTTCCACCTCAAAAGCCTGCAAGCGCGACGCCCCCACGTTCCCAAAACCGTCCCGCGTACGGGACAAGACTACAACGCACGGAACCGCTCGCTTCGACGTCTGCATACCCCGCCCTGGAAGGGCGAAAGCGGGCAGCCGGGGGGGAAGGTGCGCAGCACCGAGAACCCCCGGTCTCGCGAATCACTCCAAACGCCTTTTAAGGAGGCGTCCTGGAGGGACGCGAGAAAGGCCCGCCAGCCCCTGGACCTCGGCTTGATTGGGGGGGGGGCACGCTTCTCGCGCCCCTCCAGGGCGCGGCGGGTGTGGACGCGTTATTTGTTAGGCGACCGGGGGTTCCCGCTCGCCAAGCCTCGCTCCACCCCCGGCTACCTTCCGTCGCCCCTCCAGGGCGGGCCGCACCCGCCAGGACAATATCCATCACTCTCCGAGTGATGCGTCCGCTCCAAGACGTCTCGTCCGGCCCCATCGGTCTTCCACGTCAAAAGCCTGCGAGCACAGCACCGCTATTTCACTTCCCGTTAGACCACCAAGTGAAGTCTTCGTTGCCAGGGGCGGGCAGCGCGCCCAGTTTGGCGGCATGATTTCTCCCGTTATCGTCGTGCATCCGCTGGCTCAGATCCACCTCACGGAGCTGCGCCGTCAGCACACGTCCTGCGGGCAGTTCCGCTGGCACTTGCAGCGCCTGGCAGAGATCCTTTTCACGGAGGCCACCCGCAGTCTGGCCACCGCCCCTGTCCGCGTGCAGACGCCGCTGGTGGAGACGGCGGGCAGTGCCTTTGCGCGGTCGGTGGTGCTGGTGCCCATCCTGCGCGCGGGACTGGGCCTGCAGGAGGCCATTTTACCCTTGGTGCCTGAGGCCACGGTGGCGCATGTGGGCATCGCGCGGGATGAAGCCACCGCTCTGCCCATGCCCTATTATGCCAAGCTGCCCGCCGTGCTGAAAGAGGCCGATGTCTTTTTGCTGGACCCCATGCTGGCCACGGGCGGCAGTGCGTGCAGTGCCGTCACCCAACTGAAAGAGGCCGGGGCCACGCGCATCACACTCATCTGTGTGGTCAGTTGCCCCCAGGGCCTACAGGCTCTGGCCGCCCAGCACCCGGATGTCACTGTGGTCACCGCTGCGGTGGACCCAGGGCTGAATGAGCGCAGCTACATCGTCCCTGGTCTGGGGGATGCAGGAGATCGCTGCTTCGGCACCTGAGCGAGCCTGTGGGCACGAGGTTGCCAAAAAAAAAGCGGGCATCCCCAGCCCAAATCCGCCCGCTAGCGTTCATCGCCCGTTCAGGGGACAAAAAAGTTGCGTTTGCATGGGGATTGCTCTGTTCATCTCCGCCGAGACGTGAAATAGTCTCCAGCATTCCATGAAAGAGTATGCCTACATTCACGAGGAAGGCCAGTTGCCAGCACCGCTCAGTTCGGTGCCATTCCTCAACAGTTTTACGGAGGATCAGTTGGACGAAGTGCTGAATTCCTCCAGCCTGCTCCAGTGTGATGCGGGTGATATCATCATTCGCGAGGGCACCATCGACTCTCGCATCTACATCCTGCTCAATGGCGAGCTGGAGGTGAAAGTGGCCGGTAAAAAAGTGGCCTCCATTGCTCGTGTGGGCGATGTTTTTGGCGAACTAGCCCTGGTGAATCAGGACAAGCGTGCCGCCTCTGTCATCGCCGGTAGTCGGGCCTTGTGCCTGGCGGTGGACCAGAAATTCCTCCAGGACATCCACCCGCGCGAGGAAGATCCGGCCTTCCACGCGGCCTTGTTTGAATTTGTCGCCCGTCTGGTGGCGAAGAAGCTGGATGCCACCTCCCGCCGCCTGGCAGAACTGGAAAAAGAACTGCGCGCCCTCAAAGGAGAGCCTGCTCCTGAGGCCCCCCAGGTCACGCTGGCGGAGACCCTGCCCCCTGTGCAGGTCAAAGCTACCCCGAAAACGGCGGCGAAGCCAGCCGCCAAGCCCACGGCAAAAGCGGCGAAATCCCGCGCCAAGGCCCCTCCCGCCAAGAAAAAGAAAGCGCTCGCCCGCCATTAAACTGCTACGTGGTTTCCGCCTAGCTGCATGGGTGGCCGTCCCACCTCAGCACCCGTCGCCAGTGCTGGGGAATGAGTGCGCTTTTGGTTAGAGCGGTTTGAAAAATGATGTGGCCGCGTCGGTTCGGCGTGAATTTCTAGGCCGTTCATACCTCGTTCGCCCTCTCATCCCGAGCTTCCAAAGCGCGTTCCCTCTCCCCAGGAACTGGGGGATGAGGCCAAGGTGAGGGGGTGGTCGCAGCACGCAGAACCTCGTTCGCAAGAAGGTGCCCTTTTCTCTCAAACGACTCCTCTGTACTCCAGCCCCGAGACCATTCCACAGCCCCTCACCCCTGGCCCTGCTCCCCGCAAGCGGGGCGAGGGGGGATGTCTTTTCGACTCCGTCCACGGAAGACCAAACCAACTTCCTTCGCTCGGAATCAGTCCTCGTTCGCCCTTGTATTCGGAGCTTCCAAAGCGCGTTCCCTCTCCCCACGCAAGCGCGTTCCCTCTCCCCGCGCTTGCGTGGGGAGAGGCCAAGGTGAGGGGGTGGTCGCAGCACGCAAAACCTCGTTCGCAAGAAGGTGCCTTTTCCAAAAACGACACCTTTGCCCTCCACCTCCAAGAGCCCTCGCCCGCCCTGCTTCCCGTTTGCAGGGAGCAGGAACGCATTTTTGGAAGCACGGGATGGAACGGGCGGACGGAGGTTTCTCGCGCCTCTCCAGGGCGCTCTGCGTTTGACGCGTTTTTGGTTATTCCGTGTCCGGGGGTTCTCGCTCGCCAAGCCTCGCTGCACCCCCGGCTACCCTCTTTCGCCCCTCCAGGGCGGGGGCACTGGGTCTCCCGTCAACGGAGTCAAAAAGACCTCCCCCTACGCGATGAGTTTATCGATCACCTGACCGCCAAACTGGCTGAGCTGTTTGAAACGACCCGCGTGGTAAAAGGTGAGCTTGTTGTCATCCAGCCCCAGCAGGCGCAGGAGGGTCACGTGGACATCGCGCACGTGGTGGACTTCT
The DNA here is from genome assembly GCF_014203045.1 of Prosthecobacter dejongeii. Taxonomy (NCBI): domain Bacteria; kingdom Pseudomonadati; phylum Verrucomicrobiota; class Verrucomicrobiia; order Verrucomicrobiales; family Verrucomicrobiaceae; genus Prosthecobacter; species Prosthecobacter dejongeii. The sequence goes on from NZ_JACHIF010000003.1 coordinate 312,391, forward strand.
TCGATGGCCTCCATGCCGCGATCATCCGTCGCGCCGATGGTGTGTCCCGCTTTGACGCCGCCTCCGGCGAACCACATCGTCATGGCCTTGGGGTTGTGATCCCGCCCATACTGGGTGCCGCCGCGCACGCCATTGTCCGGCGTGCGGCCAAATTCGCCACACCAGACGATGAGGGTATCCTCCAGCAGACCGCGTTGTTTGAGATCGGCGATCAGCGCGGCGATGGGTTGATCCACCTGCCGGATGAGGTTGCCATGAGCGCGCTCGATGTAGTCGTGACTGTCCCAGGTGCCAGCGTAGAGCTGCACAAAGCGCACGCCCTTTTCCACCAGCTTGCGCGCCAGCAGGCACTTGCGGCCAAAGGCATCCGTGGCGTCTTGCCCCATGCCGTACATCGTTTTCGTCGCGGCATCTTCCTTTTCCAGGTCAATGACCTCGGGCACCTGCATCTGCATGCGAAAGGCCAGCTCGTAGTTATTCATGCGCGCCTTCAGCTCGTCATGCCAGGGATGGTTGTTGACATGCTTTTGGTTAAGCTGAGTCAGCAGGTCCAGGTTCGCCCGCTGGTGCTGGGGGGAGATGCCGGGGGGCGGCTGCAGATCCAGCACGGGGCTGCCTTTAGGCCGGAGGGGCGTACCTTGGAAGTCGGCAGGCAGGTAGCCATTGCCCCAGTTCGCACTGCCGCCTTGCGGGTAGCTGATCTCTGGCAGGACGACAAAGCCGGGCAGGTCCTGATTCACCGAGCCCAGCCCATACGAGACCCAGGCCCCCAGGGCGGGATCTCCGCCAAAGCGGTTGCCACAGTTCATCTGGTACATGGCCGTGGGGTGATTCACGCTATCCACCTGGCAGCCGCGGTAAAAGCACAGCTCGTCCGCCACCTTCGCCAGGTGCTGCCACGGCTCGCTCATCCAGGCACCGCTTTGGCCATGCTGGGCAAATTTAAAGGGGCTGCGCACGTAGTAGCGTTTGCCACTTTCCATGGCGGATTTCATCGCGCCCTCGCGCACAAATTCCTTCAGGTGCAGCTTCTCCAGCGCTGGTTTCGGATCGAAGCAATCAATGTGACTCGGCCCGCCCTCCATCATGAGGAAGATGCAGTTTTTGGCCCTGGCCGGGACCTGCTGCGGCTTGGGGGCCAGAGGGCTGCGGGCCTCCGCCGCCAGGAGGGACGTCAGCGCCACACTGCCCAGGGAGGTGCCCAGACCATAGACAAACTCGCGCCGCGTCGGCGCATGCAGCGCCCGCGCTCCGGCACAGGGAAAGAGAGGGGAGTTCATGGGGTGGGTGCAGTCTCCCGTCTTCAACGCTACGAATGTCTAAAAGAGACAGATTTTTCTGAAATTTTTTTGGATGTCCCGTAAACCTTGCCCACAGAAAGAGCGGATGGGATTAAGTATGCCTGAATGGACTCCTTGTATGGCGATGAAGTATCCTTTGTTAGGCGTGTGGATTCCTTTTTTAAGATCGCTCAAGATTAAAAAGAGCGCCAAAAATCAACATAGCTGTTCCCCGCCTTTCGTCCTGGAAGGACGTGAGCCCATAGCCGGGGGTGGCGCGAGGGACGAGCAAAACCCCCGGTGAGAGAAAATGTTCGGCATCAGCCAATCAGGCGTCCTGGAAGGACGCGAGAAAGGTCGCCGGCCCCCTCAGACTCCGCAGTGGGAAAAGGCGGGCATGGAGAGCGAGCGACCTTTCTCGCCTCCCTCCAGGAGGCCCCTCTAATAGGGAGTGTTTGCATCCCGTTCGTCCGGGGGTTCTCGGCGGCTGCGCCACCTCCACCCCCGGCTATTGGCTTTCGTCCCTCCGGGACGAGAAGAATGGGCAGTTCAAACCGGCTCAATACACATACGCAAACTCGTTGGAATTCAGCAGCACCAGGCACACATCCGCCAGGGCGCGGGTGCGGGCATCCACAGCGGCGGGTTGCAGATCAGGCACGAAGTCGGCGTAGGCGGGCAGTTTTTCCTGAAAGCTGAATTTCTCTCCGGTGTTCTCCTCCACGGCCTCGCGGGTGATCTCCAGCGGCGGCGGCTGGGTGGTGAAGGTGAGGGCCTGTTGCTTCACCTCCATGGCCTGCCAGTGGGTCGTGCAGGCGGTCTTTTCCTCAGCGGTTGGGGCGCGGCCATAGGCCAGGGCAAACACGCGGCTCAGGGCATCGGCAGGCTGGTCTTTTAAAGCGCGATGGGCCAGCGCCAGTGCGCGGTCATACGCGGCCTGGCCATTGAACAGGCTGAAGACCTGTGGCGTCACGGTGGAGACCTCGCGGGCCTCGCAGGAAAAGTCGGGGCCGGGTTCATTGAACACCTCCATGAAGGGATCCCGCACGCCGCGAATTTTCAGCGCATACAGGCTGCGGCGGTGCCGCTGAGCGGGCAGGGGATTTGGCACCCAGGCCGCAGCAAAGGTGCCCATGACCTGGCGCGGCTGCATGGCCACTTCCCGGTGGATTTCTGGGCGATTCGGGATGCCGCCCAGCGTGGGGTTCAGCTCGCCCGTGACTTTCAGCATCGTGTCTCGCAGCTCCTCAGCGGTGAGGCGGCGTGGTTTGAAAACGGCGTAGGCAGCCTCCATTTCTTCACGGGTGAGGGAGGCTGCATTGAGAGGAGCGTGGACACTGCTGTCCGCCGGCTGGGGAATGTCCCCCTCGGCACTCCGCCGGTAGGCCGCGCTGCTCATGATGAGGCGATGCATTTCTTTTAGGCTCCAGCCCTTTTCCACCAGGGTCGCGGCCAGCCAGTCCAGCAGCTCCGGGTGCGTGGGTTTTTTGCCCGTGCTGCCAAAGTTATTGGGGTTCCCCGCCAGCGCCTGCCCGAAGTGCCAGAGCCACAGCCGATTCACGATCGTGCGGGTGGTGAGAGGGTTGTCCGCACGGGCGATCCAGGCCGCCAGGGCGCTGCGGCGGCCCTCCACTTCTGCGGGGATCTGGGCCTGCACCTGCGCGGTTTCAAAGAGGGCCGTCAGCACTCCCGGCTGCACCGGCGTGGTGGGTGAAAAGGGATCTCCCCCGCCCAGGATGGCTGTTTGCTCCAGCTCGCCTGCGGTCAGCCGATCCTGCGGCACGCGCAGCGGCTGGTTCACACTGGTCATCGTCGGCGTGCGGCCATTGTAAACGCTGAAGGCATAGGGTTCGTAGCGTTCCATCTCCCACTTCAGGCGCTCCAGTCCCTTGCGGGCCACGCGCTCATTTCCGAAGTCCACGGGCTGAAAACCGACCAATTTGGGCGGATACTGATCCTCCGGCAGGCCTTGCTTTTGCAGGCTGTTACGGGCCAGATCATACACACCCACGAAGTTCCGTGCCTTGCCCTTACCACCTTGGCCAGGACCTTTCTTCGCACCCCCGTTTTGCATCGTTGCACGGGCTGCCGCCACAGCTTGGTCCCAGGCTTGGCGATCCAGCTTTTTCTCCGCATACCACTTTTCTGCGTTGACGAGCATTTGGTTATCCAGTTTGCGCAGCACGTTCACGTGCTCGGCATAACGCTGCTCCAGATACTGGCGTTCTTCGAAGCCTGCGGTGTTTTCTAAGGGGAGAAACGGCGCGGGGCGTTCGGCCAATTGCGTGCTGCTAAAGCAGGCCTGAATGGCATAATAATCATGCGTGGGCACGGGATCGAATTTGTGATCGTGGCAGCGCGCGCATTGCAGCGAGTGGGCCAGAAAGGTCTCGCCCACGCTGTTGGTCACATCATCTAGGAAGCGCTGTCGGGCCACCTTGGCCACTTCCATGCCAGTCAGTTCCCACGGCCCCATCCGCAGAAAGCCCGTGGCGATGAGGCCTTCCGAAGTGGGGCGGGCACTCTTGCCGGCCTGTGCGGTATTCGCCACCATCTCATCGCCCGCGATCTGTTCTTGGATAAACTGATCGTAGGGCTTGTCGGCATTGAAGCTGCGCACCACGTAGTCGCGGTAGCGCCAGGCATTGCCGCGCTCGTAATCATTGGCAAAACCGCTGCTGTCTGCGTAGCGCGCCACATCCAGCCAGTGCCGCGCCATGCGCTCGCCATAGTGGGGTGAGTCTAACAAACGATCAATCAGTTGGGTGTAGGTCGCCTCCACATCGGTCGTGGTCTTCATCGCCAGCTCAAAAGCATGCACCTCCTCCGGCGTGGGCGGCAGGCCGATGAGGTCAAAGGTGGCGCGGCGAATGAAAGTGCGCGCATCCGCTGCCGGGGCCGGTTTCAGCCCCGTGGGCAGATGCAGGGAAAGCAGGGCATCAATCGGGTGCGGGGCGGTGACGGGCGGCGTGGGCTTTTTCACCGGTTGGTAACCCCACAGCGCGGCGGCTGGGTAACGGCGATTTGCCCAGTCGGGCGAGAGCGCCCCCGTGGTCTTGATGATGAGTCCATCCTCCGCCTCCCAAGCTTTCGCGTGCACCTGGGCGATCTTTTGGCGCTGCGCCTCCTCCGGCCACGGCGCCCCCTGGGTGATCCAGGTTTTCAGCCACTCGCGTTGGGCTTCGGTGAGGGCATCCTTTTCCTTCGGCGGCATGGCCTCCCAGTCCTCATGGTCGCGGGTGGTGGCGAGGTAAAGCGGGCTGGCCTCCGGCTTTCCAAGGACCAGACTAGGCGTCTCACTGTCGCCCCCCTTCAGCGTGGCGGCCAGCGTGCGCATGTCCAGCCCACCTTTGATCTTCGCCTCGTCCTGCCCATGACAGGCCAGGCACTTTTCCTGAAACAAGGGCCACACCCGCCTAACAAAAAGTGCCTCCGCCTCCACCGCCGGAAGCGAAGGGGTGACGAGCAAAGTCAGCAGGGCGAGACGAAACAGCATGGCAAGGTAACGAAGATACGACGGCGACATTTCTTCTCGGTAGATCCAGTGGGTGGAATTTTTTTGGGCTTTCAGTACAGTATTCATCACTCTCCGAGTGATGCGTCCGCCCCAGGCCACCTTCGTCCGCCATGGAGCGCACGCGTCTCGCGTGCTGGGTTCTGCGTCCTCGCGGAACCCCGTTCTAACGCCCTCGTATGCTGAGGGGAGCGCGGACATTCGCTTCGCGGCTTCGCACTTGTCCGCAACGTTCGCCCCAGGCCTCCTTCGTCCGCTGGTTTGAGACCGAACAACCTCCGAGACAGAAAGTCAGGGTCGCAGCGCTCCCCATGTTTTAGAGGCGGGCAAGAGTGCCCACGCTCCTCTCCAGGGGCTTCCCCTCCCACTCCCCCACATCTAAATCCACGTCACCTTCAGCACACCGCACCCGGAGAGTGCAAACTCCCCCCCCTTCACAGCCACCGTTCCATCTCCACAGGCAGGGGCGCTTCCCAGACGTGATGGAAGTCGGGCGTGTGCACTTCCAGGCGGCTGGAGTGCAGGGCCTGGCGGGAAAAGTGCAGGCGCTTTTCCAGGTCCGGCGTCCAGCCGGTCTCGATGAAATCCAGGTAGCAGCGCTCATCCGCCCCGTAGATTTTATCGCCTAAAATCGGGTGGCCGAGGTGGGCCAGATGCACGCGGATCTGGTGCATGCGCCCCGTCACGGGGGAGGCCTCCACCAGCGCCAGCGGCCCCACCGTGGGGTGCTGCACGGTGCGCAGAAGGCGGAACCGCGTCTGACAGGCTGCGCCTTCGGGATGCACGAGCTGTTTCACCCAGATGGGCGAGTCCATGACCTCGCCTTTCCTCAAGATGGGCCCTTGGAAATCCAGCGTCTCCCACGCGGGCCAGCCGTGGACGAGGGCGAGGTAGGTTTTATGAAACTGGCGCTCCTGCATGGCGATGCCAAAACGCCGCGCCGCCGCTTGGGTCGTGGCCACCAGCACCGTGCCGGAAGTCTCACGATCCAGCCGATTGATGATGGAGATCTGCCCACCATTCGCCATCTCATAGGCCAGCAGTGCATTCAGACCATGCCATAGCGTCCACGTGCCATTGGGCGTGCTGGGATGGACCTGCAGGGGCGCGGGTTTGTCCACGACGATGTAGTCGTCGCTTTCGGCGAGGAGGGTGAAGTCAGGATTGACGGCGTGCAGCACGGGAACGGGAATGTAGCACAGGTGAGCCAAAGGCAGGCCAGCAAAACGAATGACGTCTAAGCAAATGTCCTTCGGGCCGTTTCATCCGCATGAGACGCCTCGCCTGCCTCGGGATCTTCCTCAGCCCCTGGGGCCTGAGTTTCAGCCACGCCGCCCCGCTGCCGGAAGCCGCCGTGCAGGCCGCTGCCCAGCGCCTGGATGCTGCGCTGGTGAAAGCGCGTGCGGAGGAGATGCAGCAGTCCCGCAGCCGAGATCCACAGCCACCGCTGCCGCCCCCAGCCAGCGCTGCCACCTTCCTGCGTCGCGCCTGCATTGACCTCGCCGGTCGCCTGCCCACGCCTGCGGAAGTGCGGCAGTTTTTAGCGGATGCCTCTCCTACCAAACGCGCACAGTGGGTGGATCGCCTGCTGGCTGAGCCTGGCGCTGCGGAGGTGCGCTTTCGGGATCTGGCCGAGGGCCTCCGCGTGCGCGATGACGTGGGTGGGCAATCTCAGGCCGCCCTCATCACGTGGCTGCGCCAAGCCGTGCGCGAAGACCTACCGTATAACACCCTGCTAGCCCAAGTACTACGCGCTCCCGGCCCGGCGGCCAGCGATCCCGCAGCCCACCTGCTGCCGCGCGATGGCGGCGACCTGCTGCGCGCCAGCACGGAGGTGGCCCGCGCCTTTTTAGGGGCGGACCTGCACTGCGCGCATTGTCATGATCATCCCTTTGCCGACTGGACCCAACGCCAGGCCTATGAATTTGCCAACTGCTTTGCTGACACCCCAGCCACCGGTCTGCGCCTGCCGCCTAACTACTCGTATGTCAATGGCAAGCCGGGCGATGCCGTGCCCGCCCGCTACCTACCCCTAACCAAAAGGATGCCCAGCGATGGCCGCCAGGCCCTGGACGCCCAGCCCGATCCCGCCCGCCCGCTGCGGGATCAACTGGCCCTCTGGTTCACCGGCCCGCAAAACGATCGCTTCGCCCAGATGGGCGGCCTGCGTCTGTGGCATCAGCTCTTTGGCCTGCCGTTTCAGTCCGGGCGCTCGCAAAGGTTCGAGGCTGAGCCGCGGCCCTGGCATTGCGTACTGACGCGTCATGGCTGCGCTGCCCCACCCACCTGGACGGTGCCTTCGTTGTATGAAGAGTTCGATGCCAGCCAGCCAGCCTTCCAGGTGGTGCGGGCCCTGGGCGTGGAGTTTCAACAGTGTGGTTACCGTCCGCGTGAGTTCCTGCGCATTCTCACGCGCACCACCGCTTATCATCGTGAGGCCCTGACTCAGGAACCCTGGCACGCCCTCGTTGCTGCCCCCCGTCTGCGCCGCCTGCCCCCTCTCGTTACCTGGGATGCCTGGGCACAAATGCTGCCGCCTGAGGATGCCGAAGCCCGCTCCAGCGCCCAAATGCCACAGGTGCCGAAGGCTGCGCATCCGCTCTTTTGGTTAGGCCAAGGCACCCGGGAATGGGCCGATGAAACTCGGCCTCTCATCTCCCACCAGCTCACCGGATTCATGATCGCCAGCCCGTTCATCGAGCGCGTGGCCACCTCCCCCCAGCTCCTGCGTGGCCCCGCCGAGCCCACCCAGCAGGTGGAGGATCTGTTTCTTCGCATCCTCAGTCGCCTGCCAGAAACAGCGGAGAAAAACGCCGCCCTCCAGCACCTCACCCAGCACCCACAATCCGGCCCACGCGACCTCGCCTGGGCGCTGCTGAACACCAGCGAGTTTCTGTTTGAGCCATAAGGGCTGGGGGATTCGGGCCTCACCAGCCAGTACAGTATTCATCACTCTCCGAGTGATGCGTCCGCCCCAAGAAGCCATCGTTCGCCCCAACCCGTCGCTGCTTGCGCCAGCAGGTGGTCTTTGATGGCCCCTCGGTCTTTCATGTCAAAAGCCAGTGAGCGCGACGCCCCTCACGCGCAGACCGTCCCACATGCGGGACGGTACTACAATGCGCGGAACTGCTCGCTTCGATACGCTTCCCCACCGCCCTGGAGGGGCGAAAGCGGGTAGCCGGGGGTGAAGGTGCGCAGCACCGAGAACCCCCGGTCTGGCGAATCACCCGAGATGCGTTTTGGCAGGCGTCCTGGAGGGACGCGAGAAAGGTCCGCCAGCCCCTGCACCTCGGCGGAATGGGGAGCGGGTTCCACCTTTCTCGCGCCTCTCCAGGGCGCGGCGGGTGTGGACGCGTTATTTGTTAGGTGGGTCCGGGGGTTCCCGCTCGCCAAGCCTCGCTCCACCCCCGGCTACCTTCCGTCGCCCCTCCAGGGCGGGGGCCGTTCTGCGGGCCGCGCCAGCAGGTACAGGATGAATCACTCTCCGAGTGATGCGTCCGCCCCCAAGCATCTCGTCCGCCCCAACTTCGCCCCCAACTCGCCACTACCCTCACCAGCAGGTGGCCTCCGATGGCCATCCCTCGCCCCCACTTACTTCCCCTCATCCAAATCAATGCCGAACAGCGCAGAGAGGTCCGTCCCCTCCAGCTCGCTCGCTTGGCTCAATCCGGCGGCGGAGGATTCACGGGCCGTGCTCAGCAGATCCGCCTGATCCACGCCGCGCAGGGTGAAGAGGAGCTGCGGCTGCGTATCCAGGAGAATGCCTGCGCCATACAGCACCGCCGCCGCGTGTTTGCACAGATCCGCGTGGTCTGGGCAGGAGCAGTCAAAACGGATCTCGCCGGGCTGAGGAAATAGGCCGTCTTCGGGATGCGAAAGCACCTGCATCAGCCCATCTCCCAGCTTGCCCGTCAGCAGGTCTAACAAAGAGTTCACCTGACCCTGGCTGGCCTGGACGATCTCCTGCCAGCGATCGGCCGCCAGCGGGCGGATGTGGATGAGGGTGTCGTAAAGCTCCGTCCCGGCCACCACGGCGCTGATCGTTCCGGGCTCCACGGTGAGGTCCAACACCTTGCCCTGGCGCAGGTAGCTGCGGCCAGCGGGCAGGCGGGCCTCATAGTGTTGGTAGTTCGCCAGGTGGCTGCACCAGGCCTGACCCCAAAAGCTCTGGCACAGGTGACGGCTTTTTTGCGGGGCCTCCAGCGGCTGCAGGGCCTCGCCCCGGGCGCGCCGTTTGGCGATCTCCCGCTGCACTCGCTCTGCCGCTTCCTGCGTCTCTTCCCGGTTCCATGACATGCACTTTTTTAGCCCCGGCACAGCGGACTTGCCAGTGAAACGAGTGGCAGGCAGGTCAAAGCGTGGCCATGCTGGTGCCCATGACCCTGCGGGATAAACAAGCCGAACTCATCGCCGACCTGAACCTCATCGAAAACGTTCAGGAGCGCCTTTCTGCCCTCACCTCCTTCATCCCGGCGGTGACGCTGCCGGAGGCCCTGCGCACGGACGATCTCCTCGTGCCCGGCTGCGTTTCGCGCGTGTGGGTGCAGGGCGAAATGAAGGACGGACGCTGCCAGTTTCGCTGCGCAGCAGACTCGCCCATGGTCGCGGGATTAGTGGCTCTTTTGTGTCACCTTTACACGGATTCGGAACCAGCAGAGGTGGTGGCCATGGAGCCTGAAATCTGGGTCGGATGCGCCTTCCACAAGGCTTTGACGCCCACCCGGCTGAATGGACTGGCCTCCATGCGCACCCGCATGCGCGACTGGGCCGCTGCAAGCTCGCAGGCCCCGCAGGCGTAGTCCTGTGCCTATGCCTGTCAGCCGCCGCACCTTTTTTAAAAACACCTCCCTCGCCGCTGCCTCCGTCGCCTTTCCAGCGGTGGTGAAGTCTGCCAACCCGAACTCGAAGCTCCAGGTCGTGTCCGTGGGCGCGAATGGCATGGCATTCAGCGACATCAAAAACATCGGCGCGCACGCAGCGGTGAAGTACGTGGGCTTTTGCGACATTGACAGCACCCGCTTTGATCAGGTGGACAAGGCCTTCCCCGGCACCCCGCACTTTGCTGACTTTCGCGAAATGTATGCCCAGTTGGGGGATAAATTCGATGCCGTATCGGTGGGCACCCCGGACCACATGCATGCGAAGGCCTCCATTGATGCCCTGCGCCTGAAGAAGCACGTGTATTGCCAAAAACCCCTTGCCCACACCGTGTGGGAGTCCCGCCAGATGCGCCTGGAGGCAGAGAAAGCCGGCGTAACCACGCAGATGGGGAATCAGATTCACTCCGCCATCGAGTATCGCCTGGGTACCCGCCTGCTGAAAGAAGGTGCCATTGGCAAAATCAAAGAAGTGTATTCCTGGGTAGCTGTGACGGGGAACGAGCGCAACAAGCGCCTGGAGCCCCTGCCGGGCAGCGCCGTGCCGAAAAATGTGAACTGGGATCTGTGGATCGGCTGTGCGCCCATGCGTGAATACGCCGCCTGTTATCACCCCTTCATCTGGCGTGACTGGCAGGACTTCGGCGGTGGTGCCATGGGCGACTTCGGCTGCCACATCCTGGACCCTGTTTTCACGGCCCTGGATCTGAATGCACCCCTCACCGTCACCGCGCGAAACAGCGGCATCAATCAGCACATCTGGCCCACTTCCGAAGAGGTGGAATTTGTCTTCCCAGGCAATGAACTGACGGCGGACAAAACCCTGAAAGTGACCTGGAGCGATGGCGGCCTGCGCCCTGATCGCAAGCTGGCCAAGATGCCCGATAACCTGGAACTGCCAAAGAGCGGTTCCCTCTTCATCGGTGAAACCGGGAACATGGTCCTCGGCCACGTCGCCGGTCCACGTCTGTACCCCACGGATAAATTCACCACCTTCAAATACCCGAAGGAAAAAGGCCTCAGCCACTGGCATGTCTGGGTGGATGCTTGCCTAACCAATAGCAAGACCAGCGATGGGTTCCACTACGCAGGCCCGCTCTCCGAGGCCGTGCAGCTCGGCAATGTGGCCACGCGCTTCTGCCCCGGCCCCATTGACTCCCGCACGGGCGATCCCCTGGAGCCCAAGATCCTGGAATGGGATGCGGCGAACCTCAGCTTCAAGAACTTCCCGGAAGCGAACAAGCTGCTGACGAAGACCTACCGCGAAGGCTGGGCGATCTAAAGCCCCGTTACCCAAAGCGTTCCTCCCGCCGAAGACGACCCTGCAAAGGGCACGCGGTGGGAGAGCGTGCGCGCACTTTTTCCCGCCATGGTCCTGCACTTGGCCCAGGGCGGGACTTGCAGCCAGCCTGCTTTGCCGCCAAGAAGAGGCATGCTGACGGATTATCACAACCACACCCCCCTCTGCCAGCATGCGGAGGGTTCCCCCCTGGACTATGCCCGCCATGCCCAGAGCATCGGCCTGGCTGAGATCGGCATCTCAGATCACAATCCCATGCCGCAGCACCTGGATGAATGGCGCATGCGTCTGGATGAACTGCCCCGCTACCTGGACATGGTAGAGGAGGCCCGCCAGGGCGTGCGCATCCCCGTGCGCCTCAGCCTGGAGTGCGACTACCTGGAAGGCCGCGAAGCCTGGACGGATGAGACCGCCACGCTGGCCCCGTGGGATTACCTCATCGGCAGCGTCCACTACATCCAGGAAGACCTGGCCGTGGACGATCCCAAATACATGAACCATTTCAAAACCCCCACCGAGATCGAGCAGATGTGGCGGCTCTACTGGCGGCTGTATGAGAAAATGGTGCGCACCCGCCAGTATGACTTTCACGCTCATCCGGACCTGGCCAAACGCTTTGGCGCGCTACCGACTGGTGATCTCCGCCCCTACTACGCGCCCGTCATTCAGGCCCTGGCCGATACGGGCGGCGTCATGGAGGTGAGCACCGCCAGCCTGCGCAAAGGGCTGACCGATTGTTACCCCTCCCGCGAGATGCTGGAGATGGCCTTCAGTGCCGGTGTGCCCATCGTCATCAATTCCGATGCGCATAAACCCACGGATGTGGGGGCCGACTTTGGCCACGCACTGGCTTTTGTGCGCAGTGTCGGTTATCGCGAAACCGTCCGCTTTCACCAGCGCCAGCGTACCACTGTACCCCTGCCTGAAACCTGGCCGCTATGATCTGGAAAGCCCGCCACCACACCCTCCACTTCCCCCGCCGCCCGCTGGTGATGGGCATCGTCAATATCAATGACGACTCCTTTTGTGGCGATGGCACGCTGGACCCTGAAAAGGCCCTGGCCCAGGCGGAGGCCATGCTGCGGCAGGGGGCAGACATCATTGACATCGGCGCAGAGAGCGCGCGGACCAATCGCGGCCCCATCAGCGTGGAGGAGGAAATCCAGCGCCTGCTGCCTTTCATGGCGGCCTGGCCAGATCTCTTGGCCAAGGTGGAGGATGCCCCCTGGGACGCTGAGCAACTGTGGCCGCCCCTGCTTTCCATCAATACCTGGCGCTCTGCCGTCATCGAGGCCGTACTCCCGCATGGCGGCGATCTCATCAATGACATCAGCGCCCTGCCAGATGGCACCAATGCACGCCTGTGTGCGGAGTATGGGGCCAGCCTGCTGATCATGCACAGCATCGGCCAGCCGAAGGTGCCTCACACGCACGTGGGCTATGCGAACATCCTGGAGACCATGGCGCAGTTTTTCGATGAAAAGCTGGCCCTGGCCGAAGTGGCGGGCCTGTCCCCAGAGCACATCATTTTGGACCCAGGCATTGATTTCGCCAAGCAGCGGGAAGACAACCTCACGCTCTACCGTCATGCAGATCAGCTCCAGCGCTGGGGCCGCCCGGTGCTGCTGCCTGTCTCGCGGAAAACCGTCATCGGCCAGGTGCTGGACCTGCCGAATGCGGTGGATCGGGATGCGGGCACCGTCGCCTGCATCGCCGCAGGCATGCGCCAGGGCAGCCAAATCTTTCGCGTGCACAATGTCCAGGCCGCCGCCCAGGCCGTGAAGGTGCTGTGGGGCCTGCGGTCGCAGCCCGCAGCTCAGTAGATCACTCGGGCGAGGTAGAGACCCCCCGCAGGGGCCATTTGGTTGCTCTGCGGGGCGGTGTCATCCGTCAGCAGACTCTGAAACCACGGTACCGTGGCGCGCCCCCGGGCCACCAGCATGAGGCTGCCCACGATGAGGCGGACCATTTTATAGAGGAAGCCGTCGCCCTCGAATTCCAGTTCCAAAACGTCGCCGTCCTCACGCATCTCCGCCCGGTGGATGGTGCGCGTGGTTTTCTCCGGCAGGGCGCGGCGCATAGTCTCGGGCATGTCGCCGCGATTCGCGGAAAGGCGCACAAAATTATGCGTGCCCACCAGGCTATCCAGGCAGGTCTGGAGGGCGGCCATGTCCAGCGGACCGTGGATGTGCCAGACGCGGTCAGATTCAAAAGGGGAAAGCTGGGGCGCGCGCCAGATGCGGTAGCGATACACCTTGCCCTTCGCATCGTAACGGGAGTGAAAGGTGGGCGGCTCCGCAGCCCGCACCTCCACCAGGCGGATGGTCAGGGGCAGGCAGGCATTGACGGCTTTCACCCAGGCTTCATCGCTCATGCGCAGGCTCACCGGCACATCCATGTGGGCCACCTGGCCCAGGGCATGCACGCCCGCATCCGTGCGGCCAGAGCCATGGACGGTGGTGGCGGCCCGCGTGGCTTTCAGCACGGCGGCACTCAGTTCATCCTGGATGCCGCCGCCGATGGCCAGCGCCTGCCAGCCGCGCCAGGGCGTGCCGCAGTAGGCCACCACCACCCGCAGACGCCGCAGTCCCGGACCTGGGCCTTTGTTGAGCCCCAGCTTATTTTCGGCGTCGCTTCGGCTCATTTGTCCATTCCAGGTCGTAAGTTTCATCCGGCAGGAGAAAGCCCGCCGGGCCGCGCTGGCTGTTGAGGTAATCTTGCAGGATGACCACAGCGGCCAGTTGATCCACGATCTCGTTGCGCTGGCGTTTATCCGTGATGCCCGCCCGGGACATGGAGGCCTCCGCTTCCACGGAGGAAAGTCGCTCATCCACGAACTCGATGGGCAGCTCATGCTGCAGCGCTTTGCCCAGGCGATCGGCAAATTTCTCCACCCGCTCCGTTGCTTCACCCCGGTTGCCACTCATCAGAAAAGGCATGCCGATGACGATGCGGGCGATGTGTTTTTCCCGCGCGATGCGGGCGATCTCACGCTCCACATCCGCCTTCGACTCCAGGGTTTTTAAAGGGCTGGCCGTCAGCTCCATCTCGTCGCTGATGGCCAGTCCGATGCGGACGGTTCCGTGATCAATGGCGAGGATGCGTGGCATGGGGAAAGGGAAGGGGAGGCGTGCGAGCAACCAAGATGCACCGCATTCGCCCTGGGATCAAGAGCCTGCCACCCACTGATCCCACAGCAGCTTCACCACCAGGGAAAAAACGACCAGGAGGAACATGATGCGGATGAAAGGGGCCCCATGGCGGATGACGAGGCCGCTGCCCAGCCGGGCACCGAGGAGCTGTCCGGCGATCATCACCGCAGCGATGTCATACCGTACACTCGCCGCGCCGATGAAGATGGAGACGGAAGCGACGTTGCTGGTGAGGTTCACCACCTTTGTGTAAGCGGTGGCGTGGAGGAGATTCAGCCCCAGGAGTGAGAGACAAGCCACTGTCCAGAAGGTCCCCGTGCCCGGGCCCAGGAAGCCATCGTAAAACCCCAGCACGCAGCCACCCAGGCAGGCGAAAATGGTGGGCGTCAGCCGGGCACGCTTGGCCTGCTGGCCAAAACGCGGGCTCACCAGTGCATACGCGGCGATGCCCAGCAGCAGCCAGGGCACCAGCTTTCGCAGCAGATCCGCACTCACCTGCGTCACCGCCAGAGTGCCTAGCAGCGCTGCCACAAAGGTCACCGCCACCGCCAGCCGCACCTGCGCCCACTGCACCAGCCCCGCCTGGGCATAGCGCCGCACCGCCAGTAGGGTGCCAAAGGTGCTCTGCATCTTATTTGTGCCTAGCGCCAGGTGCGGTGGCAGTCCCACCCACAGCAGCGTTGGCAATGAGATTAGCCCCCCGCCTCCGGCGATGGAGTCAATGAACCCCGCGCTCAGGCCTGCGAGAAAGAGTAGCAGCAGCGTGTCCCAGCTCATGGGGGACTGTTGGTTAGGCCAAAAAGGGCACGGCAGCTGGAGATCATCGGAAGCGCATGCAACCAGACTTCGCTCTTGGCTGCAATCAGGGATTGCCAATTTCAATCACATCTGAACAATGGCGCACGATGAAGCTCCTGCTGCCCTGCCTTTTCACCGCCCTCACCGCCACTGCTGCTGGACCTGGGGCCCCAGTGGGGAAATTTCAGCAGCTGGAGCAACTGCTGCCTACCCCCACCCCCCAGCGCATCGCCTCCGGCGCACCGGGTGCCGCCTACTGGCAAAACCGTGCGGACTATGAGATCCACGCCACGCTGGATGACGTGAAGCGCAGCCTCAGCGCTGAGGCCACGGTGACGTATCACAATCTCTCCCCAGACACCCTCGACTACCTCTGGGTCCAGCTCGACCAAAACTACCTCTCCCACCAGGCGGACTCCCGCCTCACGCCTAACACTAAGCGTGGCATTGATCCCGCCAAGGTCACCTACTCCGCGCTGGATGGCCTGCTGGCTTATGAGACGTATGATGGCGCGCTGAAGATCACCCGCGTCACCGATGCCGAAGGCCAGGCCCTACCTCACACGATCGTTAAAACCATGCTGCGCGTGGACCTGCCCCAGCCGCTGAAACCCGGCAGCACCCAGGTCTTTAAAATGGCCTGGAGTTACCCCATCAATGACTGCAAGCGCATCAATGCCCGCACCGGTTACGAGCACTTCCCGGAAGATGACAACTGCATCTACACCCTCGCCCAGTGGTTCCCCCGTCTGGCTGCCTACACGGACTACGCGGGCTGGGTGAATAAGCAGTTCCTCGGCACCGGCGAATTTACCCTGGAGTTCGGCAATTACAAAGTCCACCTTACCGTGCCGGAAGACCACCTGGTGGCCGCCACCGGCCTGCTGCAAAATCCCGAAACGGTGCTGACCGCGACCCAGCGTGAGCGCCTGCGGGCCGCCCAAGGAGAAACGAAAAAGCCCGTCTTCATCGTCACCCCAGAGGAGGCCAAGGCGGCAGAAAAAACCAAGGCCAAAGGCCAGAAGACCTGGATCTTCGAGGCGGAAAACGTGCGCGACTTTGCCTTTGCCAGCTCGCGCAAATTCATCTGGGATGCCATGGCCGTGGAGGGCGCCACCTTTCCACCTACACCCGAGCGCCAGGGCGGCATCACGGATCGCATGTTTCGCCCGCCAGTCATGGCCATGTCTCTTTACCCCAAGGAAGGCATGCCGCTGTGGGACAAGTATTCCACTCACGCCATCGCCCACACCATCCAGACCTATTCACGTTACACTTTCAGTTATCCTTACCCCGTCGCGTGGTCGGTGAATGGCCCCGTGGGCGGCATGGAATACCCCATGATTTGCTTCAATGGCCCACGCCCCGAGAAAGACGGCACCTACCCCGAGCGCACCAAGTACGCGCTCATCGGCGTAGTGATCCATGAGGTGGGGCACAACTACTTTCCCATGATCGTGAACTCCGATGAACGCCAGTGGACCTGGATGGATGAGGGGCTGAATTCCTTCCTGGAATACCTCACCGAAGAGGAGTGGGAAAACAACTGGAAACACCGCCGGGACGCACGCGGCCTCACTGACTACATGCGCTTGAGTGATCGTGTGCCGGTGATGACAAATTCCGAGTCCATCGCCGATCTCGGCCCAAACGCCTACGGCCAGCCCACCGTGGCACTGAACATCTTGCGCGAGCACATCCTGGGGCGCGAAGCCTTTGACCACGCCTTTAAAATCTATGCCCGTCGCTGGATGTTCAAACGTCCTGCCCCGGCTGATTTCTTCCGCACCCTGGAAGACGCCAGCGGGGTGGATCTGGACTGGTTTTGGCGCGGCTGGTTTTACAGCGTGGATCACGTGGATGTGTCCATTGACGAAGTGAAGTGGCTGCAACTGGACAGCCGCGACCCCACTGTGGAAAACCCGAAGAAGAAAAAGGAAAAAGACGATCTGCCGCAAACCCTCACCCGCCAGCGCAATGCCCCACTGCCCAAGCGCGTGGACCGTTTCCCCGAGCTGAAAGACTTCTATGATACCTTCGATGAAGCTACCGTGCTGCCCAGCGAAAAGAAGAAATACGAAACCCTGCTCAAAGACCTCAAGGAAGAAGAAATAGACCCCACACTGCTGAAAACGAAGCACAACTTTTATGTACTGGAGTTCACCAACGTGGGAGGTCTTGTCACGCCTCTGATCCTGAAGCTGGACTACACCGACGGCAGCAGTGAGGAACTGACCCTGCCTGCGGAGATCTGGCGCTTTAACACCGAGAAAACCTCCAAGCTGCACCTCACGCCCAAGGAGTTGAAGTCCGTGACTTTTGACCCCCGCCAGGAGCTGGTGGATTGCAATGTGGAGAACAACTTCTGGCCCCGCCGTCCGGTGAAAAGCCGCTTCCAACTCTTCAAGGATGACAAGGCTCCGAACCCCATGCGGGAGCTGACTCAGCCGAAGAAAAAGCAGGCCGAGGAAAAGCCCGATGAGAAAAAGTAGTCTCATCCTCGCTGCCGCCGCTGCACTGCTCGCGCCCTGCCTGCACGCGCATTCGCTGCATCAGTCCACTGCGGAGGCTGAGTTCAACGCCGTCACCCAAAAGCTCGAAATCAGCCTCACCGTTTTCCTCAGCGATCTCGAGCTGGCCCTGCAAAAGCAGCAGGAAAAGCCCCCCGCTCAAGACACGACTTTCGACTCGAAAATTCAGGCCTACCTGGCGCAAACCTTTGTGGTCACCGATGCCGCAGGTCACATCGCGCCGCTCCTTTGGGTAGGTCGTGAATTGGAGGCCGACAGTCTCAAAAGCGGCGATCCCGTCCTGACGCTCTTCTTTGAAATCGTGCTACCCCAGGGGCTGCAAGCCTGCACGCTGCGACATGCGGTGTTTAACGAACTTTTCGAAGACCAAGTTCAGCTTCTCAGCCTGCGCATTGGCAGCCAAAAATCCCAACGACTCTTCAGCAAGAAAGCGGTGGCCCAGGTTCTGCTTCAGTGACGGCCCGCCATTTGGCGGGGCAGACAGGGGGACAAGGTGGGGTTGCGGCGAACGGCATTCCCCAGAGTGATTCATCCTGCATGCCCGAGCGAGGGGCGTGCAAAGACACTTCTCCGCATGGTGAGCCACAACCCAGCTCATTTGCCCCCTGACATCTTCGGAAATGTGAAGAAACCATGCTTCGCGTTAGGCCACTGCCCAGGCTGGGATTACAAGACGTAGTCTTCGTTCGCTCTTTCATCCCGTGTGGTGGAACTGCTGATGCAGATATTCGCTTTCAACAGGTCATGGTGAGGCACCGCGTGCGAGTTTTCTTGAGCCACTCTTTCCCCTGCCATTACCATGCAAATAGCTGTGTCTTTATCATTTCTCTTCATCGTGCCATAGGCAACCACTGAAGTGTTTCAAACTAGGCTTATCATCAATCCACTTGCCCATTCACCTGGGCAGATGGACACATGGGATGACCATGTCTTTCCCTCTGCCAGCCCTGTCCCAGATCCCGCCAGAGATCGTCGCGCTCACGGATTATGAGGCACTTGCACGGCAGCATTTGGGGGAGCAGGCCTGGGCCTACTATGCGGGCGGCGCGGCCGATGAGATCACCCTGCGGGAAAATCGCAGTGGCTATGATGCCCTGAAACTGCTGCCCCGTGTGCTGCGTGACATGACCGGTGGGCACACGCGGATGACTCTTTTAGGCCAGACATATGACCACCCCATTTTCCTTGCACCCATCGCTTACCAGCGCATGGCGCATGCGCAGGGGGAGTTGGCTACGGTGCTAGGAGCCTCGGCTTTAAAGGCAGGAATGGTCGTCAGCACGCGTGCCTCAGTGCCGCTGGAGGAAATTGCCGCTGCGGCGCAGACGCGCCTGTGGTTTCAGCTCTACATGCAGCCAGACCGCGCCTTTACCCAGCGCCTGGTGCAGCGGGCGGAGGCGGCCGGTTATCAGGCCCTGGTACTGACGGTGGATGCACCGCTGAATGGCATCCGCAATCGCCAACAGCGCGCGCAGTTTCACCTGCCACCGGGGGTGGAGGCCATCAATCTACGCGGCATGACGCCGCCCGATCTGCGCCCACGCCAAGCAGGAGAAAATGTGGCCTTCGGCGCGCTGCTGGATGAAGCACCGACGTGGCAGGACATCGCCTGGCTGCGCTCCATCACCACGCTGCCCATCTTGCTGAAAGGCATTCTGTCATCGGCCGATGCGGAACTGGCCATCCAGCATGGCTTTGCGGGCGTCATCGTTTCCAATCACGGCGGACGCATCCTGGATACGCTGCCAGCCACCGTGGACGTACTGCCACAGATCACCGCGCAGGTCGCAGGCCGTATCCCGGTGCTGGTGGATGGCGGCATCCGCCGGGGAACCGATGTGCTGAAAGCTCTGGCTCTGGGGGCCAGCGCTGTCCTCATCGGCAGGCCCTACATCTTCGGTCTCAGTGTCGCTGGCCCCATCGGCGTGGCGCACGTTTTGAACATCCTGCGCGCGGAGTTTGAGGTGGCCATGGGCCTAACCGGATGTGCGACTGTGTCAGATATCACCCCAGACATTCTTTGGCAGCGCTGAATTCTGTAGGCAACACTCTTCCCCTATCCGCCGTTTCATCCACCCTCATTTCTCTGTCGTTTAACCTTTCATGAAAGTCCTCTTCGCCCTCTCATGCCTGCTTACGCTGGCGTGCTGCACCCCATCCCCAAAGACCTCCAGCAGCCCTCAAGCCGCCAGCGGTAAACCTCAGGTCTATGTGGCCAATTACCCGCTAAAATACTTCGCCCAGCGTCTCGGGGCAGATCTGGTGGAGGTCCACTTTCCCGCGCCTGCGGATGAAGACCCCGCCTTTTGGCAGCCGGATGATGAGACGCTGGCGAAATATCAGGCGGCAGATCTCATTCTGATGAATGGTGCCAGCTATTCCAAATGGGTGGACACCACCACCCTGCCCGATGAAAAAGTGGTGAACACGGGCAGCGCGTATTCGGATCAATACATCGAGGTCAAAGACGCCACCACGCACAGTCACGGCCCAGGTGGGGAGCACAGCCACAGCGGCACCGCCTTCACCACGTGGCTAGATCTCCGCCAGGCTTCCCTACAGGCCCAGGAAGTGTCCAAGGCCCTGCAAACCCTGGTCCCTGAGAACTCCAAGAAAGCCATTGCGGACCGTTACACGGAGCTGAAAAAAGATCTGGATTCTTTGGATCAACGTTTGTTAGACGTGGGCAAACGATTGGCCAAAGTGCCCTTCGTGGCCTCGCATCCCGTGTATCAATACATGGCCCGCCGTTACAGTCTGGACATCCAGTCCGTGCTGTGGGAGCCGGAGACCGTGCCGGATGACAAAGCTATGGCCGAGCTACAGGCGCTGCTGGCCAAGCACCCGGCCAAGTGGATGTTCTGGGAAGGCCAGCCCGATGGCAAAAGCGTGGATAAGCTCCGGGCCATCGGCGTGCAGAGCATAGTCCTGGACCCCTGCGCTAACGTGCCTGAAACAGGCGATTTTTTAGAGCGCATGGAATCGAATGTGGAGAGCCTGGAAATTGCTTTTCCAGCTCCCTAGGAAAGCCTAAGGACAAAAGTTTCATTTCGGTTCCCATTCGATAAAAAAAATGATTATTTGGATTTGACGTCTTCAAAGACTGTGTCAAACTCCGCCTACCTTCAGCACGCACCTCCATGAAACCGATAGCTACAAACTCCCCAAGCCTCCGAGCACTTCCTGAGTGCCGAGCAGGGAGCTTTAGCATCCGATTGGAAACAGGATTTAGAAGCCTGGGCCATCATGAGATGTATTGGAGCACCCCGAACATGGAGGTCTACGAGCAGCGCGGCTAAGCCGCAGGTTTTACCCAGAACCGGCCTTTTAAAAAGCCCTGCTCGCCCTTCGAAAGGCAGCAGGGCTTTTTGTTTTCCGCTCAGATCCCACCCGCATCCCATCCCTCCGGAAGATCCTTCCACTCACCCATTCCCCTAACAACCCACATCCCTGAGCCCCCGTCACCTGGACGGGGCCGCTAACCCGTCAAAGCTCCGGCGTCTGTCGCCCAGATGCCGGAGCGAGACCCCCGAATGACCATCGCAGATGCGGCCCTGAAACGGCCTGCCCGAGACCCGGCGAAAACGCCGTCTTGCGGAGTCTGCAAAGATGAATTTCGAGCGCTATTAATCGCGTAGTATTTCCTAAGCATTCAAGTTGAATGCAGGCAGTCCACGCCCCTTTCCCGACATCACGAAGAGGCTTTCCGGAAGGTGTGCCATAAACACCGAAACATCCGCCGTGAAATACCCTGCGGGTGCGACGCCAGCGACGAGGTTTACCCCCTCCTCCCGTGCGTGGCAGCGGTGTTCGTTCTATTCAGACGTGACGTGCTGAAACCCAGCCTAACCAAAAGGTATGTTCCACACGTCACGCATGAATGGCCGCATAAGTTCATCCATCACGCGTGGATTTCTGCGGCCATTCCAAAGAGCGGCGGTGGTAGACAAGCAATGCACAGGACTCCAAACCCTGGAAATGTAGGGGCAGTACCCACCCGCCGCGCCAATCATCATGGAGCATGGGGACTCGCCGCAGAGGATCGCCCACCACATTCCCCAGGGACACAGGATCGCCCCGGGGGAAGTTAGGTCAGGGCAGGCTGCCTGTCCCCACGTTCCATGGCCTCGATCCATTTTCCAAAAGGGCTTGTAGTGTAGAAGTTTGCACGGCTGGCTCGCATCCAGCAAGTGACGGAGCGTTACCGTCCTCGTCCACCCTTGATAGAAATAGCAGGGAGAGCCAGTGCTCAGCGTGGTCTCATAAGCCACGCTCGGCTGGTGCAACTCCAGCCCCTGCCTCTTTTTTACGCGGCGGTAGTTCGTTAAAGACACGAGCCTGGCTGTAACCTAGGAGTTCCCCGACCGACACGGAGCATTACCGTGACGCCGCACCCCCATTTTCATCAAGCCCGCAAGGTGTAACAGACTTGCACGCGCCGCTTCTAACGGCTGAGGTTCCAGGTGCAATTCCTGGTGCGGGCACTTTCCCTTTTTAATCACGGAGCACGTCCGGCACAGACGAGGAAACGGTCTTGAAAACCGCTGCGCCTAACCAGCGTCCAGAGTGCGATTCTCTGGTGCTCCGCCCATTTCCTCCCCCCTTTGCAGCCAAGAGTGGCCGCATCACTTTCCCCTCCGTAGCTCAACAGCAGAGCACCCGGTTGATAACCGGAAGACCGTGGAGCGTCACCACGCGGAGGGACTTTTTAAAATCGCTGGATGGCTCAGACAGATGAGCGGCGGATTGAAGCTCCGCACAGGTTGGCGCGCTACCAACTCCAGCGACCTTTTTCATGCGGCCTTGATGTAACAGCAAGCATGTCTGTCTTCCAAACAGAGCGCGCCGGGGCAGCACCGGCAGGCCGCACTCTTTTTCTTATCCACGCTCATGAAACGTAAACTCGCCTCCATCCAGCTCGTCCACTCCATTCAGCCCATCCTGAATGCCGATGCCATCGAAGCTCGGATCATCCCGAAGCCTCGAAATTTCTCGAGAAGATCCAGGTGCCCATGGTGGACATCGTGGAACTGGGGCAATCGTTCGGTCATTCCCTGGAGTCTCTCCTATCACTGGCGGAAGGCCATTACCCAGGCACTCAAAATGAGCGCGAAGGGATTGTCATTCGCCCGCTGTCGGAGCGCTTCAGCAGCACTCTGGGTGGCAGGCTTTCCTTCAAGGCCATCAGCAACCGCTTTCTTCTGAGCGGCGGCGATTGATCGCCCTCCATCCCTCGACTCGGAGCATGTCTCCCGCGTGCTCTGAGTCTTTTTTCACACTCCCTTCATGGTGTAATAGCAGCATTCCTCCCTGTGACGGAGACGGTGCCGGGGCAGATCCGGCTGAGGGAATTTTTTCTAACCAACGGTGTGTCTAGCGAAAGACGCTCGCACCCCAACCGCGTGCAAGACAAAGAGCCGAGTCAGTGGCCTGCAAAGCCGCCTTACCCAGTGCAAGTCTGGGGCACGCGTCCACTTTTTAAAATCGGATACGAGAGAGCCAGCGAACTCGCTTGTTTTGGAGACAAGAGGCGCCCGGGGCAGCACCGGGGTATCCGACCCTTTTTCTTTCGGTCAGTCGCTTAACAGTCAAAGCACCGGGCTCATAACCCGAGAGATGCGGGTGCAACTCCCGCCAGACCGATTTTATCAATTCAAGGAGTGTGGGCTTCCAGCCCTCACGTGCTGAGGCCAAGATGGCCTCACTCCTTGTTTACGCCGCACTAGCCCAATCTGGCAGAGGCACTGAGCTCAGACCTCAGAGGTTCTTGGTTCGAATCCAAGGTGTTGCACCTTTTTTGTTAGTCCATTTCTACGTCTCCGTAGCTCAGCAGAGAGAGCGGCTGTTTACGAAGCAGCAGGCCGCAGGTGCAAATCCTGCCGGGGACACTTTTTCTGGAACGTGATCCGGGCGAGGCCCCGGGACTCTTTGCTAAAGAGATCGTGCGGCTAGGTGCCGCATGGGGAGCATGCCCTCCGCGTTCCGCCATCTTTTTTGACCCTGTCGTCTAACGGCTCAGGACCTCCGACTTTCTATCGGATAATACGGGTTCGATTCCCGTCAGGGTCGCCATTTCTTGAACGGTCCAAAGCTTAGATAGCGAAGCAGCCGGCTTTTAACCGGCATAGCGGGGTGCATGTCCCCGTGGACCGACTTTTCACACTTACTGAATGAACCCCCAAACCCAAAAAACCAACGATAAACAGTTACTATCCCTGCATCGCGAGCGCAAAAAGCTGCGGCGAAAGCAAATGGAGACAGCCCTGCTAGAACCCCCGATCCGGCGAGGCTGGAAACGCCTTCATTTCCTAACCGAAGATGCCGAACGAAGGGAGGATGCTGACGTTCTCCGGGCTATTCTCGAAAAGATCAACGTCATCCGCTATCATTGGCGAAGAAATTTTAAACCTACCAACAGCAAACGCCGTCAGCAGTTGTATATTACGGATCACCAACTTTCCTGGCTATGGCCTACGGATTTTGGTCCTCGCAGGCTGCTGGATGCCAAATGGATTTCTTATTTTAAGCCAGCGTTGGCTCTATGGTCCGGTTATCCTCAGTGGGTGCTGGAATTCAGTCAGCCGGAACTCTTTGAATTGCGAGTCGTTCCACATTTACAAACAGAAGGAAAGATCCTTGACCCAGAAACGGAGAGCAGGCTGGCCTGGATTGAAGCAAAGTTGGAAGGGCCTGGCAGATACCGACTGGAAAAACTGACCAACTGCAGTCGCTCTTACGGACAGAATTTGAGAAGAGACCGTCTGAGAGAAAAAATCGCCCAGGAACGGCTTTTTGCGGCGCTGGCTGGCGATGTCGAAGCGGAGGAGAGAAGCCTGTTTTTCTGGCTTTTCCCCTCCGCTTCGAGGCGTCTCATCGGGGCCGCCTAACTAATTCTATGATGAAGCCGCAGCAGGCTTCGCGTCTAACTTTTGGAGTCTTTCACTCCTCCATTTTAACAACACTCGTTTTATGAACTCTCAATCACTCACCCGCCTCGGCATTCCCGAGGGGGCAGCGCTGGACTTTGGTCTGGCGTTCGCTGCCAATCATGCCAGCTCTGGCGGCGATCCCTCCCGGCTGGAGGAAGACATCTGCGCCATCATCGCAGATCCTGCGGCTTTTCTAGGTGACCCTTTGCGCGAGGCTTTGGCCCGGGCTCTGTATGTGCCTGCTAACAAACAGCGCGATGCCCTGGCCCCCTGGCAGCAGTGGGGTTCGGGTCTGGAAGCTGGGGCTGTGCAGCAACTGGCGAATGCCTGCGCGCTGCCGGTCGCAGTGGCGGGGGCGCTGATGCCGGATGCACATCAGGGATACGGCCTGCCCATCGGAGGGGTGCTGGCAACGGATCAATGCGTGATCCCCTACGCCGTGGGCGTGGACATCGCCTGTCGCATGAGGTTGAGCGTTTATGATCGAAAGGCTAACATCATCCCCGGGCAGAAAGGTCGCCTCGCCAACATCTTGGAACGTGAAACCAACTTTGGCATGGGAGGTGCGTTTAAAGACAAACGGAATCACGAGGTGATGGATGAGGACTGGAATGTCAGTCCCATCACTCGACGGTTCAAAGACAAGGCCTGGGCGCAGCTCGGCACGAGTGGTTCGGGGAATCACTTCGTCGAATTCGGTGCCTTTGAAGTCACCGTGGATCAGGTGGAGGCGCTGAAGCAATCCGGTTTCGACATGCCGCCCGGTGAATACCTAGCCCTGCTCTCCCACAGTGGATCGCGAGGTGCAGGGGCGCAGGTGTGCCAGCATTACAGCCACATCGCTACGGAGCGGCGCTACGACCTGCCGAAGGACATGAAGCACCTGTCCTGGCTGACCTTTGAGGAAGAAGCGGGCCAGGAATACTGGGCTGCCATGAACCTCATGGGGCGCTATGCGGCGGCTAACCATGAATTGATCCACAAAACCATCGCCAAAAAAGTGGGGGCCCATGTGATCCTCGACATCGAAAATCATCACAACTTTGCCTGGAAGGAGATACACGTCATCCAGGGCCAGGAGCGCGAGGTGGTAGTGCATCGCAAAGGGGCCACCCCAGCGGCGATGGGGGAACTGGGTGTCATCCCCGGTTCCATGGCGACACCTGGATTTGTAGTGAGAGGCCGCGGGCAAGCGGGCTCTCTGAACAGCGCCTCCCATGGGGCTGGACGGGTGATGAGCCGGGCGGAGGCCAAGCAGAGCTTCACCTGGGGCGGTGTGAGGAAACAACTCGCCGCAGCTGGGGTCGAGCTGCTCAGCGCCGGCATTGATGAAGTGCCTGGGGTTTATAAGGACATCCACAACGTCATGGCCGCGCAGCAAGATCTAGTGGAAGTGCTAGGGCAGTTCCAGCCGCGCATTGTGAAAATGTGCCCGGCGGGAGACAAGGCGGAAGATTGAATGTGAACCGCCCGAATTTGGGGCGCTCACCTGGTAAAGTTTCTTTCTGGAAACTCCCTAACCTTGCCTTCGTCAAAAGTCTTTTGGCAGGCGTAACCATAAAGCTGACAAATTTGCCACTTGGCAAATGCCTAAGTTGCTGCACGATAAGTGCCCAACATAGAGGAACGAACACCGCGTCGTCCCTTCGTGCCGTCAATTCCCGTCAATAAGGAGCCGAAGCATGAATGATGTGTTGAACAAATCTACTGTCCTAGTTTTGAATCGAAACTGGCAAGCCATCGGTGTGAAATCACCTGCCGATGCCTTTAGCATGATGGCCGCTGGCAATGCCACAGCGCTGAACATCTCCGCTGAAGATGACATGACCCCCGTCACCTGGCAGGACTGGATGCGCCTGCCGGTGAATGAGGGGGACAATGCCATCGGCACGGTCCACGGTCCGGTGCGTGTGCCCACCGTCCTGGTGCTGGCGCGTTTTGACCGTGTGCCCAAGCGCCGGCCGAAGTTCTGTGCCAAGGCCATCTGGGAGCGCGATGGTGGCGTGTGCCAATACACCGGACGCAAGCTGAAGCCTAACGAAGGGAACATTGACCACATCGTGCCGGTTTCTCGCGGAGGCAAAAGCACCTGGGATAACTGTGTGCTGGCCGATAAAAAGGTGAATAGCAAAAAGGGCAGCAAGCTGCCAGAAGAAGCGGGGCTGAAACTCCTGCGCCGCCCTTCTGCCCCCCGTGAACTGCCCGTGACCCAGCTCATTCGCAATACCTACCAAGTTCGCGATTGGGAAGTGTTCCTGGCTCACGCTGGCATCTTCCAGACGGACCGCGCCGTGAGCTAAAAGCTGGCGCGCGGTTTCCAATAAAAAAACGCCGCCTGTTTCCAGGCGGCGTTTTTTTGTGGGAGATCTCGCTTCCTTACTTTGTTTCAGCCAGCACGCGCTTGATGTCGGCGGCCTGTTCAGCCGTGGAGGCTTTGGAGTCTTTCCAGACGATCTTGTCGCCCTTGATCAGGAAGGCCTGGCGGCTGGCGAGATTCATGCTGCCTTTGACGATGCGGTCCACCTTGAAGGCATCCACGATCTTGCCTTCGGGATCGGCGATGAGGTCGTAGGGCAGGGTGAAGTCGTCCTTGAATTTCTTTTGCGCTTCCGGTTTGTCAAAGGACACGCCTAGCACCTGCACGCCGTCTTTGCTCAGATCGGCAAAGGCATCGCGGAGAGAGCAGGCCTGCTTGGTGCAGCCGGGGGTGTTGGCCTTCGGGTAAAAGAAGACGACCGTGGGGCCTTTCGCATACACGTCGGCAAAGGCCACAGTTTTGCCATCCTGATTGGTGCCGGAGACCTGCGGGGCAGGCAGACTGACTTTTTCACCTTCGCCGGCGAGGGCGCTGGTGCAGAGGCTGGCGGCGAGGGCGAGGAGAGTGAGGGTGTGTTTCATGGACAAAGGAAGATGTTTGACAGCGCTGCGCTGAAAACGCTTCATAAAACGTCTGAAGGGGGCAAGTTATTCCCAAATCACTGCCATGTTCTACGATGCCCACAACCATCTCCAGGATGCTCGTTTGGCAGAGTGGCGCACGCAGGGGCTGGCCGCTCTAGCCACAGACCTGCCGCTAGCAGAGGCGGTGGTGAATGGCTGCACGGAGGCCGACTGGCCCGGTGTGGCCGCCCTGGCCCAGGCCCACGCGTGGGTGCGGCCCTCCTTTGGCCTGCACCCCTGGTATGTGGCGGCGCGGGGGGCGGGCTGGCTGGCCACGCTGGAGCACTGGCTGCACATTTTTCCCGAAGCGGCTGTGGGAGAGATCGGCCTGGATCGCTGGGTGGAAAATCACGATGTGCCCACGCAGGTGGCCTGCTTCCACGCGCAGCTCGCCCTGGCCGTGAAGCTGGAGCGCCCCGCCACCATCCACTGCCTGCGTGCCTGGGGCCTGCTGGAGGAGAGCCTACGCAACCAGCCGCTGCCCGCGCGCGGTTTCCTGCTGCACTCTTACAGCGGCCCGGTGGAGATGGTGCCTGGGTGGGTGAAAAAAGGCGCGTACTTTTCCCTCTCGCCCGCGTTTGGCCAGGCACGCAAAGCGGCCCAGCGCGCCACCTTTCAGGCCGTGCCGCTGGATCGCCTGCTGGCCGAAACGGATGCGCCGGACATGCCCCCACCACCGGAGCTGAATGACCACCCTCTGGGCCCCGCCACCGCGCCGCTGAATCACCCCGCGAATCTGCGGGTGAGCTACACCCTACTGGCTGAGATACGCGGCATGCCGTTGGCAGAGCTCATCGGCCACATCGAGGCAAACCACCGACGTCTTTTCGGCCAGCCGAGGTGAGAGGGAAGGGGCACTCGATCACGCTTTCGGTTAGCCGATTTAACAAAGGCCTAAGGGAAAATCATGAGGCAAGGCGCGGTGGCTCATTTAGTGACTGGTAGTCCCGTTCATTCGATCCATTTGCAGATGTTGAAAGTATTCCAGCCTCTTATCGCTTTCAGACTTGGCGTCATTGGAGATGCTGTCTTGAAACATCTGATTTGCTATCCAAGCCATGCCCGCGATCATCATCGCATCATGGGCCTTTTTCTGCTCTCTGTTACGCTGCCACTGGGCACGACCTGCGGCGAGGTCTGAGGAACTGCCACCGCCGATTTTAACTAATTTAGCAGCCGTGGCAGAATGTCCATTCACCGCAGCCGCATAAGCCAAAGATCGGCCTTCAGGACTGCGCGTTTTGAGCGATGCTCCACTGTTATAGAGCAGGTCTATCGCATCCTCATTGCCGTGGCTCGCGACATAATAAATGGGCTGCAACCCATTGATAGGGCGTGTGGCATTGGTGCGATTGCAGGTCGAAAAAAGTGTCCTGGTGTCATTACTCACGACAGCTTCGGCAAAGGCACGATCAAACGAATGACTTTGAAGTTCTGTGCAAGCAGATAATCCGACCACACTCATTAGAGCACAAAGAAAGGCTTTCATAGCTTCAGTAAAATGGAGTGATGCAGAGTTTGTTAGGGGGTATAAAAAACAGCATTCTGACCGCCAACGTTTACCACCGAACCATTTCTAGCAGTGGTCACCGGGTAAGATTTCTCCTCGGCCTTTCCTGCGACGAAAGAGCCGTCAGACCGTTGACGCACTTTGACACGCACCATCGCGCGTTTGGAACCCGTCTGAGAGTCTCCTTGCACTGGGACGGCGACGTAACTCGCGCCAGAGGCTTTCACCCCACGCATCACGCTGTTGTTGGATGCCAGGGCATAGTTCGCCTGCTCCTGCGCATACTGTCTTTGTTGCAAAGAGGCTTTGTAAAGCAAGGAAACACCCGCCCCAGCCCCAGCGCCGATGAGACTGCCCATAAGTGCCCGCTGCTGACTGTTTTGACCATTACTTGTAGCGCTGCCGATGACCGCCCCGGTCAGACCGCCCAAGACAGCCATGCGGTTAGGATCCTCCAAAGTTCGAGCGACTTCTGCACAGGAATTTAAAAAAGTGCCAGCCATGACACAGCATGACAGGCGTTTAAAAAGAGTGGTGAATGCATGTGAGGTGAGGTAAGGAATATTCATGGGGACATCCTGCTAAACCGCGCTCTAGGAGCTCCGTAACGCCCGCATTATAAAAAAAACATTTCCGTGATTTTTAGTCTCCAGAACCATGCCGGATGAGCCTTCAGTCGAGGGGGGCTCCGTTTCGCTTACGCCCTCGGTCATGGGGCAACTCCTGGCCGCCGCAGACAGTGAGGTGATCCGTTCTCTGCGCCAGTGGCAACCTCCCGAGGTGGATGAATTGCGAAAAGCCCTGCCAGACTATGAAATCAGTCACTTGTTAGGTCGGGGTGGCATGGGCGCGGTTTATCGAGGCTGCCAACCGCACCTGCAAAGAACCGTGGCGATCAAGGTCCTACCCGCTCAACTGGAGCAGGATGACCTGCAATACACCGCACGCTTTCGCCAAGAGGCCCAGGTGATGGCCAGCCTGAATCATCCCCACATCGTCAATGTTTATGAATCGGGCGAAACTGCCGATGGACTGCTTTATTTCGTGATGGAGTACCTAGATGGTGTGGATGTAGCGCGCCTCATCGCTCAGGAGGGCAAACTTGATTTCGCCACAGCTCTCAACATCACTCTTGCGGTGTGTGAGGCTTTAAGTGCCGCTCATGCATACGGTGTCATTCATCGTGATATCAAGCCCTCAAACATCATGATGGATCACGCAGGCCGAGTGAAGGTGCTGGACTTCGGCTTGGCCAAGCTCATCACAGAAAACGCCCATCATTTTTCCGGTGTCTTGTTAGGCCTGGGCACGCCTGGTTATGCAGCTCCTGAAATGCATAACCGAGACATCCAGGTAGATCAGCGTGCAGACATTTATGGCCTTGGGGCCACGCTTTACCAGATGCTAACGGGCCGTGTTCCTCAGGGCGTGCTTAGCTTGCCCGCCGCTACAGATCATGGACTAGAGGCGCGGTGCTGGCCGGTGATCGCCAAGGCGCTGCAGGCAGATCCGCAGTTAAGGTATCCAACGGCCTCTTTACTGGCAGAAGATGTCAAAGCCCTCTTGAAAAAACCTTCGCGTCAACCTCTGGGGAAGGGGCTCTTTCTCGCCCTCCTACTCGCACTTTTTCTTGGGGGTTATTTTTTGAAACGCACGTCAGATTCCGCACCGTCAGCGGGGGACTCCGTGATTTCTACGCGACCACCCATGGTATCAGAGACGGATGCGGCTGTGGGGCCCCTATTGGAACCGGGCACGCCCAAAGTCAGTCCGGATGGATGGCACTCGCTGCTGCTGGAGAAACCTGAGCTGGTGAGCTTGTTTAAGATCAGCCATATCGGCGAAGGTTGGTATGATATCGGCAGTGGTTTTGCCCCACTGGTCAAGGAAGAGCATGCCGCTTTGCGTCTCAAGGCGCGAATCATGCACCCTTTGGCAGGTCGCATCATTCTTTTTTCACGCTGGAATGAAGATCATCCCCACAAGCTTACTTTGTACCCTCATCCCTCGGGAAAGAAATTGCCCCAGCAGTATCGGAACGAACCCACCACGGCACTTCTGGACCGAGCCTGGTATGGTTATCAGGTGAATTGTGCGACTCGGTTCGGGTCAGATCTTTTGTTCGAAGGGTGGGTTAACACCACCCAGCGCATCAATGGCAAGATTTCACCGAAAGGTTTTATGCCTAGCGCCATGATCACTTTGGGCCCCAGTGGCAAAATGGAATACGAAATCGAGCTTCAGAGTTTCAGTGATCAGTTGCGTGTTCTCATCGATGGAAAGCTGATCCAGGCCGTCTCAGGGGTGACCTTACCGCACGGTTGGCTGGCGATAAACACCCAAGGGGGGAATGAGATTAAGTATTTGGAATGGCGCCCCTTGACGCCGCAGGGGCAGCCTCGATAAACGACTCCAGAAACGCATTGCCAGAGAGCCGCCTCTTGTTTTATCGAATCCACCTGTTCATGCCGCTCGCTTCACTCACTGATGGCCGATTTCCAACAACTTCTTGGACCTTGTTGGATCAACTGCGTGATGATGACATTCAGATCAGTCATCGGGCGTTGAATCTTTTATACTGTCAGTATCAGTCGCCGTTGTATTGCCTTATCCGGAAAAAGGGCCTCAGTCATCACGATGCAGAGGATACCCTTCAGGATTTTTTCGCCAAGCTCCTGAGGCTGGAATCTTTGAAAGAGACCCACCAGGATAAGGGCCGCCTACGGACCTTTTTGGCCACCTCGCTCTCACGATTTTTGATCAATCGCCATCACAAAGTGAAGCGTCAAGAGTCCCTGGAGGTATCCATCCATCTCGATCCCCATCTAGAAAGGCATTACGAAAAGTATGCCAGCCACGCGAGCGAAACACCGGAGATGATCTTTGACCGAGAGTGGCTTAATCGCTTGCTGCAGGCGGTGCTGTCCCGGCTGGAGGAGCGTTATGAAATGAACGGCCGTAAGGCTCTTTTTCAGACACTTCGTCCAGTGCTACTGTCAGGCGGTAGCCTGCGCCATCATGATACCCAGAGCCTTGCAAACTTTCTCGGAATGACGGAACCTGCACTCCGAAATGCCTTACTCAGAATGCTAAAGTCCTACCGATCTGTGCTGGAAGATGAAGTGCGGCAGACGGTGAATACGGACGAAGAAATGAAGGAGGAGATCAAACACCTGCTCCGCTCGCTCCCGTCTTCGAAAGATTAACTTCTTCCGTGGCCCGAAGCCGCTCCACGGTTTCCGTTGCTAACGTGCTTTCATGATCGCACTTTTGGTTATTCTTCCTCCAGCAACAGGCGCGGCCCTCACGCGGCGGCGGGTAGGGCTTCCTCGTCTTTGAAGTCCAGTTCCTTCTCCACACGCAGGTTATCCACGATGTACATCTGGCGATCTGGGGTGTTTTTCCCCATGTAGAAGGTGAGCAGTTCTTTGATGCTTTTGTGCTCAGGCATCATAACGGGTTCCAGACGGATCTGGGGGCCAATGAAGTGCTTGAACTCGTGCGAGGAAATTTCACCGAGACCTTTGAATCGGGTGATTTCCGCTGCCTTGCCGCATTTGTGGATGGCGCGCTGGCGTTCTTCGTCGCTGTAGCAGTAGAAGGTCTCCTTTTTGTTACGCACGCGGAAGAGGGGGGTCTGGAGGATGAAGAGGTGACCGGCGCGGACGATCTCTGGGAAGAACTGGAGGAAGAAGGTGATCATCAGTAGGCGGATGTGCATGCCGTCCACATCCGCATCGGTCGCTAGGACGATCTTGTTGTAGCGCAGGTCTTCGATGTTTTCGTCAATCTGGAGGGCATTCGCCAGGAGGTAGAACTCCTCGTTCTCATAGACGATCTTGCGGCTGAGGCCGAAGCAGTTCAGCGGTTTTCCACGCAGGGAGAAGACGCCCTGCGTATTCACGTCGCGGCTGCTGGTGATGGAGCCGGAGGCGCTGTCACCCTCAGTAATAAACAGGGTGCTTTCCTCCCGCAGCTTGTCTTTGGAGTCGAGGTGGATGCGGCAGTCGCGCAGCTTTTTGTTATGAATTTTAGCCTTCTTGGCGCTGTCGCGGGCGGCTTTTTGGATGCCGGAGATTTCTTTGCGCTCCTTCTCATTGGAGAGGATTTTTTCTTGCAGGGCCTTGGCGATGTCAGGCTTTTTATGCAGGTAGTTGTCCAGTTCCTTCACCACGGTGTTGATGACGTGGCTGCGCAGGTTCCGGCCATTGGGCTCCATGTGGGTGGAGCCGAGCTTCGTCTTGGTCTGGCTTTCGAAGATGGGCTCCTGGACCTTCACAGAGACGGCGGCGATGATGCCGGTGCGCACGTCACTGGGCTCGAACTGCTTTTTATAAAACTCGCGGCATTCCTGGACGATGGCTTCGCGGAAGGCGGCCATGTGGGTGCCACCCTGGGTGGTGTGCTGACCATTGACGAAGGTGTAAAATTCTTCGCCGTAGCCGGTGCCGTGCGTGAAGGCCACTTCCACATCGGTGCCTTCCAGGTGGATGACGGGGTACTGGGGCCCTTCGGTCAGTTTCGCGGCGATGAGGTCGCGCAGGCCTTCCTTGGACTTAAAGCTTTCGCCATTGAGTTTCAGCGTCAGCCCGGGATTCAGCCAGGAATAAAAGCGCAGCATTTCGCGGACGTACTCCAGCTTGAAATGCACGTGCGCGGTGAAGTTTTCCGGATCGGGCCGGAAGATGATGCGCGTGCCATCGGCCTCTTCCGTGGCCTGGGGTGTTTTCATGTCCTTGCGGACGAGGCCCTGGCTGAATTCCATGGCACGGGTCTGCCCCGCACGATAGGCTTGGATTTTAAAATGGGTGCTCAGGGCATTGACAGCTTTGATACCGACGCCGTTGAGGCCGACGGAGCGTTTGAAGACTTCGCTATCGTACTTAGCCCCGGTATTGATCTGGGCGCAGCACTCCATGAGCTTCCCCAGGGGAATGCCGCGTCCGTAGTCGCGGATGGTGACTTGGTGATCTTCGGTGATCTCCACTTCGATGAGTTTGCCGTAGCCCATGACGTGCTCGTCAATGCAGTTATCCACCACTTCTTTGAGCAGGACGTAGATGCCGTCTTCAGGCTGGGAGCCATCGCCCAGCTTGCCAATGTACATGCCGGGACGCAGGCGAATGTGCTCGCGCCAGTCGAGCGATTTGATGCTGTCTTCAGTGTAGTTGTGGGCAGGAGAGGACATGGAAGAGAGGGCGAAGGGACCAAAAAAACGAAACGCTGCCGGAAAGCCAGTGCGGGCGTCGCTCCTTTGGTAAGGCGGATTGGCGGGGCGTCAAGGCGGGGCGCGTGCCAGGGCGGTCTGAGGTGGTATTACCGAGGCTTTAAAAAAAACCTCATTTCGCACGCTGCGTAGGGCACGCGGAAGGCCTTCGTGCAGGATGCGGCACCTCACGGGAAAGCGGATATTCAAAAAAACTTTACTTTTTTCTGGAATATTTATGGTTTTTATATAAATTTACATAACAGTTACAAATTCCATATGTCCTTCTCCTTTTCGTTTTTCTCTCAGCGTCACCAGGCCGCGCCGCGCCCTGAGGTGGTGGGAGAGGCTGTGGAGAAACAGGACGTGCCGATGAATGCCCCCGTAAATTGGGGCGCAACCGAGCAACCGCTGATTGCGGCAGCACCGGAGGAGATGCCCGCCGCACCTACCACGGGACTGGCCGCGCTGGCCGTGCAGCAGTGCAGTGGCCTGCTGGCACCCCCACCCCGCCGTATGCCTAGCTACATGACGCCTGGCCCAGCCATCGCGGCCAGTCTGGCGCTGGCTGCCCACACACCAGCCCCCCGGTCTGTTCCGGTGGAGGCCCCCCCGGCGCAGACGGCCCCGGCGGCGAATCACTTCAGCGCGGTCCAGAGTCTGCAAAGCCGCGACCTGGCGCAGATGCGGGTGGAACTGGATGCAGAGCTGAAGCAGATGCGGCAGGACCTCTTCGGCGCAGCCATGGGCGTCAGCACGCTGAAGGATCGGCTGGATGGTCTAGAATCATCCCTAGACAAAAAACCTTCAGCTCCCGAGCCAATCTCGGCTGGCGATATGGAAATTTTAGTCCAAAATTGGCTGGAGACACATCTTAATGCCCGGGTGGAGCAGGCCGTGAAAGCCAGCCTGGACCAGGCGGTGCAGCAAACCGTCAGCCAGCTCAGCAGTCACACTTTCTTCCGCCTCACGGCTCCCCTGCCGGGCTTCGATGCCGAAACTTTCCTTTCCCAGCCTCCGCAGATCCTCTCCGCCACCTTGACATGAACTCACTCCGACTCCGATTTCTACTCCCGCTAGTGCTCTTCGGCTTCTTACCGGCCATCGGCGCGGCACGTCTCATGGGCCACTCGCTGGAGTGGTTCTTTGGCATGGAAGGAGTGCTGCTGGGTGGGGGCGTTCTCCTGGCCGCCTATCTTTTGAGTGGCTGGGTGCTGAAACCCATCGTCGCTGTGATGAATGCCACCTCCTCCGTGCTGCGCGGGGTGCCCCCGACAAAGGAAGTGGCGCAGTGGCTGCCAGCAGATTTTTGGAAACTGCGCTGTGACATCAACATGCTGTTTGCCAAACACCGCCAGTCCCTGAACGCGGCGGAAACCCACGCCTGCCAGAGCGCCCAGCGCCTGCTGAATGCGGAGCGCCTGCTGAGGGAGGCCTTCACCGCGCTGCAAGGCATCTTTGCCGCGAGCGATGAGGGCGTGGCCGTGGTGGATGCCCAGGGGACGATCATCGCCTCTAACCAAAAGTTGGATGAATTTCTAGGCAGGCCTTTGGAAGAAGCCGGTAGCCGGGATGTGAATGCTCTGCTCAAAGCCATGGCGGGCCGTTTTGCGGAAGAGGAGAAGATGACCCAGTGGCTGAACCAGGGACTCCAGGACCCCGCGTTTCAAGATCAGGTAGAGGCCGACCTAGCGGGCAAAGACGGGCGCAACTTCAGCGTCCGCACGGCTCCCATGACGACCGATACGGGGGAGGTCATTGGCCGCCTGTGGATGGTGCGAGATTGCAGCCAGATGCGCGGCCTGCAGCGGCAATTGCGCGAATCCCAAAAGCTGGGCACCCTGGGCCAACTGGCAGGCGGCATCGCCCATGACTTTAACAACATGCTCACCGCCATCCGTGGCAACCTGACGCTGGCTGAGCTGCAACCTGCCTCCAACCAAACGGAGGTGCGGGCCAAGCTGCAATGTGCCAATCAGGCCACCCAGCGTGCGGCAGATCTGGTGAAAAGCCTCCTGGGCTACTCCCGCCGCAGTGCAGGCCAGAGCCTGCGCAAGGTGACGAACGTGAAGAAGCTGCTGGCCGAGGTGCAAACCCTGCTGAAGCACAGTGTGGACCCTCGGGTGGAGATCCGTGTGCGAGCTGGCATGGACGCCTCCTTTGTCGTGTCAGATGCGACCCAGCTAGAGCAGGTCATCCTGAACCTCTGTCTCAATGCCCGCGATGCGCTGCCAGAGGACCGTGGCATCATCGAGATCGGCATTGAAAATGTGACGCATCGTAATCCAGCAGGGGATCAAGCCCCGGCAGACTTTGCCATGATCGTGGTGCGGGACAATGGCCACGGCATCCCGGAAGAAGCGCGGGGAAGGGTGTTTGAGCCTTTTTACACCACCAAGTCAGATGGCAAGGGCACCGGCCTAGGCCTCAGCATGGCGCAGGACATCGTGCGTGAGCACGGCGGCTGGATCGAGTTTGACAGCATCGTCGGTCAGGGCACGGAGTTCCGCATCTTCCTGCCGCGCACGGCAGACCCTGAAAATGTGGAGGAAGAACCCCTGGTGGAAGCCCAGGTCAGCAACAGCCTGGCAGGCCAGCGCGGTAACATCCTGGTGGTGGATGATGAGGCACCCGTGCGCTCCATCGCAGTCAATATGCTGACCTTCCTGGGCTACCGCGTGCTGGAGGCCAGCGATGGCCAGCAGGCGCTGGACATCCTCTTCCGCAGCGGTGAGCGCGTGGACGTGATGCTGCTGGACATCTACATGCCGAAGCTGAGCGGACGAGATACTTTCAAACAACTGCGTGCTGCGGGCCATGATGTGCCCGTGGTGGTGTGCAGCGGTTTTGTCATTGATCCGGATGAATTCGTGGCCTTGGGCGAGGGGCGCAACCCACCCGTGGACATCATGCTGAAACCTTACTCTCTCGACGGGTTGAGCAAATCCATGGCCAAGGCCATCAAGAACGCCCCTTCGCCGGAGCAGTTCGCCCGAGAGCTGAATCCGGTGATGTCGGCGTAAGCCTCTCACCTCAAGACGAAGGCATCCGGGGACTCCCTCCTCGGGTGCCTTTTTTTGTGGGTGTGGGGTGCGCGGCGTCCTGCCGCAGTCGCTTCATCCTGAAGGTGGGGCTGCATTGGCGGACATCGGATGGGCCTCAGTCCTACAGAGTGGGGACATGACGGGACTTGCTAAAGGAGCGGTTTCGCGGCAAAGAAAAAATCCCATCCCTACGAATGAAGATTGCCGCGCAATCGTCGGAGTGGGATGATTGCTGCCCCTCCTCGCATGTCTTTGCGCCCTGCCTCCACCGTTCGCGCTTCGTTCCCGGTCACAGCCTGGACGCAGGTGGTGATGGCCCGTGAGGGCGATGATGCGGCCTCCAAGACCGCGCTGGAAGAGCTTTGCAAAGGCTACTGGCCAGCGATCTACACTTACCTGCGTGCCCTGGGGTGCGACCGCGAAGAGGCCCTGGATGAGACTCAGGAATTCATGACCCACTTCATTCAGGGCGGCGGCTTGCACAATGTCTCCCCGGAGCGTGGGCGGCTGCGCAGTTACCTGCGCCAGTCTTTGCGCAATCACCTCACCACCGTGCGCCGGGATGCAGCGCGGCAGAAGCGGGGCGGCGGGAAAACCTTTGTCTCCATGGATGATGTGGAGGTCTTTGACGTGCCTAGCCAGCCGGATGCGGCGGATCAGTGGTTTGACCGCCGCTGGGCCTGGGCGGTGGTGAAGCGGTCCATGGATCGCCTAGAGGCCCGCTACCTGAAGCGGAACCGCACGGCGGTGTTTGAGACTTTGAAAGAGGGCCTCATCTGCCCCGAGTTGCTCAAACCCTACGCGGAACTGGGCCAGACGCTGCAGATGACGGAGAACCAGGTGAAGCTGGAAGTCCACCGCGCGCGCCGCCGTTTTGCCGAAGAACTGCGCACAGAAGTGGCGGCTACCCTGGCCCCGGAATCTGATGCGGATGAAGAACTGCGCTACCTGATGAGTGTTCTGTGCTTTGAGTGACACGCGTTCCAGCTTGATCGCCTGCCCCCGCTGTGGGAAGGAGCTGGCCCCCAAGATGATGGTGGGCGGCATTTGCCCTGCCTGTGTGGCGCGCACCATGCAGAGAGATCTCTTTGCCAACATGGATGCGGAGATTGAGGAAAAAGAACCTTTGTCTCTGAATGTGCAGGGGTATGAGATCCAGGAACTCATCGGCGGCGGTGGCATGGGGGAAGTCTATCGCGCTGTCCTCACCGCCCGGGGAAAAGTGGTGGCCATGAAAGTGGTGTCTGGCAGGCTGACCCGCGACCCCGAAGTGACGGCTCGTTTTGAGGCGGAAGTGGCCGCGCTGGGGCAGCTCAGCCACCACCATGTGGTGCGCGTGCTGGACCATGGAGAAACGGCGAATGGCCGCCACTTTCTGGTCATGGAGTATGTGGACGGGTGTGACCTCCGCCGCCTGCTGCGCGCCCAGCGGCTGGAGCTGGAGCGCGCGCTGGACATCTTTTTAAAAGTCTGCGCCGGCGTCTCCCATGCCCACCAGCGTGGGCTGGTGCACCGGGACATCAAGCCGGCGAACATCCTCATTGGTGCCGATGGCACGGTCAAGGTGGCGGACTTTGGCCTGGCTAAAACCCTGGTGGAAAACTCCACCGCCTATGGCTTCACTCAGACGCGGGACACCTTCGGCACGCCCTACTACGTGGCGCCAGAGGTCACCCGCAGTGCTGGCACGGCGGATGTGCGGGCAGACATTTATGCGCTCGGTGTGCTGCTGTATGAGCTGCTTACCGGGTCCGTCCCCATGGGCCAGTTCACCCCTCTTTCTGAAAAGACCGGGCTGGATAAAAAGATAGACAGCATCGTGTGCCATGCCCTGGCGGATGATCCCCAGCGCCGCCTTTCCTCCGTGCAGGAAATGGCCAGTGCCGTGGAAAAGATTGCCACGCAGCATCGCCTAGGTCATGCCAAAAAAGCCCGCAGCCGCCGCGTGCTTGCCGTGGCGGCCGCCTTTCTAGTCCTGGGCCTGGGAGGGGCAGCCGGGGCCTGGATCCGGGATGGACGCCTCACCACCAGTCTGCGCTCCCGGGCAGAACCCCGCCAGGCCACCCGCACCCAGCCCTGGGAAAATAGCCTGGGCATGCGCTTTGTCCCCCTGCCGGGCAGCCAGCTTCTCTTTGCCCAGCATGAAACCCGCGTGCGGGACTTCACCGCCTACATCCGCACCCGCCAGGCCGCCTTGCCTGGCTGGCGTGCGGAGCTGCCCGACTCCCCGGCCAGCTCAGATGACGGCCCCAGCAACTGGGCTCGGCCCGGCTTTCCGCAAACGCCAGACCACCCCGTGTGCGGCATCAGCCAGATCGAAGCGCGCTTTTTCTGCAACTGGCTCACCACGCAGGAACTGGCCGCTGGCTGGCTAAAGGAAAACCAGGCCTACCGCCTGCCCACGGATACCGAATGGAGCCAAGCCGCCCTCTTAACTCAGGACCCAGGCCCCGATGCACCCGCCACGGTCCCCGCGCCCACCACGCTCCTGCCCGTGGGCAACTTTGCTGGCCCGGAGGCCCGCCAATACCCGCTCTGGCCCGCCCGCCTGCCTACCGACGCGCCTGAGGACCCTTACGCCTGCACCGCCCCCGTGGGCCGCTTTCCGGCCAATGCCCTCGGCCTCCAGGACCTCTCTGGCAACGTGGCCGAATGGACCGAAACCAGGCTGACCCCTCGCCCCGGCCGCCCGGCAAATCTTTACTGCCTGCGCGGCGGCTCCTGGGCCACCGGGAGTCTGGTGAAAATGCAGCCTGAAAATAGGCAAGCCACCCGCCGCTCCCGCGCCCAGCCGGACTTTGGCTTTCGCTTGGTGCTGGACCTGGATGTGAAACCCCAACCCCCAGCGGCCCTGGATCCCCTGACGGTGGAGGAGTGAGATGAGGCGGAAGGACTGCGGTGAAGTAACGTCAGGGCATCTTTACTTCCAACTCTCGGAGCTGAGTTGACGTTTCCTGCACCGTCATCTTTCTTTCCATCTCCCTCCACACACCATGACCGCCGCCTCCAAGACCTTTCTTTTTGATCTCCTTTCCACGCCTAGCCCCACAGGCTTTGAAGTACGTGGCCAGCGTAAGTGGGCGGGGTATGTGGGTAAGTTTGCCGACCGGGTGGAGAGCGATGCTTATGGCACCGCCTGGGCCACACTGGATGGCAAGGGCAAGAAGCCGAAGAAGATCATGTTTGAAGCTCATGCAGATGAGATCGGTTACATGGTGAAGTACATCTCGAAGGAAGGCTTCATCAGCGTGGATCGTGTGGGCGGGAGTGATGTGGCCACAGCCCGCGGACGCCGCGTGGACATCTTGGGAGACAAAGGCACGGTGCGCGGCATCATTGGCAACATCGCCATTCACATCCGTGAAGATCGTGACAATGAAAAAGCGCCGAAGGTGCATGAGCTGTGGATTGACATCGGCGCACGCAGCGCGGGCGAGGTCAGCGATGCCGGCATCCGCGTAGGCCACCCGGCGGTGTATTCAGACACGGTGGAGGAGATCGGCGCGCATCGCCTGGTCGGCCGCGCTTTGGACAACCGCATCGGCGGATTCATCATTGCGGAGGTCATCGCGCACCTCAGTCAGCGCAAGACTCGTCTGCCCGCTTCCGTGATGGCGGTGAATGCCGTGCAGGAAGAGATCGGCGGCAATGGGGCAAAGATGGCCGCGCATCGCCTGATGCCGGATGTGGCCATCGTGCTGGATGTGACGCATGCCACAGACACTCCGAATGTGGATGTGAAAAAGCATGGCGAAGTGACCTTGGGCGGTGGCCCCAGCTTAACTCATGGCAGTGCCAATCATCCCGAGGTGGTAAAGCGGCTGATGGCTGTGGCCGAAGAAAAAAAGATGCTCATCCAGCATGAGTCTTCCTCCCGCTTTACGGGCACGGATACGGATGTCATTTTCACCCAGCAGCACGGCATCCCCAGTGCCCTCGTTTCCCTGCCACTGCGCTACATGCATAGCGTGGTGGAGATGGCAGACCTGCGGGATGTGGAGCAGGTGATTGAGCTTCTGGTGGGATTTGCCGAAAGCGTCACGGACAAAGATGCCTTCCGCGTGGAGCTCTAGGGCTGGGCACATGCTCGGGGGATGGAAACCTATCCGTTTGTGCCCACTTCGGGCCGCATGGCGTGTCTTGGCACACGCCAAGCTGAGTGAGTTTACACCCCCCCGAAACTGAAGCCCAAAACAGGCACCTCATGGTGCAGGAAGTCCACGGCCCGGCGCGGGCGGCGACTCTCCTGCACCATGAATGCTTCATCTCCTCTGCCCCTGTTTTTTGGCCTGCTGATGTTAGCCAGCAGCCCGCTGCCTGCCCAGCTCACCTGGGATGCCGATGCCGTAACAAACGGCGTGCAAAACGGTAACGGCAACTGGAACCTGACCAATACGAATTGGTGGAATGGCAGCGGCCCTGTCATGTGGGATAACACGGGCAGCACCATCGCCACCTTTGGCACCAGCGCGACGAAGACCGGCGGCACCGTGACCGTGGAGGGCACCGTGAAGGTGGGCGGCATGGTCTTCAATCCCTTCAGCACCTCCACCCTGCAGGACCTGCCAGTCACCAGCGCCTACACCATCGGTGGCGGCACAATTCAGTTTGCCAACAACGCCATTATCGAGGCCGCGAACAACTCCTCCAGCGGCAGCTCAGGCGTGCTGTTTATCAATCTCAATTCCGTGATGGTGGGCAATGGCCTCACGCTCCAGCGCAAGGATGAAGCGCGCATCAATGCCTTCCAATACATCCGCTTTTCCACGGCCAACCCGAACCTCACCGGTGTGCTGAATGTGAACAGCCGTTCTTCCATCAATGGCATCTTCCTGCTGCTGGCAGGCAGCAATACGGTGAGCGGCATGGAGCGCATCGTGGTACAGTCCGGCAGCGTTTTGGCCGCAGGAGGTACGGGCAATATCTACAACATGCCCATGACCATCGCAGGGAACGGGCAGGGGAATGGCGCCATCCGGGTGGACAGCAGCAACATGCAGTTCAATGGCCAGATCACCCTCAGTGAGGAGGCGGGCATCTTCACCAATCGCAGCATCCTGAACACCGTGATCAATGCAGCCATCACCGATGGCGGCGGCAACTTTGGCTTTCAGCGTTTTTCCACCTCGACGGATAGCGTGGTCACGCTGAATGGCACCAGCACCTACGGCGGTGCCACCATCATCGGCCGCAGTGGAGCCACGGCGGCTGGCATCACGGTTCTGAATTTCGCCGCTCCTTCAGCACCGCAGGCAGACATGCTTTACAGCGGGCTGGCCACTCCTGGCAGCCTCAGCCTCATCGGTGGCAGCACGGCCCCCAGCGTCTTCATACTTCAGGGCAAAGACTTCACCGATAACACCCAGCGATTTGGCGATCTCGCCGTGTCCGTGGCCCGATCAAACCTGGTTCTGACTCCAGGTTTCGGTGGCAGCATGAAGATCAGTATAGGCAATGTGGTGCGCACCAGTCCCGGCTCGCTCACGCTCACCACCAGTCAGCCGGATGGGGTCAGCACGACCATGGGCGATGGTTTTTTAGGCCCTTGGTCGGCTCTGGTGAATACCTCCGGTCACGGCGCGTGGATGCAGGCCTCTGGCGGCAAGTTGACGTCGTTTATGGGCAGTTCAAATTACGCCACCGCAGGCCTGCTTTCCAGTTCAGGGGCCACGGCGGATGTGGCGATTCACGCGGACTCCACGGGCAACGTTTTGGGTGGCACGGGCACCTATCAGATCAATACCCTGTCCATGAACGATGCCACCTCCTCCCGCACCGTGGACATCGGCACGGGCAATGTGCTGCGCCTAGGCACCACCGGTGGCATCCAGCTCACCCGTGATGCGATGAGCCTGGACGTGGGTGTGGTGGGCAGCCTGGGCGCTTTGAGAGCTGGCACGGGCACTGGCCAACTTTGGCTGACCAACCTTTCCAAAAGCGGCACCCTCACGGTGAATTCCGTCATCGAAAACAATGGGGCCAGTGTGCTGTCTCTGTATTTCAATGGCACGGGCAAGACGGTGCTGACCGGGGCGAATACCTTCACGGGGGCCACCCAGATCGGCAGTGGCGTGGTGGAAATCTCCCACGCCAGCGCCCTGGGTACCATTCTGGGCAACACCACCGTCCTGGCCGATGCCACATTGAGACTCGCGGGTGGCATCAGTGTGGATGAGTCCATCGTCCTCAATGGGCTGGGTTTCAATGGCACGGGCGCGCTGGTCAATACCCGTGGCAACAATGAAGTCACCCGTGCAGTAACCGTCAATCAACCCACACGCATCAACAGTGAATCTGGCACGCTGGTTTTCAGAGCGGTCAATGGCACCACGGAGGCCATCACGGCGGCAGGCTCTGGAGTCACCACCACCTTTGGCGGCAGTGGTGACATCACCATTCAGGGGCGGCTCAATCCAGGCACCAATGTCGTCTTCAAAGACGGCGGCGGCACCCTGACCTTTGCAGGCACGCAGGTCTTTACTGGGGCCATCACACCCACAGCAGGCACCGTGCATCTGGACTTTTCCACCGCTACCTCCCCCACCACCAATATCCTCTACAATGGTG
Source organism: Prosthecobacter dejongeii (assembly GCF_014203045.1). Taxonomy (NCBI): domain Bacteria; kingdom Pseudomonadati; phylum Verrucomicrobiota; class Verrucomicrobiia; order Verrucomicrobiales; family Verrucomicrobiaceae; genus Prosthecobacter; species Prosthecobacter dejongeii. The sequence goes on from NZ_JACHIF010000003.1 coordinate 356,039, forward strand.
TCGCCGCAGCGGCTTTAAGCCTAACCAATAGCACGCTCAAGCTCACCGGCAAAGCTGGCGCGGTGAATGCGCAGACGCACGGCAACCTCACCACCACCGGTTACGCCAATATCCAGCTCAACCCCAATGGCGCGACCAGTCTCACGGCCACCTTTGGCACCCTAACGCGCAGCTTTGCCAGCCTGCTCGGTCTGGACATTCCATCCGGCGGTAGCGTGCTCACCACCACAGGCAGTAACAACACGCTCCTCACCAACAACGGGCGCGCTTTTGCCTTCATCCGCGACAGTGTGAATGGCGACGAATGGGCCGCCACGGGTGTGCTGGCCGGCGGCACACGGCCTATTGTGACGCTCTCCTCCATCAGTGGATACACGGCCTCCACCGCCTCCACACTCAGTGGCAATGCTGACATCACCGCCGGCATCCCCACCACCACCCTAACGGCCAATGCCACGGCAGACAGCCTGCGTTTTGCCCAGCCGCAGGCCACACTCATCACCGATGGCGATGCCACCACCACCCTCACCACGGGGGCCATCCTCATCTCTAGCACCGTGGGGGCGAACACGACTCGCATTGAAACCAACATCCTGCGACCCAGCCCTGCCATCGCTGCCATCAGCCCTGAGCTGAACATCATTCAAAACAATACCCAAGCTCCCCTGGTCATCACCTCCGCCATCAGCAACAGCCTGAACACCGCCGCAGCCGTGGTGCCCACCTTTGTCACGAAAACCGGGCCTGGATGGCTCATCCTCAGTGGTGTGAATACCTTCACCGGCAGCCTGCGAGTGTATGAAGGCGCGGTGCAGCTCAGCGGTGGGGATTTATCCAGCTCGAGCGAGCTGCTTATCGGCACCGGAGCCCGCAGCGCTCGCGTCATCCTTGGCAGTGGCAGCACAGCTTCCACCCTCGGCTCTGTGGATTACGTACAGGCCGTCGGCACGGGCACGGATAACCGCATCGTCGGCGGAGCCACGGCTCTCTCTCGACTGACTTTGACAGGATCCGTCACCATCCCCAGCGATTTCCGCACCGGCTATCTGGGCGGACCCGGGGTGAATGAGAATAACCTAGAGTTGCGCATGGCCGCCATCAATGGCCTCATCATGCTGGGCGCAGAGAATACCTACGCGGGCCGCACCATCATCTCAAGGGGCATCCTCCAGGTGGAAAAGCTGGCCAACATTGGCGAGGTCAGCTCCCTCGGCACGGGCGATGCCAATGGCACCGCAGGCATCATCACCCTCTCGGATGCCACCACCAGCGGCACGGATTCCCCTGCCGTGTCCATCATCCGCTACGTGGGCCGCAGCGATTCCGTGACGAACCGCCCCATCACCATCACGAACAGTGACTTTGCCACAGACATCTCTTCCACCGTGGCCGTGCTGGAAAACATCGGCACAGGCACCGTCAAATTCACTGCCCCGTTCACCGTCGGCGGCACAAACACTTCAGACCGCGTGCTGCGCCTCAGCGGCACGAACACGGGCCTGAATGAAGTGGTGAGCATCCCAGACACCAGCGCCACCATCATCACCCGCCTGGAGAAAGAAGGCCGCGGCACCTGGGCGCTAACGGGAAACAGCACCTACACTGGCGACACCACCGTGACGCAGGGCACCCTCCTAGCTAACAATCCCCTCACGGGCTCCGCCACTGGCCTGGGCAATGTGCGGGTGAGTGCCGGAGCGACGCTGGGCGGCACGGGCCGCATCGCCCCGGCAGCGGACAATGCCATCCTTGTCCAAGGCGGCGTTTTGAATCCCGGCCTGCCCGGCATCTCCATCGCAGCCGGGCGGCTCACACTCGTCACGTCAGGCACTGGCGCATTGACCTTGGAAAACAGCGCCAACCTGGTCCTAGATCTCTTTTCAGGAGCCGGGCAGGGCGATCAAACGGGCCAGGCTGCTGCCGCAGATCAACTGGCCATTGCCGGTCAGGCCAGCTTCGGCATCGGCAGCACCTTGCGCGTGCTGAATCCTAACCAAATGAGTGCCTGGGCCGCGAATGACCAGTGGCGGCTGTTTGACTGGACAGGCCTCAGCGCACCTGTCACGGGCGGCTTCACTACCTATGACCTGCCCAGCCTGCCTGAGGGCCTGCTGTGGAATGTGGATGAACTTTTCAGCACCGGCATCCTCTCCATCGTCCTCGTTCCGGAGCCTGGGCGCCTCAGCCTCGTGGCCCTGGCTGGCTTTGGCCTGGCCCTGCGGCGTCGGCGTCGGCGTCGCTGAGGGGCTTGCATTCGGCGGTCAAAGGAAGTCCCTTTCTGCCCATGCCACCAGATTTCACCCTCCGCCCCGCGACCCAAGCCGACTGCGAAGCCGTGCGCACTCTGGTCTTCAGCGTGCTGGCAGACTATGACCTGCGAGTGGACCCCAAAACGACCGATGCCGATCTCTTTGATCTGGAAGGCCATTACGCCCAGCGTGGCGGCTGCTTTGATGTGGTGACCGATGCCGCTGGTCAAATCATCGGCAGTGTGGGCCTGCAACCGCAAGGGGAGGGCCTCTGCGAATTGCGGAAAATGTACCTTCACCCCCAGTATCGAGGACTGGGCATCGGCAAAGCCCTGCTGCAACACGCCCTCACCCGTGCCACTGCGCTCGGGTTCACCGAAGTGCGCTTGGAGACCGCAGCGGTGCTGAAAGAGGCCGTCCGCATGTATGAAAAAGCTGGATTTGAACGCTATGAACCCGAACACTGCGCCGCCCGCTGCGATGCTGCCTATCGGCTACGTTTACCTTCCGACGTTTGAGCTCGATCACAGGCTTGTTGGCCGACGTGCCGAACCTCGACTGCCTCCAGCCTAACGAATGAAGTAACTCAAATTCTCCAACTCCACAGCCAGGTCCACACTGTTTACCACGACGTGTTCCGGCACATCCAAAACGGAAGGTGAGAAATTCAGCACGGCCTGGATGCCCGCGTCCACCATCTGATTGGTCACAATCTGGGCCGCGCTGGCGGGTACGGCCAGGATGGCCATCTTGACCTGATTCTGCCGGATAAAGTCCGTCATCTCGGTGATGGCCAGGATGGGAATGGCGAGGTCCGGCTGGCGCTTGGGGTTGACATCGAAGGCGGCGACGACTTCAAATCCTTCTTTACGGAAGCCACCGTAACGCAGCAGGGCAGAGCCTAAATTCCCCACGCCTACCAGGATTACCGGTTGCAGGCGATTGTGGCCGAGCACCTCGGAGATCGTGGCGCTGAGGACTTCCACATTGTAGCCTAGACCCCGCGTGCCGAACTGCCCGAAGTAAGCCAAGTCTTTGCGCAGTTGCGTCGGTTTCACGCCAGCCGCTTTGGCCAGCGCTTCCGAAGAGACAGTATCCACATCATTTTCGCGCAGCTTGCTTAAGCATCGCTGATAGATGGAGAGGCGATAAATAGATTTGCGGGGGATGTCTATTCTAGGCACTCGTGAAAATTCACGTTTCAGTGATTTTGTCAATCACTCTGCGCGGATCGCCCAGCGCAGTTTAGCCGGGGCGGAGCGTGGGTTTTGGTGCTGCTCACTCGGGGTCGCACGGATGACTTCACGGGCAGCGGTGCTGTATTGCCCCAGATGCAGCCCCTCTTGAAAGGCTTTTTTGACCCGCCGATCCTCGCCTGAATGGAAGGTGAGGATGGCCACCCGCCCTCCAGGTTTGAGGGAGGCGGGTAGGGCACGCAGCAGGCTATCCAGCACGGTAAATTCCTCATTCACAGCGATGCGGATGGCCTGGAAGACACGGCGCACGGTGGCATCCGCATCTTCGGCAGAAACGGTGCGCGGCAGTGCCTGACGGATGCTTTCAGCTAGGGCTTTAGTGCGGGTGAGCGGTGCCTGCCGCCCGGCTTTGCACAGGTGCTGGGCGATGAGCGCCGCGCGGGGCTCATCGGCATTTTCCTCCAGCAGGAGGGTGAGATTTTCAGGCGTCATCTCGGCCAGCCAAGCCGAGGCCGGTTTACCCCGCTGCGGGTTCAGGCGCATGTCCAGGGGGCCGTCATGTTTGAAGGTAAAACCGCGCGCCGGGTTATCAATCTGCATGGAGGACAGACCTAAATCGGCAAAGATGGCATCAGCTCCCTCTGCCCAACCTTGGTCGGCCAGGGCCTTCACCAGTCCGGCAAAGTTGCAGCGGCGGGCCGTGAAGCTGTCTTCCCCCATGCCATCCGTGCGCAAACGCGCGAGGGTGCGCTCCAGCTCGATGGGGTCCGCATCCAGGGACATCAGGTGCCCACCGGGTTGCAGCCGCTCCCACATCGCGCGGGTGTGCCCGCCATAACCTAGAGTGCAGTCCACCGCGCGCTGCCCCGCTTGCAGTTGCAGGCACTCCAGCACCTCTGTCACCATGATGGGGACATGCTGGCCAGCAGGGGTTTTGCCCGCAGCCAGGACCTTCGCGACTTCGTCCGGGTACTTATCGGCATTCAGCTCCTTGTACTTGTCCTCAAACCGACGCGGGTTTTTACCGCTGTAGCGTGGTCGGCGTTTGTGGACGGCAGGGGTGGGATCGGGCCCGGAGGGGGTGGCCTCAGAGTTCATTGTATTTCAGGTTGTTGCCCCGGGCTTTATCGGCCGGGTAGCGCAGTTCATTGCGCTCCAGTTTCGCCTGCATAGCCTCGGCCAGCGGGATGTTTAAATTGTGCGCCAGCTCAAAAAGCAGGATGCCCACGTCGGCGATTTCATCGGTGATCTCGGCTCGTTTTTCAGTGATGACCTGCTGAGTCTGGGCCTGGGTTTTCCAGACAAAGTGCTGCATCAGTTCCCCAGCCTCAGCGGCGATGGCCACGGCCATGTCTTTGGGATTGTGAAACTGCTGCCAGTCACGGGCATCGCGAAAGGCGCAGATGCGTTCAGTCAGGGCTTCGATGGTCATGCAGGCATCAAACACCGCATCCGGCCCGGCGTCCACGCAGAAGCATCGCCAAAAGCACAGCCAGGCGTTAGGATCATCACATGCTATTTCGTCTCTGCCTTTTCAGTCTGCTCTTGGCCGGGTGTGGCCCTGCCGTCAAACCTACGCCGCAGGCTCCGCGTACGTGGTCCTTGTTGGCAGGAGCCGCCGCCGCACAATGGCAGCAGGCGGGCATCCCGGACGAGGGGAAAATCCAGGTGGCGAATGGCGAACTCACCCTCGCCGCCGGGCAGCCCATGACCGGGGCCAAGTGGGTGGGCTGGACCCCCGACCTGCCGCAGACAAACTACGCCCTCACCTATGAAGCTCTGCGCGTGGAGGGAGGCGACATCTTTGGCATGGCTACCTTTCCCGTCGGCAGTCACCAGTCGCACGCCACCTTTGTCATCGGTGGCTGGGGTGGCACCGTCACCGGCATCTCCAGCATTGACTTCCAGGATGCCAATGAGAACCAAACACGGGCGGAGCAGCGTTTTGAAAACAACCGCTGGTACAAGGTGCGGATCGAGGTCCGCCCGGAAGATCTGCGTGCCTGGGTGGATGACCGCATCGTGGTGAATGCCAGCATCAAAGGCCGCCAAGTGACCCTGCGTTCCGGCTTCATTGACCACTGCCTGCCGTTCGGCTTTGCCACTTGGAATACCAAGGCCCGTGTGCGGGCGGTGCATGTGGAGGCTTTGCGGGGCGATTAAGCGGAATGCAATAAAATCGTAAGTTTTATAAATCGTATTTGCAGGTGTCTTGATTGTTTGGCATGTGCTGGCTAAGTTGAATAAGGTTTTTTTAAGAACCACTTTGTTCTCATCATGAGCCTAAATCTCTACCAAATCTTCGCCCCCTTGATGCGGCGATTTCGAGGCCAACGGTTTGCGATTTTTAAACAGCACCTCTCGCCTCTGCGCACGGACCAGCTTCTGGATGTGGGAGGTTACCCGGGTTTTTGGACTCAGCATGAGCCGACGGTCGGCAGCATTGACACTTTGAATGTTCATGAAGTGCCTTGGGAGCAGGGCAGTCATCCCAACTACCAAATCCGCACTCTTTTGGGCGATGGCCGGGCGCTGACCGCACCGGATCAGTCGTACCAAATCCTCTTTTCCAACAGCGTCATTGAGCACGTGGGGACTTGGGAGGACCAGCAGGCCTTCGCGCGGGAAGCTCGGAGGGTGGGAAAGGATCTGTGGGTTCAAACACCTGCCTATGAATGCCCCATCGAGCCGCATTACGTCGGCTTGTACATTCACCACCTGCCTAAAAAATGGCAGATGGTGCTGGTCAGGTGGGTGACTCTCTGGGGTTGGGTGCATCGGCCCACTCGTGAGCAGGTAGCTTATGAGGTGAATAGCATCCGGCTGCTGACACGGCGTGAAATGGACCTGCTGTTTCCGGATTGTGAAATCCTCACGGAGCGGCTTCTGGGCCTCATTCCGAAATCCTACATCGCCATCCGCAAGCAGCGCCCGCAGGCGGCGTGAGTTCTTGCACGGGCAGGATTGGCGCATGTTCCCTGCTTGCAAGCCGCCGCGGCTGCTGGCAAGATGCGCGCCCACCCCATCATGGCCAAGAAAGCAGCATCCAAGAAACCCGAATCCCTCCATCGTAAACACAGCGCCATCGTCGTGGACGGTGTCGAGCGTGCGCCCAGCCGCGCCATGCTGCATGCGGTTGGCTTTAAGCGGGAAGACTTCCAGAAATCCCAGATCGGCATCGCCAGTACCTGGAGCATGGTCACCCCGTGTAACATGCACATTGACCGCCTGGCCAAAGAAACGGCTAAGGGCGTGGATGCTGCTGGTGGCAAAAGCCTGATCTTCAACACCATCACCATCTCCGATGGCATCTCGATGGGCACCGAAGGCATGAAATACTCGTTGGTTAGCCGCGAAGTCATCGCGGACTCCATTGAGACTGTCGTCGGTTGCGAAGGCATGGACGGTTTTGTCGCTATCGGTGGTTGTGACAAAAACATGCCCGGCTGCGTGATGGCCATGGCGCGTCTGAACCGCCCCAGCGTCTTCGTTTACGGCGGCACCATCCTGCCCGGCTGCGTGGGGCATGAGAAGAAGGATGCGGACATCGTCACCGTCTTTGAAGCCGTGGGCAAACACGCTAACTGCCAGATTACCGATGCCGACCTCATTGACATCGAAGAGCACAGCATCCCTGGCGAAGGCTCCTGCGGCGGCATGTACACCGCCAACACCATGGCCAGCGCCATTGAGGCCCTGGGCATGTCCTTGCCAAACTCCGGTGCCCAATCCGCCGTCGGCGACGACAAGCTCATCGATTGCTTCGACGCCGGCGCTGCGGTGATGAACATGATCAAGCTGGGCATCACGCCCCGCGACATCATGACGAAGGAGGCCTTTGAAAACGCCATCACGCTCATCATCACCCTGGGCGGCTCCACGAATGCCGTGCTGCACCTCATCGCCATGGCGCACAGCGCGGGTGTGAAGCTGACCATCGAAGACTTCGTCCGCATCGGCAAAAAGACCCCGGTGCTGGCCGACCTGAAGCCAAGTGGCAAATACTTCATGAACGATCTGGTGAAGATCGGCGGTACCGTGCCGCTCATGCGTATCCTGGTGGAAGAAGGCCTGATGCATGGTGACTGCCTCACCGTCACGGGCCGTACGATGAAAGAAAACGTGCGTAAATCCAAGATCGTCTATCCGAAGAGCCAGCAGATCGTCCGCCCGCTGAGCGACCCGATCAAGAAAGACAGCCACCTCGTCATCTTCAAAGGTAACCTCTGCCCTGAAGGGGCCGTGGGCAAGATCAGCGGCAAGGAAGGCCTCACCTTCACCGGCAAGGCCATCGTCTTTGAATCCGAAGAGAAAGCCCTGGATGCCATCTTGAATGACAAAGTGAAAAAAGGCCACGTCATCGTCATCCGCATGGAAGGGCCTAAGGGCGGCCCCGGCATGCGCGAGATGCTCAGCCCCACCTCCGCCATCATGGGCAAGGGCCTGGGCAAAGATGTGGCCCTCATCACGGACGGTCGTTTCAGCGGTGGCAGCCACGGTTTTGTGGTCGGCCACGTTACCCCGGAAGCCTTCGTCGGTGGCCCGATTGCCGTCATCAAAAATGGCGACGCCATCACTATTGATGCTGAAAAGCGTGCCATCACTCTCGGCATCCCTGCCAAGGAACTGGCCGCCCGTCTCAAGGCCTGGAAGCAGCCGAAGCCCCGCTACACCCGTGGCGTGCTGGCCAAGTATGCCGCCCTCACCACCAGCGCCAGCGAAGGCGCGGTGACGGATAAGCAATTCTAGTTAGGTGGGCCTGCGTGGCTCTTAGCTGATGATCCCGGCCTGCTCACGCGGGCCGGGATTTTTTTTTGAGTCTTAAGGCCTCGCAGGTTGGCTTGATTTATCTGGCACCAGAGTCATCTGAAAATGAATCTTGAAGTAGTCACCGAGGGCGGTGGCCAGGGCTTTGGCAAAGCGGCGCTGGTTTTCAGACGTATCGCGAACGCCATTCCAGGGGCACTCCACCTGGATGGCGCTGATGCTGCCTCCATCCCGAGAGCCATGTGCAGCCACATCATAGGAACCGCTAAAATAGACAGCTTTGCCGGGTGAGGGTTTGCCGGGGCTGGGGATGGAGCGGAAGCCTTGGGCCTCCAGCAGGGCCCCGAGACTTTGAGGACCGCGGATGAGGGCGGAAAAAGATTGGGGGGAGCGTTGATCCAACTCTTTCACACTGGTGAGGCGAAGGTACTTGGGGTCTCGATCCAGTGCTTCATCCGAGGTGTTGAGTTGGCTGCCGGAGATGAGGTAACCAAGTTCCACCCGTGGTTCTTCATGACGATGGCCGTGGAGGTCGATCGTGAGGCCCGCACCGAAGCTGCGGGTGACCTGCTGTTCCACACCTTCGGCAGCCTCGTGAAATCTCTTCCAGGTGGCCGTGGCCACGGGATCTCCTTGAGCGGCCTCATTCAGTTCACGATTGCAGTCCAATTTGGACCGATGCAGGCGACAGATGACGAGATGAGGGGCTCCCCCGTAAAGCTTCCGCAGTTCCTCGGAGATCATCACGCTCAGCTCGGCCGTGTTGCTATCTTTGGCGGTCACGCCATAACGGCGGGCGAGGATATTGGCAGGTTTGAGATCTCCCCCGTGAGGCACGGTGATGAGAATGGGCAGGCTGCCGGGGCGGGCATCCACGTACTTTAAAACGTCCTCCGCTTGAAGGCTCAGGATCGAGGCGGTGAGGGTAAGAAGGAGTAGGCTTTTCCCAAACATGCGTGCAGCCTATGTCAGAGGGAAAGAATCTGTCCAGTCTGGAAGAGATGTCGGTGTGCATAGCTGCGTTGAGTAACGCCGCCGTCAGATGAATTTTATGTGCTCCAGTAGGTAGAACAAACTCTAAAGTCCCCATTCATTCAGGAGCGGATGAAAGAGTCTTTCTCGCCCATGGTTCAAAGCCCCCCTGATCATCCTCTTCGAGCAGTTTTTCCTTCAATTTCAGCCAATCATTTCGCCTGTCATTCGCTGTATCTGGATGGTCGAAGTTCAAGCCCGCCAGTGCTTCTATGAAATCAGGGAACCATGAGGGAGCAGTCATCCTGGGCTGTGAGATGGACCACAGCGCCCCGTAGTTCATATTGCTGGCCAGAAACACTTGGGTGCCATCTGCATTCATCATGGAGCGATGGCTCTCGCTATCCATACCTAATCCACCAGAAACGGGTTCCTGGTAGTGGATGGTGAGTGGCTGTGCCCGTTCGATGTCCCAAAATCTAAAGCCACTATGGTCACGTATAAGCAAGGCCCGCCCATCCTGAGTAAAGTGGACCGTTTCACACGTGGAGCCCTGCTCCATCCAGAGAGAGGCTGGCAGGCTCGTTTCAGCATGCCAAAGCCGCGCCGTACCATCACGGCTAGCTGTGGCGATGAGCTGCCCATCCGGGCTAAATTCCACATGCGAAAGCCAGGCCGGGTGCTGCATGGGTGTGCCTATGCTCTGGCCTGTTTCTACGCTCCAGAGCCGTGCCGTGCGGTCATAAGAGGCGGTGGCCACGGATCGCGCATCTGGACTCCACCCAGAGGCGATGATCGTGTGGTCATGTCCTCTGAAAGTCTGTATCTTTTTACCTGAACGTAAGTCCCAGACGTGGGCGAGTTTATCTGTGGAACCTGAAAGCAATAGCTCCTTCCCACCTGGGGCTAAGCGCAGGGTTTTAACTTCACCTGGGTGCTCCAGTTCCTGAATGACCTTTCCCGTGGCGGTGTCATAGATGCGGATATGGCCATCGTTATGTCCTGCGATAAGGCGCGTGCCGTCGTCGGTGATGATCGCTGGGCGTATCTTTCCGGGTTGTTGGTTAGGCGGCCAGAGTTCCTTCCCGGTCGCGAGTGTCCAGCCATGGATCCAGCCATTCGCCGTCAGTGCATAGCACTTGCTCATGTCTGGGGAAAAATAGGTGGCGTAAACATCCCCATTGGCTTTCTGATCTAGTAAAATCTTTTCGGTCTTCAGATCATAGATGTAGCAACGATCTCCCGGGTTCAGTGCGAGACACCCTAACTGCCCATCCTTGCTCATGCGACTGAAATGAAAGTCTCGTTGTCCCTGGACGCCATGCTGAACTGCCTGTTTCCTTCGTGTCCCTTGCCAGACACTGAGGGTTTCACGAAAGGTATTCTTGGCCCGGTTATGGACTAAAATGGTCTGCCCCTGATGAGAGGGGTGAATGTCTGCTTCTTGAAAAATTTGCCCGATTTTAAAGGGCTCAATCAAGGTCTCTCCCGTCACAGCATCACTCACACACAGCGCATCATCGTAGCCGTAGCTATAAACATATTTGCCCCGGATATCCGTGACGATGTTGCGTACATTGTAGTGGTGTTTGGTGGCTGCGCGCAGGGGCAGGCCCGACTTCGAATCATAGAGCAAAAGCTCATTTCCAGCCCCTCCCATGGTGAGGCGACTCCCATCCCCGCAGAGCGCTACCTGCCTGATCGAGGAGAGTGGGCTGGCGATCACATTGATTTCAGCTCCTTTGGCCACTTCCCAGATTCTCACGCTGTAAGAGCCATCCACCACGGCCAGGGTGTTTCCATCTGCAGAGAGTGTGGCCTGGTGCAGCACCTCATGCGCACGAAAGCTCCAGCGTAGTTTGAGAGTACTGGCATCCCACACGCTGACTTGGGTCTTGTTCCAGCCTATCAAGTAGGATCCCTCGGCGGAGATCAGCATCCCTTCCACCGCCTCGTCTAATTTCAGACTTCGCGCGGCACCGGATAAATCGTCCATGGACCAGACCTCAATCTTCGATTCGGACACTGCTGCCAGCAGATGACCATTTGCAGAAAATAGCACTTTCTTCACAGGCTCCACAGCCCCGCGTGGCAAGGTCACCCACTCTTTGTCTAGCCCGGGTAAAATGAAGACTTCGTTTCTCTGCGTCGCCAAGGCCAGCGGCACAAAAGTACCCGTGGCCATCTCAGTCACGGGACTGTTTACCGGGATGTTTCGTGTTTCCTTTCCACTTTCTGCCTCCCAGATACGCACCTTTGCATCACTGCCTGCCGTGATGATGAATTGACCATCAGCAGACAATCTAGCCGTAGCGGTCGAGGCTACCGGAGGGGTGATGTTAGGCCCCGCAGGGACTGCCAGGGAGGTCTGGTCCACGATGGACATGGCATACATTGCCGCTTGCCAGTGGTTGGGTTTTTGCCGGATCAGCTTCGCTAGATAAGTAAGCGCTTGAGAGGAATTTCCTTCCTTCTGCCATTGCTCGATCTCTTGCCAGCGAACACGCTCTAGAGCTGCGGCCTGCATTCGGTTCGCCCGCTCGGTGGCCAGCCATTGCATGATGATGCCGGTCATGCCGAACAAAACCGAAATGGCACACAGCACCAGCAATGCGGCAGAGCGTGGCTTTCTCAATGCCCAATACCACATCGTGTGGGCCCAGGTCCTGGGCGCTGCGGAGACAGGCTCTCCACGGGCGAAGCGGTCCAGATCCTCCGCCAAAGCCATGGCCGTCGAATACCGATCTTTCGGCCGCTTTTCCAGGCTCTTCATGCAGATCACACGCAGGTCTCTGGGCACGGTCGTTATCGTGCGCGGAGCGTCTTGAGACACCTTGCGCAGGATCTCCAGGGCAGACCCACCTTCGAAGGGCGGGTGCCCTGAAAGCATCTCATACAATAAGGCCCCTATCCCATAAACATCCGTCGCTGTGGTGATGATGCCCGCCTTTTGATCCACCTGCTCTGGGGCCATGTAGCTAGGGCTGCCCACGATGGCCGTGTAGGTCATCGCAGGTTCAGTCAGGTCCAATAACTTGGCCAAACCAAAGTCTGTCACCAGCGGCTCACCCCTCGGGTCCCACAGCACGTTGGAGGGCTTGATATCACAGTGCAGTACCCCACGCTCATGGGCATGGGCCACCGCCCGCGCAATTTTGGCCACGACGGCGGCAATCGCACGCGGATTTTCACGCTGAGTCGCTGCCCAATCTGCCACCGTTCGCCCGCCTGGGACATAACGCATGGTGAAGTAGTTTTGCATCTCATGTTCACCGATCTCGTAAACGGGCACGATGTTGGGGTGGTGCAGATTGGCCGCAGCTTGAGCTTCGGTCTGAAACATCCTCAGCGCCTTCCTCCCCGCCAGCTCTCCCGCTAGGATCATCTTCAGCGCCACCTCTCGTTCCAGACTCCTTTGCCGGGCCCGATAGACCACACCCATGCCTCCACGGGCGATTTCCTCGATCACCTCGTAATCGCCAAAACCATGCCAGCGAAGCTTCTCAAAGAAAGGATCCGCCTCTGAAGAATCCACCTCCAAAGCCAGACGCAGCAAACACTGGGCGCACCTTTCACCCACTGCCATCGGTGCACCGCAGGTGGTGCAGGTCATGTCTGCAGCAGGATTGGGATCAGGCAAGGTTTCCGGCATTCAATTATCAATGAGAGGATCCATCAAAAAGGCTAAAACTGAAATGAGAACTTCAAAGTCGGCAGCAGGTGCATGAGCCACCCTAAGGATGCATCACCCTTCCACCTCCCCGTCATTACATAATCACTGACATTCCCTATAAAATCAGCCCAGCATCAGCTCCCTGGGAGCTGGAGGAATCGTCCCATCTCCTCGGCCACTTTTGTCACTACCGCCTCCCAGTCCCCACTCTGAGGCTGGCGGAAGAGGCGCATCACCCCAGGATACCAGGGGGAATCATCTCGCTCTAGCAGCCAACGCATGTCCGGCACGTGAGGCAGTAAAAGCCAGGTCGGCTTTCCCAAAGCACCTGCCAAATGAGCGACGGAGGTATCCACACAAACGATGAGATCCATCGCCATCACCAAGCCCGCAGTTTCTGCAAAGTCCTCCAACTCCCTTTCCCAGACCCGAATCGGTAGTTGCCTCACCGCCGTCTGGTCCACCTCGCGTAGGTGCTTTTGCAGACAGTGAAACTCTGCCTCCTGGGTCAAGAGCCCTGCCATGGCCAGGCATGTCATGCTGCGCTGGGCATCGTTGGAGTGATCAAGACTCCCTGACCAAGCAAGGCCGATCCGGGGGCGCTGCTTTTGACCCAGTCGCGCTACCCATCCCTCTAAATAGCGTTGAGCTACCCGGACGTAGGGTAGACGCGAGGGGATCAACTCCAGTGGCAATCGAAAGGCCCCTGGAAGGTTCATCATCGGGCACTGGAAATCACATGCTGGCAGCTCCTGCCCAGTGCCGATCACCTGAACGCATGGGAAACTCTCCTGCAATAATCCTACCAGCCCCGTCTGCACCTCCAGGCTCACCTGCGCCCCGCGCTCTACCAGCAAAGAGACGTAGCGGCAAAAATTCAATGTATCTCCGTATCCTCCATCCAGGTGGATCAGGATGGACTTCCCCTCCAGATCCTCTTCGCCTAACCACAAAGGCGCAGTAAAACACCGCATGACCTTGCCGTAGTGGGCAGAGCGCCACCGCCACTCAAACATGGGCCACCCACGCTCATAGTCTCCCTTGAGGATGCGCATCTCTGCTTCATTCCACCAAGCCTCTGCATAATCGGGCCGCACTTGCACGGCGTTTTCACAACTTTGGATGGCCTCCTCCAGCCGCAGCAACTCCCGTAGAGAGAGGCTACGATCATAATGAGCCTCCGCATAGTTAGGCCGGAGCTGGAGCGCTGCATCATAACTTTCCACGGCCTCCCTAAATCGCCGCAGCCGATGCTGGCTATGCCCCCGAAACACAAAAGCTTGAGCATCGTGAGGGCAGAGCTCAATCACCTTATTTTGACAAACAATGGCTTCCTCAAAACGCCCCAGATCATTCAACACACTGCCCTTATTTTTCCAAGCCTGGGCATACTCAGGTTTGATGAAGATGGCCCGCTCCTGGCTCAGCAAGGCTTCCTCCAGGCAATGTTTATCACGCAGGGTGATGCCCCGGTTGCAGTGTGCCTCCGCATAGTCGGGTCTCAGTCGCAGGGCAGCATCGTAGCCTGCCAGCGCCTCATCATACCGCGTCAAAAGCCGCAGCACATTGGCTCGGTTCGCCTGCGCTTCTGCATAATCGGGCTTGAGCTTGATCACCCGGTTGTAGAGATCCATCGCCTCCAGAAAATCTCCCCCTTGGGCGTAGGCGGCCCCCAGCCATTGCAGCGCCACCACGTTATCCGGTTCCGCAGTTAAAATCTTTTGGTACTCAGCCCGGGCCTCACCCACTCGTCCCTGACGGTGGGCTAAAATCGCTGCCTCCAGTGTCATGCCTGCCTTCATTTCCACAGCCTTTTCACCATCCAACGCCATGACCAGCCGCCGACCAATAAGACCCATCCTTGCAGGGATGGCAGAACCCAAAAGGCCGCCATCACCCACAGGAAGGCTAGGCTTTCCAGCCACGTCCGCAGGGCTAAGATTCCACCTCGCTGCGTCGCCCGGATAGCTTGAGCGATGTGAAAACCCAAGCTCACGCTTAAAGCAATCATGATGCCCTGGCGCCAAAGCTCAAGCGTCTCTGGCAGCAGCCACCAGGCGAGTAGGCCCAATAAGCCTCCCAACAAAATCGCTAATCCGAAAAAGGGTGAAACGGCAGCCATGAGCGGTAGGCGAGGGCAGTTCAATCGTTGGTTAGTCTCCCAGATTTTTAGAGCACTCCTGAATCGTTTCAGGATCAGCATTCTTATCCGTCAGCGCCTGGATCAGTTTTCGTGCCTCAGTCGTTCCCACACCCCCTTCTTTGAAAACACTGGAGTTAAGCGCGTCACTCAGGCTGATGCGCTCTTTCGGGTCGGGTTTCAGCAGTTGATTGAGCAGCCTATCCAGAGCAGTGAATCCCTCCGTGCCCTCACCCTTGGAACGTAACCGATTTTCGGGGTTGGAACCGAAATCCCGCAGGCGTTGTTCAACTTGAAATAAAAATTGATCCTCCGGTTTTTTGAAAGGGCCCTCTTTCACAAACATCTCATAAGCCGTGATGCCGAGGCTCCAAACATCCGCCTTGTTCGAGACCTCAAAATTGATGGCTCCTGTGATCTTCTCGATGTCCTTATCGTAGCGATCATTGAGTTTTTGCCATTCGATCTCGATCTCTCTCCGTGACACGCCGCGCTCATTAAAATCAATCAACATCTTTTTCCAATCAGCTTCGATCTTCTCATTCCTTTGATTTTTGAGCTTTCTAGAAACACCTGTCCGAATGCCATCTGTATTGACTTGGTTAATGGCAATTTCTGGGGCCAGCCAGCGAGGGTTATCCACAGCGATTTCAGGCACTCGAAAGGATGCATGGTTGTCTGACGTGCCAAAGTCTCCCAGCATGGCCAGTCCCTCTTCATTGATGAAGTAGTTCAGGGGTTTGATATCCAGGTGGGTCATGCCTCTAGACTCATGCATGTGTTGCAGGCCCTTGATCATGTCTTGCAGTAGGGTGAGTCGAACAATGGTGGCGGTTTTCTGCGTGATCTGCCCATTCTGCAAGGCCGTGTCTATCTTCTTGGTCGCTTCAAAGACGTCGCCACGCGGGGCTAAATCCATCGCCACAAGTACATCTCCTTCGGAGTTCCGGATCACGCCTGTCATGTTAACGATGTGTGGGTGTCCCTCTCCCATCGCCTGGTAATGAGAACGAACTTCACGACAAGCTATCTCTCGAGTCTTCACGACGTCAGAGCTAGGATTGTGTGAAGGATGCTTGATGGCGATCTGTTTGCCCGATGTTCCTTCGTATAGGTAAACAATGCCCGAGGAGCCTTTTCCCAGCTCGTTTTTCTTGGTGAAGGTTTCACCTCCGATGATCACGGTATCGTCATCAACCTGACGGTTAGAAAGCTGGGACACGGCCTTCAAAAAGACTTTGTCGAGCAGTTGCTGCGATTCAGAGCTGGCATTTTCATAGCTGAAGCTGAAGCTTTTTGAAAGCGGGTCCGGCACGCCTTCAGACATCAGTTCAGGGCAGTTTTCAGCCAGCATGCTGAGGAGTTCGCTTTTCAGAAGCTTGCCATCACTGGTGGCATAACTCATTTGTTGGGTGGGATCCAGTTCGCGCAGTGCTTTGGCTAATGCATTGCCCAGATCTTCGATCACAGCCTGACTATCTGCACCTTGCAGGATGACATCAGCGAACTTTTGAGACAGACCTGGGTCTATCTCGATATCTGGCATTCCATGATCGGTTAAAAGCGGCAATTTCTCCGGCATCTCCACATCGGTTCCTGCCCATGAGTCCAGGTGTGAAGCCTTCACAAATTCACCACGAGCCACCTCGAGACCATCAGACTCACGCATCAGCTTCGTGACAGGATTGAGCTTTGAGGGATCAAAGGTTTCGACCAGAGCGTTCGTTAAGGTGTGCACAAGTGGAGCATAGAAATCGAGGGTTTCATGCCGTTCCTTCATCTTCGTATGTTCACCGTTGGCCTGCTCCCGCATTTCTGCCAAGTGATCGACTTGGCGCGTATGCACATGCTTTAGTTTTTGCAGATGCCCCTCTTTGTCACGGCGCAGAATAAACTCCGTCCCAGGCTGATCTCCGTTGTTTTTTTGCAGCGAGGCAAAAACCTTCGACAGCTCTTTCTCCAAGGGTACATGCGTCTTCAGGCGGCTCATTTCATTCTGCACCAACTCCAGGAGCTGCATGTCCTTACTATTGGACACACCCCCTTCACGGGCCGTTAGGAGGTGATCCTCCACCTTCACCAGCAGATCCAGTTTTTTCTGCATGCGGTCGCTCACATTGTGTTCTTTGCCTTGCTGCACCAGCCCTTCAAACTCATGCATGAGTTGATACGCTTTGGCTCGATGCGTTTGCGGTTGGCAGGCGATTTCATGCCGCACCAGTTGCAACATGTCTTGCACGGGGCCTTTAGCCGCCTGGTTCAGGTCCTTTCCTTTGAGAACATTCTTTCCCACATGTTTCTCCTGCATGGCTTGCAGGGTCGTCTCCAGGCATTTTAAACTCCCCAGTCGCACCGAGGCCGAAGCTCCTTCGCTAACCAACTTTTCGTGGTGTTCCGCCAGACGTAAAACGCTTTTGTGCAAGCTGCCGAAGTCTTTGTCTGGGTTCTTACTGCGATGCGTCATCTTAAAGGCAGTCCGCATCATCTTATCCTTGATGTTGCCATATCGGGAGGCTTTCCCCAGCGCCACTTTCAGACCCTCTTTACTGAGCACATTGTTAGCGGTGATGTTCCTCTCCTGCAGTGTTTTTGCATTTGGAGTACTTGTCATGATGGACGTTTGAGCCAGCCTCGATTGCTTGTTCGAGATGGAGGGGTCCGTCTCACCTTGCGGCGCTTGGCGCTGGATATTGACGGGATTGAGCACCCCGCTTGACTGGCTTAGCTGGATTCCAAAGGTTTTCATAAAACCAAAGTTTAGAGAGGGTGGAAGCTTTAAAAAAATTAGGCGCGGATGAAGTGTTCTGGCATGGAGACTCCTGCGTCGCTCTCGTCGGCCTCCACCACAGGTGCGTTGAGTTTTGCCTGCCAATGCTCAGCCCAGTTGATGAATTCTGTCAGGGATCGAGTGCAGCTTTCCGAATCGGCATTCTCACCGCCCAACTTACGCCAGATCAGCACCGCACTCTCTGCACGGTCGAATCCAAAGGATATCCCTTCTCCCAATTCCCGACTAAAAAGCTGCGCCTCCAGCAATGTTTCGAAGAGGGGCGTCGGGTCTGCTTCAGCGATGGAGGCCACGACGCTGTAAAGGTACAGATCTTGCGTGAGGGGCTGTTCTTCTATGCTGATCTTCAATGAGGAATCCACCACAAGTTCACAAATTCCGCGCGCATCTTTGGCGCTATCTTGAAGTCGGAATTCAGGGGGGAGTAAGTCTAGAAGGGCATTGAGATTCATGAGATGATTGGAGAGTCACAGGTCAAAAAGAACCCGCTATTGACTACATCACCCGTTGGTCATTCCTGAATTACGGTGAATTTTAAAACGTGGCCTGAGGGCTGAAAAAAAATCAGGCATCTGTAATCCCCGCCGTCACTTCGGCGGATGCACATGAGGGAAGCCGTGTTCCCAAAGATACGGCGTCTCTGCCTTTGGCGGATGTTCGATGCCAAGGGCACGTCCTCAGTCACCTCCAGCAATACCGCTCACCCATGCCAGTACCAGAACATCTCAACCACTTACTAACACAGATCGGTCCACAGATGGATCTTGATGAAGTCATCGCCCATCACGAGGATCACTTATGGCTACTCCAAGGA
This sequence comes from Prosthecobacter dejongeii, assembly GCF_014203045.1. NCBI lineage: Bacteria > Pseudomonadati > Verrucomicrobiota > Verrucomicrobiia > Verrucomicrobiales > Verrucomicrobiaceae > Prosthecobacter > Prosthecobacter dejongeii. The sequence continues at coordinate 374,638 of NZ_JACHIF010000003.1, forward strand.
GGGGATGATGTGCTTATTGAAATCATCTGGGTGGAAGAGCGCGAGACACTCGTTTTCAGCGCAATCATCGGTTCCGTGCCGGAGGAAAATCTGGCGATCCTCATGCCACTGCTGCTGAATTACAATTATGCTTGGGAAGCAACAGGCGGTGCCCGCATGGCCCTAGACCCAAACGACAGGGAGGTGGTGCTCCTTCTCGACAGTCCCGCAGCTTCCATGGACCTACCAATGATGCAGGCCATCCTGGGTAACCTTTTAGAGATCGTTCCACAGTGGAGAAATACCTTCCAGGCCCCCAGTGAATCTCTTGCTAACGTGTCTTTAGACCCCCTGGAGATCCCCCTGGGCAGTATCCGCGTCTGATTTTTACTCCTCTTTCCAAATCTACTTTTAACACAGCCCACAGTCATGCCTACCACACTCAATACCGCTAACAAGCCCACGTTCACCCAGCTCGTGGATACCTTTAAAGATTCGAAGAACTTCGTCAAAGGTGACAAGGTCTCGCTAAGATTGTCCGGCGAAAATTTACATACGAAGAGTAGCAGACTGAGTCGCTGGGGACCAACCGCAAAAAACGAGCGTTTGCAGAAACGTGCCAAAGCGGTGCTACTAGTCACTGAATCTCTGAATGAACATCTTCAAAAAGCAGGGTTAGGCAGAGATGCAGGAGCCAAGCTCATGTTGAAGTTGCAGAGTAGGGGGGAAATCAGTTCTGACCGGATCACGGTCAAAGACCTCAAAAGGCTGAATACCGAAGTTAAAACCAAGATTCAAGAGCACATCACCCACTCCATCCAGGAGTTTGCGGAAGCGGGCATCGATGGTTTTATGGATGAAAACGTCTCCTGGAAAGTCTCTGACGGCGGCGCGGGGGGGGTGATTATCGCAGAGAAAAATACCGGCGAGAAGTCAATCCTCAAAATAGACAATGAAGCTTATAAGATAGCCGACAGTGCCTATTCGATCCTCAATACCTTTCGCACTGCGGTAGGTGAGAACCTACCTTTTGATGTTCCTAACATGGTGCTTTTAGATGTTCCAGACAATTCGAATCTCTATGGGGAATGTGTCTCCAAGATCGAACAGGAAGTCAAGTCGCTCCAAACAGATCTGGACAAAGCCATCAAAGGGGAAAATTTGGGCCTAGCTAAGAAAATTGAGCAAAAATTAGTTAAGCTGCAAGGTAGTTCTCACAGAGACGGTATGAAGCAAAACCTGGTTAAGCACCAGAAAGTCATGAAGTTTGAAATGGTGGAAAATGCTCAGCAGGGAAATCTTTTGTCACCTGAAAAGAAGCTAGAGCTACTACGGTCAAACTCTTTTGGGCAATCCGTAGGTCAATCGATGGTCCTATTGCAGTTTATGGGATTCAATGATCACCTGAATATGGGTAACAACATGGCTAACGGCAGTAATTTTAGTAACATCATGATCAATGAAGAAGGTAGGCTAAACCTAATTGATCCTTCGATGGGGCAAGTGCAGAGAAAAGACAAATCTATTGGTTATGGAATAGACACTGATAGTCTGAAGGATAAATTTTCGGGTGCCACGAACTTCTTAAAAATACTGACTGCAACATCGCCGGAAGCTTTCGAGGAATGGATGGCTGGAAGTTTGAAGATGGATTCTAAGCTTGGATTCTCTACTGGAGACGATAATCCTATTTCAAATGTGCTATTCGCTAGCTTTAGCCCTCCGTTCGAGGGGGGGACACTTTTTTACCGAGATACGGCTTCTAACCGAGACGAAACAGAGCAGTGGAAAAGTATTCCCGAGTCCAGTAAAAGACTTTTTGCCATCAATGTCATCAAGGGTATGGCCGAAGGATTGCAGATGTTGAGTCGAAATTCAGAAAGCCTGGGTGAAAAGCTGTCTGATAACGGCTTAACTAGCCATGACCCCAAAGACACCCTGAACCATATCAATCAAGGGTTGGAGGGACTCGACTTTAACAAATTGGATGAGAAACTGAACCGACTCACAGAAATCTATCAAAACCAAGGCAATTGAGGAAGATAGAGTTGCCCGATGCTGCTTGGTAGGAATGGCTTTATAACATCCTCTAACCAATCACGAACCTCAGATTCAGGGCCGCATGCTAAACATGCGGTCTTGTTATGATGCGATAAATGCTGGGGATGATAAGTCGTGCCAAGCTAATATAAACCATCGGTGCTGGCAAAATCTGAACGTCGAAAAGATTTCTGGAGCTTGGCTGAAGAACTGGACGTTATTCGTTTTCTGGTTCCACCTCGGCTCATTGAAAGACGCTGGAGCATGGCTCATCCCTTGAGCTTCCCCATTTTCCTTTGACCTCTCAGACTTTGTTAAAATAGCTGCGGGTATGATACCATGCTGTTTTGGTTCTTACCAAGCGTGGAGAGTATCCTAAAGCGTGTCATGAACTTTGATAAGGCGCTGTACGAGGGTGGAAAGAGTGGTCATAAGCTGGGATGGCTGCCCCGACCGTGAACCCCAAGCCTCCGTATCTCGCCGATGTCAGTGATGAAGAGTGGTATTTTTGCCTCCCTTACTTTGAACTCATGACGGAAGAGGCTCTGCAAAGGGAGCGCTTCTTGCGCGATGTGTTCAATGCCGTTCGCTACATCGCCCGGGCTGGCTGCCCTTGGGGGATGCTGCCTCATGACTGGGCTATTGTTTACCAGCCATGGCAACGCTGGATCAAGGCTGGGTGCATGGAGGCCATGGCGGAATGTATTCTGAAAAGAACGCCCAGCCAAGCGCTGTGATCTTGGAGGGTCGCACGATGCAGTCCACGCCTGAGAGCGGAGTACGTGCAGGATACGATGGTTACAAACACAAGAAAAGGCTCCAAAGTGCATACTGCGGCGACTGGGTCGCCTTTGCTATGCTGATGCTTAACACTCTTTTCTCAAGAATTCATAGCACGCTCTAAATAAAATAGACTGTGATAAAGACGTTCAAACACAGCCTGATTTTATGAATCAACTTTATGCAAACTCACTCAAGTGGAATTTAAATGGACGAACTGTTTTATCTGTGTCTTGAGGCGGGCCTTGATTAAAAACTTCTTATGAAGCAAAGACATTCGTCAAAGGTCATTATAATCTCAACTTACCACGTGCGAGATCAATCATTTCGTTGTCATTTTTTGAGAAGCCTTTAATGATGTTTCGCACCTCCTCGCTGCCGATAGAGGAGTGTTTTAGAAGCGGATTCTCCAGGATCTCTTTGGCTGTTGGGCGATCCTCAGGCTTCGCTGTTAGGATAAAGTTTAAGAATGTATCGAGGGCAATATCATTTGTGGATGGGGCTAAGCCACCTTGGTTGAGAAATCCTTTACTGTCTCCCACAATGGCTAGTTTGCCATCTGTCTCCGAGAAATTTCCAAGACGGTGGTTAGCCGTTTTAGGCACTGTGTCTTGTCCGATTGCGTTGCCAGTAAGTATTTGATACGCGGAGGCACCTAGCCCCCAAATATCCATCTTAAAAGTGTTTTGAAATTTATTCTTTGAGAATTCTGGAAGTGAGCTTATCTCTCCGCTCAGTTGGGTGAGATGTGCCTCATGTTTTTTAATATGAGCTAGATTTACAATCTTTTCTCTATCTTCCCGATCCATTTCGGGGAACAGGATAGCGATGTCTTCTTTCAATTGAGCAAGATGTATCATTTTACGCTTGTTTAGGGGAGATTTAGCATTTGTAATAGCTTCAGACTCCTTTTTATCAATGATCGAGAGTTCGGGGGCTTTATAAGCCGTTCCCTCAATATTGACCATTTGATCTCGGATGTTCTCAGTTCCTTCAAAGGAAGTTCCAAAGTCTGACAAAAGACCTATTCCATTTTCATTCAACAGCATGTTTGCAGGCTTAAAGTCTAAGTGGGTCATGCCAGTTTCCTCATGAAGAGAGTTTAAGCTCTTAGCCATATCTTTAATGAGGGTCAGTAACACCACTTTCGCCTGACTTTTTGTCAACTGGCCGGGCCCTGGTTTTTGATTATCTGGAACCGTTTTCTCGTGGATTTTGAGAGCCATTTTTTCGATGTCTCCATGTGGAGCAAATTCAGTCAGAATCCCAATGGATCCATCGGGAAAACAGCATGATCCGACGTAATCAATTGCTGATTTTTGAATCTTTGCAGAGACGTTTATATGATTCTGGATCTCAGTAAGCGCGCCTAGTCTATTCTGGTCTGTGTTCCTCTCGACCGCTTCTGTTATTGAAATTTTCAGAGCTACTATTTTTGATGGATTATCATCGGACTTATACTGAAATACATGTCCATAACCGCCCGTTGCGAGATGTTTGACAGGCTCATATTTTACACCATTCAGTTTAAATGGACTGGCTTTGAAATCCCTAAATTGTATGCTTTCACCCTTCTCCCACTCAACGGTCTTGATTTTTAGTTCTTTAACTTTATTTTCTGCTTGAGGTTTAAATTCATCTCGAATTTGACTCTGCATGAATGTTTTATCATAGACATTGAGAGCTGCTTTCAGGAATAAATTCAAGTTTTCGACCCGATGCGCTTTTTTGCCATTTTGATCATGGCCAGATAGAATGCTGCTTTCACTGAAATTATTGAGTGCATCTTCTAAATGGTGATTTTTAGAACCTTGCGTTGCAAGTTCGGAGATCAGGTTGCGTATTGTTTCATTCGCTACTTGCCGCCGACTCGCACTGACTTGGAAGATGTTCTCAAAGAACTTTTTCACCTTCCCCATGGAGCTTGTGTCAGCGGTCTTCACATACAAAGTGATTTCTTGATTTGGACCTTTTTTGCCATAGACCTTCAAGCCGTCTGATTGCTGTTTCAGCATATCGGAGATTTTCTGTAAATTATCTCGTGCTGTTGCTTGATTGCTCAAGGTGACGCTATTCATATTATCTTTAGGTGAGTGAGTTGAGTTATAGGGAGGAAGTTCTGATGAGGGTGATATCAGACCCGGATAAAGGCCTGATTCATGGCAGAAGGCATGGCTGTGTTTTCTTGATTTGTTTTCATGGCAGATGCGAAGATGCCACGCCAGATCAAGACTCGTTCCACGAGATTGCCCGCTACCGTTGCGATAGATGGCGTCGTTAATTCATCGCCCGCGAGGTCCACCATCATCATGGCAGCACCTTCTCGGCCTGCCATGGCGAGGTGGAGCCCTCCGCTTTCACGCCATAGAAAAGACACATTGAGCATCGCTGACAAAAGTTGGGTTTTTTGTTCCTCTGGCACCACGCCGATCTCTGTCTGAAGAAGCAGGCGGCCTCGGGAGGCGTCGTATTCCAGTTCCACCATCACGGGTTCGTACTCGATGGCCCATGCATTGTCTGCAATTCGGGAGACGGAAAGAATTTCGCTGTCGAGCGGGCCCGCTTCGGCCACGAGGGTATTGATTTCTTCGATTGGTAGCATGAGACGTATCTGGGTGAATGATTCGTATCCTGTGAATAGGACCTGAATTTACATCACCCAAAGTCTCGATCTGGATTACAGCCGAGCGGCAAAATTATCCTAACCTTAACCTCCGCACTGTTGGTTAGGGGCTGTTATTTTTTCCTTTTGAGCCCTTCAAAAGCTTTTTCCAATGAGCCGCGCACCCACTCCACGCCTGTTTCATCGGTGAAGTATTCCCCTCCTAAATGGATCTGATAAAAGGGGCGCATGCGTTGAGTCTCGAGACTGTCGCTAGGTCTTCCCTCAATGGCATGAATGCGCCCTGTCACATGGGTGATGCCAGCATCACTCCTGCGGACTTGAGAAAGAAAACGGATCATGTCCATGAATGGACTGTCGAGGCCTGAGCGCCTCTGCTCACGCTCAAACATGATGATGACTAAGGTGGCTGGATCTTTCGGGCGAACGACGTAGGCGATAGCGCAGTGCTTCATTTTCACTTCCCATCCCATGGGGGGGTAGCCTAGCAGCCCACCTGGCTGATACACGCTGGGGGGAGTGCCCTGTGTGATGAGCCATTCAGTGAAGCGGTCTTTGAATAAACGAGCCATAACCAAGGCCGCCATTTTTGATTTCGCTGCTAGGTTTAGCAACTTTCTTGTAATCCGCCGTTTTTTTTCGCGGATGCACTGGTGACCCCTCATTTTCATGGAGATCATCAAAGTCGATCAACTCAGCTTCGCCGCACGTGCGGGTGCGCTGGATGGTTCATTGGCCTACGCCAATGTGTACCTCCAACACCAGACCCTGATCTCCCAGACGGCCCTGAGTGGTCTTGCGGGACTGCAACAGACATTGTCTGAGACCGGCATGTATGGTTTGGCCATCCGCAGCCTCCAGGAAATGACTTCAAGGATTCCTGAAGCCAACGAGCTTGCAGAGAAAGATCCCTTCGTTTCAGCCGCGAATGGTCTGCGGGATCAGCACTACAATGCCATGGTCAATGGCGTCCGTGCCCAGGGTTGGCCTTTCTACAGCCAGGCTCAGTCACTGGACAATCGTGCTCAGGGCCTGATCAACAGCACCAGTGGCGGCACGCCAGAGCGGAACTTGGCCAACGACCTGAAATGGGCAGCGGCTGAGCTGTACACTTTGGGGACAGGTTATCTGGTCAATCAAGGAGACCCCATTAACTCACGGCACCATGCCGTCGTTGCCAGGGATGCTGCATCGGTTGTGCAGGGGAAGGCTCTGGCCTTACTCAGCACTCTATCTAACACCAATCCTTTCCCCTCAGATCGCTATTACCAGACGCTGAATATTTACTATGCGACTGGGGATATCATCAATCACGCGAACAGCGTGATTAGCTTTGCTGATAATGCGCCCATTGCCAAAATTCGTCATCAGACGCCCACGATGCATGATTTGGGCGATGGATACTCCATTTCGACCTGGGGTAATACTGGCTTCTGGACGCTCACAGATTCCAGTGGTGCAGGAATTTTGGTCCAGCCTGATGGAAGCGTCAATAACCTCAATGGTGGCAGTGGCTGGAAGTTTGAAAACACGTCCACCTTCGTCTTGCCAAATCTGACGAAGATCACCGTCACTCCAGGGAGCACGACTAACCTGCTCATCACTCGTGGAGCACATGCCTTCACGATCAACAACCTCAGCAACAATGCCTGGCCGAATGTCAGTTCCTACACCGATCTGAACGGCCGTGAGGTGGATCGCGCTAGCAATGATGGGCATGTACTTCAGATGGGGGGTTCTGCCTACAACTGGAGTAACAATGGCAACAACCTGGGAGACGCGGGTGGTCGTGAAATCATCGGCACCGTCGCCATCACCAATAAGCTCCGGCTTGATCCCACCGACGTCTCCATTTCTCCAGAGATGCAAGGTTTTCTCCGCGATCTCGGGTTGACTGATTATGACTATGATGGCGACGGCAAGCTCAACAACCTTGAGCTGCTGGAGGTGGCGAACCTCACCACCAGTTACATCAAACAAATGCAGGATGCTTATGAGCAGACGCTGGCTAGAATCGCCGCTGCCAACCAAGCCCTGAGTGATCTCAATGACATCATTGACCTGCTCCGCAAGGAAACTGAGCGGCAGTCTGAATCCCGCGGTCTCGATGATGCGACGGCCAAATCGGAACTGTTAGCGATCGAGCGACGGCTGGCTGCGGCCTTGCAACTACTTCAAGGGGATGGCTCCCAAATTCCACTTCAAGGAGACATCTCCACGAATGCGAATCAACTCCTGAGCAAGATCACAGATCTCACGCAAGGTGGAGGCCTCAATCCCCTGCGGCCTACCGAGTCAAACACCCCGAATCCTTCCTCGCCAGACCCCGAAAGCCCGACTCCGAATACATTCACGAGCACTTCGGATGTCTTTCCTACGGGGCCAGGTACAGACCCGCTGGGAGACAGTCTGCGCCGTGCCGGGCGCCTGCTCACCGGTATTTTGGGCGGCGGAAATTTGAAGATTCTCGATCTCCCTCCCACGCAGGAAGGTCTGGCTGGGACGGGGCTGCCTAACAATACGGATGTCGCACCCGGGAGCAGCGGGGAGATCCCTGTGGGCACGCCGTCCTCCCCAGTGCTGGGGCAGCCCCCTGATGGCCCGGTGAATACGCCTTTAATAGAGACGGGATTGCCCGGCGCCCCCCTGGTAGTGGACTCATCTTCGACAGTTTCTGAGGGGCAATCTGTGCAGGGCAATCCTTTGTTAGGCTTGCTCAATCAAATTGCCTCCCTCTCGCCTTCATCAGGCACGGTGCCTCAGATCAATCCGCAAGAGTTGACCTCCGGCCTTGCTGCGTTGCTGTCCGTTCTAGATCGGTTGAATGTGCTGTCGTCACCCCAGCAAGGTGGTTCTCAGATCATTCCTCAAACGTCATCGCAGGTCCTCGCTTCACTGCTTGAAAGCAATCCTCAAGTATCCCCTCCAGGCAGCCAAATTTCTAGCGGGGGCACTTCCACTGCGTCAGTCACCACGACGCCTTTTCAGAGCTTCCTTCAAAACCTAGCTGCTCTGGGGCAGTCCTTGCAGAGCACCGTCCCTACCGAAACACCAACGACGCCAGGAGAAACGTCGCCGCCGCCGCTGCAGTCAGTAGCGCTACAGACGCTGTTCGGGCTTTTCACTGGGGTATCCACAGCTTCTCTGCCACAGCTCTCATCTGTTGCGCAGCAGCTCGCCGCAGTTTTGACCGGCCAGGTCGCCACAGGGCCGACAGGGCAGCCACAGACCACGGGTGTCTTGCCGGAGTCATCGAGAACGGCTGAGCAATTGAAACGAGTCCTGCAGGGGCTTGCAGATCTTGGCTCAGCAGGTGCTTCTCAGAGCAACAATACTACGGGAGGGGAGGTCCTCACCGCCGCAGAGTTACGTCTGGGGCTGCAGAGTTTGCTACTCAGCCTGAGAGCTTTCGGGTTAATCCCACAGACGCTGAGCCCATCGAACACAAAGGATTCGTCACCCCTAGGAGAGTCCAACTTCACGCAAGCCGTGCGTACCATCGCGGGTAATTTCCAAACCGATCCTGAACTGCTAAAAATTCTTCAAGAGAATCTCAACAAAGCGCTTCAGACCCAGCAAAGGCAGATCCAGCAAGCAGGTGTGCTTTTTACTCAGTCACAAGAGATTGTTCAACAGTTTGTTAGCCTGATCAAAGAGGATTCACTGCTCATGGATTTGGTCCAGAGTGATGATCTTTCAGACGAGCAACAGGCTCTTTTTGACGGGCGGATGAATGAACTCCGCAAAGACTTGGGCCTTGAATGGGGCACGGAGGATACCACCCCGAGCGGTCAAAGTAACCTCGTCTCCCGCGCCGTGCAGTCTGGCATGATGGTGTGATCCCCTGACTCTCTCGACCATGAATGATAGCCCTCCTGCCATGACCGACGTTCAGCGTGTCCAAGCACACATCGAATGCCTGGATGCCCTGCTGGCCCAGGGGCGTGAAGCGGTGGAAAAACTGGATGCTTTTTACCGGGAAAACCATCTGGAACCTGACATCGGCAAAACCATCCTGATCAGCGATCCCCGCGTGCCTGAAAGGCACCAAATCATTTTCACCAAGCTCCTCAGCGAATGGGAGCACCTGGAAGAACGGATCAACGAAAAAGCGCTTGATCTGCACCAGGCCGCTAGGCCCTCAGCGACAGTACGCGCCGTGGGCAATCGCTTTCGCATCTAAAAGCCACCTCAGCATTCCTACTTATGGCGACCATCAATTTTAAAACTCAGGAACTGGCGAACCTTTACGCCTATGGCACCAATGCCGCCAATGCCGGGCATTTAGACTACTTCCGGAACAATACCAATGAGGCACTCAAGAGTGACATCTCAGCACTGGATCAGCGCATCGCCAATTTCCAAAACGTCATCACAGACGCGGCTAAAGCCGGATCAGAAGACTTCCCCTACGATAAGGAATTCCTGAAGCGTGAGTTCATGGAGGAGGTCTTCGCGATCATGCTGAAGAGGCCCGAGTATCGAAGACCTGATGGGCTTTCCATACCCAACGGACCTTTCACATCCTTTACGACCTCAGTCGCATATTCCGCCGGCGGCCAGGATCTTCTCCAGAATAGGGGCACGATCATGTGGAATGGAGCCGCGTGGAGTGGGAACTTCAGCGACATGACGGCTGATCAACATAAAGCTGTCTTAGCCAGTGGGCTTGGGGATGGAGGCATCCCTGTTTATGATGCCTACTCAGCCTGGATTGATGCCGTCTTTGCTGAGGGGAATAAAATGAAGCTCAATCCGCAGGAGAAGGTAACGGTCGTCACCTCCATCACTCCACGCACTCTGCCCACGGCCAATAGCCCCCACATCGTTTATGATCGTGTGGCGACGGTGAATAGTGGCATCAAGGATGCGCAGGGAAATCCTGTTTTTGAATACTACCTCATCGCTGAAAATGCCCCCGTTTCAGGACTCAATAAAGTCTCCGTCGCAGGGACGCTGAGTGGGCAGCCTGTAGATTCCAAGATCGAGCTGACCACCAACCCTGCTGTGGAGACATCCATTTACATCCAGGTGACCAAGGAGCTTCAGCCACTGCAAAATAATGCCTTCGGCTTCGTCAATCAGGTCAACAATCTTTCGCCAGCGATGTACCTCTATTACTTCATGGAGGCCCGCATCCGCGTGCTGCGTGGTCAGCTCAATATGAAAGAGGCGGTCACTTCGGAGATCCGCGATGACTTAGCGAAAGCCAATTCGGCTTACGCCGATCTGGAGGCCCAAGCCGGTAAAACTCGAGCTCAGTCCGAGAACGGTAAAACAACCAACCCTGACTTGAGTTATGAAACTCAAAACATGGACTTCTTCGAAGCCACCAATGCCAAGAAGGGCCTCACCATCTTTGAGAATAACGGCAATGATGACCAGGCCAACTACACGGAGTGGGGTAGCTCTCGCAGCTCTTTGAAGTCCTACATCGACCGCAAATCCACTCAGTCGCAAGATGCGATGTTGGACTACCAGACAACACTGAATCGCTTCAACCAAGCTTATGAAGTGATGAGCAAGATCCAAGAGAAGATGGATGGCCTCGTGAAGAGCCAGCTCCGCAATGTTAGTTAATCCTACTTCAACCAAACTCCTCCTATTTCATGTCCGACCTCCAAAAAGCAGCCAAATCCGCCGTGGGTGGCCTCCCGTTCGATTCGCCCGAAGACTGGAAAAACTTCTTTGAAAAATTTGGGGCCAATGGCCGCACCTACCAAGACTTCACCAACCTCACGCCACAGAGCATGGAGGTCATCTACATGGTGGGGTATAACCAATACAACGCCGGGAAATATGATGAGGCGGAGCGCATCTTTCAGCTTCTCTCCATCTTGAATCATTTTGATCGGCGTTTTTGGACGGGACTGGGTGCCTGCCGCGAGCAACAAAAGAAATACGAGGAAGCCATTAAAGCCTACGGATTCCTCACCATGCTTGACATGGAAGATCCTCAGCCGCCGCTGCTCATGGCGAAGTGTTACATCGCCCAGGGTAAAGTCTCAGATGCTGAGGGGGCGCTGCATGCGTGCACCTACATCGCCCGGAAAAAACCAGCCCATGCGGCCATCTTGGAACAAGCGGAAAATTTACTCGAACTCCTGGAAAAAAGCGACGCGGCCGACTGAATGTTATGAACATCAACACCACGCCATCTCCCATCCCTGGCTTTGACCCGGCTTCTTTACATTCGACGCTCAAAGAAGTCACCAAAACCGCAGGTGAATCGCTGACGAAGGCGCTGACGCTGCTTTCAAATGTTGATGCCACAGGAGTCTTGCCCTCAAAGGATGGCATCCTCCAATTGGCACCGCCAAAGATGAACCTGAGCGCCATGGATCTCACTCTGCGTATCGGCTTGCTCCAGGATGCTTTAAATCAACTGATGACGGCTGTCTCGAAGAATGAAATCGAGGGCCGGCTCAACGAACTGAATCGCGAAAACCGTGAGCAGTTGGATAAGATGAATGAGCAGATGAAGGAGATCGAAAAAGAGGCCTCCAAACGCCGCGAAGCTGACAAGAAGGTCAATATTTTCCAGGCCATCGCCAATTTCTTCAAGGCGATCTTCGATGTCATTTCTGCCGTCTTTACGGCCATCGCGGCCATTGGTTATGCGCTTACCGGAAACGTGGTCGCGGCAGCCGGTTTGTTTGCAGCCACGGCGGCGTTGATGGCCTCAGGTGTTATCAATATGGTGATGGCTGTGGACTCTGTCATCAAAGCCGCGGGTGGGGGGGGGTTTCTCAGTGACAAAGCCATCGCAGGCATGACCAAGGCGACTGAAATCCTGGGCTATGTCGCGATGGGGGCGGCCATGGTGGGCGGCCTAGGGGCTGTGGTGGACGGCATCCGCACAGGGGCGAATATGGCTGCGGGTAAGCTGGCAGAACATGGCATCAAAATGAGCACGAAGGAGATCATGAGAGAGGTGGTCAAAGCGGGGGGGGATCTCTTTCAGGACATTGCTAGCAAGGGGCTCGATAACGTTGCGAAAGAGCTGGCTAAAGAGGGATTGGAGCAAGCGGGAAAAAAATCACTTTCCACCATGGCCTGGGAACTGGCGGAAGAGACGGCCAAGAAAGCGGCTGATAAAGGCGCCAGTCACGTGCTGAAAGACCTGGCCAAAGAAACTGCCATGGCCGCTGCACGGGCGACGATCAAGGAAACACTCTTCGCGAGTCTAGAGCCCGTTCTCAGGCTGGCAGCTCGCCAAGCCATCACCAGTGCTGTGATTCAAGGCTCCATGCAGATCACACAGGGAGTCGGCGGTGTCCTCGTGGCTGACATCCGCGAAGATGCGGCTGAAGCTCGGCGCAAGGCGGATGAAGCTGAAGCTCTGGCCAAAGCGATTCAGGCCATGATCGAGTTGCTGCGTAAGACCATCGAGCAACTCCAAGAGGACCTGCAAGTGATGATGGAGACCTCCATGGAAACCATCTCTGCCATCTTCAATGCTGCCGATGAAACGGCCAATTCCATGAAAGATTTGATGCACTTTCAGGCAGCCTAAGTGGCGATTCATCTTTCCATTCTAACAAACATTACGATCACGATTTGGTATGAATATATCGTTCAGCATTTCCAATACCCCCAGTCAGACTCCGAATATTGACAACTCACAACCGCTTCAGCAGACGAATGGGGCCAACAAAACATTGACCGTGAGCATCACCCCTGGAAAGGAAGGGTCCCAGGGGGGGAGTCCTCCCACGGCCATCACTTTGAGCTATCCACTCATCGGGCCAGAAGACATCTCGCTGAACGAAATCCAGCAACAGCTCAAGAATCTAAATCTGGAAGCACTCACCGGCATGACGCTGACGGCCGCTGTGCTCATCTTGAATGATCAAGTCAGCGCCTTGGCTGCCGGCATCATCAAAGGTGGGAAGGATTACCTGGAAAAAAATGCCACGGAAATTACCAAGGCTTTTGAACAGATCGAAACCCAGCTCAAGCAGACGGAAACGCAGTTGTTCGACCTGATCAACAACAGCGCCTACCCAGATTACTCTGAGTTTCTGGGCAAGATGCTCGTCGCGGCCCAGGAGCTTCGCCAACTCGCTTCAACAGCGAAACACCACATGGTCATGGCTGAGTATGACAATGTTTTGGATCAAGCGAAGCAGATGCAAGTCGCCGCCCAAAAGAACTACGAGTCCACGATGAAGGAGATCCAGGCGGCTCGCACGGAGGCCATTGGCAAAATTATTTCGGGTGCGTTATCCATCGCGAGCACGGCTGTGGGAGGAGGGCTCGGAGTTAAAACGGGGGCTGGTGGGATCGCTGGCGGGCAGATGGGCAGCGGCATCGGTCAAGCTCTGGGACAGATCGTTACGGGGGGGGCAGAACTGGCCTCTGCAAAGATGAAGGAAGATGCGGCCGCGCTGAAGCTGGAGGCGGATCTGGCTGGGGTGATCCAGAAGAAATACGAAGCCACGCAGAAGCTGCTGCAAGAGGCGCAATCCATCACGGACGAATTGGCCAACATTGGTAAAACGCTCACAGACATGATCTTGAAGCTCTACCAGGACTTTTTATCCAACCAGGCCCAGATCGTTCAGCGCTCAAATATTTGAGGGGTGAGATAAAATCCTTCTCGGCTTTGTAATCCCGCTTTTTTGAAGGGTTAAGCATAGCAAAGACTATTGTGTTTTCAGAGACAATTCAGAATCCAAAGCCTGAGGGTAGGGAGGTGGTGGCATGAGTACCATCGGCTCGGACATGAGGGCACTTGTCAGTTCCTTTTCCAGTAAGGAGGGGCTGGCAGATTCACTTGCCCAGGCTCAGCGCCAGGAAGGCCAGTTTAAGGGCCAGACGGTGACGATGCAGATGGATGCCTCTACAGCCTTGCAGAACGCTGCTGAAGAGATGACCTTTGTCGCTTCAGAAAAAGTGGAGAAAAAACTCTCTGAGCGCAAAGCGGGCTCTAAGGAATCTCTGAAACTCAGCTCGACGGAACTTGCTGAAAAGTACGTCAACATGACTGGGAAATCTCAGTCTTCTGAGAAATTCCATGAGTTCATGGACGCGGTGAAGAAGCGCGGTGCGGGAGTCAGTGAGCAAGAACTGAAGGACATGCTGCAGCGCGAATTTAGCGATGTGAGCGAGCAGTATGCAGCGATCGCCTTTACTGAAGAAAGCCTGAAGCGAGAAGACAGCCCAGAGCTGCAAGCGCTGGCGAAGAAAGCCGCGAATGTGAAAGAAACGCTTCTCAAAGAAGCGGGTCCCGCCATTCGCGCAGGCATCAACATCGCTTCAGACGTGCTCAGTTTTTCAAAGCAGGGGCTCGAACAGTTGGAAAAGCTGCGTGATCTTTACCGCTTTGCCGTTCTAGGCCGCCCCACGGTGTCTGACATGTATCAGGCTATCATGGGACGTTATGGAGAGAGCCGATTTACTCAGGCTCTGGATTTCCTAATACAGGCCGCAGGCAGTGACCTGGACGCTCATGGCATGGGGCCTTCCATGGAGTCCGCCCACCTCGAGACTGCCGTCAACAACATCAACTACGTCCAGCAGATGGGGAACCTTTACCGCGTGCTGGCAGACCTGGTGGATAAAGTCCGTCCTCATTCAACTGCGACATCTTTCAGCTTCCCGCATGGCCAATGAATACACAGCTCATGATCTCATGCGTGAGTTGCTGGAGATGACTACGCAGCGCTGGATCGATCCCAACAACTTCATTCAGATCACCAATAAAATCGGCGTCAAGGACTCTGAGATGCGCATCTACTTCCTCACTCAACTTAGAGAAAAAATCAGGCTCATACCGCTGAAGCTGTATCCCTCGGCGGATATCCGGGAGAAGATGCTGGAAGCTCTGCAGCAGGCGATGGATACTGAAATCTCACGGGAGGAGGTGAGTCTATGAGCATCATTGCCGAGACGTTGGCTGACTTTGGAAAATCCATCGGCCTGGAAAACCTCACTTTTCGTGACAATGGCACCGTGCTTTTGGACATGGAAAAGCTAGGTTCCTTGGCCATTGAGTGGATCGGAGATCGTCAAGAAACGGTGTCTTTGAGTTTGATTCGCCGGATTGAGGTGCCTGATGAAAGGGCCTGCAAACGACTGCTGGAATCATGCCATTACCGCAGTCCAGCGCCCTTTCCTACCCGCTTAGGGTTGGCAGGTGCAGGGGAGCTGTTTTTTGCAGTGCGCCTCGAGGCACGTGAATTTACCCTTCCTGGCATCCACCAAGCATTGGAGTGGCTCATCGCCGTTCATGACCAAAACAGCTCGTCTGTCCGTTACGCATGATGCAACTCACTCCAGAGGCCTTTCAGCCGCGTGTAGGTTTGTCCTCCATTGAATTGGCGGATGAATCCCCTCATCCGCTGCTGCCGGAGGATACCCATCTCCAGCCCATCAATGCGGCAGTGGAACGCCAGTTGGAGGCCATGCTACAGGCGGAGACTTTTGAGAAGGTCGTGCTCGATGCCCTGCGCCCTCAAGTGCAGGATCAGAGCGTGCTGCATCCCAGTGTTTTTCATCCTTTGAGAGACCAAGTCATGCGCAGCTTACTCCAAGAAGCCAGCCAGCAAGAAGATCCCAATATCCTGGAAGAGTTAAAGGCCGCAATCAACCTGCTGGAGCACCTGGGGGCGGTCCATGATTTGGGGGAACAATACCGTTATGCACTTTTGAAAGGCTAATCATGGAGTCTCTCAATGATAACCTCCAACCACACCTGAACACAGAGGATGAAGAGCCTGTGGCCTTCCTCGCGCTGACGCAGCGCCAGCGTGACTGGATGATGACCATGGCTTACCTGCACCTCGAACAAAGGCGCCCGGACCCTGCGCGTGTGCTTCTGAGACTTGTGTATCGGGCATTTCCAGAAGATTCAGAGGTTCAGCGCTGTCTAGCTTTGGCAGAGCTCTTAGCGGGCTCCCCCGGCGCTGCTGCCCGTGCCGCCACGCGTGCTTTTAAACAATGTGAAGAACACCTGCGGGTGCCAGTCGGGTTGGTCTTTGCCAAAGCGCTCTGGGAGCAGGGCCAGCAGGAAGCTGCCCGAGACTTTTTGGCCAGCCTGCTGAATCACGAACGACGTTAATCCCATGCTTGCTTCTGTCCAGAATGCCCTAACCAAAGGGAGTAAATACTACGACGTCATCATGGCGGTGATCGTGGTTTTGATCCTGTCTTTGATGATCCTGCCGGTGCCACCTTGGCTCCTGGACATCCTGCTAGCGGTGAATCTGTCCATCTCCATGCTGCTGCTCATGCTATCCATGTATGTGCCGCACATCTTGGAGTTTTCGACGTTTCCGTCCATGTTGTTGGTGACCACCCTGTTCCGCCTTTCGCTGAACATCACGACAACGCGCCTCATCTTGCTGGAGGCGCATGCTGGGGACATCATTTTTACCTTTGGCAACTTCGTCGTGGGAGGGAATTTCATCGTGGGTGTGGTGATCTTTTTGATCATCACCATCGTTCAGTTTGTGGTCATCACAAAGGGGGCGGAACGTGTCGCTGAAGTAGCGGCGCGCTTTACTCTGGATGCCATGCCTGGGAAACAGATGAGCATTGATGCGGATCTGCGGGCAGGAAACATCACGCAGGAGGATGCCAAAAAGCGCCGAAGCATGATCGAAAAAGAAAGCCAGCTTCATGGCTCCATGGACGGTGCTATGAAGTTCGTGAAAGGGGATGCTATTGCCGGGCTCATCATTACGGCGATCAACATTACGGCAGGGATTGCCATCGGCACTTTGCAAAAGGGCTGGGAGATCGGAAAGGCCGTTACCACTTACTCGATTCTGACCATTGGAGATGGTCTGGTATCCCAAATTCCAGCACTCCTGATCTCGATCACAGCGGGGATGATCGTGACCCGCGTGGGCAATGAGGAAGAGGGGGGGGCACTCGGCGGGGACGTGGGTAAGCAACTGCTTTCTCAACCTAAAGCGCTCATGATTGCGGCGGGTTTCCTTTTTGCTTTTGCCCTGATTCCAGGCTTCCCAAAAATCCCTTTCATCATCTTAGGGGGGATTGCTGGTGCCATCGGTTATGCCAATTTCCAAACTCAACTTACCCCAGCCGTGGTGCAGCATGATAAGCGCAACCTCCCCGCTGCCGCAGCCAGTGGAGCTAAACCTGCGATCAAACAAAAGCGGGACGATGGTGACGAGTTTTCTGTGACCGTGCCTTTGCTGATGGATGTCTCCGCTGCGAGTCAAGAAGTGGTGGATGCCAATGCGATGAACGATGAGCTCATCCGGGTCAGAAAGGCCCTGTATCACGATCTAGGAGTGCCATTCCCAGGCATCCATCTGCGCTTCAATGAGTCTCTTCCTGCCGGACAATACAAGATCTTGCTGCATGAGGTCCCCATCGCTGAGGGGATGTTTCAGGCGAAGTGTGTGCTGGCCCGTGAAAAGCCAGATTCACTGCGCATGCTCGGCATTGAGTTTACGGAAGAAAAGCCCTTTGTCCGGGGTCTGCTGCCCCTCTGGGTGCCTGAGGCGCGAGTCAAAGATCTCGAGAAGGCCAGGGTGCCTTATCTGGCACCGACTCAGGTGTTGACTTACCATTTGAGCATCATCCTCAAACGTTATGCGGGCGATTTTGTGGGCCTGCAGGAAACGAAATATCTCCTGGAACAAATGGAGGCTCAATTCCCGGAAGTGGTCAGGGAAGTGCAGCGCGTGCTTCCTGTGCAAAAAATTACCGAGGTCTTCCAGCGGTTGGTTCAGGAGGAGGTCTCCATACGCAATTTGAGAACTATTTTGCAAGCCCTCATTGAATGGGGGCAGAAAGAAAAGGAGGCAGTGCTGCTCACTGAGTATGTGCGTGCTAGCCTCAAACGCTACATCAGTTACAAATTCAGTCGGGGCCAAAACATCCTCGCGGTTTATTTGCTGGAGCCCAGCCTCGAAGAAAAGATCCGTAAAGCAGTGCGGCAAACGTCCGCTGGAGCTTACCTTGCCCTCGAGCCAATGACGGTGAAGGCCCTGCTGACTTCCGTGCGACGGGAGGTTGGAGACATCCTTGAAACGAATCAGAGGCCCGTGCTGCTGACGTCTTTGGACGTGCGCAGATACACCCGGAAACTCATCGAACAAGAGTTCTACGAACTGCCCGTGCTGAGCCACCAGGAGCTGACGGAGGAGATCACTATTCAACCCCTAGGCCGAATCGCTGCCTGATTCTTTTTGTGATGAATTTCATCTCACCACCCTCCACCTCACTGCGCGAAGCTCTCGCGGTCTTTTGTGATGAAGTCGGGCTTTCAGTGCCTGAGCCTAAACCAAATGGTGTTTATGCACTTTGGCTGGAAGATCATGAACTGCGATTCTCCCTCCAGAAGAATGCGCAGGTGATTTTGCTGGGCGTCATCGGTAGAGTGGATGACCTGGTGGCGCGCCGCCAGACTTCATCCCAGCATCTGCTGACAAGTTGCCTAACATTACATGCGGCAAGATTTAGCAAGCTCAGTGGTGAGGAGATTTTGAGCTTAGAACCCGAGACGGACGAATTGATCCTCTGGCGCTCGTTGGCTGAGCAAGATCTTTCGATTCCCACCTTTCTTCAAGCGGCCGAGGCCCTGGTGAACGAACTCGAGTTTTGGAAAAACTGGCTGACCCAATCTTAAGATGATGAATCTCTCCCGACCTTTCTTCATCACTTTCTGTCTGGCCCTGGGGGCTTTTTCTTGGAGTGAACTTTCTGCGCAAGAGTATGACCGCATCCCCTGGCGAGCGAAGCGCGTGAGCTTTCAGGCACAACAGCGGTCTGTGCGTGATCTGCTCAAAGAGCTGATGGTCTCTCAAAACTTGCCCGTCAGCATCAGTGACTCTGTCAAGGGCGTGACCAGTGGCAGCTTTAAAGACGTCGAGACCCAAGCCGTCTTCGATCAGCTTTGCGAAGCTCACGAATTGGTGTGGTTTTATGATGGTGTGCGCATGGTCATCGAAAGTGCAGATGAAGTGATCTCTCGCCCACTCGCACTCCCATACCTTACGCCTGAGGCGCTCAATGAAGTCCTGTTTAGCATCGGTTATGCCAGTGGGCCGAAGGGACGCGAGGTGCAGATCAAGCCCGGTCACCGGAGTGGGGTCTTACTTCTAGTGGGAGGGCCTCAATTCATTCAGGCCACAGAGCTGCTCGCCCGTGATTTGGACAATCAGGAAAACCAGCGGATCAATGAACAGATCACCGTGCGGACATTCCGTCTGAATTATGCCAGCGCGAACGATATCAATGTGAACACGGGAACGACCAATCGCGTTGTCCCAGGGGTGGTCAGCAGTTTGCAGCGGTTAATGGCGAATCAACCTGCAGGCAGTCTGCTCTCCACCGGTGTGGAGGAAACGAGCAATCGGGTCACACGGCCTGGACTCCGGGGAAAAGGCTTGGCCGCCATCGGCAATCCAGCCGCTGCCACTCCGCCACGTCCTTTCAACCCCTACGATCCAACGGGTTCTCAGCAGGCACAAGGGCAGGGGGCGCCGCCTCTAGAGGCTGTGGAGGAGACTGATCCCCGCGCACCGATGATCGTTGCTGACACCCGTCTCAATGCGGTGCTCGTGCGTGATGTAGCTGCACGTATGCCACTCTATGAGGAGCTTATCCGCATGCTGGATGTGCAGACGAAGGCCATCGAAATCACCGCTGCGATTGTCGATGTGGATTCAGACAACCTGCGAAATGTGGGCGTGGAGATCCTGGGTTTAGGCAAAAATGGCAATGACCTTGGGCGGCTGGGATTCGATGCAGATCGTGGCATCTTCGATGGAAATAACACGCAGGGCCAGACGCCTAGCTTTTTTGATGGGAGCAACCTCGCCCGTGGTGCTGGCTTAAATGCCACTGCCCTCATCAGTGCTGGCGGGTATGAATTACTCACTCGTCTAAGGGCCGTGGAGGAGGTGGGTGCCGGGCAAATCGTCTCCAGCCCGTCAGTTTTAACCATGGAAAACGTGCAAGCTGTAATCCGCACCGATGAGAAGGTTTATGTGAGAGTAGAAGGCAATCTCCAAGTGGACCTCTTTGACGTAACAACTGGCATTCAATTGCGCGTGACTCCCACCATCGTGAGGGAAGGCGTGCGCAATGATTTCCGTCTCCAGATTGACATCACTGACGGGAGCTTTTCCGACACACGTGTGGATAACATCCCCTCCACCCGCGAGAGTGCCATCAATACCCAGGCCATGGTGCCGGAGAACAAAACTCTTCTGTTAGGCGGCTACTCAGTGGAGCGCCGTGTGCGCAATACCCGGCAGGTGCCACTGCTGTCTAAGGTGCCTGGATTGGGAAAACTTTTCTCCCGAAATGAGAGAAATCATGAGCGCACCCAGCGGTTCTTCTTCATCACCCCACGCATCGTGGATCTGAGCACTGAGGCCACAGACCCGGCTAATTACACCACACCAGACGGTAACGAACTCGCCCTCCCGAGCTATCTCACTGGGGAGCAAACTTCCCGAGAAAAGGTGGAGGATCTGGCTCGGCGGTTGGCAGCAGGCATTCAGACTTCACCCCCTGAAATCGCGGGTAGTGGCAAGCGGCCAAACGCACTCCTGCCAGCACCTGCCAGCGTTCCGCGAGCCATGTCTTCGCCAGATGATGAGGGGGTGACCCCACCGCCCACCCCGAGTTCTACGGGTAAAAAGAATCCCATCCCTGCTTATCCCTCCCGTTAATGAGTGCACCCAAGCAACAGTGGCTACTCAAAGTAATCGCCGGTCCTCATCAGGGGGCTGAGATTGGTTTGTATGAAGGCAAGACCTTGGTCGGCAGCGACGATGAATGTGATGTCGTCCTTCATGATGTATTGGTCGCGCCGCAGCATGTGGAGTTTGAGCTTTCATCCACCTCCGGCATCACGGTTGCACCGCTTGGCGGGCGTGTGTTCATCCATGGAAAAAGGGTGAGGGAGGCACGGCAAGCCTGGCCTGCCTTTACATTCCTTTCCCTCGGCGGTTCGCATTTGGTCCTCGGGCCGACTGGCCAGGCTTGGCCGCTGCTGTCTGCGGCAGATATTCCTGAATTAGAGAAGGAGGTCGAGGCTCCTGAGGTCGTCCCAGAAGACAGCCCCGGAAATAAAGCCGTCACGGCTGAAGCGGCTGCTCCATCTGGGGTGACGCCACTAGCCCCGGTGGGTGCTGCATCGCAGCCAGCCCTCACATCCGCCTCCAGGCTGGGCCCCATCTTGGGCATCCTGGCTGGGGTGCTGCTTTTGTTGGGCTGGGCTGTCGTCTATAATGACTTTTTCTCCACCCAGAAAAAGAGTGCTGAACCGCAGAAAGAAGTCGCCGATGCAGAGGCCTCTCTTCCCATCACACGAGTGAAAGCCGTCGTGAAAGAGCTGGGGCTGGTGGAGTCCATCCAAGTGGATGAATCCGCAGGGCGTTTGACGGTTTCTGGTTATGTGGATACCGAAAGTCGGCAGAGAGAACTCCAGGCTGCCTTGCGCGCCACTGTGCCAGGACTGCGCACCAAAATCTACAGCCTCGAAAAAATTGCCTCCACCGCACGCTCCCTCCTTGAGGCACAAAGGTTGCCTTTAACAGTCTCCAGCCTCAGTGAAGGAGCCTTGCGTATCTCTGGCAAACTGAACTCTGCGGAACCGTGGATCCGCATGAAGCAGACCCTTCTCTCTGAAGTGCCAGGAATCCATGAGATCCAAGATGACGTGGAGATTGAGCCGCAGCGCTCCACCGTCGCCCAGGCATTGCCTATATCATTTGAACTGCCGCAAAAGCTCGGCGAGCCCGTGGCTCCCGTGGCTACACCATCGGCTGTTGTTTCTCAGCCAAACCCTCCTGTCACCGTGGATCCAAAGACGGAGACCTTCCTCAGTCCTGATAGCATAGATACTCCAGAAGCAACGGTGGCATCCATCCGGGGTGAAACCGCAGAGCTAGGCTACATCCGCCTGAGCACAGGCGGTGTGTATTTCGCAGGCTCTCGTCTTCCCTATGGGGGGACTGTAGATCAGATCTCTGCCGGGACTGTGACCATCATCGAAAAAGGTCAGCGCCGCACTCTCCGCCAAGGAGACAAGGTGATGAAAGAAAACACCACGATCGCTCCCTAACCATGTTTGCCAACACACTTAGAGATGCTGCCTTGAAGGCTCGCATTGACACTCCAGACTTCACTGAGGCACTCGCGGCTGATACCGAAGGCACCTTTGCCGCGGAGGTCAGCACCTACCTTGATGCCTGGAAAGAGCAGATCAAGGTTTATCAAGATGCCGGTCTTCCGACCGCAGAATTTGAGTCTTTGACTCGTCTTTCGGACAGCGTCCAGACGGCTGGGCGTGTCCTCGAATTTTTCGTGAAAATGCAACGGCTGTCTGCTCTGCAAACTCACGAGAACTGAACCCGCATACCCACCTCAACACCACCACATTATGGCAGTTACCTCCACCGTTCCGCTTTTTGGCAGTTCCAACGTTTGGACCAGCATCACGCAAATGGCCAATACCCTCAACACTGAGACCACCCAAGTCGTCAGCGACGCCTCCACCACGGACTTTTCAGATCCAGGGGCTGTCGTGCTTTTGCAGATGCGTGTGAACCAGGTCACGAACGCCGCGACCGCTGTTTCTAACCTTGTGAAGGCCATCCAAGAGCCTTCTAAAAACGCTGTTTCAAACCTTCGCTAACTGGGCGGCCGCCGCGCTTTCCATCATCACCATGGTCCCTATTGATTCAGAACTTGTTAGGCTTCTCATGCGTCTCGGTTATGCAGCAGCATGGCAGGGTCTTCATAAGGAGTCCGTGGCTATCTTTGACGGTGTCGCTGCCGTCAGACCGGAAAGTGAGATGCCCGTCATCGGGGCCGCCGTTGTGGCGATGCTCACGGGGCATGAACATATGGCCGTGGAAACTCTGCGTGAAGGTGCCTTGGCACTCAACCCGGACAGTGCGCTTGCGCGCGCCCATTTGGGCGTGGCGCAGCGCCTGTGCGGGGCTGAAGAGGAGGGCTTAGCCCTTCTCCAGGAAGTGGCCACGCAGACCACGGATGCCGATGCCGCCACTCTGGCGGGCAATGTCCTCTCTATGACACCGGAACAACTCAAACCCCATTTCAGCCGTCCATGACCCCCATCGCCCTTTCCGCCGCTGCTCAGGCCTCTGTTCCAGCCGCTTTTTCGGCTCCACTGCCTGTGACTGTGCAGGCTTCTTCCGCCGCAGATTTGGACCGTCTTCGGTCCCTAGTGGCAGGCGTGTTACCTGCGGGTGCAAACACCACTGCACAGCCTCCTGTGGGCCAGGTCGAGACGACCGGTTTTCGTACTTTAGGGGATTCGATTCTAGAAGGCGTGGCCAAGTTTAATTCAGGCTACAACGACTCTCTCGGCAACATCACCACCAAGCTCGAACAGATCTCTGCCTCCAACCCCTTGAATCTAGGAACTGATTTTGGCGAAATCATGGCCCTCCAAGTGGAAGTCGCGCGCTGGACCATGTCTGTCATGGGCGTGGATAATGCGTCCAAGGCTGGCACAAACACGGTCAAGGAACTCAGCAAAGGGGGCTAAAGTTTCCACTCGTCAGTCCCCATTTCATCCAACCCTCTTTCCCTTTTTTCTGTGCGAGCAATCCTGTCTCAATTCCGTTGGCTTATGCCACTGATGATTTCGTTCATGCTGTCAGCGTGCAGTAAAGTGCCGCTCTTCAGTGAACTCCATGAAGTGGAGGCCAATGAGATCATGGCCCATCTCATGGAACAAAAGATCGATTGTACCAAGATCGCTGGCAAAGAGGGGATGTGGAGTCTTCACGTGCCTGCGGAGGATTTCCCCATGGCCATGCAGACTCTGCAAGCCTTAGGCCTTCCGAGGCAAAAGCTGATGAAGATGGGTGAAGTCTTCCAAAAAAGTGGCCTCGTTAGTTCGCCGACGGAGGAGCGCATTCGCTTCATTGATGCCTTGAGTCAGGAGCTTTCGGATACCCTGATGAAGGTGGACGGAGTGGTCGCGGCGAAGGTTCACATTGCCTTGCCTAACAATGATCCATTGGGGGATGAAACCTTGCCCGCATCGGCCTCAGTCTTCATCAAATTTCGCCCCGGTTATGAAGTGGAAAGTTCTGGGCCCGATCTGAAGAACCTCATTACAAAATCGGTGGAAGGTCTGACCTTTGAAAATGTGGAATTGATCATGAGCCCGGCTGAGGCCGTGCCTCCCCCGCCGAAAGTCGCCTCCACGAATTTTTATACCGAATGGCAGGCGCGTCTTCCCGTCTGGGTCATCCCGGCTGCTTGTACCGGGGTTGGTTTTTTAGTGGCTCTGTCACTGTTTGGTTTTCGGGGAAAGAAGGCCAAGGCCTAACTTAATCCTCGTCATCCCCAGATTTTTCCCATCTCTTTCATGAACACGAGCGGTCACTGGTATGCTAGCCAGGCAAAGATCAATCCGGATCTCTTCCGGGTCATCTTTGATTTTAACCGCCGACCCCAATACTGGCTTCATCCTGAAGTCGTGGCAGGTTTGCCTCAGGCAAAAGTCGTTCGGGTTTTGTCACAAGGCACCCATGGGCAGTCGCATCTTTCTTCCTGGCTGCTGCAGACTCTCCAATTGGATGACTGTGAAGGAGTTTGGGATTTTGAAGAAATCCCTCGCCGACTCGCCCTCCTCAGCCCTGCTACTTTGGAACGTCTTGCCTGCTTCACAGGCGCAGCACTTTGTTGGCCGCGCATCTCGGCCATCATTGGGAAGCAGCAGATCCAGGAACTAAAGGCAAATTTAGGGGAAGAGACCCATGCTTTCGCGCTGCGCCGTGCACGAATGATCGTGCCCGAATCTGAAACCTTTCCTGCGCAAGAGAATGTCAGCCTAACGGATCAAGTGCATTCACTGGGCTGGGATGTTTTGATCAGCGCCACGAATGACGGTGCTGAGGGGCTGCGGCGTCGGCTGCTGCTGAAGTTGCCTTTGAAAATGCAGGCCAAAGTCACTCAACCCCTACCGCAAGACCAACGCGAAAAAGCGTGGCAGCGCGTCCGCCAGATCAACCGAGAAGTTTTAACTTTGGGAGAGATGAAATGCTTTGCTTAGAAACCAGTGGAGTCAAAGTAGCTCCTGCATCCAAGATCCTGAAAAAAGATGAGCATGCCTTCATTCTCGAAGGTGAGCGAATCATCGAGGCAGCACGGCATGAGGCTGCCCTCATCCGCCAGCAGGCAGAAGTCCAGGCTGAAGAGCGGCGGCAGGAGGGATTCCTCAAAGGCCAAGAAGAAGGGAAGGCCAAAATCGCCGAGCACATCGTGGAATGCATGGGGCAGAGTGCCGCCTACTTTTCCAAAGTGGAGGGCGTGATGGTGGACCTAGTGATGAGAGCTCTACGCCAAGTGGTGGGGGCCATGAATCCACAAGATGTCGTCGAGGGGATCGTTAGACGCGCTTTGGAAAGCACGCGGAATGAAAGCCAGATCACTGTGAGGGTCTCGCCTAACCAGGCAGAGTGGATCAAAGGCCGCCTTCAGGCCATCATGCAAACATTCCCCAAGATCCATTTTTTGGATGTCCAGCCTGACCAGCGATTGGCGGAAAATGGCTGCATCTTGGAAACCGAGATCGGGGTGGTGGATGCCACCTTGGAGACGCAATTGAAGGCCATCGAGAAAGCGCTCATTCGAGCCATGAAATGACCTGATGAACATGACTGCTTTCAACTTCGAGTCGCTAACCCAGCGTCTGCAGCAAGGGATGGATTCCATCCCGCCGCTGAGTCTGCGTGGCCGTGTGACTCAGGTCACGGGGACCATTTTGAAAGCCTATGCCCCTGGAGCCAAGATCGGCGAACTCTGCCGCCTGAAAAACCCCTGGGAAGATGAAGGTATTTTGGGTGAGGTGGTGGGATTTTCCAAAAACCTTGCCCTCATCACTCCGCTCGGGGAGTTGATGGGCATTTCCAGCACCACGGAGGTCATTCCCACGGGGGAGATTCATCGCGTGCCGGTGGGTAAGGAAATGCTGGGACGGGTACTGGATGGGCTTGGCAATCCCTCGGATGGGAAGGGGCCCTTCAAGATTGATGATTATTATGCGGTCACGGCAGATCCCCCGAATGCGATGACCCGTCAGTTGATCACAAAGCCTATCAGTCTAGGCGTGCGGGCTCTGGATGGGTTGCTGACCTGTGGTGAGGGGCAGCGCATGGGCATCTTTGCCGCTGCTGGTGGAGGTAAAAGCACTCTGCTCAGCCAGGTCATTCGCAATACCACGGCAGACATTGTGGTCCTCGCTTTGATCGGGGAACGTGGCCGTGAGGTGCGTGAATTTTTAGAGCGCGATCTGGGGGAAGAAGGTGTGAAGCGCGCGATTACCGTCATCGCCACGTCAGACCGCCCCTCCATGGAACGTCTAAAATGCGCCTATGTAGCGACGGCGATCGCGGAGTATTTTCGAGATCAAGGCATGAAAGTGCTCTTGCTCATGGACTCCGTCACCCGCTTTGCACGTGCCCTGCGTGAGATCGGTCTGGCTGCCGGGGAGCCGCCCACACGCCGTGGCTTTCCACCTTCCGTTTTTGCCACTCTGCCCCGCATGATGGAGCGCGCAGGCTGCTCTGACAAAGGCAGCATCACCGCACTCTACACCGTGCTGGTGGAGGGGGATGACATGACGGAACCGGTGGCCGATGAGACACGTTCCATCCTAGATGGGCATATCATCCTGAGTCGAAAACTAGGCTCGGCGAATCACTACCCGGCCATTGATGCACTCGCCAGTGTCAGCCGTCTGTTCACCGCCATCAATACGCCTGACCATCTCCGGGCAGCAGGTAAGATCCGCAGCCTCATGGCCAAATATCAAGAGGTCGAGCTTCTGGTGCGAATTGGAGAGTACAAAAAAGGCAGTGACCCTGCGGCTGACGAAGCCATCGCGAAAATCGATTCGATCAATCATTTCCTCAAACAAGGTCTGAATGAGCAAAGCAGCTTTGAGCAGACTCAACAGGCAATGATCCAACTCTCCCGGTAAACCCCATGCCACGCTATCCCCTCCATGACATGGTTTTTGTTCGCGAGCATCGCGAGGATAAGGCGAGTAAAGCCGTCACGAAGGCTCGGCGAGTCGTCATGGAAGCAGAGGAAAATTTAGCGGCAAAGAAAAAGCTCCAGCAGGACTTCACCGCGTGGCGCATCGCTGAGGAGGAGCGCCTGATTCAGTCCATCATGCGACGACCTGTGAAGTTAGGGGACATCACAGACATGCGCCTCGAAATTTCCTCCATGCGCGAGCGAGAGCTGGACTACCTAGACCAAGTCCACAAGGCTGAAGGCGAGCTCGATCGCGCTAAAGAAGCCCTGGAAGACGCTAAGAATGCCCACAAACAGGCCACACGGGATCTGGATAAACTCATCGAGCATCGTCTGGCTTGGCAGCATGAGCAAAACCTAGAGGCCGAACGTCTGGCCGATCTAGAGCTGGAAGATTTTACCCGACCTACCTTAGGCCACCCGGAATCGCTCACGGAGAACACGCGTTATGAACTCAATTGAATCTTTGGTTAGTCACACTTCTACCCCGTCAGCCCATGTTGAAGAGGGTATCATACCTCAGATGCTTACTGCCCAGGTGTCGGCCACCTTCGGAGATACCGCCGCCTTGAGCGCACTCCGTAGTTTGATCTCTGCCAGCCCACAGGAGGCTTCACAGGTTCCAGCCTTCGTCGTTCGCCAGGCCACCAGTGAATTGCCCCAGGTGAGGACTGAAGATGGTGTTAATCTGGATGAGGCAGTCTCGGAACAGGAAGTGACGGCGTTGCTTCATGTGCTGGAGGGCGCAGCACCTCAGCCAGCTGTGATGGAAGCCCTCCGTTCCTATTTTAGTGGGCCTGTGGCGGGGCAGAATCTTGGTCAGTTGCCCACCAGCGAGGGTGCGGTTAAGTTCTCGCTGCCCCGAGAAGCACGTTTGTTTCTGCAAACGGGTGAAGGGGCGGGAAACCTCCCCGCTAGCCTCCTTCCTTTCTTCACACAGGTGCGGGAGGTGCTTGCCTCAGGAGCAGTTGATACCCCAGGACAAA
This sequence comes from Prosthecobacter dejongeii, assembly GCF_014203045.1. NCBI lineage: Bacteria > Pseudomonadati > Verrucomicrobiota > Verrucomicrobiia > Verrucomicrobiales > Verrucomicrobiaceae > Prosthecobacter > Prosthecobacter dejongeii. Next base: position 403,063 of record NZ_JACHIF010000003.1, read on the forward strand.
CGACCTTAGTGGAAGATGCGCTGGCTAAACTTCAGGCTTTGATCAGACCCGAGATAGAGCCTGCGGTTTCGCAAAAAAACGCATCTAAGATCACTCCAGATCTCATTTCCAATACTGCCTTTACGAGCCTAGGCATGCGCGGAGAGAGCCGCCCGCTGTTGGACGGTGCTGCCCTAGACACCGTCGAAGAAACTCTTTCGGCGAAAGAGTTAGCTCCGCTGCCCACCCATTTAGGACACGCGATTTTGCAATCTCTCGATAGGCAGTCGTCCATGACATCGGTCGGCAACAGGGGCCAGGTGGATCCTAGTGTCCACGTGCATCGGCTGGAACAAGTGAGTGCCCTGATGACCGAAATGGCTGACCGTGTTTTGGTCACAGATCCCCTCCACGGCCAGGCGCAGGAGGTGCGTATCAAACTGGCTGAGCACCTGATCCCAGATACTGAAGTGCGTGTCTGGCATGGGGAAGGGGGGCAGCTTCGAATCGAGTTCGAAACGACATCGGGTTACTGGGCTCGTGTTCTCAATGAAGCCACTCCCCAGTTAGCACAGCGTTTAAATGAAAAACTCGCCTTGCCAGAGGCTGCTTGGGTCAGTGTCTCTCAGCAAGGTGGGCAGCCCGGAGACGGGCGCTCACGCAACCGACAAACCCCTTGGGATCTGGCCGCTGCCAACCAAGAGCCCTAACCAACCCCTCCCTTGAGTCGAGTGAGTCCTCTTCCTGCGTCATCTCCCATGTCAGTCTTGCGCCCAGAGTTTGTTCGTTTGGCCAATCGTCTCGCTGGCCAGAGGCGTCCTCTGCGTTTCTCCTGGAATGGCCAGCCTACGGAATGGATGCTTCTGCATTCACCAGCCCCGGCCCGTGGCAGTTGGGTGATCCATCTATTGTTAGGCGGTCATGTCATTGGGCTGGAGATCAATCGGCTGCCTGAGCTGGCATTCTTATCGCCTGAGCTTGCAGGTATTGACCTTCATGAAATGCCCCAAGAACTAGCCTGCGGGTTGCTGGAATCTTGTTTAGCAGAGATTTTTCTAGCCTTAGGCCAAGCTGGCGTGGATGTGAATATCACGGGAGTTCAGCCTTTTACTTTCCGCCATGCGCCTGAAGAAGTCATCGGCTGGACTTTGAACCGCGGAGCGGACATTGGCTGGATGCATGGCACTCTCTCTGGAGATGATGCCGCTCTCAGCCATCTGGCCAGCCTGGTCACTCGTGCAGCTGCAGAGCCCAGCATCGAAGACGGTGCCATTCCTCTCCCCATTCATTTGGTGGCAGGCACTCTGGGCATGACTCTGGCAGAGCTCCAAACCGTGGAAGCTGGGGACGTACTCCTGGCGGATCTCTCACGCTACCAAACTGGGGGCGTCTGCACGCTCTCCGTTTCGGGTAGAAATCTGGGCATTGGACATGCCACGGGCACTGCTTTCTCCCTTCAACAACTCACTCCCCCATCCTCAAGCACCATGGCTGATGTCGCCACCGCCTCCTCCATCAACGATCTAAATGTAGAGCTCACCTTCGTGGTCGGTCAGACGACTTTGACTGTGGGAGAACTGCGGAACTTAGCCGTCGGTTTTACCTTTGAACTGCCGACACTGACTGGTCAGGGCATCAGCATTTGTGCGAATGGCAAAGACATCGGCAGGGGCGAGATCATCGAGGTGGGCGGTCATCTCGGTGTGCGTGTCACAGAGCTTTTTGTATCATGACTTCCTTTCAGATTCCAGATCCTCTCACGCTGATCTTGCTGACTGCGGTGCTTTCTATGGCGCCGTTTTTCGCCATCATGGCGACGTCGTATGTGAAGCTCGTCGTGGTGCTTAGCCTGGTGCGGAACGCGCTCGGCATTCAGCAGATTCCACCCAACATGGTGCTCAATGGCATCGCTGTCATTCTCACCATCTATATCATGGCACCCGTGGGGCAGGCGACTTTCGCGGCTGTGGAAAATGAAGACTTCAAAGATTTTAATGCCGCTAAACTGCGGGTGGTGCTGGAAAAGGGCTCCACCCCCATTCGGGAGTTTTTAAATCGTCACACCACCTCCCATGAAAAAATCTTCTTCCTCGATACAGCGCGTCGGGTGTGGGGAAATCAGTCGAAGATTGAAATCTCCGATAGCAGTTTCTTTGTCCTGATCCCAGCCTTCACGGTGAGTGAATTGACCTCGGCCTTTCAGATCGGCTTTTTGTTATACCTACCCTTCATCGCCATTGACCTCATCGTCTCAAATATTCTTTTGGCGATGGGGATGATGATGGTCTCACCCATGACCATCTCTCTGCCCTTCAAGCTGCTCCTTTTTGTGCTGATCGATGGGTGGGCCCGGCTCATCCATGGCCTGGTCCTGACCTATGTACTACCCGCTGCGGGTGGTGGAGGCTAATGTGTAACCCCTTTGCGCCTTATTGCGAATGAACCAAGGTTTTCTGCTCGAAACCACCAATCAGGCCCTCATTTTGGTGCTGATTTTGTCCATGCCTCCCATCATCGTAGCGACGGTGGTAGGGGTCTTGGTCAGCCTCCTCCAGGCACTCACCCAGGTGCAGGAACAGACTCTAGGCTTTGCGGTGAAGCTCATCGTCGTCACGGTGGTCTTGTTGCTCACCGCAGGCTGGACCGGGGCTGAGATGTTCAAGTTTACCCTGCATATTTTTGAGACCTTTCCGACTCTACGCCGATGATGGAGAATCCCGATGTGCGGACGATTTTTCTCGTCATCGCCTTCACCGTGCCACGCATGATGTCTGCGCTCCTGATCTCACCTTTTTTTGGAGATCAGTTCATCCAGGGCATGGCACGGCAAGTCGTCATCATTTCCCTGAGTTTGATGGCCATTCCCATCACTTTGAAAGCAGGCATCAGCATCCCAGATACCAGCTTTTGGCCTTTGTATCTGCTGGGGGTCTTGGTGAAAGAAATCGTCCTCGGCCTGTTGATCGGGTATGGCACGGGTCTGGTCTTCTGGATCGCTGAAGGAACCGGCTTCTTCATTGATAACCAGCGTGGCAGTTCCATGGCGGAAATGTTTGATCCCATGTCTGGTGGCAGCAGCTCCCTCTTCGGCGTTTTATTCACCAAGGTGTTAGGTGTCTTGTTCTTTCTGGGGGGAGGTTTTGCCGCCTTCCTCACGATCATTTACGATAGTTACGTCACCTGGCCGGTCTTCTCTTACTTTCCCCAGTTTCAGCAGACCTTTGCCATGGCCAGCCTGAATTTGTTAGATGGCGTCATGAGTTTGATCGTCACCTACTCGGCCCCGATCATCGTGGCCATGTTCATAGCAGAATTCGGCCTGGGACTGATGAACCGCTTCAGCCCTCAATTAAATGTCTTCTTTCTGGCCATGCCGGTCAAGAGTGGCATCGCTTCTCTGCTCATCATTCTGTATCTCGTCTTTCTCCTGGAATTCTTCCGGGGGCAGATCATGACCCCAGAGCGATGGAGTCTTTTTTATCAGGGCTTTTTCAAATGAATCATGAGTGAAAAGACGGAACAACCCACGCCGAAAAAGCTACGCGATGCTCGCCAAAAGGGGCAAGTCGCTAAAAGCCAGGATGTCAATTCCGCCGCTCTCACGGTCGCTTGCTTTGTCACCATCTCGATCTTGTGGCCTCCTTATGTGGAAGAATGCAAGGCCCTGCTCACCCTGCCCACAGCCTTTTACACACAGCCCTTTCGTGAGGTAGTTGATGAAGTTCTGTACGGCATTGTTTTCAAAATACTGCTTCTTTCTGCGCCCCTTTTAGCCGTCGTCATGGTGGTGGGCATCGCAGCCAACTTTGTTCAGATCGGCTTTTTGTTAGTCTTAGAACCCATCAAACCCGAGCTCAAAAAGATCAATCCTCTGGATAAAGCCAAGCAAATGTTTTCGATGAAGAACCTCGTCGAATTTGGCAAGTCAGCTTTGAAGGTCATCATCATCGCAGTCCTGATTTTTTGTGTGACACGAGATGCTCTGGATCCTCTCACCCGGATCCCTTATGCAGGCAAAGAAGGCGTTCTTCAATCGCTCAAACCCATGCTCAGCACCCTGGCGGTGAACATCACCCTCGTGTATGTCGCCATCGCTGCGGCCGACTATTTCTTCCAAAAATTCCAGCACATCAAACAGCTCAAAATGAGCAAAGACGAGGTAAAACGTGAATTTAAAGAGAGCGAAGGGAACCCTGAGATCAAAGGCAAACGCAAACAACTGCACCAAGAAATGGTGATGAACGACACCATGGAGCGCACACGTAAAGCCAGCGTGGTGGTGACCAATCCCACCCACCTCGCGATTGCCATTTATTACCGCGAAGAAGACAACCAAATGCCCAAGGTCCTGGCCAAAGGCGAAGACTATGTGGCACGCCGCATGGTGGAGGTGGCCAAGCAGGAGGGCATACCCATCATGCAACACATTCCTTTAGCCCGAGCTATTTATGAGAAGGTGGACATGGATCGCTTTGTGCCCGCAGATCTCATTGAGCCCATGGCAGAGGTCCTGCGTTGGGTGAAAGAATTCCATGAGCAACAGCATTGATGGAAAGCTTTGCCTTTGGGCAAACTGAGTGGCCTAACACCAAGTGCCACAGGTGTTGAGGCATTCATTCCGATCAGGATGCTACTGCCTCTAACAGCATGCGGATTTCCTGCTCAATATCGGCAGGGTTCTCCACCGTCTGCGCAATCTCTTCGCGCAGCAGTTCTCCATAGCGCCTCCGCATTCGATAAACTGAGACCGCAATCGTTCCTGTGCTCATGCCCAGCGTTTTCGCTAACTCCTCATACGAATTCGGGTTTGCACTCCCAGCTAGGTAAGGTTGGAGCGCCGTGAAAAGATGCAGCTTGCCCGCATTGACGTAGTCCGCCTCCAGGGCCTTGACAGCCCGTTGCAGGAGATTTTCAGCCCAGTTGCGTTCAAAGAGCTTCTCCGGTGAATCGGGATGCGCGAGTTCACGGTCAAAACGTTCTTCATCGTCATTCGCATCCAGCGGGACGAAGGTGACCCTGCCGCCGCGTTTTTCCGTGCGCTGTTTCCGGGCCTCATTGCTGACAAAATGCCGCAATGCTCCTAACAAAAAGGAACGAAATCTTCCCCGCTCAGGATCGGCATGAGCCAGCACGTTATTTTCCAGCACATGCACGAAAAAGCCCTGGGCTAAATCTTGGGCATCCTCTGGTGAATAGCCTTGGCGCCGGACAAATGCATAGATGGGATACCAGCAGGCGCGGCACAGGTGCTCCATGTCACGTTGGGCCGCTTGGCTCTCTAAATCTGAAGCTCGAAGGACCATGCTCCAGCGAGTGGTCCGGAAGGCCTCTTTTGGCTTGCCTCCGCTCTCCGCTAGGTTGCTATTAGAACTGTGAAACGGCCCATCCATGATCACCTGACAAATGAATCAGTGAATCACATGAGCGGAAAGTGATGCAAGCGCAAGTCTCTGCTTCGGTGAAATACCACCATGGGGTACATTCTTCTAGTGGCCCTGCTCCAAATCTGCCCTTGAGCAATCCGTCTGGCTGTATCGCCCAGCCTCATCCACACGAATGCTTCGCCAATTAGAAGCCTGCAAAGCGCAGTCGCCCCGTCGTTTTTTCCCCAGATTGCTTTTTGATCCATGACGCTCCGGCCCTGACAGCACTGCTGGAGAGAACATGAAAAGAATGTTGCAAAACCGCTAGAGCCAACTAAAGCCCCTTCCAACCATCGAATGCGCCCGTAGCTCAGTGGATTAGAGCACCGGATTTCTAATCCGATGGTCGCTGGTTCGAATCCAGCCGGGCGCACTTTTACCAACGGGCCCAGGCCCAGTGGAGGCCGGAGAGGGCGATGAGGCTGAGGGCGGGGAGGCAGATGCGGGGGCGGTACCAGGGGCGTTGCCACCAGGGACTGAAAAGGATGACGAGGGCGGCGATGAGGACGAGTTGTCCGAGCTCGACGCCGAGGTTGAACCCGAAGAGGGCGGAGACGGGATTGCGGCGGATGTTTGCCGTCTGCACAAAGCTATGGGCAAAGGCGAGGCCGTGGATGCCGCCGAAGGCCAGGATCATTAGCGGTCGCCAGCGCTCCAGGCGCGTGGGGTAAAGGCCTTCGAGAGCGAGAAGGGCGATGCTGAGTCCGACGCCGATTTCGACCCAATGACCCGGCACGGCGAGGCCGGTGATGACCACGAGGCCCAGCACCATGGAATGGGCCAGGGTGAAGAGGGTGGTCTGCACCAGCAGAATGGGCAGGGTGCGGGAAAGAAAGAACAGGCCGAGGATGAAGGCGATGTGGTCCAGCCCCTCAGGAAAGATGTGCCGGAAGCCGGAAAGCATTTCCTCTCCTAGGATCTGGAGATCCAGCGTGCCCAGGAGCTGCGGCATGAGTTCCTGCAAGCCCAGCAGAAGGAGCAGGGGAGCTAGCAAGAGACTGTGGAGGCTTTTCAGCATGAGGGCGGCTAGCATAACGGGACAACCTAGGCCGTCCTGATGATTTTTTTGCTTTTCAGCGGCTATGACGCACGCCTTCATGGGAGATGTCCCATCGCATTCATGACCTGCCGGAGGAAGATCGCCCTCGCGAACGCCTGCTGCGTCTAGGCCCCGGCGTCCTGACGGATGCGGAACTGCTGGCCATCTTTATCAATACCGGGGTGAAAGGGGAAAATGCCATCCAGGTGGCTCAGCGTCTTTTGCGGGAGGTGGGCACGCTGCGGCAGCTTTCCCGCACGAGTCCGGCGGAGCTGGCTGCCTCCCGTGCTCTGGGGCCGGCAAAGGCTGCGCATCTAGCGGCCGCCTTTGAGATCGGCAAACGGGCTGAGCGCGAGTGGGCGCGGGATACGCCGATGAATTCGCCCGAACTGATCTACCGCTACCTGGCGGCGGAGATGCAATGTTTGGCCCATGAATCCATGCGCGTGCTGCTGCTGAATACCCGGCTGAATTTGCAACGGGATGAGGAGCTCTTTCGCGGCACGGTGAATGAGACGGTGGCGCATCCGCGTGAAATTTTGCAATCGGCCATCGTTCACAAAGCCTACGGCTTTGCGGTGGTGCACAATCATCCCTCGGGAGATCCCAGCCCGAGCGATGCGGATAAGCGCTTAACGCGCCGACTGAAGGAGGGCGCGGAGGTGCTGGGACTGAACTTTGTGGACCATGTCATCATCGGCCTGCCGGGGGAGAACCGTGGGCAGCCGTATTTCAGCTTTCGTGAAAGTGGCATGCTGTGAGGTGAGGCCGCAGCTTGCATTTCCCCCCTGGGCGCGGATGGTTTGACCAGCCATGCTTTTGATCATCGATAACTACGACTCTTTCACCTACAACCTCGTCCAGTACTTTGGCGAGATGGGGGCGCAGATGGAGATCCACCGGAATGACCAGATCACCCTGGAAGAGATCGCCAAGCTGAAGCCGGACCACATCTGTGTTTCCCCGGGGCCCTGCACGCCGAAAGAGGCGGGCATCAGTTGCGATGTCATCCGCACCTTTGGCCAGAGCATCCCCGTGCTGGGCGTATGCCTGGGGCACCAGAGCATCGGCCACGTGTTCGGGGGGGATGTGGTGCGCGCTGGGCGCCTGATGCATGGCAAAACGTCCGTCATCAAGCACACGGGGGAATCTGTCTTCAAAGGTCTGCCGCAGCCCTTCACGGCCACACGTTACCACTCCCTTTTGGTGAAGCGGGACACGCTGCCGGATTGCCTGGAGATCACCGCCGTGGCGGGCGATGATGAGAGCGAGATCATGGGCCTGCGGCACAAGGAACTGCCTATCCATGGGGTGCAGTTCCACCCAGAGTCTATCCTCACTCAGGAAGGGAAAAAGCTGCTGAAAAACTTCCTGGAAATGTAGAAGGCGTTTCCTGTTTCATCCGCTGCCTACCATGGGGCGTGGGTAGGCATTTCTCATCACGGCACTCATTTCAGCCCCGTTTCTTCCCATGACTTACCTTCTCACCTTTCTGGCGGGTTTTATCTGTGGGACGGCGACTTGGCTGCTGTGGATGGCATTCCGGTTCATCATGGATGTGAAGGCCGCGCAGTCCACGGTGGCGGGCTATCTGAATGCAGCGGATTCACCCAAAGATGTGGAGGCGCGCAAGGCGGTGGAAGCCTGCAAAAACCGCCTGCGCTGGCAGAAACGGGTGAACCCAGAGTGGCTGCCACCCCTGGTGGATGAGGTACCACGTCTGGTGCGGGACATCGCCCGTATTTACCACCCGCAGCACCCGGAACCGCTGCTGGCACCGGGCCTCAGCCAGTTTAGCCGAGCGGTGCATTTGGCAGCTCTGGATGTTTCCGACTTTTTGCAGACACGCTCCATTGGCCGTCTGGTGGATGTGAGCGCTAGCACGGCGCTGAAGACTTGGGAAATGACGCACAAGATCGCCACGCATGAGGCCATGCAGACGGCTGGCAAGTGGTACCGCCGCCTGCTGCCCGTGTGGCAGGTGGTGAAGTACAAGTCCCCCATGGTGTGGGCTGGGGTGGCGGTCTCAAACGTGGCTGCACGCACCCTGCAACCCGCCATCATTGATATCCTGGCCCGCCGCACCATTGATCTTTATAGCGGGCGGGTAGGCCAGAGTGCGCCACTGATCATCCCGGAAGTCGTGGAGCCGGAATGAGCCGGCCAGCGCCGCCGCGCTCCATGGGATGTGCAAAGTGGCGGATGACGCATGAGATGGGAGTTCCGCGGGGACGCGGAACTCAGCACGCAAGATGCGTGCGCTCCATGGCGGACGGGGCTGTGTTGGGGCGGACGCTCCACTCGGAGAGTTATGCATACTCTACTGCCAGAGGGGGGATTAGGGGCGGGCAGTCACTTCTTGCCGAAGCATTGAATCCGGCCATCCATGGTGCTCACGTAAACGCGGCCTTGTGCCACGGTGATGCCATCCCACACGGGCGGGCTGGTGATTTCCAGGCCAGCGCTTTGCTCCCCAGTTTCCACATTCACGGCCCACATCTTGGCCCCGCGTTCACCACTCAGTGCGGCATCTTGCTCGGCCAGTTCCTTGAGGATTTCCGGGTCGCGTGCGGCTAGGCGTTCAAAGGCGTATTCTTCATCAATCGTATCCGGTGGGCCGCTGACAAAGAGAGTTTTGCCGGCCAGGGCCATGCTGCGCGCCACGATGGGCACGTAGCGGTCCCAGGTGTGTTTGACAAAGCTGCCTCCCGCTTTGCCACCGCCGCTGGCCCCGCCCTTGAACCAAAGGGCTGCGCCGACTTTGCCCTTGCCCGTTTCCACGCCAGCACCCACGCCGTGGACTTGGTTGCCCGAACTGTCCCGGGAGTCGCCATTGTCGAAGTTGCAGACCAGGATGGCCTCCTTGGGCTGGGTATCCGGCGCGGCGAAACGTGACTCCACTTGTGCGGGTGTAAGTGCCTGGTGATACAGGGCAAATTGATCCATCAGCCCGCTGAAGCTCCCCGCACTGCCTTCTGCGGCGCCTTGGCCACTGCCCAGCATGAGCGGATTTTTGGGCCGTGCGGCGATAAGGTCTCCCGTGCCTTGTGCGACCAACTTACCATCCAGGTAAAGGCTCATCACCTTGTCCTGGGCCAGCGTGCCCACGATGTGGTGCCAGCCTTCGGTCAAGGCTTCTGCCGCGACGATGGTGGTGACTTTACCTGCACTGCGGACATGCAGTTGCGGTTTCTTTTCCCGAATGTCTAAGACCACGCCTTGCAGCGGGCCACCGTGGTGGAGGATGGTGCCGCTGGCGGTGTCTGGCAGCACCCAGGCCTCGATGGAAAGCGCCGTTCCGCTGGGGTCCAGCACGTCCATGTCAGGGAACTGAACGGAGCCGGGAACGGGCTGGCCTTTGGCCACAGCCTTGCCTTTCGCGGCCCCTTTGCCCTTGCCCTTTTTCTTGGCGGCGTTGGCCTTCATGGTCTCGCTGTGGCCCACTTGCGTTTCTTTGGCAGGCTGCACGGCCAAGGGCTGGCCATCGGGGCCCAGCACCACGGAGTTGCCTTTGCGTTCGGTGGTAGCACCTTCGGTGTCGTAGGCTTGTTCGGGGGGAGCTTTGGGTGTGGAGAACAGGGTGTACTCCATGGTAGTCGTCCACTTGTAGTACTGGGCTTCGCGTCCGTAGGAATAGACGTTTTTGTCATCGTGTACCAGGATGCGGCCAGCGGGGGCGTACTTGCCCGCCTGGAAATAGCCGCCATGGCCCCCGGCAAAGCTCTTGCCATAGACCCAGTAGCTGCGGTGGAAATTCGAGTCATCCAGGAAGCCCATGGGCGCAAACAGGTGCTGGCCTTCGCCTTTGTGGGCACCGCCTTGTTTGTCAAAGTCACCGGACACCGGGCCCACCTCCACGCGCTTACCATCGTTGCCTATTTTCTGCGTGCGCAGGTAGGTCCACTTGCCATCGCTGCTGAGGATGTCATTGAGCGCCACGGGCATTTGCAGGGTTTTGTGGCGGTCGTTGAGGTCTCCACCTGTGTCGGGGTCGCGATCATCGTAGTGCTCCTTCACCTTCATCTCGCCGGTCTTGGCATCCACACGGTAGAACCACAGGCCATCATCCAGGAAGCAGGAACGCCCGGAGACAAAGGTGACCAGTCCATTTTCCACCAGCACGCTGCCATGCACCGGCCACACGCTTTCCATCATCTCCCAGGCGGCATGGCTGAGTGGGGCAGGGGCCCCTTGGAACTTCCAAATCAACGCGCCATCCTTGGCCCGTAGGCAATAGACATAACCATCTTTGCCACCAAAGTACACGCGGCCTTTCCAGTAACTCGGCGGGGAATCAATGCGCCCCCCGGCGATGAAGTGCCAGGCCTCCTGGCCCGTGGCGGAATCAAACGCGTGGAGGGTGTGGCGATCCACCTCAGAGACAAAGGTGAGGCCTCCGGCGCTGGAGCTGGTGCTCAATGGTGGGGTTAGTTTGACCTCCCAGGCCAGGCCTAGGTCTGGCAGCAGGTCTTGGTTTGAGGAGCCGCTGCGGGCATTATCCGCCCGGTAGGTGGGCCAGTCTTTGGCATCGGCGTCTTTTTCTTCCACCGCTTCGGCGTAGGCCGGGCCTTGGCTGAGGCGCTCAGCATCCGGCGTGTAGGCAGGCATGGGGTAGCGGGGTTGGGAGGCCAGCACGCTCATGCCATCCAGCTTCGCCTCCGGATAGCAGGCGCAGTTGTGCGGGCCCGCGTAGGTGAGTCCATTGGCAGGCAGCACACCGTAAAGACAGGCCCCGCGCACCCAGTGATTGAGATCCCAGTGCTGCTTTTCCATGTCCACATACTCGATGCCCGTGCGCGATGGCATGAGGTACTTTTCCGTCGCCTTGGCCTGGTAGCAGCGATGGTGAAACCAATAAGTGCCTTCAGGAACATCCGGGTAAAATTTCTTTTTCACCAGCCCGGTCAGCGGATCGCGCCCTGTGTATTCACCGCTCTGGTTGCCACTCGTGGTGCCGGCGTTCCAGACCAGGCCCTGGGCCACAATGAGGTCCTCCATGCTGCGGTAGCCGCTCTTTTCATGGGAGGCCGTCCACATGTCCTTGCCCGTGTCTGCATCCACACCCTTCATGCTGCCATCACCGCCCGCGTAGAGGATGACGTCATTGTGCAGGAGCACACGCGGGGCGAAGTTGAACTCGTAGAGCTTGCGGCGCTGCGCCGGCACATCGGCAAATTTTGTCTCGCCCGTTTTCACATCCAGGCAGGCCAGGCCATCGCCATTGTAGTAGGCGATGCGTTTGTCATCCAGGCAAAGCGTGACCGGGGCGATGCGATCCTCTTTTTTCCAAAGGGTCTTGCCCGTTTCCGCCTCGATGGCGAAGAGATTGCGCGGTTTGCCATCCCAGTTGAACTCCGTCTCCACGCGTTTTTGATCGCTCTGCGCCTTGACGGCAAACTCCTCATTCAAACGCCAAGGTTCCTGATTGGCCAAGGCATACAAGGTGCCATCGCGATACAGGATTTCCTCCGTGCCAGCGGTCTGCGGATACTCGCGGATGACTTCGCCCGTGGCCGCATCCAGGCAGGAAATGGGGGCTGCGATACCCAGGGTGACATACACTTTGTCCCCGATGGAAACGAGGCGGCGGGTGAGCTGAGTGGGGCCGGACTTCAGCGGCCACAGGTGCGTGCTCCACTGTGGGATCGGCTTCTTCCAGAGGATGGTGCCATTGAAGGCATCGCGCGCGATGAGCATGAACTTCGCAGGCATGAGGATGGAGATGCGGCTGCCCTCATCCATGATGTAAAAGATGCGCCCGCCCGAGGAGACCTTCGCACTGACGGAGGACATGCGGTCATGGTGACGGCTCCAGCGCGGATTTCCCACCCACTGCATGCGGGTAGGTGGGCCCACCAGCAGGTCTTTGGAAGTGGTGTTGCCTTTGGAATCATAGGCGTAGTGCGTCCACTCATCCATGCCTGTGGGCCAGGCCTTCACCGTCTTTTCCCAGGTCCCTTTTTTTCGCACCATCGCCACGCCCAGCGGGGCTAGCACGCGGTCTATTTCTTCTTTGCTCACAGCAGCGTCCTCCACCACCAGCAGGTTTACGAAGTTCTCGATGTAAGGCAGGTGCTTGCCATTCCAGCTTTCCACCGCCACCGCTCCATACTGCCCAGTTTTGTGCAAAGCTTCGCGCAGGGAGGCCACCGCTTTCTCATCCTGGGTCAGGCCCTGAACCTGATAACGCTCGTTGGCTTTGAGACGGGCGGTCAGTTGCCCATCGCCACATCCCACATGCACGACAATGCCACCTTTGACTCCCGACTGCTGGAGGAGGTCGCTCGCCTCATCGGCCAGGACAGGTCCGCACAGGGAAAGGAAGAGGATAAAGAAGGAGAGTCGCTTCATAAAGGAGGGCAAAGTGCCAGTGAAACGTCCGTGCAGGGAGGTTGTTTCGGCGAACTTTCTGGCAGGCAGAAGCGCATGCTGGCGACGCCTCCCCTGGCGAGTAGGCGATCCCATCATGAGAAAGGGTGAAAAGGGTGGTGAAGCAGGCCGAATGAAGCCCTGAGCGCGGCCTTAAGAAGTGCTTTTTAAGCACTTTTAAATACCAAAGAAGATTAAAAATGCTGTAAGTTATGGTTTTTATATTGAAATGCGGTTAGATATTCACTAAAATATCTCGAAATCATAAATATTATCATGAGTACACCGCGCCTCCTTTGCTGGTCTTTCGCCACTGTGGTGACGATTTCATCCTTGAGTTCCTGTGCCCTGGCACCGCTTGAGACCGTCGGGTGGGCATCGCCGAAGGCGAAGGCGGGATCGCCTTTGCAAGCCGGAGTGCGTTATGAAGTCCGGAAAGCGCTGGCCGCAGGCGTGCCATTCCGGCCTCAGGAAATGAAACGCTACTACTTTGTCATGGAGGCACCACGGCCACCACTGATGGCCGCCACTCAGGTGTCAGGCCGCCGCATGACCGTGCGCACCACAGCCTACTGCCACGATGAAGATGACCACATCGTCTATGGCGTGAAGAATGCCCTGGGCACACCTTTGAAGTTCGGCTCCGTGCGCAGTGCGGCGGCCGATTGGTCCCGCTACCCGGTGGGCACGCGTTTCCGCATCGCGGGCCAGCCAGATGTCGTTTACGAGGTGGATGACTACGGCAGTGCTTTGGTGGGAACGGGCACGATTGATCTCTACAAGCCGACTCAAGGCCAGATGAATGACTGGGGCGTGCGCCATGTGGACATTGAGGTGATCCAGTGGGGATCCTACCAGCGCAGCATGGACATCATGCGGGACCGTACCAAATGGCCGCATGTGCGCCGCATGGTGGAAGACATCGAGACAAAGGTCTATCAAGTCACCGCACAGAGTCTTCGCGGGCCGATGACAGCATCCCTGTAATCGCACCTGGCGGCAGGGCTGGATGCCTGAAAAATCAGGCGTGAATAACTGCGGCGACAGGCCCGAAAGTGGCGTTTATTCCGTGGGAATCATTGGCCAAGGTTGTGCTGATGTGTTCTCCTCTTGGTTATGAATGCGAGACTGTTTCCCTCCGTTAGGTTTAGTGTGCTTTCATTGTTAGGCCTCTCGTTGATGCCTGCCTGCAAACCTCCTCAAACAGGACCAGCGGCCGCCCCACCGCCGCCCGCAGTCGTCGTGGGAAAGGTGACGAAACAGAACGTGCCGATCTACGTGGAAAACGTGGGGCAGACTCAGGCCTCGGAAACGGTGGAGATCCGCGCCCGGGTCAGTGGCTTCATCACGGAAGCCCCGTTTAAGGAGGGCAGTCTCGTCAAAAAAGGAGACCTGCTTTTTAAAATCGATCCACGCTCCTACGCAGCGGTGGTGGACCAATCTAAGGCCAATGTGAGCAAGGCGGAAGCCTCCCTCGAAAGGGCCAAAGGCGATCTGCAACGGCTGGAGCCGCTGGTGGCTGCCAGTGCCATTTCCAAACAAGATCGCGATACCGCAGGTACCACGGCGAAAGTAGCCGAGGCCGACCTCCTGGCCGCGAAAGCTGCCCTGGCCACAGCAGAACTCAACCTCAGCTATGCGACGATGGTGGCCCCGTTTGATGGCATGATCGGCGCGCGCAATGTGGATGTGGGCAACTTCGTGGGCAGCAGCGCCGATACCATGCTGCTGGCCACCGTTTCCACCACGAATCCTATGCGGGTGAGCTTCAATGTGGCGGAGCAGAACTACCTGCGCTTTCAGCGGCGCTTCATGGGTGATGAAGTCGCTAAAGAGGAGCATAGCGCGAAAATGGAATTCGAGCTCATCCTCAGCGATGGCAAAGTGTATGAGCACAAAGGCCGCTTTGAATTTGCCGATCGCGCCCTGGATTCCAGGACCGGCACGTTGAAGATCGTGGTCAGCTTTCCGAATGCGGAAAACCTCCTGCGCCCCGGCCAGTTTGCTCGCGTGCGGGCCAAGCCTGAAGAGCGGCCCGATGCCCTGCTGGTGCCGCAGCGGGCCGTCATTGAAACCCAGAGTCTCCAGTCCGTCTTACTCGTGGGTGAAGGCAATAAAGTCATCCAAAAACCCGTGAAAACGGATGGACGATACAATGATCAATTCATCGTGAGCAGCGGCCTGAGTGAGGGAGATCGAGTCATCATCGAAGGGGTGCAAAAAGCGCGTCCCGGCATGGTGGTGAATCCCACCGAGCCTGAGGCTGAAAGCCCCGCCCCTGCGCCTGCAAAGCCAGAAGCCACCGCCCCGGCAGCGAAGTAATCTTTTCCCCAAGGACTCACCGCCATGGCCCACTTCTTCATCAAACGTCGTGTCTTTGCGATGGTGTTATCCATCCTCATTGTGCTGGTCGGCTGGCTGGGGCTGCGCACGCTGCCCATCGCCCGTTACCCCAACATGACGCCCCCCACCATCCAGGTGACGGCGACCTACCCTGGTGCCAGTTCTCAAGTGGTGGAGGAGACCGTGACCTCACCGCTCGAGCAGGAGATCAATGGCGCTGAGGACATGCTTTACATGTCCAGCGGCAGTACCAGCGATGGCCAGGCCTCCATCAAGGTCACCTTTCGCGTGGGCAAGAACATTGACGATGCAGCCGTGGATGTACAAAACCGCGTGGCCCGTGCTCAGTCACGCCTGCCTGCGGACGTGGTAAAAAACGGCATCACAGTGACCAAGCAGTCACCCGACATGCTGCTGGTCTTTGCGCTCAGTTCCAAGAATGGCGAGTATGACGATCTCTTCCTCAACAACTACGCCTTCCTGAATTTGCAGCCGCAGATGGCCCGTGTGCCGGGCGTGGGCGCGGTGAATATTTTTACTCAAAAGGACTACTCCATGCGGGTCTGGCTACAGCCGGACAAGCTGGCGAACTTGGGGCTGACGGCGACGGATGTGACGCGTGCTTTGCAGGAGCAAAACATTCAGGCTGCTGCCGGCCAGATCGGCGCGCCGCCTGCGGAGAAGGGCACGGAGTTTCAATTTTCCGTCAACGTTCGCGGTCGTCTGGTGAGTGCGGAGGAATTTGGCAGCATCGTCATCACCACGCTGACAGATGGCACCGTGGTGCGCCTGAATGATGTGGCACGCACGGAATTAGGCGGCAAAGACTACGCCAGTTTTGGTCGCATCAATGGTTCGGCAGCCGCTCTCATCGGGATTTTTCAGCTTCCTACGGCAAATGCTTTGGATACGGCCATTGCCTGTCGCGAGCGCATGGAAGAGCTGGCGAAGAGCTTTCCTCCTGGCATGGAAGCGAAGGTCAGTTTTGACACCACACTTTTTGTGACGGCCTCATTGGAGGAGGTGATGCACACACTGGTGGAGGCTTTTGTGCTGGTGGTGCTGGTGGTCTTTATCTTCCTGGGAAACTGGCGTGCCACCTTCATCCCCATGCTGGCTGTGCCTGTGTCTCTCATCGGCACCTTTGCCCTGTTCGGGGTCATGGGTTTCACCATCAATACGCTGACGCTTTTCGCCCTCGTGTTGGCTATCGGGATCGTGGTGGATGATGCCATCGTGGTAGTGGAGGCAGTGGAGCACCACATCGAGCATGGGCTGAGTCCGCTGGAAGCGACTAAAAAGGCCATGGATGAAGTCTCCGGCCCCGTCATCGCCATCGCGCTGGTGTTATGTTCGGTCTTCATTCCCGTCTCCTTCATGGGGGGCATTACGGGGAAGCTGTATCAGCAGTTTGCCATGACGCTTTCTGTCTCGGTGATCCTTTCGGCCCTGGTGGCGCTTTCGCTCACGCCCGCGCTTTGTGTCATGCTGCTGCGTCCGCGCAAGACCTCCAAGGGACCCCTTGGCCGACTGCTCGGCGTCTTTAACCGCTTTTTTGATCGCCTAACTGGAAGTTACGTAGGCGTGTGTCGTTGGATGATGCGCTTTGGTTTGATCACGGCGGTCCTGCTGTTTGGCATTTACGCGGGCATCATCGGCCTGCTGAATCGGCTGCCCACCTCCTTCTTGCCGGATGAAGACATGGGCTATCTTTTTGTGGTCACCACCCTGCCAGATGGTGCCTCGCAGGAGCGCACGGATCGTGTGCTGCGGAAGGTGGAAGAGATTTTGCAAAAGACGCCTGGGGTGCAGGACGTCATCACCATCGGCGGGCTAAATCTCCTCAGCGGCGCGCGCAGTTCCAGTGCAGGGGTGTGCATCGTGTCTCTCAAGGACTGGAAGGAGCGGACGGACCCCTCCATGCAGGTGGCGCAGCTCGTCCCCAATATTTTTGCCCGCGTGAGTCAGATCCCGGAGGCCATGGTCATCCCCACATCGCCACCGCCCATCCAGGGTCTGGGCAATGCCGGCGGGGTGCAGTTTGAGCTTCAGGATCAAGGCGGCGGCACCCCCCAGCAATTGCAAGAAGTGGCCGATCGTTTCCTTGCAGCCGCCTCACAGCATCCGCAGTTGGCCCGTGTTTTCACCTTCTTCAGCACCCGCGTGCCGCAGACCTTGGTGGAGCTGGATCGTGATAAAATCAAAACCCTGGGCATTCCGCTGGATGGTGTCTTTAGCTCCCTCCAGGCTTACCTGGGTGGTATTTATGTGAATGACCTCACGCTCTTTGGCCGCAGCTTTCAGGTGAAGGTGCAGGCCGAGCCTGAATACCGCATGAAGCCTGAGGACATCTACGGCATCTACACACGCAATGCCGAAGGAGGCATGGTGCCCTTCAGCACCTTTGCTAAGGTGGAGTCCACCACGGGCTCGGACCTTCTGCCGCATTACAACGTCTATCGCACGGCCGAGATCTCGGCCACGGGCAAACCGGGTGTGAGCTCTGGCCAGGTCATCACGGCCATGGAGGATCTGGCCAAAGAAAACTTGCCCGCTGGTTACGGGTATGAATGGACGGGCACGGCCCTTCAGGAAAAGGAGGCAGGAGGTCAGCAAGTCACCATCTTCGCGCTCGCCTTGCTCTTTGTATTCCTTGTGCTCGCCGCTCAGTATGAAAGCTGGGCCGTGCCGTTTGCCGTACTTTTTGGCCTGCCCATCGGCATCTTTGGCGCGTTCACTGCTGCCTGGCTGCGTGGGTTAACCAATGATGTGTATGTGCAGATCGGTCTGGTCATGCTGCTCGGCCTGGCGGCGAAGAATGCCATTTTGATTGTTGAGTTTGCCCGCAGCCGACGCGAGCAGGGCATGAGCATCCGCGAGGCGGCGCTGGAGGGGGCACGTCTGCGTCTCCGGCCCATCATCATGACTTCTCTGGCCTTCATCCTCGGCGTGGTGCCGCTGGTGATTTCCAGCGGGGCAGGGGCGGCCAGCCGCCAGAGTCTGGGCACGGCCGTCTGTTTTGGCATGACCGCAGCCACCGTCATCGGGGTCTTTTTCATTCCTTGGCTCTATGTCATTGTGCAGACCTTGGCGGAAAAAATCAGCGGCGGCCCGAAAGAGACAGCGGGGGAATCGAAGGCTTAGCTTGAGCCCAAGAGTCCGAATCGGTTTTCCCCTGCATTCGGCGAAAGTACAGGGGCTTGCCCTCGTTTACTTGAGCCCATGTTCTGGCGCCTGTTCCTTTTTTTCCTCGCTCTTTCCTCGTCCGTTTTGGCCCAGGCACCTAAGCAAGTTCCAGTCTCCCTGGCCAACCTGCAAAAGACCCTCGCAACCTCTCCCGATGCCGCGCAGCTCGGGAAGGTGCATGACGAAGTCATCCGTCTGTTCGGCCGTCAGCGCCTGCTGCAAGGCAAACCCGGAACCAAGGTCGAAGCCACCACGGTGGCCTGGGCGGTCATGGACATGAATCCCGCCCGTGTGGTCCGTAGCAATGGCACTCTCATTGGCAACATGATCCGTGTGGGGGATGACGGCCTGCAGGTGCTGGTGCAGAAGATGGAAAACTTCCAGGAATTTGGCTACCGCATCGAGGTGGATGGCATGGCCCGGGTGGCAGGCACCGTGCACCTGGAGCACTACGACTACACCGCAGACAGTGAAAAGCAGCCTGGGGTGCCCGTGGGCCGCCTGGAGAAATTCGACTGGTCCCAAAGCCAAGTTTTCCCAGACACCCTGCGCGGGGTCAGCGTCTATGTGCCTCAGCAATACCAGGCAGGCAGCGAAGCCTGCCTCATGGTCTGGCAGGATGGCGGCCGCCATGTGGACCCGAATGGCTCCCTGCGTGTCAGCACCGTCTTTGACAACCTCATTCACCAGAAAAAGATGCCCGTGACCGTCGGTGTCTTCATTGATCCCGGTCGCAAGTCTAACCAAAAGCCGGGAGATAAAGCCGGTAATCGCGGTTTTGAATACGACAGTCTGGGAGATGCCTACTCCCGCTTCCTCCTCACCGAGATCCTACCGGAGGTGGAAAAGCGTTACAGCGTGAAGTTCCGTCAAGATCCCCAGGCCTGGGCCATCGCTGGGGGCTCCTCCGGCGGCATCTGCGCCTTCACCGCTGCTTGGGAAAGACCCGATAAATTTCACAAAGTCCTCAGTTGGGTGGGCACCTTTGTGGACATCCGAGGCGGCAATGCCTACCCCTATCTGCTGCGTGTGACTGAGCGCAAACCCATCCGCGTGTATCTCTTGGATGGCGTCAATGACCTGGACAACAAATTCGGCAACTGGCCCCTGGCCAACCGCATGATGGAAGCCAGCCTCAAGTACATGAATTACGACTACCGCATGGACTGGACCGAATGCTTTCACGGCAGCCGAGGCATAGCCCCGAAACTCCCCGAAGCCCTCACATGGCTGTGGCGGGATGTCCGATAACTAGCAATTCAGCATTGCCAGAAAAACCAACCTTCTGGTTTTGGTGCCGAATTAAGAAAGATGAAACCCGTTCCGCAGCCCCCAAAGTTGGGGCCGTCGCATTGGTGCGTCCGTCCCTCCCATCTTTCAGGATCCTCGCTTATGTCGAGGTGTTTGGCAGAGGGCGGCGTGAGAAAACTGTAGAAGTCGGAGAGTTGAGCTACAAATCGCCAGTCGCCTTTAGGAGTTTCATCGGGACTTTGAACCCACCACGGAACGCTTCCGAGTTTTGTCCCCATGATGACCTTCTCTTTTTCCAATTCTGGGAGGGTGTAATAGGTGTCTGAAGAATAAAAGTGGCCCTCCTTTGAAGCATCAATGCCGTCCTCGTTTTCTACCCAGCCGATGATGATGGCTTCTCTCTCTAGAGGGGGCATGTCCTCTGGTAGCTCTGCTAGCTGATTTGTAAGCTCTTCGGGTTCGCTGATGAAGCAGGCATTGGCTCCGGAACCACCCTCCCAGGTGTTGCACATTCCAGGATTATGGTTGCATTGAAAGACATTCAACACACGGCCTTCTCTCCCTAAATCAAAGCGATCAGGATCATGAATGAACTGAGCCAGTAGAGACTGTGACTTTCCACAATCCTTGCATTTAGGCCATTGTTCTTGGCTCATTCCCCAAGGCAGCCCGCCAAGTTTATCAGCAACGGCAGACTGGGGAGGTAATTCACATGATAAGCGGAGATCCGGCAGGAAATAGCGCATGAAGGACCGAGTTTAATCTGCTCGTTGGAGTTGGATCAAGATTATTGATTGCCTCAATTATCGAGCTGCCTTTGCGACTATCGTTTCAATGCCTGTTGCAGTTTCCAGCCTATCTTACCCCCAGTATAAGCGCCGTGCGTGCCCGTTTTCTAGTGCCTCCAAGGTCCATGTAGAAATCGGCTGGTAGGTCCAGAGATGTTCCCTCTCAAGCGCTGCGTGTATATGCTCTAACTCAGCTTTGGTGAGTGGA
Organism: Prosthecobacter dejongeii; assembly: GCF_014203045.1. Classification (NCBI taxonomy): domain Bacteria; kingdom Pseudomonadati; phylum Verrucomicrobiota; class Verrucomicrobiia; order Verrucomicrobiales; family Verrucomicrobiaceae; genus Prosthecobacter; species Prosthecobacter dejongeii. The sequence continues at coordinate 423,649 of NZ_JACHIF010000003.1, forward strand.
GGAAGGTTTCTGTCCTCGATCTTGCCTCAGGGGCTTTGCAACGCGCTTAGGCAGCTCCGTCCCGAGGTCGGAGCGTCAGTCCTCACCGTCTTCCACGCCGGCTTTGCTGCCCGGGGTGATGCCGCGTTTGGTATTGGCAACGAAGTCAGTGAAGAGGGTCGCCTCGGCGCTGAGGGAACCGCTGCGCAGCTCTTCCACGGCCTGGGCGTTGTTCAAACCACTGCGATAGACTTTGCGAAAGGCCGCGCGGATGGCGCGCATTTGGTCGCGGGAAAAACCGGCCCGCTGAAGGCCGACGATGTTCAGCCCACGGGTACGGGCGGGGTTGCCATCGGCGGTGCTGTACGGGGTCACGTCTTGGACCACTTTGGAGCACCCGCCAATGATGCTGCGTGTGCCGATGCGGCAGAACTGATGCACGGCACTGAGGCCGCCGAGGATGACGTGATCCTCCACCACCACGTGACCCGCCAAGGTGCCGTTATTCGAAAAGATGACGTGATTTCCCACGATGCAGTCATGGGCGATGTGGACGTAGGAGAGGAAGTTGTTATGGCTGCCGATCAAGGTCTTATCCCCGGCGCTGGTGGCGCGGTGGACGGAACAAAATTCGCGGAAGGTGTTGTCATCGCCAATCTCCAAGTACGTGGGCTCGGCTGCGTATTTGAGATCCTGCGTCTGCTGGCCGATGGAGCCATAGGCGTAGAAACGGTTGTTCTTCCCGATTTTGGTCGGGCCCATGATCGTCACGTGATGCTGCAACGAAGTGCCATCGCCAATTTCCACGTTTGCGCCAATGATGCAGTAGGGACCGATGGTGACATCGGCACCGATTTTCGCCGAAGGATCAACAATGGCAGTGGGGTGAATGGGCATGCAGAAGGGGAAGGCAGTGGGTCAGACTGGGGAGGAGAAAGCAGGAAGAGTTCCGGCGGGTGGGTTGTTTAACGGTCCACCACGTTAAACATCAGTTCAGCTTCGGAGACGACCTGGCCATTCACCAAACAACGGCCGATGGCTTGGGCGACGCTGCGCTTGGCCTTAGTGATCTCGGTCTCGATGATCAGGGTATCCCCCGGTACGACGGGCTTGCGCCACTTGACGTTGTTAGCGCTGAGGAAGTAGCCGATCTTGCCCTGGTGGCTGGGCATGCGCAGGAGCACGATGCTGGCCACCTGGGCCATGGCCTCCAGTTGCAGCACGCCGGGCATGATGGGGTGACCTGGGAAGTGACCCTGGAAGAACTGCTCGTTGATGGTCACATTCTTGATGCCACGGCACTTCGTTTCGCCTTCGAAGCCGATGATGCGATCCACCAGCAGGAAGGGGTACCTGTGCGGCAGGATGTTCATCACCTCATTGATGTCCAGCACGGCTTCCCCGCCCGGGATGTTGACCGCTGGTGGCACCATGGCCCGCATGGCGTTGTATTGGGAGACAATGGCGCGGGCCATCTCTGTATTTGGCCCGTGGCCTGGGCGCACGGCGATGACGTGGCCGGTGATGCGCTTGCCAGAAAGCATCAGGTCCCCGATGATGTCGAGGATCTTGTGGCGAACAAACTCATTGTTAAACCGCAGGGGCTGCTTGGACAGCAGCGTGTCTCCGCGCACCACCACAGCGGCCTCAAGGGTGCCCCCTTTGATCAGCCCTTTTTCCATCAGCGGGGCGATGTCTTCATAATAAACAAAGGTGCGTGCCGGGGCGATTTCCTTCTCGTAAGTCTCGGGGTTGATCTCCAGAGAAAGATACTGGGTAAAGCGCCCACCAGGGCCCACATTGGTGCAGCTCACGCGGAATTTTTTATCCGGCACGATGGTGATGATGGTGCCATCTCGCGTCTCTTGGTAAATGGGCTCGCGGATTTCGAAGATTTTGCGCGGTTCCGACTGCTCCTGCAGGCCAGCTTTTTTGATGAGCTCGACAAAAGGCTGAGAGCTGCCGTCCACGATGGGAGGCTCGTTGGCATCCATCTCAATGATGGCATTGTCCACGCCCATGCCGGCCAGGGCGCTGATGACATGCTCCACCGTGTGCACATTCACGCCGCCTTCGGCGATGGTGGTGGCGCGCTCCACCTTCTGCACTTTCTCTACTAGAGCCGGGATGAAGGGCTTGTCCTCCAGGTCCATGCGGCGAAATTTAAAACCGAAGTTTTCTGGCGCAGGCTGCAGGGTGAGGGTGACTTGCTCACCGGTGTGCAGAGAGGTGCCAGTGATGGAGGCGGGCTTGGCCAGCGTGTGTTGACGGTCTGATGCAGGCATGGAAAGGGATGCCCGTTTTAGCCGCGTGGGGGGGTGGGGTCAAAGGAAAATCCCATTCAGGCATGCGGTACGTCGCAGCGGGGACCTCGCTTTACCGCTGATTTTCAGGGGCAAATGAGCTTTTTTTCAGCAGTTTCGTCACAGGTGGCGTCAGATTCATTACTTCAAGAGCAGGGCCTGTAGGCCTGTTTTTCACCCGGAAGTCCTCCGCACCTAGGAACTGGGGCAGAAAATGCAGTTCCTCATCATGGCCGATCTTCTTTGTTGAATCCCCCGGGATAGAAAGATCAGGGAAAGATCGTGCCCGCTTTTTCACTTAATCTAAATATTGAGTAATAAATACCTGCCAACTTCTCCGTTGATTCTGGATGCTAGCAGGCCAATATCACCATATTCAGGCTAAAGAATCTTCAAATTGATCCACTGATCTTCTTACGCTACACAAAACCTTTCACTCCGTTTATGCCGCAACTGCTGCTCGCCACCGCCAACGCCCACAAAACCCAGGAAGTTTCCGCCATGCTCGGCACCGAATGGCAGGTCGAAGACCTGAGATCCATCCCTGGGATGGTCATGCCTGAAGAGACCGGGACGACCTTCGAAGCCAATGCGATCATCAAGGCACAGGCGGCCAGTGCAGCCCGCCCTGGGCTCCTGGTTCTGGCGGACGATTCAGGCCTGGAAGTGGATATTTTGAACAAGGAGCCAGGGGTGCGCTCGGCCCGGTTCGCCGGAGAAAACGCGACGGATGAGGACAACCGCCGTGCGCTGAAGGAACGCCTTCGCCGCGTGAGCACAAATCCTGGCCAGATCTTCCCGGCCCGCTTTCGCTGCTGCCTCGCCCTGGTGCGGGATGGAGAAGTACTGCATGTCACTCACGGCATCATTGAAGGCCGGGTGAGCACCATCGAGCGCGGGCGTGGGGGTTTTGGCTACGATGCCATGTTCACGCCAGAAGATTACAGCCAGACCTTTGGCGAACTGCCTGCTGAAGTGAAAAACCAGCTCAGCCACCGGGCCCACGCACTGGAATCCATGCAAAAGTGGCTGCAAAGCAGCCCGGAAGCTTTAATGGCGTATGCTCAGTCAGCCCTCCAGGGTTGACCTGCATCTGCCCTCATGAAAGCCCGCCTGCTACCTGCCCTAGCCGCCCTGTGCCTGCCCCAGTGTGCCCAGCAGGCCTACCAGGCTGCGCCGACCTACCCGGCTTCGCAGCCCCCTCCCACGCCTATATTTGCACCGCAGCCGCAGCGGCTCGTGCAGTTGCCTCCGCCGCAAGAGGCCCCACCGCAGGCTCTGTCCCCCTGGCAGCAGGCCTCGTCCGTGCGCAGCCGCCCTCTGAATGCAGGGGCGCATCTGCATGAATTCACCGCCCGCAGCGCTGAAGGGGCCGCTGAAGTGAGTGTGATCATTTTCGACAGTCAGCAGTGCGCGCTCAAGGTGCTGGATCAGCCTGATTCCTTGGCCGGGGGTGGAGCTTTGATCTCCGTCATGCGCCAAGCCGGAGCCATCGCAGGAGTGAATGGGGGCTTTTTCCACCCGGACTTTTCCACGCTGGGCCTCATGATCACGGCCCAGGGCCAGACCGGCCAGTTTACCCGCAGCAGCCTCGTCTCGGGGGCCCTCGTCGTCATCGGTCAAGAACCCTACCTCGTGTGGAACTCGGAGTTTTTAGGGACTCAAGGGGTGACGCAAATGGTGCAGGCTGGGCCACGACTGGTGGATGAAGGCCGGCCTTTGCCCACACTGAACCGCACGAAGCACGCCACCCGTACCTTCATCGCCACGGATGGCCAGCGGCAGTGGGCCGTGGGGACAGTACGCAGCACCACCTTAGCAGGACTGGGGGATCTACTCGCCAGTGACGGGTTGCTGCCCGGGATGCCTGTGCTGCGTGCCCTAAACTTGGATGGTGGACGCTCCACTGCCCTCTACGCCCGGCAGGCCGATGGCCAGGAGATCAGCCGTCCTGGGTGGAGCACCGTGCGCAATTACGTGGCCGTGGTGCCCAGGTAGCGTGCCGGAATGAAGCGCCTACGAAATGGGCCGGAGTGTGTGGCGGCGGAGGGACAGCGGTGAAGTTCCAATGCTCTGCCCTTTGACCTGCCGCGTATGCTAGAGGCTGGCTTTCGTCGCAGCCGCCGCTTGCCTTGCCCCACCCCTTTCGATACCCTCTCCCCCACGTGGCTTCCCCCTTCCAACTCAATCGCGAATACGAACCGAAAGGCGATCAGGCCCAGGCCATTGCCAAGCTGGTAAAATCCGTCCGCGCTGGCAATCGGCATCAAACTTTGTTAGGCGTTACGGGATCTGGCAAGACCTACACCATGGCCAACATCATTGCCGAGATCGGCAAACCGTCCCTGGTTTTCTCTCATAACAAGACCCTCGCGGCGCAGCTCTATTCGGAGTTTAAGAACTTCTTCCCCAACAATGCGGTGGAGTACTTCGTCAGTTACTTCGACTACTACCAGCCCGAGGCTTACATTCCGCGCACCGACACATACATCGAGAAGGACAGCAGCATCAATGACGAGATCGAGCGCCTGCGCCTTTCCACCATGGGCGCGCTCATCACGCGCAAAGATGTCGTCGTCATCGCCAGTGTCTCCTGCATCTATGGCTTGGGCTCGCCCGAAGACTACGAAGGCATGATGGTGCCCGTGCATGTGGGCCAGCAGATGAGTCGGGAAACCTTTCTTACCAAGCTGGTGGACATGCTCTATGAGCGTAATGACATCCAGCTCAAGCGTGGCACCTTCCGTGCCCGGGGAGACGTGGTGGAGATCGTCCCCGCTTACCTGGATAGCGAGGCCATCCGCGTGGAGTTCTTTGGCGACGAGGTGGACCGCATCAGCGCTGTGGATATCCTCACTGGCACCGTCACCCTGAAGATGCCGAACTACACCATCTTCCCTGCCAAGCAGTTCGTCACGCCTAACGACAAGTTAAAACGAGCTGTGGTAAAGATCCGCGATGAGATGGAGACCTGCGTGGCCAACTTTGAAAAAGAAGGCAAACTCCTCGAGGCCCAGCGCCTGAAAATGCGCACGGAGCATGACATCGAAATGATGCAGGAAATGGGCTTTTGCCAGGGCATCGAAAACTACAGCCGCCACCTCACGGGCCGCGTGCCTGGGGCTACACCGGGCACCCTGCTGGATTTTTTCCCAGACGACTTTCTCTGCCTGGTGGATGAGAGCCACGCCACCATCCCCCAGATCGGCGGCATGTATGAGGGGGACCGCTCGCGCAAGACTGTCCTGGTCGAGCACGGTTTTCGCCTGCCCAGTGCCCTGGATAACCGCCCGCTGAAGTTCCCTGAGTTCATGGATGCCGTGGGCCAGCTCGTCTATGTCAGCGCCACACCTGCACGGTTCGAGATCGAAAACAGCGTCGTCGGAAATGACACCTACATCCCGCATAAGCGCGACCGCATCGGCGAAGAAGAAGGCACCCCCGCTGCTCTCCCCGGCCTGGCCGTGCGGGTCAGCGGCAATTCCCAGCCAGTGGAGAAGTTCGATGTCGAAACCAAAGGCAAAGCCCTGGTGGTGGAGCAGATCATCCGCCCCACCGGCCTGCTGGACCCCATCATCACCCTCAAGCCCCTGAAAGGCCAGATTGATGAAACCATCGAACTCTGCCGTCAACGCATCGAAAAAGGTGAGCGCGTTCTCGTCACCACCTTGACCAAACGCACGGCTGAAGACCTGACCGATTACCTGCGGAATCTGGACATGAAAGTCCGCTACCTGCACAGCGACATTGACGCCATCGAACGCGTGGAAATCCTGCGCAGCCTGCGCAAGGGCGACTGCGATGTGCTTGTCGGCATTAACCTCCTTCGTGAAGGTCTGGACCTGCCCGAAGTCAGCCTCGTCTGCATCCTGGATGCCGATAAAGAGGGCTTTCTCCGCAGCGAAACCTCGCTCATCCAGACCGCTGGTCGCGCGGCCCGGCATGTGGCTGGAGAAGTCGTCTTGTTTGCCGATATCGAGACCCAGAGCATCCGCTCCCTGCTCAGCATCAGTGGTTACCGGCGCCAAGTGCAGATGGACCATAACGAAAAGTATGGCATCACCCCACAGACCGTCCGCCGGGGCGTGCAGGAGTCTCTACAAACGCTGGGCAAAGCCAAGGAAGTGGAAGACAATGTCCTGCGTGAAGCGGGGGGGGACTTTGCCGTCGTGGATGTCATCCGCGAGCTGGAAGGCGAAATGGCCGAAGCCGCCACCAAACTGGAATTCGAACGTGCCGCCCTTCTGCGCGACCAAATCCGCGAACTCAAAAAACAAGCCGGGCTGAATCCCGACGAAGGCGGAGTGCTGCCCAAGACCAAGAAAGTCACTTACGGCAAACCGAAACGCGGAGGCAAGAAGGGGAAGTGAGGGAAGGATCTTCAGCGAACGAAGTCTAAAGACCAAACGAAACTCCCGGCCTTTCCCGTTCTTTTACACCCAGCCCAACAGACAACGAGTCGCACCAAAGGCGGAGCCTTGACGAGCTAAGCTCTGGCTACTTTAGGCTCAGCCCTTGGTGTTGCATCGACTGATTCTTTGTGGGGTTTTAGAAATTCACCTGGACCTGCGCATAGCCAAACTGGGCTGTATCACTGGCACCCGTCTGTGCCAGATACTTGCCGGCGAAGAACACGCTGTATCCTGCTTGGAGGGCCACATGAGTATTCAGCTTGTAGTAGGCATTTAGGTCCACTTCTTGACCGCGAAAGCTGCTGGCGCGGCGTGCATCGGCATTTACCGGGCGGACGGTGGAGGTGGTGTTGGCCCCATACCAGGCGTCGTTGTTAGTGGCGTTCCAGTAGAGATTGTAGTCCAGAGTCAGCTTGAGTTTACTCGTGGGTTGGATGGAGAAATTCAACTGCGGATTCTGCAGGTTCATCCAGCCAGTGGTGTCCATGAAACCATAGAGGGCATGATTGCCGGGGAACATGTTTTGGAAGGTGTTGTTGGTGCCGTCCGTCGCATCGTCATCACCACTGGCGTAGTTATATTGCACACCCAGACGTGGTTTCCACGCATGCTCAAAGTTATAGCCCGTGCCCCAGTGGCCAGCGAAGGCCAGATGATCCAGCCCAGCCACGCGGCCATATTGCAGGGCCATTTCCATTTCGTAGTCCCAATTGTGCAGCTTTTTCGGGTCGCCTTTCATGAGGGTTCCCAGGGTGAAGAAGTTGGTCTTACCCACGGCTCCTAGCGGCGAACCTGGCGCGCCAGCGGCCTTGTTGGCCTGTTCATTCAAGAGATAAAAGTCCGTTACGCTCTGCCACGGAATCAAAGATTTCGAGGAGAAATACAGCCCGCTGACGATCGCGTTGCGCGCTTCACGAGTGCTGAAGTAGTCCGACTGATTCCAGCGGTTGTTGACAAAGTTCACCGGGCTGCCCACGAACAGATCCAGTTGCCACGTCTCCTGGGCATAGCGCAGTCTCAGCGCATCCCAGGCGCGTGTGGGGTTGGACCATTGCGGATTCCCCAGCAGGCGTTGATCGCCATAATTGAGGGGCTGCCGTCCCGCGCGTAAGCTCAGGCCATCTGCATCATGACCGAAATCGGCCCAGGCTTGCAGCACATCAAAAACATCGTCCCCATCGGCCCCGAAACTGCCGATGTTGTTTGGCCGACTGCCGCCGATCTCGCGAATGTCCTGCCCTTGCACATACACTTTGAACCAGGAAGTCGGCGTCACCAGCATGCCCAGTCGAAAGCGGGTGAGCAACCACGAGGCGTCTTGAGGACCGTTGACGGAGCTGTTGAAATCATAGTTGTTGTCGCGCACTTCCACCCGGCCTTTCAGCTCTGTGTCGAAGGTGATGAGATCCGTTTTAGCCACGGTTTCCACCGGGCTGGGGGAAACTGCCGAAGTGCCAGCATGGCTCATCCAGGGCAGCAGGGCGAGGGCTGACAGGAGAAACCTTTTTTTCAATGTCGGGCTTGGGGTCATGTTTTGAGCAGGGGGATAAAAGACATGTGAAATCCATGCCCGGGCCGTGTCTGGCCCGGGCATGAATTGAGGGAGAGAGGTTGGTGGATTAAGCGCGCTGTCTCAGCAGGCGGGCTGCCTGGGGATGTTCGGACACGGGGCGGTGGTCTTCAAGACCTTCAATGATGAGCTCTCGATTCTCCAACTTCCAGTCCTGTACCATCTCTTCGAGCTTTTTCATCACGGAGTGATCCACGAGGTGCGTCTGGGAGAGGTCCACCTTCACCTTGGGGTGTTGAGACAGACCCAGAAGCTGTTTGCGCAGGGGAAGCCAGTTGCTGAACACAGCGGCTTTTTTGACCGTCAAGACTGGGTGACCAGCGATTTCATCCTGACTCATTTCGGCATGTGGAACGAAGAGATTGCCCACGCTGGTACCGCTGATCATGTGCAGGATCAGTTTCACCACGATGCCGAAGGCAATGCCAATGAGGAGATCGGTCGCCAGCGTCGCGATCATGGTGGCCAGGAAGATGAGGAGTTGGCCCTTGCCGACATGCCACATGTGGTAAAATTCCTTTGGCGAGGCGAGATTGTAACCGGTGAAGACCAGCATGGCGGCCAGGGCTGCTAAGGGAATCATATTCAGCAACCAGGGCACACTGGCCACTAAGATCAGCAGCAGAGCACCATGCCAAAAATTCGCCCAACGTGTACGCGCACCGTTGTTACGATTGGAGGAAGAGCGGACGATTTCAGAAATCATCGGGATACCGCCGATGAAAGAGACTAAGGTATTGGCGACACCCACGGCCAGAAGGTCGCGATTCAGATTCGTGCGGCGTTGCCATGGGTCTAGGAGGTCAATGGCCTTGGCGCTGAGTAGAGATTCCAGCGTGCCTACGAGGGCATACATGACGATCCATTTCAGGCTGGTGAGGCTGAGCAGGCCGGAGAAATCAGGATGGGTGATGGCCTTCAGCATGTTGCCAGGCAGGGTCACCAGGTTCTTGGGACCGACGGAGTAGGCGTGGCCGTGGAACTGGTACATGTGCTCATGAGCGATGTCGAAATACACGGCCAGGGGTGTGGCGACGATGAGGACCAGCATGGGACCGGGAATGGCCTGCACGACTTTGTTTTTGATGAACAAACGGCCAAAGAGCAGCAGCAGAGAAATGGCCCCAATGAGGGCGATCTCCGGGTTCATGTGCATGATACTTTCTGGGATCTCAGCCAGCAATTCCAGCGGCTCTTTCGCATGAGCGGCCACGCCTAGGGCCACATGGACCTGCTTCGCTACGATGATGACACCGATGGCGGCCAACATCCCGTGCACAGCGGCTACCGGGAAAAACTCGCCCAGGGTACCGAGACGGAAAGCACCGAATAAGATCTGAATGACGCCTGCCACCGCTCCCACGGCCAGGGCTTTTTCGTAACCCAACTCCTGCACTGAGCCCAAGACGATGATGATCATCCCTGCGGCAGGGCCTTTGATGGTGAGCTCTGAGTTGCTCAAGAAAGGGGTGAGCAATCCGCCGATGACCGCTGTGAAGATACCGGCAATGGGGGGTACCCCTGAGGCAATGGAGATGCCCAGGCACAAAGGCAGAGCAATGAGGAAAACCAGAAAGCCGGAAACGAGATCGTTTTTCAGATAGGCCTGAAAACCTTTCAAGTTACCGACGGGGACGGGGCCGGGGGGCTTAACTGTTGGGGCGGTAGGTGCTGACATGTGGATGTAGTTTGGGACGTGAACAAAGACGCAGGTCCGCTGCTGAAATCCCATCCCCTCGGCAGGGTAAATTTCTCCCCCGTTTTGGGGGTCCCCTCCTCAGGGGGGGAATACCCCTTGTCGAGGGGATAGCATGAAGGCCCGGCCTCGCGTTAGTTCATGGCATCACTGACTCATGAGCGCATCCCCTTCCTCTGCCCCCTGCGACTGTCACGGTCACCCTGCCGCTCCGGCCTCTGGAGATGTGAATGAGAAGTTGCATCATTTGTTGGACCACGCCTCCCACTACCTTCCTGCCCAGGGGCCCATCGGCGTGTTCATCCATCACAATACGCTGCATGCTTTCCAGCACCAGCCTTTTGAAAAAGCTGTGCTAGAAGCCGCTCACGTTTTCAAGACGGAGCCCTACATGTCGGAAGAGGCCTACCAAAAAGAACGCCAGCGCGGGCGCATCCTGGATCAGGACATTGATGCTGCGGTGAAGAACGAGGCCGATGCTGAGATCATCCCCGGCCGCTTGACACGCCGCCAGCTTCGCCGCGCCTTGCTCATCCCAGGCGTGCGCCGTGTCAATGGCCGCAACATCGCCTGGCACGTGGAGGAGGGAGAGATGCTCCAGGCCTTCCGCACAGATCTGGATCCCCTCGCTGCGCGTGCATTGGCCACGGATTCTCCCCAAGCTCTCTGGGAGGTCTGCACCCGCCGTTACAAGCCCCAGCCAGCCCCCGCTCTGCCGAGGCCCAAGCGCCCCCGCGAGGCTGTTATGGCCAGTCGTGGGGTAGATCTGGACCTCATCGTGCATCCGCCATTGATTCGCCTCACTGGCGCCTACCTGGATCAGGGCATCGCCTACTGGCCCATGCCACTGCGGGAGCAAGGCCTGCTCAAAGCCGCCCGCCAGATCATCGCGCTGCCATTCTCCGTCTATCCTGCTCACCTTAGCCGCATTGGCCAAGTCTTTTCCGACCAGGAAAAGCGTGGGCTTGAGGCTGAGGCGGTGGTGAACGAAATGTTGGTTAAACTCGGGGTGCCAGAGGCAGAGTGGCAAGACTACATCATCGCCGAGCTATTGCCTCTTGCTGGTTGGGCGGGCCTCGTCCGTTGTTTGGAAAAAGATCCCTCCCTGGCTCCGCATGATCGCGTGCGCTGCTCCCTCATGGAGTTTTTGGCGCTCCGCCTCACCTACACAGCGGTCGCGCTTGAATCCGTCATGGGAGATACCAAGTCCTGGCGTCGGCTGAAGGCCCCGGTGGTGTCATCAGACCCCCTCACTCACCAGGCCCGTCTTTACGATGCAGCCCAGCTTTTAGGCTTGCCGAGCAAAGACCTCCAGGCCCTGCCTGAAGGCGTGTTCACAGGCCTCTGTGAAGAGCTGGAAGCCTGCAATGAACTGGAGCGCCGTCGCCTGCTGCACATCGCCTATGAGCGGCGTCACGAACGCCAGATCCTGATACCTCTGGCCAAACACCGCGCCATGCCACGCATCGGGCCTGATACCTGCCGTCTTGCAGCTCAGGTCATGTTCTGCATTGATGAGCGTGAGGAGTCCATCCGGCGTGCTTTGGAAGAGATTGACCCCAGCATTGAAACTCACGGTGCCGCCGGGTTCTTTGGCTGCGCCATTGATTACACAGGCATTGATGATGCCCATGGTGTGCCCCTTTGCCCCGTGGTGGTAAAGCCCGCGCATGAGGTGCGCGAAAAGCCCATGGATGGGCACTCTGCCACGGATGCAAAGCGCCAGTCTTTGCGCCGGGTATGGGCGAAGGTGGTGCGCCATGGTTACATCTCTTCCCGGACGTTGGTGCGTGGCTCTTTCAGCACCGCCTTCCTTGGTTTTTTTAGCCTCTTCCCCATGGCTCTGCGTGTGCTCAGCCCACTGAGTTATGCACGCTTCATGGGTAAACTGAATGACATCTTCCTGCCGGAGCCCCGCACAGAGCTTTCCTTCATGCGTGATGACGCCACGTCAAAGGATGCCACGTCGGGGCTCCTGCTGGGATTCAGCACGCAGGAGAAGGCTGATCGTGTGGCCAGCGTGCTGGGGCCTGCTGGTTTGCACAAAGGCCATGCCCGTCTGGTCGTGGTGCTGGGCCACGGCTCTACCAGCCTGAATAATCCCCATGAATCTGCGCATGATTGTGGCGCATGCGGCGGCCGCCGAGGTGGCCCGAATGCCCGCGTCTTTGCTGCTATGGCGAATCGGCCTGAAGTGCGTGAAAGCCTGCGCGCCAAAGGCATCGTCATACCTGACGATACTTGGTTCATCGGTGGCTATCATGACACCTGCAATGACAACATTGATCTCTATGATCTGGATGCTGTGCCAGACTCACATCGAGGTGACCTAGCCAGTGTGCGCGAGTCTTTGGACAAGGCCCGTGCGATGAGTGCGCATGAGCGTGCCCGGCGCTTTGAAGCTGCTGGAAAGGGCCTGGATGCTTCCGGCGGGCTGCATCACGTGCAAGAGCGCGCCGAGCACCTGGGCGAGCCACGACCTGAGTATGGGCATTGTACAAATGCCGTCACCCTGGTGGGTCGGCGTGAGGCCACCCGTGGTCTGTTCTTTGATCGTCGTGCTTTCTTGGTCAGTTATGATGCGACGAAAGACCTGGAAAACAAGGCGCTCGCTGCTGTCTTGGGCGCGGTGATCCCCGTCTGTGGCGGCATCAGTTTGGAATACTATTTTTCTTTTGTGGACAACGAAGGCTACGGCTGTGGGACCAAGCTGCCGCACAATGTCACGGGTCTTGTGGGCGTCATGAATGGTTTTCAGGGTGACCTCCGCACAGGTTTGCCTCTTCAGATGGTGGAGATCCATGAACCCGTGCGCATCCTCTTTGTGGTGGAAACCACGCCTGAGCGTGTCATGAGCACCATCTTGGCGAATCCCTTGCTGAAGGAGTTTTTGGTGAATCGCTGGATCCGTCTCGCTACCATGGACCCCGAAGATGGCCACATCGAAATCTATCGCGATGGTGTCTTTGAAAAACTGGAAGGAGATGAGGAGCCTCTCCCCGTAGCCGCTTCCTCCATGGCTTATTACTCCGGTAAGATCGAGCACCTGCCTGTCGCTCGGATTGATCCCCATCTCACCCACGCAGCGTGATCGGTGCCTTCCTTTGATTCGACCTTTGTCCTTCCCATGTCCCCTGAAAAAATCATCCTATCCGTGGTCGCCCTGCCCGGTGTTTTCTTTCTTTTGTTAGGCCTCGTCTGGCTTCTTGGAGGGCACCTTTCAGAAAGGGCGCTCTCTCGCCTCACTAGGGGTGCCTATGCCCTACTCACTCTCGCGGTGGCTTCCATCGGGCTGAAAATGTGGCAGGCCGGCACGCCTTCCATTCAGCTTTCTTTGGGGGATTGGTTTCACGTAGATCATTACGGTTACCCACTGTCGTTCCTGGTGGATCGTCTGTCCCTGCCCATGATGGGCGTCACCGTGGTGCTGGCTGGCATCGTAGGTTCCTTTTCAGTGCGTTATTTGCATCGGGACCCAGGCTTCTATCGCTTCTTTCTCCTCCTGCATCTCTTCACCTTCGGGGCGCTGCTAGTCTTTACCGCAGGTTCCTTAGACTTGCTCATGGCGGGCTGGGAGATCGTGGGCATCACCGCTGTCATGCTGGTAGGTTTCTTTCAATATCGGCGTGAGCCTGTGCGGAATGCGCTGCGGGTTTTTGGCATCTACCGCATCGCGGATGTGACTCTTTTGCTTGCCATCTTTTTGGCGCATCATTGGTTCGGCACGGCTGCTTGGACTGGCATGTTCAGGGGTGAGTGGCCCGGTCATATCAATAATCTGAATGGCACGGCTGCTACGGTCATTGCCGTGCTGCTCATCTTTGCGGCCTCGGGGAAATCCTCGCAGGGGCCCTTCTGCGGCTGGTTACCACGGGCCATGGAAGGGCCTACCCCCTCCAGTGCCGTGTTTTACGGGGCCATTTCCGTTCATGCGGGCGCTTACCTCCTGCTACGGATCGAGCCCCTCATCCGCAGTTCTTGGGTGGCCACTGGCTTGGTCATTTTCATCGGCCTCACCACGGCTATTTTGGGCACCCTCGTTCATCGTACCTGTGCCGATGCGAAGACTTCCCTCGCTTACGCCTCACAGACGCAGCTCGGCATCATCTTTGCCGAAATCGGTCTGGGATGGACCACGCTGGCCATCTTCCACATCATCGGCCACGCCATGGTGCGCACCATGCAGTTTCTCCGCGCTCCGTCCATGCTGCATGACTATCACCGGGTGCATGCCGCCGCCGGCGGTCACCTAGACCCAACGGGAGAGCATTATGAGTCTCTGCTGCCAAAGTCGGTGCAACTTTGGTTATACCGCGTGGCGCTCGGGCGCGGTTTTTATGACAGCATCGTGGACCGTTTTGTCATCGCTCCGGTCAAAAAAGTCGCGGGTGCTTTGGCCCTTTTTGAACTGGGTCACTCTGACAAAACCGACGTCTGATTTTCTTCTTTGATTTCATGGACTCTTTATCTTTTCCATTTCTCACGGCGGGTCTTGCCTCTCTCTTGGTGGGGGCAGGGATTTGCCTTGCCTCAGGCAGCGCAAAGGTCGCCCGCCCACGGGCCTTGCTCTTTGGTTTTCTTTCTTTGTTAGGCTTCTTGGCAGCCGGTCTGCAGGCCATGGCGGTGCCTCATGCTCCCGGCTTGCTGGATTCATTTCTGCCCTGGCTTGATGTGGATACACTCAATGCGGTGCCCATGATCTTTCTGGCTGCTTTGACGTTGTTTTTCATTCTGCTGGCACCTCAGCGGGATTCGGATGGCCGCCAACTCGGCGGCATGCTGCTCATCGCCCTCTCCACTCAGTTGTCTTATGCCGCGGGTAATCTAGTGGTGATGATGGTGGGATGGTGGTTGGCCAGTGTGCCTTTTATCTTGGGCTTCTTTGGCCCCATGAAAGGTCAGAAGCTCGCCCAGGGTTTCCTCATCGCCAGTTGCGTGGCCTTCTCCGCATCGGTGCTCATCCTACACACGGTGGAGATGCAGGATCTTTCCCATGTCAGCATCCTCGCTTTCAGTCTGTTGATTCTTGCCGTCATTTTGCGCAAAGGGATCTTTCCTTTTCACTCCTGGTTGGTGAGTGCTTTTGAGCACGGTCCGCTGCTGCCCACAGCCCTGCTTTTTAATGGTCATTTGGGCGCTTTGCTCATCGCTCGCAGTGAGGCGACCTCCCTACCGCAGACGGCGCGGCACGCTCTGCAGATCCTCGGCATGGCCGCTTTGGTGACGGCCCTTGTGACGAGCCTGCGCGGGTTTGCTGAGAAAAAACCCCGTCGCTTGCTGGCTTACATCTGTGTCAGTCAGGCCAGCTTCATTCTGGCAGGCCTAGCTACGGCCAATGCGCAAGGCATCACAGGTGCATTGATCCACTGGCTCGTGGTCGCCGCTTCATCCTCAGGTCTCATCGCGGTGGTGCGTGTCATTGAGGTGCGCATTCGCGATGCCGCAGACCCGGCGGACTACCTAGGCCTCGCGGTGAAGGCACCCCGCCTCGCCACCTTTTTCCTCATCTTTGGTTTGGCTCTCGCCGGGTTGCCAGGCACGCTGGGTTATTGTGCGGAGGATCTGCTGTTCCATGGATCTTTAGAAAGTCATCCATGGCTCGGCATCGCCATCGTTTTAGCGACTGCTTTCAATGCCATCAATCTCATCCGCCTCTTTGGAGTGCTATTTCTGGGGGTGCTGCCAAAGCATGTCATTGACATCCCTGATGCCCTTCCACGTGAGCGCTGGCCGCTGGTGGCCTGTGTGGCCTTTCTC
The DNA here is from genome assembly GCF_014203045.1 of Prosthecobacter dejongeii. Lineage (NCBI taxonomy): Bacteria > Pseudomonadati > Verrucomicrobiota > Verrucomicrobiia > Verrucomicrobiales > Verrucomicrobiaceae > Prosthecobacter > Prosthecobacter dejongeii. Next base: position 439,366 of record NZ_JACHIF010000003.1, read on the forward strand.
ATTTTGGGCGGGCTGCTGCCTACCGTGGCCATCTCCTGGCGTGCCCCCGCTGCACGGGCCATGACGGAGGCCATCGGGGCCAATTCCGCTCATTGACCCCCAATCGCCGGGTAGTAATCCACCTTGCGCCTGGGCGCTGGAGGCGGAAGCTTTTGGACCCTACCCCCAAAAGCTCATGAATCCCCGCTACATTGCCCTCACCCTGGTCATTGCCTCTCTAGGCTATGGCATCTGGCACTATCATTCGGACGCAGGTCGCCTGCGTGAGGAAATGGATCAGCTCAAAGCCGCGCAGGAGCTGGCCTTGCAGGCGAAGGATGAAGAAATGCAGCGCAGCCTCGCCGCGCAAAATGCCCAGCACCAGGCTGCTCTCCAGGGGCTGAATGACGAGTATGATAAAAAGCTCATCGGCATGCGCCAGGAGCAGCGCCAGCAGATGGCCACCGCCTACAAAGAGTTTGAAAACATCTTCTCAGGGAACAAACAGACCATCGAGTACATCAACCTGCTGGAAGGCAAGGTGAAGGCTGGACAGGCCCTTTCAAAAAACGAGGTCGAGCGGCTCAGCGTCATCACCAGCGGCATCGGTTTCCTGCAAAAGCAGTATCAAAAACCCATGCAGGAATTTGCTGCGCTTCAGGATTACTTCGAGGCGGCCTCCAAGCGCCCCAATGAGAAACCGAAATCCAATTTTGGATTCTTCAAACGCATGTTCAGCAAAGACTTCCGCGAAGCTGAAAAAGAGCACCTTCGTGAGGAAGGTGCCCGCCGCGCCTTCACTGAAGCCCAGGGTAAATTTGAGGGCGTTTATGCCTCCGCCCAGCGTTCCATGCGCAGTGTGAACCTGGATGCCGATGCCCAGATCAAGAAACTCACCGAACTGATCGAGGATAAAAAATTGGCCAATGCCGAAGACTTGTCCTCCTTTTTTGACAAAGCCCGCCAGGCTCTGCGCACCCACCAGGACGTCCTCGACTTTGAACCTGCCGAGCTTCCCCAGACACCGCGCGTGCAGCCCTGATTTCCCTGGCAAGTAATGCTTGCCTAAATGCGTATTTTTCTGCCACGCTTATATCCTTTTTATGGAAACCAACTCCTCCATCTCCTCGCGTCGCGAGTTTCTCAAAACCACGGGCAAGACCTTTGCCGGGTTATCCGCCCTTTCTGGGGTCACTCTGCCGCACGTCCACGCGGCTGGGAATGACACCATCAACATCGCCCTCGTCGGCTGCGGCGGCCGTGGCACGGGCGCTGCCAGCAACTCCATGGGGGTGAAGCAGTCCACCCGCCTCATCGCCATGGCAGACGTCCAGGAAAACCGCTTGGAAGCCAGCTTCAATGGCCTCAGCGGCAAACATCCAGATCGTTTCTCCGTCTCTGCCGATGCCAAGTTCATCGGCTTCGATGCGTACAAAAACGCCATTGATATGCTGAAGCCTGGCGACGTCGTCGTGCTGGCCACGCCCCCCGCTTTCCGCTGGGTACAGTTCAAATACGCCATCGAAAAAGGCGTGAACGTCTTCATGGAGAAACCCATCTGCGTGGACGGCCCCAGTGGCAAGCGCATGCTGGAGCTGGGCAAGGAAGCGGAAGCCAAGGGGCTGAAAGTCGGCGTCGGCCTCATGTGCCGCCACTGCCGCGTGCGGGGTGAGCTTTTCGACCGCATCCAGCAGGGCGAAATCGGTGATATCATCCTGGGTCGTGCCTACCGTCTCCAGGGTCCAGTGGGCACCTGCTTTACCCTGCCGCGTGATCCAAAGGCAGACCCGAGCGAACTCGTCTGGCAGATCAAAAACTTCCACTCCTTCCTCTGGGCCAGCGGTGGGGCTTTCAGCGATTTCAACATCCACAACATTGATGAAATCTGCTGGATGAAAAACGACTTCCCGATCGAGGCAAAGGCCACCGGCGGCCGCACGGAGCGTGGCGACCACATTGACCAGAACTTCGACCATTACAGCGTGGAATACACCTTCCGCGATGGCAGCAAATTCTGGCTGGAAGGCCGCAATGCCATGAAAACGCACAACGAGTTCGCCTCCTACGTGCACGGCAGCAAAGGCATGGCCGTCATCTCCACCGCAGGTCACTTCCCCTCTCGTGCGATGACCTTTAAAGGGCAGAACAAGAACCCCAAGGAAATCATCTGGCGTGGTCCGAAGCAGGAGCCAAACCCTTACGACATGGAGTGGGAAGACCTCATTGACGCCATCGTTAACAACAAGCCCTACAACGAAGTCGAGCGCGGAGCCAAGGCCAGCCTCGTCACCGTCATGGGCCGTATGTCTGCCCACACGGGCCAGTTGGTGACTTACGACCAAGTCGTCAACCATGACCATGAGTTCGCCCCGAATGCGGACAAGCTGTCTCTGGACGGCCCTGCGCCTCTCCTGGCAGATGCCAGCGGCAAATACCCCATCCCATACCCAGGCCGTCACGGCATGTATGAGTACGTGGTGGGCGCATAAGCGACGGACACATTCCTCAAAAAGAAAGGCACCGGGAAAACCCGGTGCCTTTTTTAATGCTGTTTAAAAGTTTAGGAAGCACCTGAAACGCGCGAAACCTCAGGCAGCCGTAGGCCGGATGTGTTTGGCGCGACAAGCACTGATGTTTCTCGAGTCCCACCGCCAAACTATCCGGCTTTCTGGGAGGGGTGGAGAGATATTGCTACCCTGCTTGCTCTTCCAAACAACGAATGCCGGGGGAGACTTGCCTAGCGACCTCCCCCGGATCATTTTCCCGTCATTTTAGCCCACCTTCGTCCACGCGGCATTGGCCTTGCTAGAAGCCACCACGGCCTCGATGAAAGCCATGCCACGGACACCGTCTTCGATCTTCGGAAAGTCGTTCTCGATCACGGTCGGCTCACGGCCTTCCATGCGCGCGCGGATGGTGTTGGCAAAGTTCTTGTAGATGTTCGCAAAGCCTTCCAGGTAGCCCTCTGGGTGAGCCGGTGGTGTGCGGCTACCAGCGGCAGCGGCAGCACCGAGATAACCATTGGCCGTGCGATACACCTGCATCGGCTGGTCCAGCCATTTGACCAACATGGTGTTAGGCTCCTTCTGGTGCCACTCCAGGCTGCCTTTTTCACCATACACGCGGATGTTGAGGTTATTCTCCTCACCCACGCTGATCTGGGAGCAGTGCAGCACGCCCTTGGCGCCATTGTCAAAGCGCAGCAGGATGTTTGCATCGTCATCCAGCAGGCGACCTTCAACGAAGGTGGAAAGGTCTGCCGCCAGTTCACTGATCTTCAGGCCGGAGATGTATTCCGCCAAATTTTCTGCGTGCGTGCCGATGTCACCCACACAACCCGCTGCACCGGACTTGGTGGGGTCCGTGCGCCAGGCTGCCTGCTTTTGACCGCTCTCCTCCACTTTCGTGGCCAGCCAGCCCTGGGGGTATTCCACCACCACTTTGCGGATCTTGCCCAGAGTGCCGTTGTGCACCATCTCGCGGGCCTGCTTCACCAGCGGGTAGCCCGTGTAGTTGTGCGTGAGGCCATAGATGAGGCCCGTCTTTTCCACCAGCTTAGCCAGCTCTTGGGCTTCCTTGAGGTCAAAGGTGGCAGGCTTGTCGCTGAGGACGTGAAAGCCATGCTCCAGGGCCATCTTAGCGGGTGGGAAATGCACGTGGTTAGGCGTCACGATGGCGATGAAGTCCATGCGCTCACCTTCCGGCAGGGCAGCTTCCGCTTTGATCATTTCTTCGTAGCTGCCGTAGCAGCGGTCCGCTGGCAGAAACAGGTCTGCCCCGCTGTCCTTGGACTTTTGTGGATCGGACGAAAAAGCTCCACAGACGAGTTCGATCTGCTGATCAATTGCGGCTGCGATGCGGTGTACTGCGCCGATGAAGGCACCACGCCCGCCGCCGACCATGCCATAACGAATTTTCCGACTCATAAACAGGTGTTCTGGATTCTGGGGTTAGTTTTGAAAAAGGACTGCGAGTGTGGCGCAGGCGCACCGGGTGGGTCAAGAGCGTAGCAGAGCTTTTGGGGGGGCGAACCGGATCGTTCATGGCTTCGGAGGTTGCTTCCAGGGACATTCAGCGGTTAGCCTAGCCCCATGTCTGCTTCTCCATCACGCTCCAAGATCAAAGCACCGGCGGAAATCCGGCGTCTGGAGGATCTGCCCAATATCGGTCAAAAGCTAGCAGCAGACCTGCGCCTAGCAGGGGTGATGCAGCCGCTGGATCTTTTGAATCGTGAACCCCTGTCTTTGTTTCGGGACTTGGCCCCCATCATGGGGCCGCGCCATGACCCTTGTGTGTTCTACACCTTGCTAGCAGTGAGGCATTTTTTACAGCATTCGGAAGCATTCTCTTGGTGGAAATTTACCGCCCAGGGAAAGGAAATTCTTAAGCGCTGAAAGGCAAAATGCGAATCGCAGGGCTATGTGCATGAAATGAAGAAATCTTGAATAGAGGCCACATTGGGCGGGTCAAACCCACCGCTATGAAAACCTCACTCATCTCCTCTGTGCGAGCATGGGGCACCGCAGCTCTTGCGGCCGTGTGTCTTTTTGCTTTTCCCATGAATTCAGAAGCCCGTGACCATCGTCACCACGGCCATCATTACAGCCGTGTCTATCGTGGGCATCACCATCATCACCACTACCAGCCGCGTTATCGTGGGCACCGCGTCATCCGCAATCCCTACTACAGCTATCCTCGCTCCTCGGGCTTTGTGATCTCGTTTGGAAACGGTTATGCAGGCCGTGGTTACTACTATGGCCCACCCCGCCGCTCCTATTATTCTAGGCAGCCCGGTGTGGTGTTTTACAGCCGCCGTGGGCTAGTGCCTTCCAGGTATTGGTAAGCGGTGAATCATCAAGACCACCGGTCAAAAATCCGGTGGTCTTTTTGGTTAGGCTAAGTGAAAAACTCCATTCAATTCATCCCTCGATACAACCAAAAAAACTCAATCATTCGAATAAAATTTGAAGCCATTCGATCCAACTCAATGCTTATGAAAACTCCCTTTTATAAATCGTCCCGGACTTTGGGCATTGCCGCCCTGGCTGCGATCAGTCTGCTGGCCATCTCTCCAGAGGCCTCAGCCAAAGACAAAGATGACCGCCGTGGTCCGGGTAAGAAACCGTCCAGCAGCTCTCGCTCGTGGTTTGGTGATCGCGGTCGCGGTCATGATCATCATGATCACCGCGACGATGACGACCGCCGCCGCTTTTTTGCTCATCCACGCACATCCTGGGCTATCACGTTGGGCAACGGTTATGCAGGCCGCGGTTACTATTACGGCCCACCAAACGCACCCTACTACTACCAGGGCACTGGCGTCTCTTATTACAGCAGCCGCGAGCGTGTACCCTATGACTACTGGCGTGGAGCACGTCTGGCCGAGCTGAATGCGGCCGTGCAGTCAGAGCTTCGCCGTCGTGGTTACTACCGTGGTCCTGTGGATGGACGTCTTGGCCCTGCCTCGAAATCGGCCATCTCTCGTTATCAGTCCTCTCGTGGCCTGGCCGTGACTGGCAATGTCAACAATCAGACCTTGAGTGCGCTAGGTATCCGCTAATAGGATCTCGAACTCATCATTAGATTCCATCAAAGCCGACGGTGTAAGCCGTCGGCTTTTTTGTCTTTGATTCGGGGATTATTTCAGGCCCGCTTCTTGGCGTGCCCATGCATCGGCCTCGATCAGTGTGGTGAGATCCGGATGCTGGATGACCTGATGTTTTTCCATCACCCGAGCCACTGTTTTCCAGATGTCTGGGAAGGTGGTGCGCTCAGTCAAAAAAGCCTCCACGGCCACCTCATTGGCCGCGTTTAAAACGGCAGGCAGGGTGCCCCCCACTTCCCCAGCATGCCTGGCCAGGTCCAGGGCAGGGAAGTCCTGGGTGCGTGGAGCTTCAAAGTGCAGGGAGGCCAGTTGCGCGAAATCCAGCGGGCGCAGGTTATTGGGCACCCGTTCAGGCCACGTGACGGCATATTGAATGGGGAAACACATGTCGCTGTGGCTTAGCTGCGCGATCACGCTGTTATCCACAAACTCCACCATGCTATGCACGATGCTCTGCGGGTGCACCACCACCTCGATCTGGCTCATGGGCACATCGAACAGCCAACGGGCTTCGATCATTTCTAACCCTTTGTTAAACAGCGTGGCGGAATCGATCGTGATCTTCCGGCCCATGCTCCAAGTCGGGTGCTTCAGGGCCTGCGCCACCGTCACGTGTGGCAGTTGATCCGCTGGCAATTGGCGGAACGGGCCGCCACTGGCCGTGACTAAAAGACGCCGCACATCGCTGCCACGGTGGCCTTCCAGGCATTGGAAGATCGCGTTGTGTTCACTGTCCACGGGAAGGACATTCACGCCCTTGCGCTTCGCAGCCGCCATCACCGCCTCCCCTGCCATGACCAGGATCTCTTTGCTCGCCACGGCGAGGTGTTTGCCTTCTTCAATTGCTGCCAGAGCGGGGGCTAGACCCGCCACGCCCACGATGGCCACCAGCACCATGTCAGCATCACTCGCCCGCACCAGATCCACCAGGCCCTGCGGGCCCACATGAAGAATCACATCCGAAGGTAAAAGCGCACGCGCCTTGGCCGCGGCAGCTTCATCGGTGAGCGCCACTTGCTTCACTCCCGTTTCCTTCACTTGCTGTACCAGGGCCTCCACACTGCGCGCCGCAGCCAGTCCCACCACCTGCATGCGATCAGGGATGTCTTGCGCGACTTTGAGAGCACTGGTGCCGATGGAGCCTGTGGAGCCCAGCAGCAGGACTTTGCGAGGAGACGAGGACGGGCGGTCAGTCAGAGAAGACATCAGAAAAAAGAAACACGTGGGTGGGAGTGGCTGCCGCAGGTTTTCTTCATTCCCCTAGAGGGTGGGCAGTGCCGACTTCAATAATTTAAGCGGAGATGGCTTCCAGGTAGAAGTAAAACACCGGGGCCGTGAACAGCAAACTATCCGTTAGGTCCAGGATGCCGCCGATGCCAGGAAAGGCATGCCCAGAATCCTTGATGGACGTGCAGCGTTTGATCACAGACTCCGCTAGATCTCCCGTGATGCCGGCGGCACAAAGAATGGGGGCGAGGATGAGGCCATGCAGCCAGTTCAGCGGCTGAAGCTCCAGCGGCTTCCACCACAGCATGATGACCGCCGCGAGAAAGGATGTCACAAAAGCACCGACCAAACCTTCCCACGACTTCGCAGGGCTGATGTGGGGAATCATCTTGTGCTTCCCGAAGACTACCCCAAAAGCATAGGCCCCCATGTCACTAAACTTCGTCACCATGACGAGGTAGATCACCAGGAAAAGTCCGGTGGGGTTGTGGCCATCACCATTGAAGTACATGAGACGGGCGATGAAGCCGAAGAAGATCACCGTGTAAACCACGCCGAAGACCGTGGAAAAAATGCGCTGCAGAGTCACCGTGCCTTCGAGCTGGTGCCGATAGCACAGCAGAAAGGCCCCATGCACACTGGTCGTCAGAGCCGCCAACTCCAGCCACATGGGCGGGGCTTTTTTCTGCGTCATCACCCACCACGTCATCGTCGCCCAGTAGGCCAGGCAGATCGTCAGCCCCAGGATGTTAAAGGAGCGGGCCTGCGCATCAATGCGTAACAGGCGATAATACTCCACCGCACCCGCCACACCAAAGAAACCTGTGAGTGCGATGAGGAGCCAATTCTTTTCCCACTGTACCGCCGCCCAGATGATGGCCCACAAAATAAGTGTGCTAAACAGTCGGGACGCAAAAACACGGCGCTTGCTCGGTGGGGGGGCTGCGGCGGTGTCTAGGCTCATGCGATAAATTCAAGAGGCGAGGAAAGTGCGCAATAAAGAGCAGTTGCCCGGGAAACTGCAATCAGCATTCGACGAGGACTTTCACCATGAGAAGAACCTTGGCGGAAAAGCGTAACTTTAACATGAGTTTTGAATGATTTTAAAACTTGGCATGGTTTCCGCTTCATTGTTTTCACGAACTTCGATCAGGAAAATCACAAATGATTCTCTATGGTCGTTGCAATCCCGCCAAACCACACATCTAATAGCGACAGCCATGAAAAAAGTCGAAGCGATCATCAAGCCCTTCAAACTCGAGGACGTCAAAGAAGCTCTCTCTGAAGTGGGAGTGGAAGGAATGACCGTCGTTGAGGTCAAAGGATTCGGCCGCCAAAAAGGCCACACAGAAATTTACCGTGGTTCCGAATACACGGTGGACTTCCTTCCGAAGGTGAAGATCGAGGTGGTCGTCGAAGACGCCCGTAGCGAGACTGTCGTTGATGCCATCGTGAAGGCTGCTAACACCGGCAAGATCGGTGATGGCAAGGTTTTCGTCAGTGACGTGATCGAAGCTGTCCGCATCCGTACGGGTGAGCGCGGTTCTGACGCTATCTCTGGTTCCTAGTCTTTCGTTCCCAAATTCTTTCTTTGCAGACCCGCTCCTTCACTGGTGCGGGTTTTGCTTTTTCTGGAGGCCATCTAGCAGACCTCATGGCGTGACATCATCGTCACGGATAAGTTCTTCACAGAATTACAATTCATTGTGAATAAATGGCTTGTTGCCTGCTTTACAATCTGGCAGCCTGTAAACGCCCGTGATTCAAATTCAAAAATCACACTGTGGACTGACAGACCTGGCATCCCAAATGCGCCAGGTGAAAAGACTAACCCCACCCGGCAAGTCCACGCCTAACCAATAACCCAACTACCTCATGGACCGCGACGACCATCCTGCCAACGTAGCCCCAACCTTCATTGATAACGTCAATCTTGGCTCCAGTCAGCACGTCCTTCGATCTCCCTCTCCACGCAAACGCAAATCAGCGGCCAGTCACCGCCACTCAGCCAGTCCTGTCGGCACCAAGACCTTCATTCTGGACACCAATGTCCTCCTTCATGACCCTGCCTGTATCCACCGCTTTGCTGAGCATCACGTCTGCATTCCCGTGGATGTCCTCAGTGAGCTAGACCGCTTTAAAAATGAAATGACGGAGCGGGGGGCCAATGCGCGCGAGGTGCACCGGGCATTAATGAAGACCTTTTCCGCGCCCGATGCCTCCGTCACCGATGGGGTTAAAACAGCAGGCGGAGGAAACATCCGCGTCCTCATTTATGATCCAGAAGCGGCCAAGCAAGTGGCCAGCGTGCGCGAGTTTGAGCGCATCTTTCCAAACATTGACAAGGTGGATCACCGCATCCTGGCCTGCGCCCTATGGTTGCGCGAGCAGATCAGCCCACCCGTCATCTTGGTGAGCAAGGATCTAAACATGCAGCTCAAAGCCCGCGCGGTCGGCATCGAGTGCGAAGACTACCTGCATGACAAGGTGGAACCCCGAGAGGTCTCCAATTTTGAAATCGCGCGCCTAGAGGTCAGTGCCCATGAAATCCAGCGTTTCGCCAGCAGTGGCAAACTTTCCATTTCGGCCAATCGGTTAGGCGATGCGGTGGTCAACGATTACGTCCTGCTCATGGCCGGGGAGAAAACCTCCATGCCCGCGAAGTTAAATGCCCACGGCGATCTCGTGCGGCTGCTCCACACGCCTGAATCCATCAAGGTGGGGCAAGGCCGCAATGTGAAGCCCATGAATCTGGGCCAAGCCTGTCTGCTGGATGCGCTGCTGGATCCAGAAATCAGCCTCGTGACCTGCTACGGCCAGGCGGGCACGGGTAAAACGCTGCTCGCCGTGGCGGCCGGTCTTTCGCAGGTCTTTGGCCGCACCTACAATGGTCTCACCGTCAGCCGCCCTATCGTGGCCATGGGGCAGACCGTGGGTTTCTTACCCGGATCACTCCAGGAAAAAATGCGCCCCTGGCTGCAGCCCGTTTATGATGCGCTGGATCTGTTGATGCGCCCGGTGGATAGCAATCAAGGACCCCAGCGGAAAAAGAATCGCTTCCTCCCCGACCGCACTCCTGCCCAGCCAGAAGGGGCCGCGCCCTATGATGGTCTCATCCAGCAGGGGGTCATCGAGATCGAAGCTCTCTGCTACATCCGTGGCCGCAGCATTCCAGATCGTTTCTTCATCTTGGATGAAGCACAGCAACTCACCCCTTTAGAGGCCAAAACCGTCGTGACTCGCATGTCCCGTGGTTCCAAACTCGTCCTCGTGGGAGATCCCGCGCAGATTGACAATCCGTACGTGGATAGCCGCTCAAACGGCCTCGTTTACACTCGCCAGCGCATGCGTGGGCAGTCTTTTGCCGCCCATGTTCCGTTGGCGAAGGGCGAGCGCAGCCCGCTGGCGGAGGCTGGGGCCCGGCTGCTCTGAAACGAAAAAACAGCGTTCTAGAAAAAATAGCTGAAACTGTGTGAGAGCCCCCGCGTTTAATGGCGCGGATGGGTCAGTTGATCTCAACCCCCTCTGCTAAAACCAAACAGAACTAAAGAACAATCATGAAAGCGATCACCACGATCCTCTCCGTACTGGCCCTTGCTAGCTTCACTCTGAACGCCGCTGAAGGCGACGCTCCGAAGAAAGCCAAAATGGACCCTGAAAAGGCCTTCGCCAAGCTGGACGCAAACAGCGACGGCTCCATCACCAAAGAAGAGTGGGCCGCTTCCCCACAGGCCAAAAAAGACGCCGCCAAGGCCGAAAAAGCCTTCACTGGCAAGGACAAGGACAAAGATGGCAAACTGAGCAAGGAAGAGTTCACCGCAGCTCCAAAGAAAAAGAAGAAGGACGCATGATCCTTTGAAAGCGACGCCCCAACCCGCCGCTTTCATTTCCCAGCCGCACCCACTCACCTGGGTGCGGTTTTTTGTTTTCAGGCCGGTGAAAGCCAGAGCCTGATGCCGACGAAATAGCTTTCTGATGATGCGCGTGCCCCTCCTCGTTTTTCTGGCCCTGGAAGCTCCCCTTTCCGGGGCGGTGGATTACATGGCCCAGATCAAGCCGCTGCTGCAGACGCATTGCGTGAAATGCCACGGTGCCACCACTCAAAAAGCGAAGCTACGCCTAGATACCGCTGCCGCTGCCCTTCAAGGGGGAGGGCGAGGGGCCGCCGTGCTGCCAGGAAAAGCCCAAGAAAGTCTGCTGTATCAAGTCATCGCGGGCACCCATGGCGAAATCGCTCAGATGCCTTACAAGCGCGGTCCTCTGGATACCCCTCAGATCGCGCTCATCCAGCAGTGGATCGCCGAAGGTGCCCAGGCTCCCGCCAATGAGCCGCTCAGCGATGACCGGCATTGGGCCTACATCGCCCCAAAGAAAGCGGGGATCCCAGCAGCAGCACAGAAGCTGAATCCGGTGGATCATTTTATCCAGGCACGCTTGACTCAGGAAGGCCTGTCTTTGGCCCCACCTGCGGTGATGGAGACCCAGCTCCGCCGTTTGTATTTGGATCTCACCGGCCTTCCCCCATCCCCGGCCCAGGTGACAGCATTTGTGCAGGCTGCACAGACGTCTCCAAAAGCTTATGAAAAGGAAGTCAGCCAATTGCTCGAAAGCCCGCACTACGGGGAGCGCTGGGGCCGCTGGTGGCTGGACCAAGCCCGGTATGCGGACAGCCACGGCTACAGCATAGATGCCCCGCGCAGCATCTGGCCCTACCGCGACTGGGTGATCCAGGCGCTGAATGCCGACATGCCGTTTGATCGTTTCAGCATCGAACAACTCGCCGGCGATATGTTGCCCCAGCCCACCCTGGCCCAGCTCGTGGCCACGGGTTTTCATCGCAATACCCAGATCAACCAAGAGGGCGGCATTGATAAGGAGCAATTCCGCATCGAGTCCGTCTTTGATCGTGTGGCCACCACCGGCACTGTTTGGTTAGGCCTCACCATCGGCTGCGCCCAGTGCCATGATCATAAGTTCGATGCCATCAGCCATGAGGAATACTTCCAGTTCTTCGCCTTCCTCAATAACCAGGACGAACCCACTCTCAACCTGCCAGACCCGCATCTGGATAAAGCCGCACTTCAGGCCGAACAAAAAGCGCTTCAAGAAAAGATCACCGCCTACATCGCTCGTCATCAAAAAGACTTCACGCAGTGGGAGGCAGAGCTTTCTCCAGCTAGCCGTGCACAACTGCCCAAAGATCGGCAAGCCGCGCTGAAGCGGCCCGCCGCTCAGCGTAGCCTCACGCAGCAGCGGCTGCTCTTCGCCAGTGGTCCGGGGGTGGCAGACCAGGAGTTTCGTGCTTTCAATGAGCGCTACATGGAGATCACCGGCCTGCTGGAGCGAGGCCTGACCACCTTGGTCATGAAGGAGCTGCCTCAGCCACGCAAAACCACGCTTTTTATCAAAGGCGATTTTACCCGCCCGGCTGCTGAGCAAAAGCCCGCTGTGCCCGCCGTTTTGCATGATCTGACGGTGGCCAACCCCACCCGGTTAGACCTAGCCAAATGGCTGGTCAGTCGGGACAATCCCCTCACCGCGCGGGTCATCGTGAATCGCCTCTGGCAGCAGTACTTTGGCCGGGGTTTGGTGGACACTGAAAATGACTTTGGCACCATGGGCAGCCTGCCTACCCATCCTGAATTGCTGGATTGGCTCGCTGTGGAATTCATGGAAAACGGCTGGAGCCTCAAGCACATGCACCGCCTCATCGTCACCAGTCAGACGTATCGGCAGAGCAGCGTGGCCTCTCAGAATCCGCAGGCCGTCACGCGAGATCCTAACAATATGTGGCTCGGGCGTCAGAACCGCTTGCGCCTGGATGCCGAGATCGTGCGCGATGTCTGCCTTACCTCCAGTGGCCTGCTGGTGCCGAAGCTGGGTGGCCCGCCTGTTTACCCACCTATTCCAGAGGGCGTGCTCAGCCTCGGTCAGGTGAAAAGAAGCTGGCCTTTGAGCAAAGGTGCAGACCGTTATCGTCGTGGCCTCTACACCTTCATCTTTCGCGCCACACCTCCTCCAGGGCTGAGTGTTTTTGATGCGCCAGATGGCTTCAGTACTTGCACGCGCCGTCTGCGTAGCAACACCCCCCTTCAGGCCCTGACCCTGCTCAACGACACCGCTTTTGTGGAGTTCGCCCAGGCGTTGGAAAAGATCGTCAAGAAAGACGGGTTGGAGGCGGCGTTTCAGCGCTGCACCGCCCGTCTGCCCACGGCAGAAGAGCGTGCCACTCTCAGCCTACTGAGCCCCCAAGAAATCTCTCGTGTGCTCCTTAATCTGGATGAAACCATCACGCGGGAGTAGCCGCGCCAGGGGGTATCACAGGCTCGGCGGAGGGGTCGGCGTGACTTCCTTGGACTTGAAGAGTTTGATGATGAGCGTGAACGGCAGCAGAATGATTTTCAGCGCCAAGCCCACGGTCATCGCGACGATTTTCATCGGCACCAGCAAGGCTTTGAAGAGGGGCTTTAACGCCACCTGAACTCCAGGCACCTTCGCATACAAAATGGAGATGCCCAGGATGAGGACGATGCCGATAAACTTGCGCTCTGGGCCGACATGCACCGGGCCTGGAAAGACCTGAAAGCCACTGGCCGGATCACTGAGCAATTCGTAAACCAGGATGCCGCCCACGTAACCGATGAGGACAAACGCGGTGTCTGCCAAGATGGGAAATTTTTCCAGCAGTCGGATGCAGGCCCCGGCGACGAAGCGCAAGGCCAGGATGCCAATGAAGACGCCCGTGCAGACCACCCAGAGTTTCGGGCTCATCGCCACGGCAGCCACCACATTATCCACGCTCAGGCTGAGGTCCATGATTTCGATGCCGATCACCGTAGGCCAAAAGCCGCGCTGATTCGCACTGTCCGGTTTCCCATCATTGTCTTCATCCCCACCGCCCGTGAAGTGCTCACTCATGAGATACACGAGGTAAGCGGCCCCACAGATTTTTAGCCAAGGATTGGCAATGATGTAGGCGGCAAAAGCCAGGCAGATCCCACGGAAAAGATAGGCCCCGATGATACCAAACTTGAGGGCCAAGAACTTCTGCTTCTCCGGCAGGTGATTCGCCATGGCAGCGATGGCCAGGGCATTGTCCACACTCAGCAGACCTTCGATGATGATCAGGGAGATGATGATCGGGAAGGCATCCATCAATTCCGCCGTGGAGGGCAGGGCAAAGGCGAGGAGAGCATCGAGAGGGAAAAGCATGGCGGAGATCGAGAAACGCTTACCTACATGGTCACAAGTCCCTGCCAATGGGTTTTTTCGCTCAAGTGTGTTTCCAGGCGGTCCCCAGCGAAGGCGTTATTTTTCCCCTGCAACCTCTCCTCGCCAAGCTGGATTTTCGCGTCATGGTCAGGCGCATGCGTTGGATTGTTTTATTCTTGCTGGGCTGTGGCTCGGCCATGCTTCAGGCTCAGGAAGGTGCTGATCGTGCAGCGGATGCTCAGGTGCCGAAGGACCAAAACACGATTTTGCAATTGCAGATCTTTTTGGACAAGCACCTCTTTGGCCCTGGCAAGCTGGATGGAGCCGTGGGGGAGTTCACTTACAAAGCCGTGGTGAATTACAACTTTGCCAGTGGTAACAGGGATCTTTATGACTGGACACCTGCTCTCAAAGCCGCTGCCAAAGAGGTGCCGGTGGTTTTTGCCGCCTTTAAGATCCGCAGTGATCTGGCCAAGTTTGTGAACCCCAAGTTGCCCGAAAAACCAGAGGACCAGGTGAAGTACGACTACATGGCCTACCGCAGTTATGCCGAGTTGGTGGCAGAGCGCTTTCACACCGACGAAGGTTTTTTAGCCAAGTGCAATCCGGAGCTGAACATGGCCCAGTTGCAACCTGGAGACGTGGTGGTGGTGCCCAATGTGCGCTCTTTCCGCATTGAGGACGTGAAGCCTGTGCAGAGCTTTGCCAAAGACCCCGCACTCAGCACACACACCATCGTAGTGGATACTACGGAGCGCATGGCTGCTGTCTATACCAGCGATGAAAAGCTCCTGGCCGCCTTTCCCATCACCCCGGGGAAACCGGAATTCATCCCCGTGGGCACCTGGAGTGTGAAGACGATGATGACCACCCCGAGCTTCCGTTATGACAAACAATTCCTCGAAGCCGGTGTGCGTGGCAAAGAGGCTTATCAACTGCCCCCCGGACCGAACAGCCCCGTGGGCATTATTTGGTGTGGATTGAGCAAGTCGGGCATCGGCCTGCACGGCACCGCCAGCCCTCGCACGATCGGTCGCAGTCAGAGCGCGGGCTGCGTGCGCTTGGCGAATTGGGATGCCATTCGCTTGCCGACTCTGGTGCGGCCAGAGTCGCGCGTCATCGTCAGGTGAGGTGTCATGGGCTCAGGGCTTCTTCTGAGCGAAGAGCCAAGTCCAAAATTCCTCATTGTCGTAGGTCTGTGTCCAGGAATCGTGAGCGACTCCTGGGTAAAGGGTGAGTTTGGCCGGGCTGCCCACCTTTTGCAGGGCCTTATGCATCTGCAGAGAGTATTCTACCGGCACGGCCTTGTCTTGATCGCCATGGAAGATCCAGCAGGGCTGGGTTTTGAGGCGATCTGCCAGGAGGAAGCCGATGCCAGCGCCGCCGCAAATCGGGGCGATGGCGGCATACGTGTCTGGGTAGGCCAGCGCGGTATCCCAGGTGCCAAAACCCCCCATGCTGATGCCAGTGAGGTAAAGTCGGGAGGTGTCCACCCGGTGAGTGCGGATGATCTCATCCGTCAGCGCTTTCACGCCCTGTTCATTCCAGACGTTTCCCGTGGGGACCTGTGGGCAGACCACGATGGCTTCGAACTTTTTCCCCGCCGCGATGAGTTTCGGCGGGCCGTGTTTTTTCAGCAGTTCCAGATTATCCCCGCGCTCCCCTGCGCCGTGCAGGAAGACGAGGAGGGGCCACTTCTTATCGGCAGCGGCCGCATAGCCTTCCGGGAGGGACAGCAGATACTTATAACCGACTTTCAGGGTGACCTCTCCCTCGAAGGATTGAGGGGTCAATTCCGCAGCAGGCAGAGAAAGAGTCATGGCCAGCGCCAGAATGGCGGCAAAAAGTGGACGAATCATGCCATCGAAACGGGGTCGGGGAAGGGGCTCTTGCTCTGCATTCTGTGAAAAACCTCCTTTCCAGAGGCCACGGCTGGTCCTTTGATAGCAGCCCTCCCCATGCGCGCGCTTTTTTCCAAACCTTGGTTCATTGCCCTTTTGATCCTGCCGCTTTTCATCGGCGGGCTAGTGCGGCTAAAACTGGAGACGGATATCCTCGCCACGCTGCCGGGTGAGGTCCCTGAAGTGCGCGCGCTGAAACTGCTGCGGGACGGCTTTGCTGGCGGCAGTGATTTGCTCATTGCCCTGGAGGCTGAAGATGAAGCGGCGGCGGAGACCGCCATGACGACCCTGGCCGAGCGCCTGCAAAAGCGCACGGATTTGGTGAAGGAGGTGCGCTGGGCCCAGCCCATGGAGCAGCAGGCTCAGTCTGGGGCGGCCTTGATGGCTTGGTCTCTGCAAAACGCAGACCCCGCTCAATTGCGGGCTGTGCGCGCCCGGTTGGAGGGGGAAGGGGCCCAGGTGAAAATCCAGCAGTCTCTACAAACGGTGGCCAATTCCCTGGATGCCGAAAAGGTGCAGCGCGCCTCGTATGATCCGCTGGGCCTGCTGGATAGTCTAGACGCCTCTGCCATGAGTGCGCTGGAAGGTTCCATGTTCGGCCTCGTTTCCGAAGATGGCATGTTCCGCCTGCTGCTAGTGACCCCTGCCACGAGTGTGGGCAATTACAAATCCGCTGAGGCGTGGCTCCAGCAGATCAAAGCCGAGGTGGCCGACTGGCGCGGTGACCAAAAACTGACGCTGCGCTACACAGGTGAGCCAGCCTTCCAGGCCGAGATCGGCGCGGGAATTGAAAAGGACATGTCCAGCACCATTGGCATCACAGAGGTTCTCATTGCGCTGCTTTTCTGGGTCATGTTTCGGCGCTTGAAGCCGCTGCTCTGGATCCAGGGCCTCCTCATGCTCAGCATGGTGCTCACCATGGGCGCGGGGGGCTTGCTGGTGGGAAAACTTTCCATCATGAGCCTGGGCTTTGCCGCCATCGTCCTGGGTATCATCGTGGATTACGCCGTGCTCATCATTCAGGAAGCTAGGCAGCACCCGCACTTGGATGCCAAAGGGCTGCGTCGTTTGGCCGCACCCGGGATCATCGCCGGGGCTTGCACCACGGCCACGGTGTTTCTTTCTCTACTGTTCAGTGGTCTGCCAGGCTTGGCTGAATTGGGCCTGCTGGTGGCTTTAGGTGTCCTTGTGGGGTTGTGTGTGATGCTGGCCTTTGCGCCTCGTTTCACAGCAGGTAAACAACCGCCGAATTCAGTGGTGGAAATCACCGGGCCACCAGCTCGCCCGGGTTTGGCGATCTTGGCAACGCTCTTTTTGTTAGGTGGCATGGCGTGGGTGTTTGCCACCTACGGTCTGCCCAAGTTCATGACGGGAGCGGAGTCTCTGCGCCCAACCAATAGCGAGTCTATGGACACTTTGCAGTGGATGCAGGACCGCCTCGGCCAGCAAAACGAAGCCAGCCTGCCCATCCTCATCACAGGGCCAGAGGGGGACCTCCGCGCTCGCGCCCAGGCACTCTCGGTGAAGCTCGATGCAGCGGTCAAAGACGGCACGCTTATCCGTCAGGCTTTGCCCACCTTGCTCATCAGCGATCCTGCAGCCCAGACGGCGAATCGCGAATTCATTCAATGGCTGTTGGCTGAGCAACCGCGTCTGGAAAAGGCCGTGGACGCAGCCGGGTTTGCCGAGGCGGCAGTAGCTCTGCTGCGAGGTGTCTGTGGTGTCTGGAAGCCAGCTCTTGACGGCCCCTGGCCTCAGGATGAAGCTACCTCCGCCGCCGCACCCGTGCTAGGCCGCCTCTTGGCGACGGGCGCACGCGCTGCTAAAGCGGACATGAAAGCGGGCGAAGGTGTGGCCCTGGCCTCCATCAGCCTCGCGGGTAAACCAGGCCTTCCGGACCGGGCGAAACTGGCCGCCGTGCAAAAGCTGCTCACACCGGATACCGGGGCCTGGGTGGCGGGGTGGGAAACACTGGGTGGAGCCCTCTCCTCCATCGTCCAGCATGACCTCAATCAGCAGCTACTTCCCATCATCGGCATCATCAGCATCACCCTTTTGATCACTTTCCGCGGCGCTAAAGATCTGCTGCTTTCCGTCCTCCTCCTCGCAGGGGGTTTAGGCGGCCTGGCAGCGACCATGAGTTTGTTAGGCCTGGGGTGGAATCTGGCCAGTTTGGCCGCGATACCCTTGCTGTTAGGCACCGGCATTGACTATGGCATCCACATCTTGCTGGCCCTGAAACGCACGGGCAATGACATCCGTTATGTGCAGGCCACCACGGGCAAAGCCGTGTTCTTTTCAGGCATGACCACCGTCATCGGTTTTGCCAGCCTCTTCTTTGCTGGGAATCGTGGTATCTCCAGCTTGGGCCTCGCTTGCTGTGTGGGCACCCTGTGGATCTTGTTCATCGTCCTCTGGCTGCTGCCTCACTGGCGCGCTTGGCTGCGGGTGAAGTAGGAGGGCATCACGGCTTTTCGGCCGTGAGCGGATCTCCCAAAGCGTTCACGCTTCCTCGCCCAAAGGTGGCCTCTTTGTCATTGGTGAATTTAAAATAAAACAGGACCGGTGGGGAGTCTGGGAACATTTGCCCTTCAGCTTCCACGATGTCGCCCGCGCGGACTTTCCATTTCAGAGGCGTCTTCGTCGCGCCGTGCTTGCGAAAGCCCTTTTGGTCTTTGGTGAAATGGTATTCCGTGCCCACTGCGCTGTACCAAGATTTTTCCACAAAGAACTCTTCGACCTTCGACGACTTTGCCTGGGGACTGGCTTCAGCAGCGGCCGAGGACACGCTGCCCAAGGTCACTTTTTCACGAATTTTAGCGATCTTTAAAACGGCCTGCATGTCCTTGCCCGTGGGCGATTTCAGCAGCGCGTCTAACCGTTGAAGGGTGCTGTCTTGGATCGGCTTCAGGGCGTTGGCTCGAGCCGCATCATACTGCCCTAGAAGATGGGTAATCGCCGGGTGAGCCGAAGGAATTTTGGTCCCATCGAGTTTAGCACTTAATTGTTCTGAGACGGTGGCCGCACCTGCGGTATCGCCTTTGGAAACTAAGTTCGCGGCGATGGCTGTGCCTTCCCGCTGGAGTGTCGCTTGGAGTTTCTCCGTGGCCTTAGAGGCTTTGGTTTCATAGTCCTTTTCAATCTCTTCAGGCGTCTGTCCCCGCGCCATTAAAGTGCCGAGCATCAGCAGGGTGAGAAAAATCTTCGTCATCATGATTAAGGCCTATTTTGGCCGCGCTCCATGGCTGCCTGCAAGCGCGATTATTCCCCCTCGAACTTCCTTGTATGCGTGCGCCCGCATTTCTCAGGCATTCACGGTCGCCTCCAGATTGGTCTCTTCCACCACCTGCTTTTGGGCATTGATTCCTAAAGCCAAGACGCCGGCGAGTACGAAGGCCACGGCGCAGAGAAGGATGCCTTCCTGGTAGTCATGGTTGTCATCAAAGGTCAGCAGGACAAAGGCGAAAAGTTTCGGCTGGATGGCAGCACCAAAGTTCCCCCACATGTTGGACCAGCCAAAGAGCTGCGCCTGATGCCGACCACTGATGTCCTGCATGCAGGCCCAGGCGGCAGGCAGGGCTAGATCGGCAAAAAAAGCCACAGCCCCGAAGGCGATGGCGAGAGGAATGGGGGAGTCCAGGGTCAAAGCGATGAGGTAAGATCCCGCTGCGAGAAAGCGCGTGGTCGCCAGTGGTAGGCGGCGTCCCCAGCGGCAGCCCAGCTTGCGCGTGCAGTAGTCCGTGAGCATGCCTCCCAGCGGCAGCGAGGCAATGCCGATGGTCAGGGCCAGAGTGGAGATGGTCCCCGTCTCTTTTTCGCTGAGCCCCACGGCCTTGGTCAGGTAGTCGGGCAGGGAGAGAATGAGGAAGGCCCAACCAATATTGGTGAGAAACTGGTAGCCATTCATCAGCCACAAGTTGCCACTTTGCAGCACGGGCACCCAGGGAAAGCGGCGTGGCGGTGCTTTGGTGGGGGAGAAGTCGCCACGCCCTTCCGCCAGCAGGGCTACCTCGCTAGCATTGCAGGCGGGGTGGAGTTTGGGGTGCTCGCGGTAAACCGTCCAAAAGACCCCGGCTACGACGATGCCAAAGGCACCATACAGCCAACCTGCCCAGCGCCAGTCACCCAGACTCAAAATGACAGTGGCGGTCAGCCAAGGTGCCAGAGCACCGCCGATGCGCCCACCCATGGAGATGATGCTGCTGGCGAGGCCACGGGACTCCACCTGCGCCCATTTGGTCATGAAGCTGCTGCTGGCGGGGTAGGCCCCAGCCTCTGCTAACCCACATCCCAGCCGCGCGATGAAAAGGGTGACAAAACCCACCGAGAAACTGGTGGCCAGGGTGAAGAGCGACCAACTGGCGATGTACACCGTCATCAGCACACGACCGCCAAAGCGGTCGCTCAGCCAACCCGCCGGCACTTGAGCCAGGGCATAGGCCCAGAAGAATGCCCCTTTGACCCAGTCCATCTCGTCACGGGTGACGTGCAGGCTTTCCTTGAAAGACTCTGAACCCACGATCCAGGCCAGGCAGACCCGGTCCAGATACATCAAAAAAGCAGCAAGCGTCGTCGCTGCCAGGATGGAGTGACGGACCTTCGTGGGAGCTTCGGGCATCTCATCTCTACGGGCATGCTCTGTGCCGCATTGCAGGATTCTATGCAGCCAAATGTGCTGGCTTCTGGTATGCGAATCCTAATGGCTCAATCGGCTACCCTGCGGAGCCTCAGTAGAGCAGCACATTGATCTCCGAATCGGTCAGGAGAGATGTGTCATGCACGGCGAGGAGATCCCCGACTTGTTCCAGATTTTTCCACTCAGTCTCAAATTCAGGCACAAGGGGAAAGTCATTTTCAACAGCGGTCGCTTCAGCGGTAGGCGCGGCCGTCTGCGCTACCTGGGGTGAAGAGGCTGTGGGTTGATACACCAGGGTTGTCGTCAGCAAAACCACGGCAGCCACAGCGGCCCAGGTGAGGCCGATGCTCGCACCTTCCTTTTCCTGCCACCAGGCCTGCATCTGCGCCAGCCATCCACGCTCTTGCGGGGTTTGACGGGCGAGACGGACAACGTTTTGAGTGAAATTTGGACGTGGCTCGACCGGCTTGGCCTGGCCAAGCACTTTCCAAAGGGGGTCGTTGGGGGTGAGCGGTTCCATGTTCATCTCTGAGACTAAAACTACGGATGGGGGTGAAAGTTGCGCCTATGGCCCAACTTTTTCTCCCCCTTTTAACCCGGAGGCCAGGCGAGATCCCGACCTGCCAGCAGGTGAACGTGCAGGTGGGGCACGGTTTCACCCGCGTCTTTGCCATGATTGATGACCAGGCGGAAGCCTTGGCTGCGATCCTTGATGCCCAGTTTATCGGCGATTTTCCCGGCGGCGAGCAACAGCGCGCCCAGGGTGGCCTGGTCTTCTGCTACCGCCTCACCCACGCGGGGGATGACTTTTTTGGGCACGATCAAGACATGGATGGGTGCCTGGGGGGCGATGTCATTGAATGCAGCCACGAGCTCATCCTCGTAAACCAGAGGTGCTGGGATCTCGCGATCCACGATCTTTTGAAAGATGGTTTTTTCAGACATGAAAGGAAAGGGGCCAAATGATAGCCAGAGGCATCACGGCGGCAGGTTTTCATCAATGAAACAGCTCTTCCTGGCTGCTGTCTCGCACGCGTCGGCTATCCAGGGACTTGATCTCATCAATGAACTCACCCACGTCCTCAAACTGGCGATAGACGGAGGCGTAACGGACATAGGCCACATGATCAATGGCCTCCAGGCGGCGCATGACTTTGGCTCCGATGACGGTGGAGGGGATTTCGCGATAGCCTTCTTCCTCCAGCTCATTGGCAATATCGTCCACGAGCTGTTCCAGTTGCTCCATCTTCACGGGGCGTTTTTCGCAGGCTTTGCGCAGGCCGGACATGAGCTTTTCCCGGTCAAAGCTCTGCCGTGCCCCATTGCGTTTCACCACCCGCAGTTCTTCCCGTTCCACGATTTCATAGGTGGTGAAGCGGAAGTTGCACTTCATGCACTCGCGCCGACGGCGGATGGAATGGCCCTCGCGTGCCTCGCGGGAGTCAATGACCTTATCTTGGGAGCTACCGCATTTAGGACAGCGCATAGGTGGGGTGGGAAAGGTGACACCTTGCCACCACTTAGCAAGTGGCGGCGTGCCAATCAGCCTAACTTTCGACACGTAGAACAAATTTCATCCCCGGCATCGGTCACACGGAAGTTCAGGGCGGGGTCATCCACCTCGGTTTTTCCGCACACTTTGCACTGGTGGAAGAACGCTGCCCCGCTGTTGGCTGCCTGGGCAAATTCGTTCCGGCGACTCGCCACCTTGGCAGAGTGGAGGCGGCCTTTGATAAAACCTGGGCCGAAGGCGACGGCGTAATTCAGAAGTGCAAAGAAGATGGGAATAAGCAGGGCAGGGGAGCCTACGGCATTCAGCCCCAGCGTGGCGGCGGCAAAGATGGCGATCCATTTGATCTTCACTGGCAGGATGAAAAACAGCAGGATTTCCTCATTCGGGAAAAAGGTAGCAAAGGCAAAAAGTGCCGCGAAGTAAAACCACATGGCATTTGCCTCATAGCCGAAAATGAGGGCTCCCGTAGCCAGAGAAATCATGCCGCCGATGACGTACAGATTCACCCGGAAGGGCCCCCAGGCCTCATCCAGCCCACGGCCTAGCCACATCATGAAAAGGGCCCCAATCACGGCAAACAAAGGCTGCTGGCTCGGAATGAAAATGTAGGTGAAAAGCCGCCACACCTGCCCCTGCAGGATGAGGTCCGGCTTCAGCAAAAGAAACTGCTCATACGCTGGGCGTGACTCATCTCCAATGAAGATAGAAATGATGAGGGTAAAGAGCTGGAGGGCGGCAATCGCCTGGATGATGCCCGGAATGGCGAAACGGCCGAGACGGGATTCGAGAGAGTCAATCAATGGCATGGGTAAAGAGCATACGACTAGCACTCGCCCCTTGCGAATGCGAAGAAGGATTTCCTTCACGGTTCCTCCAGCCAAATCACCCTCAGCCCCAGCTTTTGCGCCACTTGCCGGCCTTTTTCTGGCCCGAGGACCATCAGGGCCGTGGCATATCCATCCGCCAGCGCACATTGCGGGTGAAGGACGGAAACGGAGACCAACCGATGCTCAATGGGCCGCCCTGTGCGTGGATCCAGCAAATGGCTGTAAGTGCGGCCGTCTTTTTCAAACCGATGCCGGTAACTGCCACTGGTGGCGATGCAGGTCTCCCTCAGCGCTAGAGTTTCGAGGCTTTCGGCCTTGTCCCCGTCGGGTGCCTGTACGCCGACCCGCCAGGGGTGGCCATCAGGCGCATTGCCTCGGGCTAAAACTTCGCCTCCCAGTTCGAGCAGGAAGTTTTTCAGCCCCCGGTCCTGGAGCTTTTGGTTCAGTAGGTCCATGGCGTAGCCTTCCGTCACGGCAGCCACATTGATCTGCACCCTCGGATGGTGTTTTTTTAGCCGGGGCGGCTGGGTTTCTACCTCCAGTTTGTCCCAGCCTACCAGCGCCAGGGCGGCTTGGATCTCAGGCTCAGTTGGGAGCTGAGTGCGGCGTTCCTTTTGGTTGAATCCCCAGAGGGCAACCAGGGGCGCGAGGGTGACATCCAGCGCCTCATCGGTTTCCTGGGAAATGCGCTGAGCCAGGGCCACCGTTTCCGCTAAGGCAGCGGGAACTTCTTTCCACTCCGTGCTCAGGTTTTGATTCCAGCGAGTGAGGTCAGAATCTGCCTGCCAGTGGGAGAGTTCGGCTTCCAGTTTCTGTAAATCCTGGCGGATGACAGTGGCGATCTCTTGGGCTGTGGTTTCTGGGATCGAGTCGGCGATTTGCAGGCTCCAGGTGGTGCCCATGGTGCTGCCCTGGAGGAGGGCGGGCGGCCTTTCACCCCCGCAGCCGGCGAGGCCCAGGCATCCGCAAACGGCCAGGCGAGCCAGGCGGGTGAAAAAAACGTTCATAGGGCGGCGGCCGCGTTGATGATACAAAAACGAAAGCACGGGCCTTTGCAAAATCACTCGCCCGTTTTTCGCCTGTATGTCAGCAGTTGCCCCACGATGTCAGTTAATGCGTTCGATAACTCTGCTACCTGTTTTTTGGTGGCGGCATGCAGTCGATTCGTTGGCAAATGATCTGCAATCTTCTTTTGAAGCTCCGTAAGTTCGACTTTCATCTTTTCCAACTTACCAGCGTTCTCCGCTTTAGACTGCGCTTCCACTTGCTCCGCCATGCGATTAATTTTCATCATATGGCGGATGTGGTTCAATATGCCAACGACAAAGAATATGATTGGGAAAATTATCCAACCGTAATAACCTAAGCCGCCTGCGATTACCCACCAAAATTCAGGCGTCATCCACTGGTCTGAAATGGTAGGGATAAAATTCATAAAACCCATGACACCATTACTCTTCACTTCTTCTTCAAATTGTTTCAAGAGGGGGGTCTTTGCATATTCCTTTACAGCTTCTTGGAAAATCACAGCGACGATAGCCACGACAATAAAAATAGCTCCTCCTGCTAACAAACCGAGACATCCCATCCCAAGGGTAGCGTCCACTGAGGACAACTTCTTGATGTGCTCCTCCCGCAGTTCATCGGATTTTTTTTCGGCGCGCTTTTGCGTATCCACTTTCAGTGCTGCGAGGGCTTTTTCCATGGCCTGCATCTCTTGAGGCCACTCGTTCATGGCGGAATTCTCAGAAGATTGCAAAAATCGACGATGACCATCAACCTGCTGTTTGCAGGCTTCCAACACCATTGAAAGCTGTTCAACTTTCTTGTTAGACCAAAACGTTATCGCTAGGTAACCCTTTGTCTCCTCTTCGGTGACTATGGCGTGCAGAACATTCAGAAGCTCAACTCCACTAGGAATGACTTTGGGGTCTACCGAGCCGATGATCGGCTCCAAGGTCTTTTTCCATGCAGCAGCGGAGCGACGCAGCTCCACCATGCGCACGTTTGCTTTCTCCAGGCGGCGGGCAGCGATATCAGTGACAGTATTCACAGAGAGCAAAGTTGGGGGTCTGCAAGCATCTGAACATAGACAAGCGGCTCCAGATCAAGCGCTTGTTCAAGGAATTGGCCTGCATCACTGGCCAGTCCACACCCAGCCGCGTAACGTGCAGCCTCAAAAGTCAGCCACGCATCATTCTTTTTGATCTGGAGAGCTTTCTGAATCGTGGCCAAGGCGACTTCATTCTTATTCTGCTCCTGCTGCATGAGAGCCTGATGACGCAGGCTTATGATATGCCACTCCACCTGACGTGTATTTGACACATCTGCGTCCACGGCACTTAACCTTTGGGCTCTGCCAAAAGCGGCTTCCGCCTCCACATAGTTGCTTTGCAGCTTCCACTTTAAGAAACCGAGATGAAACCATGCCGTGAAGTCTTGTTTCCCAATCGGATTTTCCACGACTAGTTCAAACAACCGCATGGCATCCTTCCAGTCCTCAATCCGGTCCTCGCCACCTCGCCTCGCGCCCTGCCGAAGCCATTTTTCACCCTCACGTCGCAGCTCCTTCAACTTTGTCTCGTAAGGACGTTGCAGTGCATCCACAATCAGGCGTAACTGCTGATGATTTTCCCACATCAGTTGTCCCATTTGGGTCAATGTCTGGCCTATTTCGCTTAGCTTTTCGGAGATCTCGCCGAGTGTCTCGTTGGCCTCGGAAAAATGGTAGCTCAGAGTATCCAGACCCGCAGCAATATCACCAAGAGCATCATTCTCCATTTCCATCATCTCAACCATTTTGATTGAAGTGCTCAATTGGTTTTGATTGACTCTAAGCATCTCTGAGGCTTGCGCAGCTTGAGACTTGATCAGGTGACGCATCGAATCGGCGATTTCACCCGAGTTTGAAGCCGCCAATTGCATGTGGTATTCCAGATCAATCTGACGCAGCTCTTTCGTCTTGTTTTCTATCTCGTAACGAATGCTTGATGGCGTGCTCATTCTTCGATGACGTTGCTTTCTCTAGGGCATTTTGCAAGCGTCTTAGATGAATTTACCGAGGTATGAAGCTAGTCTGTAACAGCGCTACAGTGGTAGTCCAGTCGCCCCTCATCCTCGTCGTATCCAACCAATCCAAAAAAAGGCCGACGATTGCTCGTCGGCCTTTCGGGGAGGGTAAATCGGTGAGTTAGACCACCACGCAATGCACGCGGCTGATGCCTTCGATGGATTCCAACTCGCTGATGACGGTCGTGCTCGGGGTCGAATCCAAGGTCAGGAGGGTCAGGGCGGTGCCACCTTCTTTGTTCCGGCTCAGGGACATGTCGGCGATGTTGATCTTGTGCTTGCCCAAGATGGTGGAGTAGGCGGCGATCATGCCAGGGCGGTCCTGGTTTTCGATCAGCAGCAGGGTGCCTTCTGGGCGCGTCTCGATGTGGCGGCCATTGACCTTCACGATGCGAGGCTCCCCAGCGAAGAAGGTGCCGGCGATGCTGGCCGTCTCCGTGCCATTGCTGGCCTGGACTTCGATGAGGTCCGTGAACTCGCTCGCGTCAGGCACTCGGCTTTCGGTGGTGCGCAGGCCCAGGCCTTCCGCCACGCCATTGGCGTTGATGTAGTTCACCTGCTCAGCGCCGACGGCGCGCTCCAGGAAGCCTTTCAGCACGGAACGGGAGATGAGCGTGGTGTCTCCGGTCCCTACTTTGCCGCTGTAGCTGATGCTGACGACGTTTGAGCGGGCCGGAGCGAACTGGGAAAGCAGGCGGCCGAGGAGCTCGCCAAACTTCAGGAAAGGCCCCAGGTCAGCCAGGGTCTTCGGGTCCACGTTCGGCATGTTCACCGCGTTCACCACGGTGCCTTGCAGCAGGTGGGCCTTGATGACTTCAGCGATCTCGATGCCGACGTTTTCCTGGGCTTCTTCGGTGGAGGCACCGAGGTGGGGGGTGAAGACCGTGTTCGGGGCCTTCAGCAGCGGGTAGTCAGCCGGTGGGGGTTCCACCTCGAAGACGTCCAGCGCAGCGCCGGAGATAGTGCCATCCGTGAGGGCGGCAGCCAGGGCAGCGTCGTCAATCAGGCCACCACGGGCGCAGTTGATGATGCGGCAGCTTTTCTTCAGAGAGGCTAGGCGCTTCGCATTGATCATGTGCTTCGTCTCCGGCGTCAGCGGCATGTGCATGGTGATGTAGTCTGCCTGCACGATGGCGGCATCCAGGTCTTCACACAGCTCCACACCTAGACTTTCAGCGCGGTTTTTGGAAAGGTAAGGGTCATACGCCACCACGCGCATGCCAAAAGCCTTGGCTCGTTTGGCGAATTCTGCGCCGATACGGCCCATGCCGAGGACGACGAGCGTCTTGCCATAGACTTCAGTGCCCTGGAAGCTTTTGCGGTCCCACTTGCCGCTGACGATGGTCGCGTGCGCCTGGGGCGTCTTGCGGGAAAGGGCCATCATGAGGGTGAAGGCCTGCTCTGCGGTGGAGATGGTGTTGCCACCTGGGGTGTTCATCACCACTACGCCGCGCTTGCTGGCGACTGGGACGTCAATGTTATCCACACCCACGCCGGCGCGTCCCACCACTTTCAGCAGGGGAGCGGCGTCCAGCACCTTCGAGGTGACCTTGGCACCGCTGCGGACGATGATCGCGTGGGCATCGCGGGAGGCTTCCACCATGGCGTCTTCCGCCTTGAGATCCATGTTCACCTCGACGGAAAAGGACGGCTCCGCTTTGAGGAGATCGATACCTTTGCTCGAAATGGGGTCGTTATTACCGGCGATGAGAATCTTGAACTGCTGGGCCATAGGGGCGGGCAGAGTAGGCGACTTTGTCGGGGTCGCAAGTGGCAGGTGCATCTCTCGCAGGAAACTGCGGGGCTCATTGCCCACAAAAAAGCCCGCCCTCACTGTGGAGGGCGGGCCTGGAAGGTCAGTGCGGTCTCACTTCACCACCGGGCGCAGCACCATGTTGCGGAAATCCACATTGGTGTGGTCACCCTGGAGAAAGAGGGGGCCGGGCTTGAATTCGTCACTGGTCAGAGCACCGCCGGTGCAGCCGAGCACAGGCTGGTTATCAATGATGGTTTTGCCATTGAGGATCACCGTCAGATGACGGTCCACCAGGGTAATGTCCATGGTCTGCCATTCGCCGATGGCTTTTTCTGCGGCTACCGAGGGGGTAATGCGGCTATATAGGGCACCCATGTGGTGGGAGTCGAGAGGACGGCCAAAGCTTTCCATCACCTGCACTTCATAAACGCCACGCAGATAGATGCCGCTGTTGCTGTTTTCCTGGGTGCGGACTTCCAGCTTGAGATTGAAGTCTTCAAATTCCGCCTCCGTGCGCAGGTTGCCGAAGTGTTTGCCGGGCTCTTTCACCACGCGGTTGATCAGGGCTCCGTCTTCGACGCCCCAGCCATTGAGGTCATCCTCCTTGACCAAGCGCCAGCCGCTGAGGTCCTTGCCATTGAAGAGGTTGATCGGCTCGCCAAACTTCACCTTGGATAAATCGGGTGTCGCTGGGATGGCTGGGATGCGCTTGCCGGTGAATTCGGCTTGGCCGAAGGGTTTGCCATCGGCCTTAGTCTTTACGGTGTTGCCCTTGAGGCTATCGCCAGAAACGGTGACGGTGAGCGTTTCGGTCACTTTTTCAGTGATCTCTTTGCCTGCCTTATCCTTGCGCTTGGCATTGGAAAGGCGGGTGACGACGAGGTTGTCACCCTCGATCTTCGTGCCATCGGTCGGCAGCACACTGCCGCCACCCCAGAGGATGCTGGAAGAAAGAGCACCGCCCTTTTCCTCCACGCCCAGCCAGCCAGCGCGATCACCCTGGAGGGTGAGCGCCCAGCGGCCCGTGAAGGGATTTTCAGCAGCCTGGGCCAGGGAGGTAAAACCGAGGGTGGCCAGAAGGAGGAGATGACGGCGTTTGGTAATCATGGTCGGAACGGAAAGAGAGAACGTCACCAGACAGGGGTGGTCTTGCGATGCAAGCCGCTAAATTCAAACCAACACCGATTGGGAATGTGCTTTCGGGGCTGCATAAATCACCGCTTCAGCATTGGCCACGGGATTGGCGAGTCGAAAGTCTAGATACCCCTCGATAAAGTGGGCATCCACTTCCGCCTCGGGGTGCAGGCAGCGCCACTGCACGGCATTGATGAAAAAGCTGTGGGTGAAGATGCAGATGTGGCGCTCATGCCGCGTCGTGAGGCGCTCGATCAAATCATCCACACGAGCCATGAAGCTGGCGAAACTCTCCGCCCCTGCGCCTTCACAATGTGAAGGATCACGGCGCTGCCAGTACGCACGGGCTCCCGGCGTGCGCTGGTCCTCCGTGGTGTTCGCATACTGGACTTCATTCAGGTAGGTGAATTCATGCACGGGCCAGGTCTCCACGGGGACTGCTGGAAAGCGGGCGCACAACGGAGCCGCCGTCTGGTGCGTGCGGATGTAGGGTGAGACGACGATGAGATCTGGAGGCCGCAGGAACTGCGCCACTAATGCCAGCGCCTGGTCTTCCCCGCGCTTGCTGAGTGGGATGCAAGCTGGCGTTTTGGAGACGCCGCCAGAATTGGCGATGCTTTCACCATGGCGGATGAGTTGGATCAAAGGCATTCGTAGAGGCTGGGGAGAGGATTTAAAGAGTCGCCGTGAGGTATTTTTGGGCACTGAGCTTTTGCTCACCGTCCCAACGATAGGCCACCAGCGGGCCTTCGCGCGCTGCGCTGTAATCCAGACAGGCGATGTTGTCAGCCAGCGGTGCTTTTTCTTTGTGCGGCGGCATCCAGTAGTGGCCGCAGAAAACAGGCGGTTCCTCCGGCAGGTAGCGTGGGATGCGCTTGAGGTTAAAGCTTTCCGCCTCACCTTCCGCATCAAAAGGTTCCGGCATGGCCAGGGCGGTGACTCGCGCGGTCTCTGGGATGTCCCACCAGCGGACCCGCACGCTGCGGCGGGGAATGTTTTCTTTATCGTGATACACCAGTCCCGCAGGCATCGAAAGCTCCGGCCCTTTGAGCGCATTTTCAGCAGCACGAAATTCCGGTGTGCCCCGCGTGGCACAGGCCAGGAGGAAGTCTGGATCTTCGATGCTTTTTCCCGCCAGTCGGGGCAGGCGCTTGCCATCCCAGCAGGCATGCACAGCGCGCAGGCCGCCCAGGTCTAAAAACATGGGCAGGCGCTTCATCCACAGCAGCCACTCCTGCCACTCGGTCGGGTGATTTTCAAACTGCGCCAGGGTCTCCAGTTGCCCTCCGCGGTTCTGCTTTTCACTGCGAAGAAAACCACCCAGTCCATTCGGCGTGAGGGCACAGATGCAGTTGTATTCGTGATTGCCCATGATGGCCAGGGCATCGCCCCCCTCCACCATGCCACGCACGGTGTGCAGCACCTCGCGGATGGCCGGGCCACGGTCAATGTAGTCACCCAGGAAGATCACCTGCCGCCCTTCTGGGTGGCGGTGGCTATCCCCTTGTGGTTTATAGCCCAGGTGCTGGAGGAGAGCTGCCAGTTTACCGTGCTGGCCGTGGATGTCTCCGATAAGGTCGTAAGCTTGCTGTTTCATTCCACTCGCACCCTGCCACAGAGCTGAGCTTGAAAAACATCGGTATTTGCAGGATACATGACTCAACAGTCATGTTTGAAAATCTCTTCTCCAAAGGTGGTCTCACGCTGGATAGGCTGCGCAGTTTCATGCAGATGGCCCAGGCGGGCAGCATCGCCAAAGCCGCTCCTTATGACACGAATCGGCAGAGCCAGATCAGTCGGCAGATCCGCGAGCTCGAGCAGTTCTTCGGCACGGAGCTCACTCGTCGCCGGGGCAAGACGCTCTCGTTATCCCCTGCGGGTGAGCGTTTGGCCACCTTGATCCAAGAACAGTTGCAGGACTTGGAAGACTTCCGCCGTGAGCAATCTGGGCAGGCAAAATCCTTCACCATTGGCACCGGGGCCAGCGTGCTGGAATGGCTGGTCATGCCCGCGTTACCACAGATCGCCACACTGCTCGGCGGGGCCAATCTCAGCGTCGTGCCCTACCGCAGTCGAAACCTTGCCGCCGCCATCCATGAAGGGGTGGTGGACTTCGCCGTCGTTCGTCAAGATGCTTTGGGCCCCCATGCCCGAGTGGAAAAACTCATGCGTCTCGGCTTCGTTCTCTGCATTCCTAAAAAGCTAATGAAAAAGGGCACTCGTGATGCCAGCCAGCCCAGTCTGTGGCAGACGCTCCCCTTTGCTGCCGGGCGCGATGGCGGCCAGATGGATACCTCTTTGCGCAATGCCATGGCAGAGGCTGGCGTGGACTTTCGTCCGCAGTTCGAGTGCGGTTCTATGCTTCAGGTTAGGCAACTGGTGGAGATGGGGGCCTGTGCAGCAGTCTTGCCAGAGATTGGCGTGCGGGGTCTGGATGAAAAGGAGATCTTGATCACCCCCTTTGCACCCATGCGTAATTACGGTCGCAGCCTCGTGCTTCATTGGAATGAACGCCAGATGCGCCGTCGAGGCCTGGAGCTCTCTCAGATCCGCGCCGTGGCTCGCCTGCTGAAAAGCCCTGCGGTGCAATAGGTGCCTCGGCCCTTCCAGCGTCCCTCCAGGACGCCTGTGAGATCGGGGTGTTTTGACCTTTTCGATCCGGTGGTTCCCGCCTGCTCCGCAGTATTCACCACCAGCTACCCTCCACGCTCCCTCCGGGAGCAAAGCCTCGCGATTCGGGAAATATCGGCAAGGTTTGGCGTAGTTTCGATTGGCTAGCCTCAACTCTGCCCCCAGGAGCAAAGCCTGCGGTTCCAGGCACGCCTGCGTTTGCCACGTTCCCTGCGGGAGCATAGCCTGAGGGTGGGACTGCTGTTGATCAATCCCCGCCTTGGCTCCCGGAAGGGAGCTTGGAAAGTAGCCGGTGGTGGAGGTGGCGAAGCCACTGGGAACCACCGGTTTTGCCAACGAGGACATTTCCCTCTCCATGGCGTCCAGGAGAGACGCTGGAAAGGCCGATGCCCAACGCATCTCGCCCTCCCCACGGCTCGCTTGTTTCCTCTACTTCTTCTGGTCCTTCACGCAGTCCCCATCCTGCGGCACGGCGCTGCCTACCTCGTCCACGGGGTGGTTGAAAAGGTACTTCCACACCTCTTCATGCAGGAATTTGCCATCGGGCCCTTTCGCCGCTGCACCACCAGGGGTGACGGAACTGTGGGCGCGTTTGGCATCGCCCTTAACATCGAAATTCGTAATCAAGCGGCGGCTGTTCGTATACGGCGGCGCGCTGATGTCCACATCCACCAAGGGGCCGAATTGATGCAGCCCCATCATTTCCCAGGAGCGGCAATAATGGTCATCCGTCCAGCCGCCATCCAGCACGTGGCTGAAGCCAAAGTAGCGATTTGCAGGCGTGGCTGAGGGGTATCCCTGCCATTCGTCCAGATTATCGCGCGGCCCACAGAAGCACACCACTCGATCCACCTTCTGCTGCTTGGCAAAACGAGCCGCACTGGTGGCTCCGTGAGAAGCTCCTGAAACGATCACTTTATCCCAGTCGAGTCCGTCTCCCTTCGCATTGAGAAACTGCTCCCACTTGCCCTGGGGATTTTCTTTGGCCAGCCATTTCACAAACTGAAAAGAGCGCTCCATCATGCCATCTTGGGGCTCAATGATGGCGAGGTCCGTGTGGTCCTGGCCTGTTGTGGCTTCCAGGCGCATGTTGCCCAGACTTTTGCCATCGTCACGCCGGGCGGCCGGAATGAGGCCAAACCATTTGTTGGCGTAATGCACCTGGATGGCGTGCAGGCCGTAGCTGTTCACACGCTCGAACAACGGTCCGCTGTAACCCATGAGCCAGATCACGAGCTTGCCCTGCGGTTTCACCCGGGTGTCCACATTGGCATGCTGCAGGTCCTGCGGTTTGCCTTTTTTATCTGTAAACACGAAGTCAATGGCCGGGTACTCCTTGGCCCGTGGGTCAATCTCACTGGCGCGTTTCGTCAAGTCGTAACGCTGCGGTTTCGGGTCGTCGAATGCCGGTGTGGCGGCCTGGGCCGTCAGGGCGAGCAGAGGGAGAAAGAAGAGGGATTTCATGGTGAATGCGAGCGGTCAAAAAGGTGCCGCATCCCCTTGGGAGGAATGCGGCATAGGAAAAAGATCAAACGCCGAGGTGCGGCTATTTCTTCGGCGGATTCAGTTCTTCCGCCGTCCACATGCCCACGCGATCTTTGAATTGGGCGCGAAGTTTGGCCACGTCTTTGGGTTCCACGGGTGAGGCATTGTGCTCCCACTCGCGGCGCAGATAGGTCAGAACGCTGGAGACATCTTCATCCGTCAGGTGGGGCAGGGGTGGCATGGCCAAATTCCAGGTGCGGCCGCTCACTTTCACCGGACCCGCGAGGCCATGCAGTACGATGCGCGCAGCCACATCCGGCTTACCCAGCACCCACTCGCTATCCACCAGCGGCGGGGCCAGACCGTCCAGGCCAAAACCGTGGGCCTGATGGCAGGCGGCGCAGAGTCCCGCATAGATGACTTTGCCCTTTTCAAAACGAGCCTGCTGATCTGCTGTCAGGGGAACGATCTTTGGCGGAGGTGGTGCGCCGGGTTTGCCCACCCAAGCGAGGCGGGAAGTGATGCTGGCAAACTGGGCCGACGCCGTTTTAGCCGTGACGGATTTCTTCAGCACGGCCAGAGATTCTGGCTCTTTGTCCAGCCATAGCAGCTTGGGTTTCGGGGCGGATTTGGTGTTGCCGCCGCTGGGATTGGACAGGCCTTTGATGAGAGCCGCCTGCACCGCACTGCCCTTGGGCTGACTGGCGGCGAGTGTCAGTGTTTCTTCAAAGGGCTGCGCTTTCCCGGCCATGGCGATGAAGCTGCCCAGCATTTCCAAAGTAGGTGAGACACTGGCTTTGTTATCAGCGGTTGCTTGCTGGGCCACCAGTTTGGCAAAAGCATCTTCACGACCCCGCAGCCCTGTCATGGCACCTTCACGCACCAGTAAGTTTTCACCCGCACCTGCGGCTAGCAGTTTGGCCAAAGCGGCATCGGCATCGGGCAGGTTGAAGGAGGAAAGCTTGATGGCAAGCTGTGCGCGCACCAGCGTATCCGCCTCGGTCGTCATGGCCAGAACTTCGGGAGCGAGATCACGACCCGCCAGGCGCACCGCCGTGGCTTTTAAGGTGGGGTCTTTATCCTTCAACGTCGTGCGCAGCAGGTCAGGCGTCAGCAGGCCCAGGCCATCCAGCGTCCAGAGCGCATGCAGGCGCGCCAGAGGTTTGGCGGTAGGAGCTTGCACCAGTTCTATGAGTGCGGGACCGGCTTTGACATCGGCAGATTCGACAAGCAGACGCTGGGCGGTATCACGCACCCAGCCATTTGCATGACTCAGGCTGGCGACGCGCTCTGCTGTGGTGGCAGGGATCTTGGTGGACTTCACGGATGTTTCCTTGATGGGCACGATGCGCCAGATGCGGCCCTGATCAAAAGGGCGGTCCAGTTTACGAGCCTCGATGTTTGCGACCAAGTAATGGGTGAGAAAGCTGCTGTGCTGGATGATCCCCCGATACATGTCCACCACGTAAACTGCACCATCTGGCGCATTCGTGGCCTGCACCGGGCGGAAGCGTTCGTCGGTGGAGGTCAGGAATTCCTTGTTTTCAGTGGCATTGACTCCGGTCACGACGCCGTCTTTTTCCGTGACGATCATGCGCTTCATGAGGTTTGCTGAAGGCTCAGGAATGAAGGCGTTACCGTAGTGCGAGGCCGGGAAGGCATCACCTCGGTAAATCAGCGCACCACAGGTCGCAGTGGCCTTGGTCAGAGTGCCATCCGCCCGCAGAGATTTGGGGTCGTAACCGCGATTTACACCCGGCGTCGGGTGGGTGGGCCACACGGTTTGATCGGTGACGACCTTGGCATTCACACTGGTGGCATTGCGCAGCAGGGGATTGCGAGAAAACGCCTCGGTGGGCAGCAGATCGCAGCGCAGGAGGTCGGAGTTGTAGTTGAAGTAGAGGCGACCCTTGTCGTCCTGGCATAGGCCATACTGGCCACGGCCCAGACCCGTGTCTTTCTGCCACACACCCCCGCGCAGGCGGAAGCGGCTGCTGTATCCCGCGCTCCAGATGGCATTGTCCATGGCCCAGGTGGGTGTGTTTGCCATGTGCTCGGGCTGGCCACCCGCAGTGCCGTAATCCGTTGCCACGATGTCTTTCACATCTGCCTTGCCATCGCCATCTGTGTCTTTGCAGAAGTAGAGGTTAGGCGGGGCCGCCACCAGGGCGCCACCATTCACGGCCATGACGGAGCGTGGCATCACCAGTTCATCCACAAAAACACTGGCCTTGTCCATGCGACCGTCGCCATCCGTATCCTCCAGCAGTTTGATGCGGCCCGTGGGTTCATTTTCGGTCGTGCCTTCAACATCGCGCATGTAGCCGCGCATCTCCACCACATACAGCCGGCCCTGGTCATCGAAGCTGATAGCGATGGGGGCCTCCACCATGGGTTCAGCGGCCACCAGTTCGATACGGAATCCTTCTTCGATCTTGAAGGCCTTCAGTGCTTCCTCGGGAGAAAGCGGCGGCGGTGGTGGCAGGTTAAATTTGATTTCGACTTTCGCCGGACCAGCGTTTTTAGTGTGCAAAGCTAGAGCTGGCAGGCCGAGAAGGCCCATCGCAGCCAAGGCCATCGTGGATTTTTTCAAAGGTAGGGGTGGCATGGGGGGAATGGAATTAACGCAGAAAGGTGACCATTTTCGCAACGACTTCGCACCTTTCTGGACTGTGTAGGCATGTTTTCGTGCCTAACCGATGGCATCAAGATTCAAACCGACGCCCGGCAGGATAGGAACCCACACTCCGGATGACGGCACCATCCGCCCGGGTTTGCTCAAGGGCTGCCTGCACGGTGGATTCAGCAGGGGAACCTTCGATCTCGATGTAAAAACGATACTTGTTAGGCTGGCCACGGATGGGGCGGGACTCCAGCCGTTTCATGTTGATGGCGCTGTCGCTCAGCGGAGTGAGGAAACGGCACAGGCTGCCTGCTCGATCTGGCAACTCCACCACCAAAGCCGTGCGGTTATTGGCTGTGGAAACCGCGTTGGCTTTGTGGCCTAACAAAAAGAATTGAGTGATGTTGGGCACTTCTCCTGCGATGGGGAAATGCAGGATGTCCAGCGCGTGGCGCTCCGCATTTTGCCGGGGGCCGATAGCGGCTGCGCATTCCAATGTGGCTGCCTTTTCAGCCGCTTTGGCCGTACTGGCTTCCACGATGCGTTTCGCCTCGGGGTAATTGGCTTTCAGCCACTCATCACCGTGAAAGAAAGGCATGGCGTGAGAATGAATGGTTTTGACCTCCACTCCTTTTCGGCCCAGGAGGGCCAGCTTTACATCCAGGGTCAGTTCCTCCAAGATATTCAGGCCGCAGCGTTCATCCACCAGGCGATCCA
This sequence comes from Prosthecobacter dejongeii, assembly GCF_014203045.1. Taxonomy (NCBI): domain Bacteria; kingdom Pseudomonadati; phylum Verrucomicrobiota; class Verrucomicrobiia; order Verrucomicrobiales; family Verrucomicrobiaceae; genus Prosthecobacter; species Prosthecobacter dejongeii. The sequence goes on from NZ_JACHIF010000003.1 coordinate 475,681, forward strand.
CGGTATCAACGATGAAACCGCCGGAAGAATTTTCGATGGGCACGATGCCCAGGGCCTCTTCATGGCTGCGGATGAAGTCAAACACCTCGCCAATGCTGGCCATGAGCTGTACCTGGGCTGTCGGGAAACGCATCTGCGTGAGCAGGTGTGAAAAGCTGCCTTCGGGCCCTAAACAGGCCAGGATCTGGGGTGTTGATGCGTCGCTCATCCGTGCCGCCCATGCTCTACTGCACAGGCGGCATGGTCAAGAGGTCAAGCGCCTAGGCTGAGGTATTCACGCACCGTGTGATTCATGGCCCGGCGCGCGGGGGGGAAGCTCTGCGCCACATGGGCCAGAGTATCATCCAGAGCGAATTCTTCGGCTAAAGCGTGTTTGCCAGCGGCCTCCAGGTGGCTCACTACTACCTGCTCATAAAATTCCAGATCCGGCGCGCCCCGTCTCTCCGCGCGGCGATGCAAGAAGTCTGGGTACAAACTGGTGAGTACAAGAAATTGATTCGCGCACTGCACATGAATAAAGAAGCGTTCATGACTGCCCGCACTTTCCAGGGCGGTGATGTAGTCAATGCTGTAGAGGCTTTCCAGCTTACGCTCCGGTAGATTCTGCGCGGCCGTCGCTGGCAGGCCGAAGTCTGCACAGACGGCGGCGATGTAGTCGGCCACCTCCAGGTCATCCACCCCTACCCGCTTCAGCGTGTGGCGCACAGTGACATAAAAGAACAACTCTGGCGAAAGAAACGCTGCCTGCCGACTAACCAGAAGCGCTTCAAAAAGTTTGGGGTGATCCAGGATCATGCGGACAGTGTCCGGATCATCCAGCAGTGAGACGAGACTCTCTTTCTCTCGCTGTGTGAGCGCTAAAGCATCTCGGATGAATTGCCAATCGGCAGACGTGAAACGATACCAGCAACCGGGGCGAGGGAACCTCATCATAATGTTTGGTTTTGGATTCGATAGACCCTCCAAGCATTGGTCGTGCCAGGAATGTCTATCCTCTTGGATGGGAACACCTCGAATTTTGTTCGACCGATTTAACACAAGTAAGAAGGAATCTCCTCGCGGCCCTTTCGTAGGCCGGATGTGTTTGGCGAAAAAAAGATCGTAAAGCCGCTAGCCGCCATCGCCAAACTATCCGGCTTCAGGGAAAGGTGGAGTTCTCCTCGTCGCCCGCACCTTCAGAAACCAGCCGGATAGTTCGGCGAATAGGATTGATGCTCTGGTGGGACTCTTCGCGCCGAACACATCCGGCCTACGTGCGGCTTAGCGGCACTAAAGATCCACCTGCGGCACCACGTTCTTCGGTTTCAAGACTCGATAAAGGAGCAAACTTGTGCCGATGATGGCTAGGGCAATGATGGGGGCGGTGCGTTCGGCTTCTCCACCGGTCGTGAAGGCCGCCTGCAAGCGCACAGCGATGAGAGCCGCGCAGACGAAGGCACCCAAGGCCGGGATGAGGATGGGGATTTCAAAGCCGCCTTTTTCCTCACCGGGGCGGAGTTTCAGCACCACTAGGGAGACATTCACCACGGTGAAAACCGTCAGCAGCAGCAGCACCGTGGACTCGGCCAATTGCTTCACACCGCCACTCAAAATGAGCGCGCTGACGATGAAAAAGAGCACCGCAATGGCGACATGGGGCGAGCGTCGCACGGGATGCACGCGAGACAGCAGCGCGGGCAGCAGACCTTGTTTGCTCATGCCATAAAGCAGGCGAGATCCCATGATGTAATTGAGCAGGGCCGTATTGCCGATGGCGAAAATGGTGATGGCCACATACACACCGTCTATGCCCTGAAACCACGGGGCCGCGCGGTGCGCTACCTCCATGAGCGGTGTCTTGCTGGCCGCCAGTTCCCGCCATGGCACCACCGAAACGGCTGTGATGGCCACCGCCATGTAAATCAGAGTCGCCAGGATCATCGCGCCCACAAGGCCAAAGGGCACATTGCGACGCGGGTTTTTCACCTCCTCGCTCACATTCAAAATGTCCTCGAAACCGATGAACGAATAAAAGGTGAGAACCGCCCCCTGCATGATGATGGTCAGTGTGATGCCAGAGCCTGAGCCACCAGCTACGGTGTCATTCGCTGTTTCAAAGTAGTCCACTCCGCCCCAGTAGCGCACACCCACGGCGATGATGAAGATCAAGCCCGATGCCTCCACCACGGTGCAGACGATGTTTGCCCACATGCTCTCACGCAGACCGCGATAGATGATGCAACCGACGAGAAAAACGAGGCCGATGGCCACCAGCTTGATGGGCAATTCCACATTCAAAGCCCGGGCTAAATTTTCCGCAATGGCCTGGGATCCCGTGGCCATGCTCGTGAGCCCGCTCATCATCACGGCGATGCCGACCACATAACTGAGCCACGGTTTGCGTAGCGAGCGCTGGGTCACATACGCCGCTCCCCCTGCGCGCGCATACCGGCTGCCCACACAGGCATAAGACAGGCCCGTGAGCAGGGCCGCTAACATGGCCATCAAGAAAGCCAGCCATACCGCATTTCCCAGGGTTTCGGCTGCGCGTCCGATCAAGGCATAAATCCCCGCTCCCAGCATGGAGCCCAGACCGTAAAAGAGGATCTGCCAGCCGCCGATGGTTTGTTTCAGTTCCGTCGGGTGCGATGAATGGGGAGTCTCGTCTGCCATGCCTCTCTGGGTAGCGGATTCTGGCCCAAGGGGGAAGGGGAAAAGCAGGCTCGCCCTACCGTCATTGCCCATCATTCAGCAAAAAGGCGGTTTTCGCACACAAAACAAAGGAGGGGTGACGTTAAGCCCCTGGAAACCTGCCACGCCCTCTCATGGAAGCCGCCACCACCGCCTGGAAATACTGCTTCGACCAAGTCGCGCCGAAGCTGTTGCTCTACGCCGTCCAGCTCTGTCCTACCCGGGCAGATGCGGAAGACGTGGTGCAGATGGCCTTCGTGCGCTGGTGGCGCCGCTTTCCTGAGGGCAATGCCGAGCACATCCCTCTGCTGTATGCCGCTGTCCGCACCATCGCTCTGGACCAGCGCCGCAGCGATACCCGCCGGGCGAAACGTGAGTCCGCCTCAGAGGTGGCCTTGCCCATGGGAGATGCCCCCGTTTTTGATACCAGCCCGGAGCAGCGCGAGACCGCTGCCATCGTGCAGGAGGCCCTGCAAACCCTGCCTGAAGACCAGCGCGAAGTCATCTCTCTGAAACTCTGGGGCGGGCTTACCTTTGCCGAGATCGCCCAGACGACAGGCGAGTCCATCAACACCGTCTCGGGGCGCTATCGTTATGCGCTCCAGGCTCTGGAAAAACGCCTTTCACCGCGGCGTGAAGATCTGGTGATCCAGCCCGCTGCCCCACCCCTGACCAATGTCTTTCCCTTCACCCCCACTCAGGAGGCCCTGACATGAACGAACATGAAATAGAATCTCTACTCACAGGCCTACAGCCGCGTGGACCTTCCGCAGCCCTCACTCGCCAGGTCGAGCATGAGCTGGAACTGGACAGCCAGTGGATGCGCGCGCCCGTGAAAAGCCCACGTCAAAAATGGTTTACCCCCGTCCTTTGGTCTTCCCTAGGCGCAGCCGCTGCCGTGGCGGTGATGAGTGCTCTGCCCAGCACCGGGGCCACGACCGCACAGCCCACCTACGCCGCCATTTCACCCCCCACGGTGATGCCTATCAGCACCATTCGTGAAGTCGTCGGCGCTCAAGATGAAGGCATCCAGTATAATGAAGACTCTCGCCTACCTGAGCAGCACGTGAAGCTGGTATCCATGGAACGTCACGCCTGGATTGATCCTCGGGACGGGGCGCACATCACTCTAGAAATGCCCCGTGAGGACAGCGTGGTCCTGCCGGTCTCCTTCCAGTAACTTTTCCAAAACTCAAAACACCCCCAACCATGAAACCTACCTACGCCATCATCACCGCCATGGCGGGCCTGCTAGCCCTGCTGAATGCGCCCCTGCGTGCTCAAGATTCACCACCCGCACCTGCCCCTGAGTCGGCCCCTAAATCTGCAGAGGCCCCGCCTTCTCGTCGCCCCACCCCGCCAGATCTCGAGCGGTCGCCGAATCCCCGCGCAGAAGATGAAAAGCCCACCCCTTTCATCGGCGTTCTCACTGGCAATGTGACTCGGGAGCTGCGTTCCCACTTTGGTCTGGCCGAGGGGTTTGGCCTTCTGGTGGAGGAAGTGATGCCAGACACTCCGGCCAAGGCTGCTGGGCTTCAGGTGGATGATATTCTCATCCGTTTTGAAGACCAAAAACTCGTCAATATGGAGCAGTTGCAGACTCTTGTTCGTAGCAAAAAGAAGGGCGATGCCGTGCCTCTCACCGTCATTTCTGGCGGCAGTGAAAAGCAGGTCATCGTCACCATCGCAGAGCGGATGATGCCCACGCGTCGGGACGAACCTCGGCGTGGAGACGGTTACTTCCAGCCTTTTGGAGGCACGTATTTCGGCGGTGGCCGCGGCAGCCCCGAGATGATGAATGAGATGCGTGAATCCATGGAGCGGTACCAGAACCAAATGCGTGAATATCAGGAGCGCATGCGCGAATGGGGCCGGGATGGCAATAAAGGGCCCGTCCCACCTGCTCCCTCCTGGAGTGGACCTGGGCACCGCGACTCAGATCGTCGAGACGGCAATGGCCCCTCCAGGGATGGAGATCGCGGTCACTCCCGCAATGCTCGCGATGGCGAACGCCGTACCCAGACTTTCGAACAACGCGAGACCGCCAATGTCACCCGCAGTGATGACAGTGGCATCTACAGCCTGCGAAAGGAGCGTGACCGCACCATCTTCACGGCCAAGCCGAAGGATGGCCAGGAGCAAAGCTGGAACCTGAACAACGAAGAGGAGCGCCGCACCATCCCCGCACCCATGCAGGAAAAACTCCGCATGCTGGAGGAAATTCGCGGCAGTGAAAATGTGGCCCCTAGTCGTCGCGCGCCGAATCCACCCGAGAGCGAATCTCGCCCAGGATCTGAACCCCGGCGCCAGGGTGGTCTTTAATCAACGCTAGGCGGGCATTTGCTCATTCTGAGGGACTCGGGCCATTTGCTCCGGGTCCCTCATTTTTTTCTCGAGAAGACAGTTTGCGCCAAGCAGCGCTTTGGTGCGTAACTCTCACGCATCATCGCTGTTTATGGACCCCTCAAGCCAGTCTCACTCTTCCTTTTCCCTGCCGGATACCATGCCGGTCATGGTGCTAGGAGACTGTTATTTGTTTCCCGGCTGTCTTCTGCCTTTGTTCATCTTTGAAGAAAGATATCGTCTCATGTTGGCCCATGCCCTGAAGACGGATCGTATGTTCTGCATCGGTACTCGAGTGAAAAACGACGACGGCGGCTACGATCTCCTTCCCGTCAGCACCGCAGGCCTCATCCGCGCGTGTAAAAAACAAGAAGATGGCACCTCTCACGTCATGCTTCAGGGAGTGAAGCGTATCCGTTTCGACAGTTGGCAACAGGAGAAACCCTTTGTAATCGCCAATGTCAAACCTCTGGATACCATCATCGAGACAGAGGCCGACTACATCAACGAGCTGAAAGATCGGTCACTCGACCTCCTGCCAGATGCCACTGCCTGCGCGGGTGAATCCATGAGAAATCTGCGTGCGGCCCTTCTGAAGATTGATTGCCCAGAAATGGTCTGCGATATCCTCTCCTACCACTTTGTCAGGCGCAGCGCAGCTCAACGCAGCCTGCTCATGGAGTCCAGTCTAGAAAAACGATACGACATCCTTCTCTCCGAGTTGGAGAGAAGTCAGGAAGACGGCTGAAAAAGGGAAGGACTCAGGCCCGTCCGGTCACGGGTGTGCGGCGGCCATCGTCACGGAAGAACGATTCCATGCGTTCGCGAAGATCCGCGTAAAAAGTCGCGGCCATTTCTTCCAGCATTTCGGCCTTGCCCGCCACCCCACCAGCGGCCATGCGCTCGCGCTCCAGACGTACCTTTTCCTGAAACGCCTGCTCCAGGTCCATGAGGTGCTCCAGGAAAGCCTTCGCCGCACGGCTGCGATCCACGCCCTCAATGAGCGCGCGCTCCAGAGGGCGATTTTGCGTGATGTGCAAAAACGGGCTCTCCGTCAGTTGCTTCATGTAGCGGTCAAAGCTTTTCAAGAAGGCCATGCGTTCACGGGCATACTTCACCTCATCACAGTCCACCAGGGAGTCATAAGGCCCGGCTTTGGAAAAGAACTTCACCACCAGCGGGATCGTATCCACCAGCATGAACAGGGCTGAAAGTACCATGTAGGCGATAAAAGCGAAGCGACCACCTTCCGCCCCGTTTTCAAACAAGTTATGCAGAGCCAGCGTTTGCGTGAGGATGTCGCGACGTGGCTCGGCACGAATGCCTGCTATGCGGGCCTCCTCATCTTTCGCCAGTTGGGCGATTTCGACATGCAGCGCACTGAGCTGGCCTAACAAAGTATCAATCTGCACCTTCAGCGTCTCACGGATCGAGTTTTGCTGGCCCACAAAGGCATCCGCCTGCTGCTGCTGCACCTGCTGGCGCAGTCCGGCGATGCGATTCTCCTCAGCCTTAAGCTTTGCTGCCGCCTCCTCCGCCTGGGTATCCAGCGCCGCATTCACGCCATCTTCTGCCGCTTTGATTTCCGCTACCAGAGCCACACGGTTTTTTGTCAGCGTGTCCAGCAGCCCACTGAGCCTAGCTGACTCCGCCCGCCGCCAGGTGAGTTGGTCTTCCTGGATGCTCTTCGCACGTGGCCCCAGGCCCACAATGCCGCTGCGCTGGCCATTGACCTCACGCTCGAAATCCGTCTGCCACTGGTTCAGTTCGGCGGCGATCTTTTGGTAGTCCGCACTCAGCTTAGCCATCTCTTTGTCTAGAGCTTCCAGGCGCAGTTTGCCGGGTGCCACTGCTTCGGCGATTTTTGTTTCGCGCTCCGCCTTGGCCTTCTTCTCATCATCCGTCAGAGGCTTCTCCACGGGCTTGCCATTTTCATCGAGAAAGGCTGCCGTGAAGCTTGCGTTCCAGGCCTCACGCTGTTTGACGATCTGCTCCTCAAGCGGTTTCACTCGCGCCTCTACCAGCGCCTTTTGATCAGCAGCTTGTTTGCGTGCCGCTTCGATCTCCTGCTGCCGTTCCTTTTCCACCACCGAGGTGATGGTATCCTTGAAAAGCAGCAACGTCAGCGGGTGCGAAATCGTGATGCCCATGAGTGCCGCCACCACGATGCGCAGACTGAACTGCGAGAGCTTGCGGAAGATGTTTTGGTACGCACGGTAGGTGGCCAGCAGGGCGCGGTCCACCGTCAGGATGATGAAAGCCCAAACTAGCGACACCGCCGCGATGACGAACCCATTGTTTGTTAACGTGGATAGCGCATACGCGCAGGCGATGGTGGCAAAGGTGCAGGGCACCAGCACCGTGGCACCAAAGGCCACATACTTTCGTCGCTCCCAGGCTGGGCAGCTATCGAGGTGGTCGGCGGAAGCTCCAGAGAGCCAGAAGAAGACACGTTCCAGACGGTCAAGAAGAGGCATGGGAAAAAGGGCGGTTGCCCAGCGGAGAAAGTGCTGGCAAACCGTCCGAAGTCAAATAGACTCCTGCCCCATGTGATAGCGTCCGCCAGGAGGTGGGTTTGGGAGACGAAAGCTGAGCCTTCGTTCAGCCCCCTGGCTGGCGCGGGCGGCTACGAAGGGCATTACCAGAGATCAATCGGCGAATGAGTCTCGGGCCGGATGATTTCGGTGTCACGGTTGAGAGTCTCGGCAAAGCGAGCGCTGAACCAGGCTTGCGAGGGTTCTTCACCGTGAACCATGAGCAGCTTCTTCGGCTTCACTTTCTCCACGTATTCAGCGATTTGTTCGCGAGTGGCGTGAGCGCTGAGGTCGAAGCTTTCGATGCGAGCGTGTAGCTCGACCGCAGGCAGGTCTGGGGAAAGTTTGATCTTCTCTCCCGCCTTGGCCGTGCGCAGACGATAACCTGGGGAAAGGGGATCTGTGTAACCCACGAAGGCGACAGCGTTACGCGGGTTATCAATGAACTTGCTGGCGAAGGAATTCGAAGTTGTGCCTTCGGTCATCATGCCGCTGGAGAGGGCATAAATGGTGCGCGGCTGGTAATCAATTTGTGGGCGTCCTGGGCCGCGTTTGCGACGTGGGGGTACCAGCATGCTCACATCTTCCAGCAGGCGGAAGCCGGGGTAGTTGCGCCGCACACGGTCTGCGTAGTGATCGTAAAGCACTGTCACCTTGGTGCCGAGACCGCCGATGCGCAGGGGCATTTCAGGAATGAGGCCTTCCTCACGCAGTTCATGCAGCATCAGCATCACTTCCTGGGTCTTGCCCAGAGCAAAGACCGGGATGAGGACCGAGCCATTGGCATCAAAAGTATCGCGGATCAGCGCAGCGAGACGCTCTTTTTCACCCTTGCGGGAGTAGTCGGCAGGCCGCTCATAGGTGCCACGGGTGGTTTCCACCACCAGGACATCAATGCCTTCAGTCGGGAAATCGGCGGCGCGTGAGATGGTCTGGTTCTCAAAATTCACATCGCCCGTGTAGAACAGGCTGCTGCCATTTTGGCGGATCATGATGCCAGCAGAGCCCATGATGTGGCCCGCATCGTGAAAGCTGGCCATGAGCTCGCTATTGGGCAGCTCAAAAGGGCGCTCCAGATCGCGATACACATACTGGGCGCGGTTTTCATCCAATTCACGGTGGGTGAAAAGGGGATACTCATGGATGCTCTGCTCCTCACGCTGAGAGGTCATCACATTCACCGAGTTATGCAGCATGGCGCTGGTGATTTCCCCAGTCGGTTCCGTCATGAACACAGGCGTCTTCGGCTGCTTGCGCATCAGCACCGGCAGCGCGCCGATGTGGTCGTGGTGAGCGTGAGTGATGAGAATGCTGTCCGCCGTTTCATGCGGCAAGGCGCCAAAGTCTGGCAGAGCATTAAAACCCACCTCTTTCGGGTGCATCCCGGCGTCCAGGACGACTCGATTTTTGCCGGACTCGAGAAGGTAGCAGTTGGCCCCGATCTCGCGGCGGCGGGTAAGATTACGGAAACGCATGTGTTCGTTTGAAAAGAGACGTAGGGAAGGGCAAAGCTAGGGGCATGTGGCGAAACTGCAAGCTTTCAGACGCCGAAGATTGCTGCCATGCCCGAACTCTTGCCCATTTTCACTGGGCAAGGCGTGCAAGAAGGAGTGTCAAAAAAACAGGAACAGGAGCTGATTCGGTCTTTCCAGACCCTCTTGCCCCCCTTTTCCCTGCTAAAGACGGAAAAGGAGGGAGGAATGTAGGGCAGATTACTTGCGGACGATCAAGCTTTCTCCGGTCATTTCCGCAGGTTGTGCTACACCTAGCATGTCCAGCAGAGTCGGAGCAATGTCAGCCAGCCTGCCGTTTTTTACGGTGTAATCGGCGGCATCCGCGGCCACGTAGATGCCATGGACGAGGTTGGTGGTGTGGGCCGTGTTCGGGCTGCCATCAGGATTGCGCATGAGTTCGCAGTTGCCGTGGTCGGCAGTGATGAAGAGTTTGCCACCCAGTTCTAGCACCTTTTTGACAATGAGCTCCACGCCGAAGTCAATCGTCTCGCAGGCGTGAATCCCGGCAGGCACCACGCCAGTGTGGCCCACCATGTCTGGGTTGGCAAAGTTCATGATCACGGCATCGTAGTTTTCCAGACGGCGCAGGACTTCAAAGGTGAGGTCTGGGGCGCTCATCTGCGGTTTTTTGTCGTAGGTGGGCACCTCCTTTGGGCTGATGGCCAGATAGCGGTCCTCGCCAGGATTCGGCTCTTCCACCCCGCTGTTGAAGAAGAAAGTCACATGCGGATACTTCTCCGTTTCAGCGGCACGTAGCTGGGTAAGCCCGGCGGCGGAAATGATCTGGCCTAGGTTATTGCTCAGGCTTTCAGGATCAAAGATGACTCGGCAGCCCAGGGCGTAGTAAGTAGCATCGTACTCGGTGAGGGTGTAATATTTGACCAGCGGGTGGACTTCCCGGTCAAAGCCTTCAAACCCTGTCTTCAAAAAGGCGTCGCTGAGCTGGCGGGCGCGGTCAGCACGGAAGTTGAACCAGACGATGACGTCCCCATCGCGAATGCGCTGCTCATCGGCGTTGGAGAAAATCATCGGCAGTAGGAACTCGTCGCCGCGTGGGTCCAGATCGTAAGCGGCACGAATGGCGGTGTGGGGCGCATCGGTGCGCTTTTCACCCCGGCCCAGAACAATGGCGTCCCAAGCCAGCTTGTTGCGGTCCCAACGGGTATCGCGATCCATGGCATAATAACGGCCGATGACGGTGGCGATCTTGGCCCCGCTGAAGGTGAGGTCCGTTTCCAGCTTGGCCACGTAGGCAGCGCCGCCTTTCGGGTCGGTATCGCGGCCATCGGTGATGGCATGGACCATGATGTCCTCCACACCTGCCATTTTAGCGGCATTGCAGAGGGCCACAAGGTGCTCCTGGTGGGAATGCACACCGCCATCACTGACCAGACCCAGGAAGTGCAGGCGTTTGCCTTTGGCTTTGTCAAAAGCCTCCACGAGAGCTGGCATTGTAGCTAGCTCACCTTCGCGGATGCTTTTATTGATGCGGGTGAGGTCCTGGTAAACCACGCGCCCGGCACCCAGATTCAGGTGGCCCACTTCGCTGTTGCCCATCTGGCCATCTGGCAGGCCCACATCTTCACCACTGGCGCTCACGGTGCCGCGTGGGTAGGTGGCGTAGAGGTGATCGTGAAACGGCGTGCGTGCCAGCAGGGTGGCATCGCCATTGGCTTCAGCTTGCGCTTTGCCGCCGGGATTGATGCCCCAGCCATCACGGATAATCAGTACAACGGGTTTTTTGGCCATATGAATCCCTGTTCATGCGTCAGAATCAGCGATTCTGCAACCTCGGGTGATTCTAGTTGACCTCTCGCCTGCCACCTCTTTCCTGCGCGACACTTCATGAAGACCACGCCTGTCACCACCGCCGACCTCCGCAGCTCCGTCATCGCCGTCCCGCCGCTGTGCCGGAATGCGGACCTCAGCCTCAGCCGTGAGGAGAACAAAAAGCTGATCGATCACATGTATGCGGGTGGCATCCGCACCCTGCTTTATGGTGGCAATGCGAATCTCTACAACATCGCCATCTCCGAATACGATGCGCTGCTGACCATACTCGCAGATCTGGCCCCAGACGATCTCTGGATGGTGCCCAGCATCGGGCCGATGTACGGCACCGCGATGGACCAGGCAGCCATCCTGAAGGATCACAAATTCCCGACAGCCATGCTGCTGCCGACGCTTTTCCCTTCCAAGCCTGCGGGTGTGGCCACGGCCATCCGTCATCTGGTGGAAAAAGCGGGCATGAAGTTGGTGCTCTACATCAAGGATGAATCCTACATCACCCCCGAGCATGCGGCAGAGCTCGTCAATGACGGCCTCATTTCCTGGATTAAATACGCCGTGGTGAAGCCGAACCCGGCCGATGACCTCTACCTTACCAAGCTGGTCTCCCTGGTGAACCCGGACCTCATCGTCAGCGGTATTGGCGAGCAGCCTGCCATCATTCACCTGCGCGATTTCGGCATCACGGGCTTCACCGCAGGCTGCGTCTGCGTCGCCCCTCGCCTGAGCATGGACCTCCTTCGTGCCATTGACGCTAAGGACTACGATCGCGCGGAGCAGATTCGCGAGATCTTCCTGCCATTGGAAGATCAGCGCAATGCCCATAGTCCGATCTTAGTCCTTCATCACGCTGTTGCCCTCGCTGGCATCGCTAAAACCGGCCCTGTCCTGCCTTTGCTCACCGAGCTGCCTGATGAACTTCTTCCAGGCATCGAGAAAGCTGCGAAGGACCTGTTGGTCAACGCGGCGTGAGGTGATGCAGGCACTCTTGCCTGCAGGTCTCCGAATATCGCAACATCCTTGGTCCTGACCAGCCCTGCGACTCCGAGTGGGCCATCTTCCTGATGGTCCACTTTCGTTTGGTACCTTACTTATGCCATTATGTTCATCGCTCGTTAGGCCGGGTCATTCGAGATTTAATGCTCCATAATGTGCAGGCAAGAGTGCCTGCGTCACTTGGGCCTGCCACCTGCATCCAGCTCCGCACCCACTTCTGCAAAGCCTACGGCGAGAGATTGCCAGTCCTCCGCCGAGGTGTCGGGACCGCTGCTGATCCGAACGACTCGCTTCAGCTCCTCCCAACTGGCCCCGAGCGCCTGGACGACGACGGAGGATCCCTCTTTGCCGGAGCTACAAGCGGAGCCGGTGGAGATGGCAAAACCGCGCCGGGTGAGTCGGGTGAGCCATTTGAGATTGTCATGTCGCGGCATCACCAACAACGATGTGTTGCTGAGGCGAGGGGCTTTTTCCGAAATCACGCGCAATCCGGGAAAGGTGCTTTCCATCTCGACTTCGAAGGCATTCCGGTGCTGTCTTTGAGTCTCTTGAGCGGCTTCGATGTTTTCAGTCGCGGATTCCAGGGCTGCTACCATGGCGGCGATGGCGGGATAGTTTTCGGTCCCAGCCCGGCGGCTATTTTCCTGGGGGCCGCCGTGCAGGAGGGGGAAGCTCTCTTCGGCATCGGCCAGGATGAGAAAGCCGATGCCTTTAGGCCCACCAAATTTATGAGCGCTGCCGGTGAGGTAGTCGCAAGTGCCGAGCTGGTCGGCAGGCTGCTTGCCGATCCATTGCGCAGCATCGCTGTGGAAACGTGCACCGGATTCGCGGCAGATTTTCAGCAGTTCCTCCCAGGGCTGCAGCACGCCGCTTTCATTGTTGGCCGCCATGAGGGAGACCAGGGCAGGGGAATGCTGCTGGAGAATGCCTTGCAACACTTCTGGTTGGACCACACCTTGGTCATTCACGGGAATTTCGATCACGCGCCCTCGCCCCAGCCAGGCGCGCGCGGCTTCACGAACGCTGGGGTGCTCAATGGCAGAAATGGCCACGACCCCATCCGCAGGCAGGCATTTCGAAAGCCCGGCAAACAACGTATTGTTAGACTCGGTCGCGCCGGAGGTGAAGACCACGCGCTCAGGTTCCACGCCCAGGAGATCGGCGAATTGCTCCCGCGCTGCTTCCAGGGCCTGACTGGTGAGGCCCGCCTCACGATAAAGACTGGAGGCATTGTGCCAATGTTGATCGCTGGCACGTAGCCAGGCCGCGCGGGCCGCAGGAGACAGGGGCGTGGTGGCGTTGTGGTCGAAGTAAGCGGGCACGGTGGGTGTGTTGCATTTCTACACAGGGAATGCTGGGGCTGCCAAATGGGAAAACCTTTGGTAAAACGGAGGTGCATGGCAGCGTTTGTCATATCCTGCCATGTCTGACCTCAATTCCTCCTCCGATTTTAAACGTCGCGCCTTTCTTCGTGCTGCCCTCTCGGGTGCCATCCTGCCGACTGGGCTGACACTGGCCGCAGAGGAGGTGGATGCCAAGCCGGGCGTTTTCCAGGAGCCCGCGCACGAACTACCTCTGGTGCAGGATGCGGATGTCATCGTTTGTGGTGCGGGGCCCGCGGGAGTCACCGCTGCCATCACTGCTGCCCGTGCAGGGGCGCGGGTGCGTTTGTTTGAATGGCGTGGCTGCCTGGGCGGTGTGTGGACAGCGGGGTTGCTGGGGTATTTTCTCGACTTTAACAAACCTGGTTTCGCTAAGGAACTGCGAGATCAACTGGATGCGCGAGGAGCCCGGGCAAACTCCACCAGCACTTCCCGGTTTTGTTATGATCCTGAGGCTTTGAAGCAGTTGCTGGAGGAGCTTTGTGTCGAGGCGGGCGTGAAATTCCAACTTCACACGCGCGTGGCCGCTGCATTTAAAGAAGGTCGCCGCTTAACCACGATTGTGACAGAGTCAAAATCTGGCCGCCAGGCCTGGACCGCCCCCGTTTTCATTGATGCCACGGGCGATGGTGACCTGGGCGCGCAGGCCGGTTGCCAATTTGAAATCGGGGAGGCCAAAGAGTGTCCCTGCCAGCCCATGTCGCTGAATGCACTGCTGATGGTGAAGGATGTCGAGCAACTGCGTGAGTTTGTCCGCTTTGGCGTGCCGAAGCCCGGTGAGAATAAAGATGCGGACAAGAAAAAGCTCATCAAGGACACCATCGCTAGCACCGGGCATTTCCCTTCGTATGCAGGGGCCACACTCTGGCATGTTCACGGCAATCTCGTGTTTGCCATGTTTAATCATGAGTATGGCATCAAACCCTGGGATGCTGCGGAGATCACCGCAGCGACCGTGCGGGCTCGCGCGGAGATGCACAAAATGATCAACGGACTGCGCAGCCTCGGGGGCGCATGGGAGGGGCTTCAAATCGTGGCCACGGCGGAACAGATCGGCGTGCGCGATGGCCGCCGAATTGTGGGTCGTTATGTGGTAAAGCAGGACGACTTGGTCGTGGGTGCCCGCCATGAAGATGGTGTCACCCGGGCCACCTTTAGCGTGGATGTCCATGCCACCACGGCAGATCACAACAAGAAGGCCCCCATTCATGCTACCAAAATCAAAGTGAAGCCCTATGACATTCCCCTGCGCGCCATGATCGCTGCCGATGTGGACGGCCTCATGATGGCAGGGCGCTGCATCAGTGGTGACTTCATTTCGCATTCCAGCTACCGAGTGACCGGCAATGCCGTGGGCATGGGCGAAGGAGCAGGCGTGGTGGCCGCTCTGGCCGCCAAGTCAAAGCGCCTGCCTCATGAGGTGACGTGGAGTGAAGGGGAGCAAAAACTAGTCGCCATGGGCCAACGGGCTTCATAAGAATTTGTGCGGCCTGAAGTCAGATACCTCAGGCCGCTAAATATCCTCAGACCATGCTGTGCAGTCCCACCACATTGCCTTCGGTGTCCTCAAGGATGCCGATGAAACCGTGAGGTGGGATGGCAAAACGGTCGCGGATCACTTTGCCTCCGGCCACTGGGATGCGGGAAAGGACGGCATCCAGATCGCCCTCGACATTGAGGTAAACCATGGAGCCACCGGGGCCTGGGTTGCAGCCTTCCATTTTGGTCAGGGCACCGCCGATGCCCTGCATGTTGTCATAGGGAAAGATGGCCATTTCGCAGCAATCCATGCCGGAATCTTGGAGCTTGGCGTTCAGAATGGTTTCGTAAAAAGTGCGTGCGCGGCTGAGGTCGGTGACAAAGATTTCGAACCAGTTGATGGCGTTGTTTTTCATGGTGTGTGTATAGGATTGAAGTTCATGCCTGCTGTTGATGCAGGACACACGCATGAAAGCAGGGGGGACTGACAACCCTATGTCAGCAGTGATTTCGAAAGACTGAAAAAACTTCAGGCATGAAGGGCTGCCATCTGCAACGCCGCTTCACGCATCCGTTGCCGCATCGCGGGCGGATGCTCCACCACTGCCTGCGGGCCCAGGCTCATGAGCCAGCCGATCAGCCATTCCTGAGACCAGGCAAGCAGTTCGATCCGCGTCCGTCCATCGGGCTGCACTTGCTCTGGGGCACAGGTGCAGGGCATCTCACGACGAACTCGATCCATGATGGCGGGGCCGAAAAGAACGGTGGTCGGTACGATTTCGTGCGCATCCAGATTTTCAGCCAGAAAGGTCTTCACTGAAAAGCCTTCGTGCCCTTGAAAACCTTCGGTCAGGACTTCCCAGCGCACGATTCGGTCTAACCGGAAGTCGCGAAATTCACTGCGCAGACGGCAGTAGGCGATGAGGTGCCATTCCCGTGCATAAAACATCATCCCTAGAGGCTCCACCGTGCGGCTGGTGATATCCCCGCGTCCTCCTGCATTGTACGCCAGGCTTACACAGCGGCGTTGAATCACCGCATGTTGCAGAGGCATGATGGAGCGCTGCTCCTCGTCCTTGCGCGGTGAGGAGAGCCAAACACCCACGGCATTCTTGAGCCGATTCAGTTGGTCTTGACGCTCTTTCGGCAGGACCGCCCGGATCTTGAGCAGGGCCGACCTCAGGGCACCGCGCAGGGAATCATCCGCCACTTGCTCTGTTACTTCACCGCTCATGAAGAGGGCGCTGGCTTCATGCTCCGTGAACATCACCGGAGGCATGTGATAACCGCGCATGAGGCTGTAGCCCACTCCTGCTTCTGCCACGATGGGCACCCCAGCTTCTCCCAGTGCCGCAAGGTCTCGATACACTGTGCGCACGCTCATCTCATAATGTTCAGCAATCTGCTCCGCCGTGATGACGCGGTGGCTTTGCAGCAGCAGGATCATGCCCGTGAGGCGGTCAATGCGATTCATGGAGTGGGGAGACGAGCCCTAAAACTGGTCGCAGATTTTTAATCGCACAAGAAACGAATGCAGTCATAAAACGACATTTATAACAAGTGACAAGATCAGTATATTACTCAATTCAATAATTATTGAAGAAAGTGAGCTGAGAATGAGATCTTGAATAAGTGACAAAGTGAGTATATTACAAATTATGTCACTTGAAGAATATCCGACGCTGGACCGCCCGGTTTTTGTGAATCGTCAGGAGGAGATTGGTTTGTTGGATGCCTTTCGCCGTAAGGCTGGCGCGCAGTTCATGGTGGTTTATGGGCGGCGCCGTATCGGTAAAACTGCGTTAATCACTCACTGGATGTCAGGGCGTCCACGGACAAAAATTCGTGGTTTTTACTGGGTGGCACATCGCAGCACGCCGGAGATCCTGCTGCGAAGTTTTTCCGAAGCCCTGGCTTCTTGCTTGGAGGCCGAGATTGCCGCGAGGCTTAGCTTTGCCACTTGGGAAGATGCCTTTAAGCAAATGTTCGCCCTAGCTAAAACGGAGGCTTTGGTGGCGGGGATTGATGAGTTTCCCTACCTTCTGGAAAGCGTTCCGGGCCTCGCTTCATTGCTGCAGAAAATCTGGGATGGCCATAAACAAGGCTCCCAACTCAAGCTGATTTTGTGCGGCTCCCAGTATCACATGATGCATGAGCAGTTCTTCACGCCGAAGCAGCCGCTCTACGGTCGTGCCACGGCTTCGCTGTTGTTGGATGAGGTTTCTCCCACTCACCTTAGTCAATTCCTGCCGCATTACAGTGCCCCCCAGATTGTCGAAACCTACAGCGTGCTGGGCGGGGTGCCAAAGTACCTGGAGATGTGGGATGACCGCTCACCCGTGCTGACCAACATTCGTGAATTGCTGCTGTCTCCGGCTACCTTGTTCAGGCATGAGGCCTTGTTCTTGATTCATGATGAAATCGCCGAGCCGCGTACTTATTTGGGCTTGCTGGAGGCCATTGGCGGCGGGTTGCGCACACCTGTGACCATTGCCAAAATTACAGGGTTGCCAATCACGCATGTGGGCAAATACCTGCATCATCTCCTGGCTCTCAAACTGGTACGCCGGGTGCAGTCAGCCGAAGCTCCGAATGTGGCACAGACTCGCCTCAGCAGATATGAGATCCGCGATCCCTTCATGCGTTTTCATTTTGAATTCATTCATCCGCATCCAGATCTGGTGGAGAGAAATCGAATGACGGAACACATGGAGAAGATCACCTCCCGCTTTGATGCCTACGTGGGTAAAACGGGTTACGAAGAGCTGGCACGACGTCACTTGGAGTCTCTGGGTCTGGTCGGCAAACTGCCGTTCAAACCGGACGCCGTGGGGCGTGCCTGGACTCCGCGTGCTGAGGTGGACGTCTTTGCCATCAGCCGTAAATCGCAAGCGGCCTTGTTTGGCGAGTGTCGCTGGAACTCTCGTAAAATGGACGTGTCCGTGCTTACCGAATTGCAGACCAAAGCGGAGAGCTTTCCCCGCCTCAAAAAGTGGAAGAAGCACTTTGCCTTGTTCTCAAAATCTGGTTTTACCGCAGAGCTGACACGAGTTGCCAAAAAAGAAAGAATCCTTCTTTGCGAAGGGCCTCTGGTCTCCATGTAAAGTCTTCCTTTTGCCCTCAATCGTTCTTGGCAAGAGGCCTCATTTTGGCTCAGTATTCATTACCATGCCTGCCAAAACCGATCTCAATCGCCGCCACTTTTTTCAAACAGCTCTGGGAGGTGCCCTTGCGGCTCCCTCACTGGTTCAGGCTGCTGCGGGAACACCGGCGGACCCTTCACGCTATGCGGAGCCAGGGCATGACTTGGCTTGTGTGCAGGATGCGGATGTCATCGTCTGCGGCGCTGGGCCAGCAGGCGTGGCAGCGGCCATCACGGCGGCGCGTGCAGGCGCAAAGGTGCGTTTGTTTGAGGTGCATGGTTGCTTGGGCGGTGTGTGGACCGCAGGACTGCTGACCTGGATCTTTGACTTCGATAAACCGGGGCTCACTCGTGAGATCATCGCCAAACTGGATGAACGTGGTGCCCGACGTGGCAGCGACAACGGGCGTTTCGTGTATGAGCCCGATGAAATGAAGCTGCTGCTAGAGGATCTCTGCGTGGAGGCCGGGGTGAAATTTCGACTGCACACCCGCGCCGTGGCCGCTTACAAGGAAGGCAAACGCCTCACCACCGTCATCACGGAATCTGCCTCCGGCCGCGAGGCTTGGCGCGCCCCCGTTTTTATTGATACTACCGGCGATGGGGTGCTCGGTGCCCTGGCTGGATGCTCCTGGGACCTCGGAAATATGGGGCAGGACAAATCCAGCCAGTGCCTGTGCCAGCCTCTCACCATGAATGCTCTGGCGGTGGTGAAGGATGTCACGCAGATGCAGAAGTACATCTCCTTTTATGAAGGCGATCTGAAGTGGCATGTGGAGGCGACGAAGAACTTCAAAGCGGACATCCAAAAAGCAGGCATAGATCCCTCCTACGGAATGCCCACCCTTTTTCATGTGCGGGACAATGTGGTGCTCATCATGGCTAACCATGAGTATGGCATTCGCCCTGATGATGCCGATGCCCTCACCGCAGCCACGGTTCGTGCTCGCAAAGAGATCTTTGCCATCACCCGTGCCCTGCGGAAATTGGGCGGTGTCTGGGAGGGGTTCCAGATTATCGCCTCGGCAGAGCAGATCGGCGTGCGGGATGGCAAACGCATCCATGGCCGCTACACGGTGGTGAAGGATGACCTCGTCAACGGAGCGCGTCACGAAGACGGTGTTGCCCGTGTGACCTTTGGCGTGGACATCCATGCGAAGTCCAAGAAGGACAATGACCAGCTTACCATTGAGCGAGGTGGCGTGACGAAATTTACCCCCTATGACATCCCTTTGCGTGCGCTCATTGCCAAGGATGTGGACGGTCTCATGATGGCAGGCCGCTGCATCAGTGGCGACTTCGTGGCCCACGCCAGCTACCGTGTGACAGGCAATGCTGTCGCCATGGGAGAAGCCGCTGGCGTCACCGCCGCGATTGCCGCCACCTCCAAGCGCCTGCCCCACGAGGTAGCCTGGAAGGAGGCCGAAGAGAAACTGACCAGTCTCAGGCCGCAGGCTTAACGCGCAGGTCAGATAAAGCTGCCTAGATTACACGAGATCAGGCAGCGGATTATCTGCATCTCCAAAATGCGCAGTCTTCACGCCCATGCGTTCCATCATGGCTAGATGCAGGCGGCAGAGCTTGCGGTTTGGGTCCTTGCTGTAGTCGAAATAACGGCCACCACGCAGGGTGCCGCCGCCACCACCGGCGAGGAGGAGGGGGAGCTGGGTTGAGTCATGGGCATTGCCATCGTAGAGGCTGGAGGTCAGCATGATCATGCTATTATCCAGCAGAGTTCGTTCGCCTTCGTTGGTCGCTTCCATCTTCTGCAGGGCCTCGGACCATACCTTCACCATGTATTCATTGCCCTTTTGGTAGGAGGCCAGCCGGTCCGCATCATTGGCATGGTGAGACAACTCATGCTGGCCGCCTTTCACGCCTAGGAAGCCAAAGTTCATGTTGGAAAGGTCGTTCGTCAGCATGTTCGTCACCACGCGAGTGCGATCCATCTGGAAGGCCAGGACCATGATGTCCAGCATGAGTTTCACGTGCTCTTCCTGCTGCGCTGGGATGCCTGAGGCGGGACGGGCGAGCCAAGGCGTCTTCACGCTGGGCTGCCACCCACGGGTCGCTGCCTCAGCGGTGCTGAGTTTTTCAGAACGTGCGATGCGCTGCTCCAGATCCCGGACGGAGGTGAGGTATTCATCCAGCTTCTGGCCATCGCGGCGGCTCAGCTTACCCCGCAGGCTGCTGGCGTCTTGCATCACCAGATCCAGCACGCTCTTGTCACGGGCGCGTTTGCTACCGTCGTCAAAGAGTTGGTCAAAAGCCTGCTGAGGATAGATCTCCTTCGGTGCAGGTGTCGTGGGGCTGCTCCAGGAAAGGTAGGCCGAATAAAGGGAAGTGTAACCGCTGTCAGTGCTGTATTTAGGCCCTTCCGTGCCGATGGCAAGACTGGCCACAGGGGTCTGCTGGCCGATCTTGTTGGCGATGATTTGGTCCATGGTCAGGCCTACTTCCACATCCGTAGTCGTTTGCTTCACCTTCAAGCCTGAAAGAATATTCATCTTCGGGTAGTGGCCTCCGGGCCCAGTAACCGTCGAGGGATTCCACAGGCCTTTGAAGACCATGACCTTGTTTTTCACGGGCTCCAAAGGTTTCAGCGTTTGCAGAAACTCTAAACCTCCGGGTGTGTTGGACGCGCCCCAATGATGTGGGTTCACCCCGTTGCCAAAAAAGCAGATTCCCAGACGCCGAGGGGCCTGTGGTGTGCCTTTGACCACCGGAGCGCCAAAGGACGACACCGACTCAAACCACGGTAGGCCGAGCATGATGCCGGCACCACGCAGAAACTGACGGCGGGAAAACTGAGAGGAACTTTTCATTGGGGGGATTACAGATACTACGTCGCAAAAAGGCGCAAGTTTTCGGCCAATAAGACACATAGCAATACGCCCGATCCTGCGTATTTTCCAGCCCATGGCTGATTTGACATCGCAAGACACCTCCTGGACACACGCGCTGGCGGATTTCCTCCTCGATCAGCAAGGGGTGGAGGCCATTCGTCTGAATCCTGAAGAGCGCAGTGTTCAAATCGCCACGCTGGGGCAGGTCGATACCGCACTGCTCCAGGCGCAGCTCAATGAAGTGCTGCGAGCCCTGGATGCGGAAACGCGGCCTAGCTCTTCCAACGCAACGGTGAGCGGCCTCACGCTGACCCGTAAAGAAGGCGCACTAACTCTACAAAAACCGAGCTGCATCACGGCTCCGCGTTTTTGGAAATGGCGTGATTTCGAATGGCCTGCAGCCGAGGAAATCGAGCAACAAAGTGCGGAGGAATGGAAGGAGATGGCCGTTCAGGCTGCCATCTGCGGAGTGACGCTTGTGAGTGGATTGCTCGCAGAAAAGGTTTTTTCTTCGCCTGCTTGGTTGGTGCAAAGTTTGTTCGGCATCGCTCTCGTCAGTGGTGGCTGGGATGCGGCCAAGGATGCGTGGGAAAACCTCAAGGAAAAGCGCCTGGACGTTCACTTCCTCATGCTGGCTGTGGCAGCGGGCACGGTGGCTATCGGGGCCTGGGAGGAAGGGGCTCTGCTTTTGTTTCTTTTCTCCACTTCAGGTGCTTTAGAGCATTACGTTCTGCACCGCACCCATCGCGAGATTAATGCCCTTACGAAGGCGGCCCCGAAACATGCGCGTGTGATGCTGCCAGATGGCAAAACCGAAGAGCGTGCAGTTTCCGCTCTTCGAATTGGCGATGTCCTGCAAGTACGTCCGGCAGAGCTTTTCCCCGTGGATGGCACCATCACTCTGGGAGAGTCTGCGGCTGATGAATCTACCCTAACAGGCGAGGCGGTACCGATTGACAAAGGTGTCGGGGCCGAGGTCTTCGGCGGAACCCTGAATCTCTGGGGCCTCGTTCAGATGCGAGTGGACCGTCTTGCCACCCAGAGTGCGTTGGCGAAGATCATCACCATGATCCAGAACGCCCAGCATCTGCGGGCTCCGAGCCAGCGTTTCACAGATCGTTTTGGCACCAACTACACGCTGCTGACGCTCGCGACTGTGGCGACCATGTTCTTGGTCTGGTGGCTCGCCCTCGGCATCCTCCCATTTGAGAATACGGAGGTTTCGAAGTCAGCCTTTTATCGGGCCATGACACTCCTGGTCGTCATGAGTCCTTGTGCTCTCGTTCTCTCCATTCCCTCCGCCATTTTGGCGGCCATCGCTTGGGGGGCGCGGCGTGGTATTCTCTTTCGTGGTGGTGCTGCCATCGAAAAATTGGCCGAGGTGGATGTCATTGCCATGGATAAAACGGGTACGCTGACAGAAGGCAATTTGAAGGTAGCACTGGTGGAAAGCTTCCCTCCAGGGCATGAGACCGATGTGCTGCGTCTGTGCGTGACGCTGGATGCCAATTCAAATCACCCCATCGCCCACGCCATCACGCGTCATGCCAAAGAGCTGGGGATCGAACCCGGTGAGTTGCTGGAGTTTCAGTCCATTCCAGGGCAGGGGCTGCGTGGCCTAACCAAAGATGGCGTTACCTACGTGGGGCGGCGCGAATTGATGAATCAGGGGGACTTTGCCCGCTGGCTGAAGGACGTGCCAGATGCGCCTTTAGGCTTTTCCGAAGTCTGGGTGCTGAATGCCCAGACCATGGGCCGGATACTGCTGAAAGATGAAATTCGCAGCGGTAGCAAGGCTGTGCTCTCGGCCCTGGCTGCTGAAAACGTGCGCACCATCATGCTTACGGGAGATCGCCGGGCCGCTGCGGTGCAGGTGGCAGAGGAATTGGGCGTGGCGGATGTCCGCGCAGGATTGCACCCCGAAGATAAAGTGAAGGCCATCCGCGAGCTAACCCAGAAAGGTAAAAAAGTGGCCATGGTGGGAGATGGCGTGAACGATGCCCCCAGCCTCGCCGCGGCCTACGTCAGCATCGCCATGGGTGCGCGTGGCAGCGATGCCGCCTTGGAGCAGGCGGATGTCGTTCTCATGCAGGACAAGATTGAAAAACTTCTTTCCGCCCGTCACATCAGCCAGCAGGCCCGCCGCATCATCCGGCAAAATTTGGCCATCTCCCTGGGATCCGTCATCATCATGGCGGTGGCCTCCTTGTTTGGCCTCGTGCCTTTGACCCTGGGCGTGCTAACGCATGAGGGTAGCACGGTCGTCGTATGCCTGAATAGCCTGAGACTGCTCTTCGTTAAAGAACGTTAGGTCCAGGTGAAAGTGATGCGGGCACTCCTGCCTGCAATGCTTTGACGATGCACCTTTCCGTAAGGACCTCTCTCGGCCTTCGTTTTGCAGGCAGGAGTGCCCGCATCACTTTCCAGAATCCGGTGCCAGGAAAAGTGAACCTCACTCGTCTCGAATCGCCCATCTTTGTTCATAGAAATAAGTTCCTTCCGACAGACCTGCTTTGTTGGGATTAGCTGCCAGATAGCGCTGGAATTTCTTCAATGACTCCAAGCTTCGCACAATGTGGTCGAAAGACTCGTCCATCCATAGCACCCCAGACCTGCCGGTCATCTGGTTGATCCGTCTCGCACTCGCTCCTTTGGCAGGCCCCATCAACTTCGAGACCGGTGTTGGCGAAAGCGGTTTTAATAAAACATGCACATGGTTAGGCATGATCACCACATCGCCTAGATCATAGTGGCGACCATCATCGTGGTACAAGCTCGTCAGCACCTCTTTACGTAGATTTTCTGTGCGTAGATCACAAGCCCCATACCCAGCGTCCAGATACCTTTCCATTCGCATCGTAAAACGGCGGTGATATTCCTTTTCGGTCTCTTCGGACCAGGGCGGCGGATTTTGCTCCAACCATGCCGTGCGTGCCTGTTTCCACTGCTGCGCCACTTCCAAAGGCACTGCATCACCTAGTCGAAATGTCACGAAATAAATGGCTCCTGGTAAAGTCAGATGTGGGAGTCTCCTTCGTCGAGAAATCATGACAGCCTCCCAGTCAAAAGGTGTGAAGTCAGCTCGTGTAATGACCTTCATTCAGGCAAAAATAAGTGATGCGGGCACTCCTGCCTGCACTGCTTTGACGGCGCTCATTTCCCAAAGTGTTTTTCTTATCCCCTCGTTTTGCAAGTGGGAGTGCCCGCATCACTTAAAGACCTCAATTCAGATCCACCCGTTCCGGTGTGTTGGCCATCAGTTGATAAATAGGGCCCATCTCATCCAGCACAGCTCCCCACATGGCGGACGGTTGATCCACGGTGAGGATGACTTTTTTCGCCGGGGAGATGATCCAGGATTTGCGTTCGATTTCGCCTTCGATTTGGCCGCTCGACCAGCCAGAGTAACCCACAAAACCACGTACTTCATGCCCCATGCTCAGTTCATGGATGGCATCTGCTACGGATAGGTGGGTCTGGCAGCGGAGGATGCTCTTTTTCCGGTTCCATTGCAGGGAGGCAAAGGCCAGCTTGTCCGTGGCTACGGGCCCGCCGATGTAAACGGGCACTTGGCCGAGGGCACCTAGATTTTGGTCAGGTAGCAGGTCCGCCACCCGCTGGTCCAGAGGGCGGTTCAGCACGTAGCCAAAGGCCCCGTCTTCTTGATTGTGCGCGGCCACAAAGATGACCGTGCGTTTAAAATTGGGGTCCTGCATGGAGGGCACAGCCAGCAGCAGATTCCCGGTGAGGGGCGGCGCGTCGGGGGTGGTCGGCATGATATGGATTCTGACCGCACAGGTAGGGCCAACGTTGCACTTTTGCATCGAAATTCATCGGTTGTGGAACATGCCACATCTTGCCAGCGCCCATTCCCCGCCTAGCCTACCCTCTTGACCTCCTCGACCGACTCCTCCCCCGACGCTCTCTGGAGCCGCCGTTTTGCCTGGCTGCTGGCGTGCGTTTTCATGTTTCGCCTGGGTTTCATGCTTTTTTTCACCTCCCAGGCCGATCTGGCTGGCGATGAAGCTTACTACTGGGACTGGGGCCGCCGCTTGGACTGGGGTTATTTTAGCAAGCCGCCCATGATCGGCTGGCTTATGGGCCTCATCGGTCGCCTCACGGGCGATGCAGAGTGGGGCATTCGTCTAGCACCGCTGCTTTTCGGCACGGCCACCTTGGCCACCTTGTTCGTGCTGAGTCGTCGCCTTTTTGGTGCAGCCACCGCTTTCCTGGCTGCGCTCCTCATCCTATTTACTCCCGGGAACATCGGGCTGAATCTCTTCTTCACCATTGATGCCCCCCTCTTGTTTTTCTGGTCGCTGGCGCTGCTGCTCTTCTGGCTAGCCCTGGAGAAACCCACCTGCCTCTGGCGCTGGGCGGGTCTCACGCTGACCATCGGCCTGGGCACCTTGAGCAAGCAGATGATGCTCGTTTTCCCTCTGCTCATGGTCGTCTTCGCCATCGTGTCCAGGCAGGACCGCGCCCTGCTGTGGAACCCCCGCCTCTGGCTCACCGTCATCATAGGTACCGGTTTTATCACCCCCGTGCTCTGGTGGAATACCCAGCATGACTGGATCACCCTGGAGCATACGAAGCACCACTTTCAGGGCGATAAGCTGGACTTGGTCGGCTGGCTCGGCCGTACCCTCCAGTATCCCACGCTGCAAACGCTCGTCTATTCTCCCTTCACCTTCGCGGGCCTGATGACCGTCCTATTCCTCGCGGTCAAGTCTTACCGGTCACTGGATCGCCGTTCCCATTACCTCTTGCTCTGCTCCGTGCCGGCGCTTCTAGCGATCTTGGCCCTGTCACTGCGCCAGGAGATCAATCCCAACTGGCCTGCGGTCTTTTATGTGCCCGCTTTCATCCTGCTGGCTGCCTGGGTGAATGGGAAGCTGCCCTTCACGGCTCACCCTTTTTGGAAAACTTGGCCCCTGCGTCTTGGCATCGCCTTTTTTGTCCTCGCTCACCTTGCTGTGGGCGTCGTCTTGCTCACGGATCTGAAAGGGAGTAAGAAGCTGAAAAAATTCCATGAGATGTGCGGCTGGACAGAAACAGGCCGTCAGGCTGGAGCCTTCCTGGATCGCGTCCCACGCCCGCAAAACACCTTCGTTCTCACCAGCAATCTGCGGACGGATGCCGCCCAGCTCGCCTTCACCATGCCGCAGCACCCACGCGTCTATCGGTGGGAGCGCTCCGGCCAGGTCCTGTCCCAGTATGAAGTCTGGCCCGGGCCCGAGGAGCGCCTGGGGGACGATGCCCTCATCTTCCAAAATGGTCGCGAAAAACCCGGCAATGTCTTCCCTGCCATCTCCAGTTGCTTTGAAAAAGTCGAGTTCCTCGGCCAAGTGAACGTCACCCTGGGCAAGGGCGAGCCCCGCATCCTCGATGTATTCCTTGGCCACAAACTTCACCAGTGGGTGAAGCCTGGCAAAGCCCCCGTTCCTGCCATTCCCGCCCCCTGATGTTCCCCTGGGATCTCCAGCTTCTGCAGCGCATCAATCTCCACTGGACCCATCCAGTGCTGGATTGGCTGATGCCCGCTGTTTCCGCCATCAATGCCTGGATTCCTCTCCTCGCCATCGTGGCGCTACTGGTTCTCTGGCGTGGTGGGAAACAGGGCCGCTGGCTGCTGCTGTGCATCGCTTTGGCCATCGGCATCGGCGATGGACTCGTCTCGAACACGCTTAAGAAAACGGTGGGCCGTGTCCGGCCTCGCGATGCTGTCGAGGGCCTCATTGTCCGTGACCTGGCCCCTGGCAAACCGGATATCCTGCGGCTGTTCAAAGCACCCGAGCAGCACCCGAGCAAACCGCGCTCGGAGACCCGAGGCAAGTCCTTCCCCAGCAGCCACACCGTCAATATGTTTGCCCTCGCCACCGTGGTCGCGCTTTTCCATCGCCGCTGGGGCATCCTTCTGTATGGGCTGGCTGCCCTGGTGGCCTATTCCCGCCTCTACGTCGCCGCCCATTGGCCCTCGGATATTCCGCCATCCATGGCCCTCGGCGTACTAGTAGGACTCAGCACCGTGTGGGCTGTCCGCGCCATTCAGGAGCGCTTTCGCCTCGCCTAAGTTCCCTTGAATTTCAGGACTCTGAACAGCGTTGGTAAAGGCAGCCATGTTCAAAAGCACTTTCTCCGCCTGTCTCCTCATCGCCCTCGCCACAGCCCTCCATGCTGAAGACAAGCCCATCGGCCTCGGGGCCAAACCCATCGAAGGGGCCGAGGTCATCCTCGATGGCAGCCGCGAAACTTTGGACAGCAAATGGACCTACTGGAAAGGTCCCCGTTTTGCCTCAGCCCTGCCCATCAAGTGGAAGGTCGTCGAAGATCCCGTCAATGGCGGCACCTGCATCATGACCGATGATCGCGCGGCCGATGGTGGCAAATACGGCGCGGCAGACATCGTCACGAACAAAGCCTATCGCGACTTCCGTCTGCACATTGAGTTCCTCGTCATGAACCCCCGTGGCAACAGCGGCGTCTATCTGCAAAACCGCTACGAAATCCAGATTCAGGAAGGCGACCGCACCAAGCACGGCATGGGCGCCGTGATCAATGAGACCGACTCGCCATACCACGCCTTCGCGGGCCTGGGCAAATGGAACGCCTACGACATCACCTTCCGCGCCGCCCGGTTCAAAGACGGCGTCCTGGTGGAAAAACCCCGCGTCTCCATGTACTTCAACGGCCAGAAAGTACACACCAATGTCGAGATCCAAAAAGTCTGGGGCGGCCCCAACTCCGGAGTGGATGGCGGCAACGACGGCGGCAAAGGCATCACCGATACCCCCCAAGGTTTAAAGCTCCAATGCGAAGGCCACGACGTCCGCTACCGCAACGCCTGGATCAAGGAACTGGACCTCGCGACTCCAGATACGGATTTCTAGATCTGGACGTTCCCTTGACTGCAAGACGCGTCTGGGTGCGTATGTTCTTCCCATTCTCATCATGCGCTTGCTCGTCCCCCTTTGCTTGATTCTCACCTCGGCCTTCGCCCAGACGGAGGCCGACTACCTCACGAACATCCGCCAGCTCACCTTTGAAGGTCGCCGGGCCGGGGAAGGGTATTTCAGTGCTGATGGAACGAAGATGGTCTTCCAGTCAGAGCGTGAAGAGGGAAACCCCTTTTACCAGATCTACCTCATGGACTTGGAGACGGGCGATCAAGAACGCATCTCCCCTGGCATGGGCAAAACCACCTGCGCGTGGATCCATCCCGATGGCAAACGAGTCCTCTTCGCCAGCACGCACACCGACCCCAAATCCAAGGAACTCCAGGAGGCGGAAATCAAAGACCGCGCCACCAGCCGTGTGCGCAAATACTCCTGGGACTACGATGAAAATTACGACCTCTGGGAATACACCCTGGCGGATAAAAGTCTGAAAAACCTGACCCACACACGTGGTTACGATGCCGAAGGCGGCTGGTCCCCGGATGGCAAGCAACTCGTCTTTGCCAGCAACCGCTCGGCTTATGAAAAGGAACTGTCCAAAGAAGACGCCGAGCGCCTGAAGGTGGACAAGCAGTACTTCATGGACATCTACATCAGCGATGCTGATGGCCAGAATGTGAAGCAGCTGACCGACGTGCCCGGCTACGATGGCGGACCCTTTTTCAGTGCCGATGGCAAACGCATCTGCTGGCGCCGTTTCACTCCGAAGGGCGATGTGGCAGAAGTGTGGACGATGCACACCGATGGCAGCGACGCACGCCCCATCACTAGGCTAGGCGCCATGAGCTGGGCCCCGTACTTTCATCCCAGTGGTGACTACCTCATCTTCACTACAAATCTCAATGGCTTCGCCAATTTCGAGCTCTACATCGTGGATGCCGCAGGCAAGCACGACCCCGTGCGCGTGACCACCACCGATGGTTTTGATGGCCTGCCCGTCTTCACACCCGATGGCAAAAAACTCTCCTGGACCACAGGCCGCACCAGCAATGGCCAGAGCCAGATTTTCCTGGCCGACTGGAACCACGAAGCCGCACGGAAAGCCCTGGGTTTGGTCAAAGATGAGTCAGCGGTCAAGGCCGTCCCGCCTGCTGAACAACCCGACTTCGCCACCACTCAAGGCGAGGTGACGGAGGCCGATCTGCGCCAGCATGTGACCTACCTCGCCAGCGATGCTCTCGACGGTCGCCTCACCGGAACGCCTGGCGAAAAGCTGGCCACTCAATATGTGGCGGATGTGTTTAAAGGCATCGGCCTCGTGCCTTATGGAGATGAAGAGTGGTTCGAGCCTTTCGAATTCACCGCCGGTGTCGCCTTGGGCGATGGCAATCGCTTGACCCTTCAGCCTGAAGGCAAAAGTCTCGTGACCGATAAAGACTGGCGCCCCTTGTCATTCTCTCAGTTAGGCGAAGTGGCGGCCAGCGACATTGTCTTTGCAGGTTACGGCATTGAGACCCCGGATGAGGCCACCAGCGAGAACGGGAAAAAGATGGAGACTTACAGCAGCTACGCTCACCTGGAGGTGAAGGATAAATGGGTGCTCGTGCTGCGTTACCTGCCGGAAGGCATCACCCAGGAACGACGCAATGAACTCACCCGCTACGCCAGCCTTCGGCATAAGGCCCTCGTCGCCCGCCAGAAAGGCGCACGCGGTCTCATCATCGTCAGTGGGCCGAATAGCAAAGTGGTGGAGCAGCTCGTGCCCATGTCCTTCGATGCCTCTCTGGCCAGTTCCGGCCTCGCTGCCATCAGCATCACTGATGCCCTGGCCAATGACCTCCTGAAACCTGCGGGCAAGACCCTGAAAGAACTTCAGGACAAGCTGGATACGGGCGATCTCATGGGCGGCATTGACTGCAAAGGCCTGAAGTTCAGCGCTCAGATTGATATCCGACAGGAAAAGAAAACCGGACGCAATGTCATCGGTGTCTTGCCCGCGCGGGACAAACCCGATCCACATGTGGCCCCGCTCATCGTTTGCGCCCACATTGACCACCTGGGCAGCAAAGGCGGCAGCAACTCACGCGCCAAAGGCGATGAGTCCAACAAGATCCACCATGGGGCCGATGACAATGCTAGCGGCGTGGCTGGCGTGATCGAAATCGCCCAGTGGCTGGCCGAGCAAAAGAAGCAGGGAAAAGTGAAGCTCACCCGCGATGTCATCTTCGCCACCTGGTCCGGTGAAGAACTCGGTTTGTTAGGCAGCAGCCACTATGTGGAGGCCTTGGCCAAGATGTTCAAGGGTGATCCGAATGGCAAGCTCACCGGCATGTTTGCTGCCTGCCTGAACATGGACATGATTGGCCGTTTCCAGAAAACGCTCGTGCTTCAAGGGGTCGGCTCCAGCACCTGGTGGCCGAAGGAGATCGAGAAACGCAATGCCCCCATCGGCCTACCCATCACCACGCAGACCGATGCTTACCTGCCGACTGATAGCACCATCTTCTACCAGCGCGGCATCCCCACGCTGAACGCCTTCACCGGCAGCCACGAGGACTATCACAAACCTAGCGATACAGCGGATAAGATTGACTACGTCAATGCGGCCAAGATCACCAAACTCATGGGCCTCATTGCACGCGGCGTTGCCACAGCGGATAGCAATCCTGACTTCGTGGCCATGGAGGCTCCGAAAAACAAAGACAGCCGTGGCGGTCTGCGAGCCTACCTCGGCACCATTCCCGACTATGCCCAGGGCGATGTCAAAGGCGTGAAACTCAGCGGCGTGTCCCCCATCGGCCCTGCGGGTAAAGCCGGCGTCAAAGGTGGAGACATCATCGTCAAGCTCGCCGGCAGGGATGTCCTGAATATCTATGATTACACCTCCCTCATGGGCGAGCTAAAGATCGGTAAAGAAACCTCCATCACCGTCATTCGCGAAGGCAAGGAGGTCGAACTGAAGATCACCCCCGGCTCACGCGAATAGTACAGTACCCTGCACTCTCCGAGTGCGGCATCTGGAACCTCGAAGCTCCCTTGCATCTAAGTATCCTGCCTTCTCAGGGTGCTGCATCTCCCTTGTTGCGTTCCATCTTCCGCTTACGCCCAAAGTCACAGGAATACCACCTCTCATAACAAGCCCGCCGGAAACCACATCTCCTCTGCTGTTCTATCTCCAATGACCTCCGCCCGTATTCTCCTTCCCGCCTTGCTTGGCCTCAGCCTGCCCATCTCTGCGCAGCAGCCCGGTGCCGTGGCTGGCAATGAAGAGGTCAAAAAGATCATGGAGACACGCAAAGGCCGTGGAGTGATGGCGGACGACACCCCGCCGACGCCTCCTATGGAGGCCGTGAAAAAATTTGCCACCCGCAGCGATGTGGCGGTGGATCTCATGGCCTCGGAACCTGCCGTCGAGCAGCCTCTTTACGCAAGTTGGGATTCCAAAGGCCGCATGTGGGTCACTCAGTATCGCCAGTATCAGTTTCCGGCAGGTCTGAAGATCGTCAGTTACGACCAGCATCTGCGTGCCAAGTTTGACAAGGTGCCTCTGCCACCGCCGCGTGGCGAAAAAGGCGCAGACAAAATCACCGTCTTTGAAGACACCGATGGCGACGGCGCTTTCGACAAGCACACGGATGTCATTACGGGCCTGAATATCGCCAGCGCCGCCCTACCCGGGATGGGCCGCATCTGGGTGCTGAACCCGCCTTACCTGCTCAGTTATCCCGATGCCAACCAGGATAGTCTGCCCGATGGCGACCCTGAAGTGGAACTCACCGGATTCGGCCTGGAAGATACCCATGCTGTGGCCACCAATCTTCAGTGGGGCCTGGATGGCTGGCTTTATGGGGCCAATGGCAGCACCACCACCGGTAACGTCAGCAGTGCCAATACCAAAAATGTGAAGTGGGAAGGCCAGTGCATCTGGCGCTATCATCCTAACAAAAAGCTTTTCGAGATCTACGCCGAGGGCGGTGGCAATACCTTCAGCCTGGACATTGACAGCAAGGGTCGGGTTTTCTCTGGCACCAACAACGGCAGCACCCGAGGCATGCATTATGAGCAGGGCAGCTACGGCATCAAAGGTTGGGGTAAGCACGGTCCTCTGACCAACCCCTACGCCTTCGGTTGGTTCGAGCACATGAAGCACGAAGGAGACAACAAACGTTTCCCTCAGGCCTTCGCGATCTATGAAGGCGGTCTACTCGGCAGCGGTTATGAAGGCAAGATCATCGCCCCCAACTCCCTGGCGAATGTCGTCTATGTCAGTGAGCGTTTCCCCGATGGCTCCACCTTCCGCAGCAAGGACGAGGAGAATCTGATGAGCTCGCCTGATCGCTGGTTCCGCCCAGTGTGGGCAGGCGTTGGCCCCGATGGTGGTTTCTACATGGCCGACTGGTATGACACCCGCCTCAGCCACGTCAGCCCGGTGGATGACTGGCACAAGACCAGCGGCCGCATCTATCGTGTGCGTCCTGCGGCAGGCGCCCCCAAGCTCAAGCCCTTTGATCTGGCCAAAGCCTCCCCTGAAGAACTGCTCAGCCACCTTAGCCACACCAACGAATGGTTTAGAAAACAGGCCGCACTGGAGATTGCCTGGCGTGGTTTGAAAGAGCTGACCGAGCCACTCGCAAAATTGGCCCGCAGCAACGATCCGCATGCGCTGGATGCACTCTGGACGCTGGACATGTTAATGGCTTATGAGGATCCCATGGCTAACGAGTTTATCCATAAGGTGTTGATGTCCCCTGAGATTACAAGCCACAAGGACCCATACGTGCAACGGTGGGCTGCCAAGATTGTCGGGGAGCGCCCAATGTCTTGGAATGCGCTGCAAACATTGAACCATTTGTCCAAGAGTCAGAACATTGAAGTTCGGGCGCAATTATTGGCTTCTGCGAAACGCCTTCAAGCCGGTTTGGCGCTCTCTGTGATCCGTGATGTCAATCTTGATGACGCAAGCGGTCATCTACCTCTTCTGGCCTGGTGGGCTCTGGAATCCAAAGCAGAGAAGAACAGGGACGTGATATTGAGCTTTTTGAAAGACAGCCCGGATTTTGCCAAAGGACCTTTCAGAGAGCATCTCGCGGAGAAGCTGGCCAAACGTTATGCCCTTGCCGGTGGTGAGGAGAATTTACAGACCTGCGCCGATCTGCTGGCCTTGTCTGAAGATGAAGTATTGCGTGGCAAGATCATCGCAGGTATCGCGGCAGCTTTTGAAGGCGCTGAAATGCCGCCACTGCCAGACAGCCTGTCCAAGGCTCTGAACGACTACATGGCCAAGCAGTCTGGTGGCAATTTAGCCCTGGCCCTGCGCACGGGCAATGCCGCTGCTCTCAAAGACGCGCTCAAGCTCCTCTCGGACTCCAAAGCTTCAAACGCGCAACGCATCTCCATCGCCAAGACCCTGGCGGAACTGGGCAAACAGGAATCCGTGGCCCCCATGGTGGCCATTCTGAAAGGAGGGGCCAATGCCCCCAGCCTGAAACGCGGCATCCTGCAGGCGGCGGCGAAGTTCGACGACCGCCGCATCCCCGAAGCCCTGCTCACCGGTTATGAGGCCCAGATCGCCGGCGATAAAGCTCTGCGTGAAGATGCTCTACGCACTTTGGCGGGCCGCAAGGAATGGGCACTCCTACTGATTAACTTTGTCAACGATGGCAAAGTGCAGCCTAAACACATCACCCTTGATACTGCCCGGCAGCTCAGCCTTTACAAAGATCCGGAGATGGATGCGGCCATCGAGAAGCATTGGAAGAATCTTCTCATGACCGGCCCCACCGAAGCCAAAGTAAAGGAGATGGCACGCATCAAGGCCGTCATCAAAACCGGCCTGGGAGATGCTGATAAAGGCAAGCTCCAGTTCATGGCCCGCTGCGCCATCTGCCACAAGCTCTTCGGTGAAGGCAACATCATCGGCCCGGAGCTCACTGGTTATGATCGCGCCAACCCTGACTTCTGGCTCGACAATATCTTCAACCCCAGCCTGGAGATCCGCGAAGGTTTCGGCAACTACATCGTCAAGTTGAAGAATGGCCAGATGCTCACTGGCATCATGGATGCCCAGGACGCCAGTGGCATCGTGCTCAAGGACATCGCCGGTAACAAGACTCCCGTGAAACAGCCAGAGATCGAAAAACTGGAAGCCTCACCGATTTCCCTTATGCCCGAGGCCCTGACCACCGGCATGACCGATGCCGACCTCAAGGATTTCTTCGCTTACCTGATGAAGCTGCCGTGAGCGTTTTTGCTAAATGAATGGTTAGGCTGCTCAGGCATACAGCACGCGGAAGGGCCGCAGCCAGCTCACCACCACTCCAATCAGCAGGGCCGTGACTCCAAACAGTTCGGCTGAGGGCAGGGCGATTCCACCGAAGATGGCAGTGGCGGTGTAGAGAGCTCCAAAGCCAGCGATGCCTGCTGCGATAGCGTAAAGGTAACGGCCTAGATGGTGGTCATTGGTGAAGGCAGCTGCATTGGCCACGGCGGACAGAAGGAAGACCAAGGAGCTGTAGCTGCCCGCCTCAATCTGCCAGACATAACCCATCACTAGGGCACCCAAGGATGCAAAGATCAGCCCGCCCACGACAACGCCTTCCCAATATTCTCGAGGGCGCAAAGCCTGCCTAGCGAAGCGATCCATGACAAGGAAGAAGGAGCTGAAGCCACGCGCTAGATGCGACCAGAGGGCAAACAAAAGCCAGGCACCAATCACGATCGAACTGAGTACTGGAGACACGCCCTTGAGCAGGGTACTGGCCACCTTGTAGGCCACGAATCCTCCTAACATGATCATGTTCTGCCGACCTTCGGTGAACTGATTCATGAAATGGGCAAAGCGAAGCTGCAGCCGATAGATGGTTGAACGTGCACGTAAGGATTCTACCAGGCCCATGCGCGCGCTTTCGCTCATCGGGCTCAGCCTCAGGGCTTCCATGAAATGCTGGTTGGCACGTTTGTGATCTCCCTGCATCAGCGCCTGCCACCCGGCACTGGTGTGCGCACTGTCATCATCAGGATCTCTTTGGAGCTGATAATCAATCAGGCTTTGGTGATCCTGGTCCTTCTTTTGCATCAACAGGGCAGCCGAGAGGACTTCGGTGGCCATGGTGTTTTCCGTATCCAGTTGCAGGGCTTTCCGCGCCGAAGCTTCCGCCTGCGGGTAATCGCGCAGCCGTAGATGAATGCGGGCAGTGACGGCGTGGGCAAAGTCACTGTCGGGGTCAATCGAGATGGCTGCTTCCGCATGCTTCAGCGCCTCTTGAATGGCACTTGTCTGGCCATCCTTAGCCTTGGCATTCAGCGTCAGAGCCAAGACACCATGGGCAAAGGGATCTTCAGGCTCCAGTCCCACCGCGCGCTGGGCGGCATCCACCGCCTTGGCCACCGTGCTATCATCGTTCAGCCAGCACAGCGCCAGCATGACGTAGCTGGGTGTGTGATTGGGATCCAGTTCCAGTGCCTGTTGATAGGATTGCACGGCATCGGTGTAGCGATGCTGCGTCTGCAAGAGACGGCCGCGTGCGAAGTGCATACTGGCGTTGGTGGCTTCGTAATCAGACATGAGGTACTAGCGTTTGAGGAGCCCGAGGTACTTTAACACATCGTCATAGAATCCGCTTTGATTCGAGTACATGGCGTAGTTTTTGGCACTCTCAAACCAGGCCTTCGTGGTCGGTTTATGGCGGCCTGCGGCCTTGATCAGTTCCTTGGTGGTCAGGGGCACCACCTTGCCAGTGCGCATGACTTCGGTCAAAACCTCCTCAGTGGCGAGGTCAAAGACGGCCTTGAGATCGGCCCCGGAAAAGTCAGGCGTTTTCTTTGCCAGAGCACGTGGGTCCAGTTCTCCAATGGGCTTTTTCTCGGCCATCACTTCAATGATGGAGGCGCGGCCAGGTTCATCTGGCGGCGGCACGAAGAGAGTGCGGTCGAAGCGGCCTGGCCGCCGAAAGGCGGGATCAATGTGCCAAGGAGCATTCGTCGCGCCCAGGATCAATACTCCATCATTTTGGGAGTCGGCTCCATCCATCTCAGAGAGGAATTGGTTGATGAGGTTTCGCCCCGCGCTTTGGCGCAGATCCCGGCGGTCAGCGGCCAGTGCATCCACTTCATCAAAGAAGAGCACGCAGGGCGCATTCTTGCGGGCCAGCTCGAAGACCTCATGCATGTTTTTCTCGGAGTTGCCGATCCACATGTCCAGGATCTGATGCAGCCCGAGGGCAATGAAGTTGGCCTTGATCTCTCCAGCCGTGGCTTTGCTGATGAGCGTCTTACCACAGCCTGGAGGACCATACAGAAGGACTCCACCGCCCACCTTCTTGTCGTAGGCTTTGAACAGTTCTGCGTGCTGAAGCGGATACATGATCTTCATGCGGATCTCTTCCTTCAGCGCCTCCATGCCGCCCACGCTGCTGAAGTTTAGCTTGGGTTTTTCAAAGTCAGCAAGGCCCAAGTCAAACGCCGATCCTCCTCGGGGCTGGCTGTCGTCCTCATCTTCGTCTTCATCATCTGCCTCGACATAATCACCA
Source organism: Prosthecobacter dejongeii (assembly GCF_014203045.1). NCBI lineage: Bacteria > Pseudomonadati > Verrucomicrobiota > Verrucomicrobiia > Verrucomicrobiales > Verrucomicrobiaceae > Prosthecobacter > Prosthecobacter dejongeii. The sequence continues at coordinate 511,799 of NZ_JACHIF010000003.1, forward strand.
TTGGAAGCCAGGCCCGCGCGCTTGCGCCCCTCAGTTCCCTCATCGTTGGGTTTGATGTTGCGAAGATTCTTTTCCAGACCTGGATCGGAAAGGGCTGGGTTGAGGATCAAAGCCTTATCATAGAGGCTGCGGGCACGGCCCAGCTCCCCTTCAGTGACCAAGATACGGGCGAGCAGGAGGTAACCTGGCGCGTAGTCAGGTTTTTGCGCAATCAGTTGTTCGGCTCGCACTGCCGCCTCAGAGAGGCGTCCTTGCAGGAGGGCCACCTGGGCTAGCCCCGTGCGAGCTTCCGCATTTTCAGTGTCGTATTTCAGGGCGCTGGTATAGGCCGCCTCCGCTTCATCATGCATCATTTCTTCCATGCAGCCAGAGGCATAGAGCAGCAGCAGGGGCACATTATCCGGGGAATGTTGCAGGGCCAGACGAAGGGCATCGAGGTTTTGAGCCATGCTTCTCAGTCCAGCGTGCGACCTAGGGGCACGCAAGAGATATTATCATGTCATATTCGCACGAAGGGAGAGCGCGATGATGAACGTTAGTAGCCCCATGCGCTTTTTCCTCGCTCTGCTCTTGGCCCTGCAACTCCAGGCTGCCGCTGACACTGTGGTTTTAAATTTGGAACCGACACCAGAGTTCCCTCGCAACTCAGAAGGCTCTTTTATCACACTCAAGTCGGGCCGATTGCTCTATTACTACACCCAATTTTTCGGTGGAGCCTCAGATCACAGTGCGGCCCGCATTGTTTCCATCCAGTCGGATGATCAAGGCCGCACCTGGGATGCCCCACGCATCATCTTGGAAAACAAAGGCGGCGCGAATGTGATGAGCGTCTCCCTCCTTCGACTGCAAAGCGGTCGCATCGCCTTTTTCTACCTGCTTAAAAACACTTGGCTGGACTGCCGCCCTCATGTGCGTTTCAGCGATGATGAAGGACAAACATGGAGTGACCCCGTGCTCATGCTGGAGGCACCGGGTTACTTTGTGATGAATAATGACCGCGTCATTCAGCACAGCAGCGGCAGACTCATCGCCCCCCTGGCTTCCCATCGGTCTCGGAATTCGAACCCGGATAGCAGCAAGTCTTTCGATGGTCGGGCCATCGGTCTGTGGGTGATCTCCGATGACGAAGGAAAGACCTGGAAAGAGGCTCCTCAGTGGCAAGCACTGCCAGTCCCCTCCACCCAATCTGGCCTGCAAGAACCTGGCATTGTGGAACTGGCCGACTCCTCCTTGCTCACCTTCTTCCGCACGGATCAGGGCGTGCAGTATGAGTGCCGCTCGCGTGATCGTGGCCAGACTTGGACTCCTGTCTCCCCAGGCCCCCTGAGGTCTCCTACTTCCCCCGCCAGCATTGAGCGCGTGCCTGGCTCTCCGGACCTATTGGCCGTCTGGAATGACCACAGTGGTGACCATCCCATGGTGGAGAAAAAGCGCACGCCGCTGGTGATTGGCCTGTCTTCAGACGGTGGCCTAACCTGGAGCCGCAAGAAACTCATCGAGTCCGATCCCGAAGGCTGGTATTGCTACACCGCCATTCACTGGGTGCCGGACGCAGTTCTGCTAGCCTACTGCGCAGGAGATTCCAAAATCGGCGGGCTCAATCGCCTGCGAATCCGACGCGTGGAACTGGAATCGCTGAAGTAAAAGATTCAACAATGGCCTGCTCAGCGGATCGGCGGGCCGTACCACTGATAGCACATGAGGTAAACGATCACCCCCGTGATGGAGACATACAGCCAGATGGGCGCGGTCCATTTGGCAATGCGCTTATGCTTATCAAAGCGCTGCCGGAGTGCTGGGATCACCGTCATGATGATCATGGGTAAGTTCACGATGGCGAGGAAAACGTGGGTGATGAGCAACCCATAGTAGAACGTTTTGATACCCCCTGTGCCGGCGAATTTCACATGCAGCACATGAAAGTGGTAATACAGATAACAACCCAAAAACGCCGCCGAAAACGTCAGCGCTGTGGCCATGCAGGCAATGTGAGCTTTCTTGTTGCCGGTCTTGATGAAGATGAGGCCCAAGATGATGAACACCGTGGCACAGGCATTCAAGGTGGCATTGATCGGCGGTAGGTCGTAAACAGTCATTCGAGAGAGGAATGTGAGGGGTGTGAAAACGAGGCTGTTTATTTGCCCTGTTCCTTTTCCTTGAGCACGAAGTCCAGGTCCTTGCGAAGTTGGGCCTCAAAGTAATCTCCAAATTGAGGATCGGCATTCATCAGATCGTACTGCGTGCCACGCACGTGACCTTTGTGATCTACCAGGGCTACGCGCAGGTCGTGAATGTATTTGTCATCCGGAGACAGACGGTCAGCCTCAGGGAGATCCTGCACCGGGCGGAATTTCATGAATTGGGTCATGTAGTTGCGCACTTCATCCTTCGTTCCGTTCACAAACCACCAGGGATCCTTATCTTGCACATTGATACCACGGGCAAATTTCTGCATCATTTCCGGGGTGTCTTCAGGATCCAAAGTGAAGGAGATGAAATGCACATTCGGATTATTTTTGTACTCTTCCTGAAGCTTCTTCAGCTTGGCAATAACCCCCGCACAGCCTCGTGGGCAGCGGGTGTAAACCCAGGACACCAGCAGGACTTTTCCCCGCAATTCATCTAGGTGGACCTTTCGGCCATCGCGCTCTGTCAGTTCCAGATCCCGCTCCAAGCGACCTAGGATGGCCGGGCGATTTTTATCTTCGCTCTTGGCCTGCTGCTGCATGGCGATGAGGTAATTGTAGAAAACCACCACGCCAAGTACCGCAATGATGATCGGAATCCAGATGGCCCACGGGGTGAGGGAAGGTTTGGAGGGAGAAAGGGGCTGGGACATAGTGAAAAATCAAATAGGTAGGGCTTTGCGGCAGAGGTCCTCATCAAGCTCGCTTCCAGGCGATGGCAGAGATGAAAAGGATGCCGGGCAGATACATCAAGGTGCAAAAGAAAAGCTTACGGGCAGACGCGCGTTCGGGATTCTTTTGGAAATCCACCGCCAGTTTGCACAGCCAACCTGCCAGGGCCAGAGCTAGCGGCAGGAAAAGCCAGGTGACGACCAGGCCCTGCTGCACCGGATAAAACATCAGCAGAAGCGTGGCGATGGAGTAAGCCAAGGCATGTTTGGAGGTACGCACCCCTGCTTCATCATCATTGGCCAGCATGACAAATCCCCCACGGCGGTATTCATCACGATACATCCAGTTGATGGCCAGGAAGTGAGGGAGCTGCCAAAGGAAGAGTAAAGAGAAAAGGTAAATGGCCCCGGGCTCCCACAAAAGCTCCCAGCGCACGTAGGCGGCTTCGTGAGGCAATTGACCCGCCGCACCTGCCCAGCCGATCAATGGAGGCAGTGCCCCTGAAACCGCACCCACAAGCGTGTTGGTAGGCGATTGTTTTTTCAGAGGAGTGTAAATAAAGAGGTAGGTGAAGAGCGTCAGCGCCGTGAGCGCCGCAGCTTCAAAGTTCACTTTGGCGACAAGGTGAATGAGAGCGAAAGAACTCAGCAGCCAGCCGATGCCGAATGCGGCACTGGGACTGATGCGGCCTGAGGGCAGGGGACGATCTGCCGTGCGCAGCATGCGCGAATCAGGCTCGATCTCCATGAGCTGGTTAAACACGGCGGCTCCGAAGGCGGCCAAGCTGCTGCCTAAAATAGTGTGGAAAAGCAGCCATCCATCCAAGTTTGTGCCTACCCGCAGCCAAAAGCCCACGAAAGTGGTGACGATAACCAAAGCACTCAGCCGGAACTTGGTGAGCACGAGCAAGTCATTCATGCTCCAGGTTTTGGAGGCAGTCTCGGGGGAGGGGCTAGCGCTTTCAGACATTGGGGTGACAACTTAACGCGCTGGTGACGATTCGCCAGAAACACTGACAACCTTTCCTGTGGAACCCAGCAGCCAGAGAAACAACGCACTGACCAGCAACGAGGACAGACCGATGTGCAGCACCTGAGCGATGCCCACAATACCGATATGGGCCAAGACAACCCCCAGCATCATTTGACTGAAGATCAGGCCAAAAACACTCCATTCCAACCAACCCACGCGTGTCAGGTGACGCCGACTGAGATGTAGAAAGGCAGCCCCTGCAAAGAGAATGAGCCAGGAGAAACTGCGGTGGAGGAGATAGACCCAGCTCTGCTCCAGCTCTGTTACCCATTCGCTACGCGGATGTCCAGCATGAGTCTGAGCCAACATATCCGTTAATTGGCGAACTTGGGAGCCCAGAACGCCTTCAATGGCGATGAGACCGAACAGAATCCAAGCGATCCAGCGTAAACCGTTGTGGACGTGTTGTTTCCAAGAAAGTTTCCACGGCTGATCATTGGCACTCCAGGCTGTATAGACCAGGACACATTGCAATAGAATAGCTAAAGCCATGTGCACCGTGATGGTGCCAGGTTTCAGGGCGCTGAAGACCACTTTGGCCCCGAGCCAAGCATTGATCCCCACCAACAAAGCTGAAGCTATCGCAGCAAGGAAAACACGAGTCCGCCCTTTGCGGTATTCACCAAACGCGGCGATGAATAGAGCGATTGTGGCAATACCGACAGGGATGCTGGTGAGGCGGTTAAAGTATTCGATCCAGGTCGCCGTAGCATCGAACTCCGCTTTGATCGTTTCAGGCGTGATCGTCGCGGGATCGCGTCCATGCGCGGCGGCCTTGGCGCGGAATTTCTCGATCTTCAGTTGGCTGAAATCAATGTCCTCCGCGCTCGTTGGTGGGACCCAGCAACCATAGCATTTTGGCCAATCCGGGCAACCTAGCCCTGAACCTGTGGCCCGCACCACAGCGCCGACAAAGATCAACACTTCGACAGTGATGAAAGCGATGAGGGCGAGTTTTTGAAAGCGGGTCCAGATCATGGTCAATGGAAGTTAGTCAAAAAAATGTCCCGCTCCCTGATCAGAAGCGGGACATTCCCGAAAAAAACTGAACAGGGATGCGTCGAGTTACTTAGCTGCGGTCACAGGTGCAGTGGCTGCTGCAGACTTCGCTGCGGCACTTGCGGACTGCTCCTTGGCCCACTCATCATATTCTTTGCCATCCATGACTTCCAGCACAGCTCGCATCTGGGCATGACCTGGGCCGCAAAGCTGACCACAGATAATATCCCAAGTGCCTGTCTTCACCGGCTTGAACCACATATGAGCTTTCACGCCTGGTATAGCATCCTGGGCGGAACGCATTGGCACGAGAGCCAGATTATGAATCACATCTTTGCTGCTGACGTCCACAATGACTGGGCGGCCGACAGGGAGTTTCATGGTGCTAGGGCTGACAAAGTCATCCTTACCATTCGGGTCCATGAGATCACGGCCAGTCACGTTTGACGGGGTGATTCCCTTCATGCTCCAGGTGCTCAGCATCATGTCATTGCCAGGATACTGGAAGTTCCAGAGGAATTTCTCGCCAAGGGCGCGGATTTTGATGGTGTCTGGGCTGGTCGGGAAGTCATCAGCTTGGCGGGACCACAGAGGAAAGGCGAAACCCAAGAGAAGGATGGCTTCCACCACGACCACGCCGATTTCGATGTGGGTGGAGGCATGGCCGCGAACGCCGTGGTAATCCGCAGAGGGATTTTTCGACTTACGGAAACGCGTGAAGGCGATCGTGAGGAAGATGGACCAGCCGATGAACAGGGCCAGCATGAACCAATGGACGAAGCCGAGCATGTGATCCACAAGACCGCCGTGCTCAGAGGCGTTTTGAGTGATGCCGATCCAGGTATTGATGTCAGAGACGCTCATGAGAGATTACGAGAGAAAATTAAAGCTGCGCGTCAGCGGAGAGACGGTTTTGTTTACGGACAAAGTTAATGAAGATCAAACCCACGGCACCCATACCGAGGGCAAGGAAACCCAACATCACCAGAACGGCTAAATCCTGAGCCTGAGCCATCACACTGCCCGGATCTGGGCGGCAGGTGGCGCAGGCAAGCTGGAAAAAGAAAGCGCTCATGGTGGAAGCAAGGTGAGAGGATTCAGACAATGATGGTGCGGCTCTTTTTCACCACATACCAGATGCCATAGGCCGTCATGACAAGACTGAGCCAACCAGCGAAAGCACCCAGGCCAGTCACCCCCAAAGAAGCCGCCTGCTCTGGGAGCATGCGAGTCCACAGCCAAAAACCCAGGTCACCGAGAATGGCGAAAAAGAGAAAGACAATGTGGAAGTGCTTGAGGGACATAACCAGTGAAGGGGGAGATCAGTTGTTGCTGTCGTAGAATCCACTGAACACGAGTGGATCACTGGCAGAGAATACGAACAGAAAGAACAACGCGATGGCGAAGGCTCCTGTGAAAGCCAAGATTTTGTAAATCAGGGGGCTTTCATGATTCAAGTGCATGAAGATCAGCGCGACAAGACCTGCCTTGAAAGCAGCCAGGATCATGCCCGCCAGAATGTTCATGCTGTGGGTGGGCAATTCCACATAGGAAAGACCCACTGTAGCGGCGGTGAGGAATGCAAGGGCTCCTCCGACGATGAGGATCTTCTTGATCGACTTGTGGATTTCTTCAGGACTGTCGGCCATAAAACTTGAGAGGGAAAAGGTGAAGAGGAGAGCTGGCGATTACAGGAGATAAAGAAGTGGGAACAGGAAGATCCACACCAAGTCCACAAAGTGCCAGAACAGGCCACCGACTTCCACGCGGTTCGCAAGGCGCTCAGGGTCGTTGCGAAGCATTTTGCCGTCAAACAAGAGGAAGTAGGTGAGCACCAGTGCACCGGCCACCACGTGAAGGCCGTGCAGGCCTGTGAGGGTGAAGTAGATAGCGTAGTAGGTGTTCAGTTTCGGTGTGTAGTTGGAGTAGAAAGCGATGTCTTTCTTTTCCAGCACCACTTTTGGTCCGTGGGCGGCGTGCGCGTCGTGGGATTCACCGTGTTCAGCTTTAGCCTCAGCTGCATGACCGTCTCCATGGGCACCTTCAGCAGGAGGTGTGGCAGAATGAATGTGCAGGTAAAAAGCTTCTTTCTGGTGCGTGGCACTCTTTTGAGGATCGCGGTTCGGGTAGTGTTCCTTGAATTCAGCCTGCGCTTCGTCGCGTTTGGCAATGAAGGCCTTCTTCCAACCTTCACCGAGATACTGGCTGTTCCAGGCCAGGGACTTCTCAGCGTCGGGTACGGAGCGAGTATCCACGCCGTCCACGGTAAGAGTCATCTTGTCGTCAATCAACTTGCCCTTGGCGGTGGTGCCGTCAGCGAAAGTGATGGCGTCAGAGGAGTAACCGAGAAGCTTGGAGGGCTTGACCTTGAACTTCACGGGCTGGCTAGCGATGATCTTGACCGTCGTGTCAGGGACAATGTTCAGCTCGCGAGCTTTGTCGGCTTTGCCTTGATCACGCAGTTCCTGACGGCGCTTTTCGAGGGTTTCTTTAGCGGCAGCGACAGTCTTTTTCTGGAAGGCTTTGAAAGCGGAAGCTTCCAACGAGAACTCCTCGCCAGAATCAAGTTTAAAGGAAGGCAGTTCGCCGTCCACGAAAGGCACGACGTAGCCAGCAGGATCAGCGTTAACAGCCTTGTTTTCACCCGTGATGGTGAGAGTGAATTCCTTGGCTTCGCCAAACTTGATTTCATAACCCTCGTCCAAGTGACCGGTAAGGAAGGTGCCATCCGTCAGTTTAACAGCGTAGTGATTGAATTTGGAGTTGTATTCAAAACCCTTAATGACCATGAATGCCATGGCGCAAAGGATTGTGATGGCCAGATACATCTTGAATTTGCCGATGTTTCGCAGCTTCAAGTTAGCCCAAGCGAGCAAGACCGTCACGGAGGAAAAGATCAGCACCAAGGTGTTGATGAATCCCATTGTAACGTTCAGCTCATGCACGGGCCAGTGGTAGTCAGCCCCCACACGCAGGAAGATGTAGGAAGAGAAAAGGCCGCCGAAAAGCATCACCTCAGAAGCGAGGAAGAGCCAAATGCCGACTTTGGCATTGTAGAGGCCCGTGTCGGGACGGGCGGTTACGGTATAGGGGATGTCCATTGCGAAGGGAATTGCTCAGGGTTCAGTTCTCAGGTCTGGGCTCGGATCAATGATGAGCAACCGGGGCAGAGGTGGAGGCAGGAGCGGTGGCAGCTTTGCCGGGCTCGCTTTCCCACTGGGGAAGGTAATCCTGGGTGCAGCCAGGAACGCTGTATTCGTAAGGGCCACGAGTGACGATCGGCTCAAATGTGAAGTTACCGTGTGGAGGTGGCGTTGGAGTCGCCCACTCAAGGGTGGTGCAATGCCAGGGGTTGTCGCTATTGGCTTTCTTGCCAGCTTTGATGCTGAGGAAGACGTTCAGGATGAAAGGCACCTGGCCCAGGGCGAGGATGGTTGCGCCAACGGTCATCAGCACGTTAAGACCGAGAAGATTGTTGGGGACGTCCATGCCGAAGATGCTGAAGAAGTCCGAGGTCAGCTTGGTCACCCAGTTGGATGCGCTGCTGGTCTGCTCGAAATACTTACCACCGTCATACCAGCGGCGGTGGAAGCCACCCATGCCCTGAATGAACATCGGAGCGAAGATCAAGTTCATGCCGACGAGGGAAGGCCAGAAATGCAGCTTGCCCAGGAAGTCACTCATGATGCGACTAGTGATCTTCGGATACCAATGATACACACCGGCGAAGAGGGCAAAAATGGTGCCTGGAGCCACAACATAGTGGAAGTGACCGATCACGTAGTAAGTATCGTGTAGAGCCAAGTCAATGAAGGTGAAAGCGAGCGGCAGACCAGTCAGACCACCGATACCGAACATGGGCAAGAAGGCAGATGCGAACAACATCTGTGGAGTGAACCGGATGGATCCGCCCCAGAGAGAGATCATCAGTCCGGTCAGAAGGATCACCGACGGCACGGAAATCAGCACGGTAGTGATCTGGAAGTAGGTGGACATCATGGTGCCCATGCCTGTCAGATACATGTGGTGAGCCCAAACCAAGAAGCTGAGGAAGCCGAGGGTCATAGCCGCATAGACCATGGACTTGTATCCCCAAAGCGGACGACGGGTATTTGCCGGGATGACTTCCGACAGGATAGCGAAGGCAGGGAGGATCAAAACGTACACTTCTGGGTGAGCCAGGAACCAGAAAAGGTGCTGGTAAAGCAGCGGGCTACCACCACCGGAGATGTCGAGGTGCTGACCACCTTCCATCAGACCGGTCGGAAGGAAGAAGCTGGAACCAAAGACACGGTCCACAAGCTGGAGAAGAGCGGCCACTTCCAGAGGAGGGAAGGCCAGAAGGAGGAGGAAGCTGGTGACAAACATGGCCCAGCAGAAGAACGGCATCCGCATCCAGCTCATGCCTTTGGCACGAAGGTTGATCACGGTAGTGATGACGTTCACAGACCCCAGAAGAGAGGCCGAGATGTTAAACACCATGGCGGTGAGCCACCAAGTGTGACCGTGTGCCCAAACGTTCGTGACGGCTAGCGTGGTGGTGGAAGCGAGTGGGGAATACATGGTCCAACCTGTTTGAACCGGACCTGTGCCAACGAAGAAGCTGTAAATCATCAGGACGCCGCTGACGAAGAAGAGCCAGAAGCTCCACATGTTGAGTTTCGGAAAGGCCATATCAATCGTGCCAATCTGAAGCGGCATGACGAAATTGACGAAACCTGCGAAACCGAGAGGCACGATGCCGAGGAACACCATGATGGTACCGTGCATGGCCCCAAGCATGTTGTACAGTTCACCATTGACGATACCGCCAGGTGCCCAGCGACCAATAGTTTCATGGAAGAGGGGGCCTAGGACAGGGAGGCTCTCCACAAACAGCAATCCTGGAACAGGCTGGCCTGGGAAGGCAATGCTCCAGCGCATGAGCAACATGAGGAAGAACCCCAGAAGCAGGAAAAGCAAACCACTGAGTGCGTACTGAATGCCGATGACCTTGTGGTCACAGGAGAAGATATACTTGCCGAAGAATCCCGGCTCGTGGTGGTCATGCGCATGATCGGCTCCGTGGGAGTGATCGTGGGTGGTGGCGGCGGCGCTCATAAGATGATTGAAAAAGGAACCTGAAAGCTACGTGGCAGAAATGTGGAAAGACGTGGCCTAAGCGACGAAAAAATGAGGAGTATGATTGGCCTGGGAATCCCTGATTTCTAGAGGCAAAGAACGATGGTTCAGCACTGGCTGGACCATCGTCGGGGACACAAGATTTTGTCCAACTGGCCACACCGAGACTGAGGCTGCCTGGGGCGCCTTGCCTTCAACGGAATGCCATTTGCAGAACATGAAAATAAATCTTCGATTACTTAGCGGCAGGGGCTGTGGCGCCCGGGCCTGCTGGGATGTCTCCAGGGACGTTTTTATCTTTGAAAGCTTCAAGATCAGCCATGGTCCACTGAGTGGCGCGTTTTTCTTCAGCGCGAACTTTTTCAACCATTTCTTTGGTGATCATCGGAGCTTCATTGCCCCAAGAGTTACGAATGTAAGTCAACACATTGGCGAGGTCAGTCGCGGACATCCCCGCACCGAAGGCCTGCATACCGCCAGGGAAGTTGTAGTTCTGTCCTTTCACCGTAACCTGGCCGACAAGACCGTGCTGCACGACACGAATCAGACGCTCCGTGCCACCCAAGACCCATTCGGAACCTGCAAGGGGCGGATACTGGCCAGCAAGACCTGCACCGTTACCTTGATGGCAACCACCACAGACGGCGTAACCATTGGCGCCTTTTTTCATGGCAGTCTGGAAAGGATCGGCAGCAGCCACATCACCACCAGCACCACCGCGTGGGTCGGAGGATTTGGAAGCGGTGAATGGGTTGCTGACATCAAAACTATAACCGCCGGTCATCGGGCCAAGTTGGCCACCGGCGATGATGGCGACGATCATGAACAGGAAGATCACCCACATCGGCGCGGGTTCTGTGCCTGGGGCGAGATCGGCCTTTTCACGCTTCACGGCGGCGTGAAGACGGTCGAGATCGTTGCTGTCGGGATTGGGGAAGGAGGAAGGAGCGCTCATAGGCGGGGGTCGCGAGTGTTCCGAAAATTATTTCTTGGCAGCAGCAGCAGGGGCTGCAGCGACAGCGGCGGATTCACCAGGAACAGGGTAATCTTTCTTGAGAGAGAGGAGGTAATCCACCAGAGCTTCGGCTTCTGGTGTTGGAATCACTTCGTAGCCTTCTTTCACAGCAAATTTCTTCGGCAGTTTCAGCGCTTTGTTCGAAGGCTGCCCCTGTGCGAGACGCTCTGTGTAAAGGTGAGCGAAGGAAGGCATGTTGGACCAGTCGTGAAGGGACTTGGGAGCAAACAACATCTGGTGGATCTGGCTTCGCTCAGGAGCACGCCAGCCGTAGTTTGCGAGATCTGGACCGCTGCGCTGGACACCGAGGAAAGCGAAGGGCTCACCCAGATAGTCACGAAGGTTGTTGGAGCGAACCGCCGCAGCCGGGCGGGCTTCCTGGTCCTGTCCCCAGCCTTTGCGCCAGCCATCGAGAGCGAGCTGTGTGGGGCGGATCATCTGCGTGTGACACTGGACGCAACCTTCACGAGCATAGACCAACTGGCCTTGACGGTTGATGGGTGCAGGCGGGAACAGACCTTCGACACCGTCGCGATCCTTATCGTAAGCGATTTGAGTGAGGGCCTGATATTTGATTGCCGGGACGACAATCAGGCACAGCCAAGGAAGACCAAAGCTGGCGATGAGGGCGAGAATAAAGGTGCGGAACTGGCTCATGCGTGGGCGGCGTGGGGAAGGGCTTCTTCGTGATCATGCTCAAGCAGCGTCGGGGCAGAGCTGCGGCGGCCAAGACCGGCGACCATGAGCATGAGATGGATCAGGAACCAAACATTGGACCAGGTGATAAGGCCCCAGGCGATAGCGCGAGCGATGATGTAAGGACGAAGGTTCAGCGTGAGCTGCATGAAATCCTGATCCCACATTTCAGGGGAGTTTAGATCCCCACCTTGCTGGGCACCAGCGACTAGACTGGTTACGACGATCGCGCCGATACCATAAACGGAGAACCAGAAGTGGTTGCGGATGAGGCGAACAGAGAGCCATTCACAGCCAGTGAGGCGAGGAACGATGTAATAAATGGCTCCGAAGATGGTCATGCTAAAGAAGCCATAAACTGCGACGATCTGGAAACCATACCAGGCCTGTGTGAACTGGAGAGTAGCACCGGTGGAGAAGTTGGAGATCAGGGCCAAGATGGCACCGCTCACTGGATAGAAAAGGGCTCCGAAGAAGACAAAGCGCAAGGTTGGGCTGGAGGCAACCATGCTGTGCTTGCCCAGGGTGGTGAGGTGATGATTAAGACCGACCACACCGACAGGAATCAAGAGAAGAACTCCCGTAGCAGCGCCGATGGCTGGCATCCAAGCAGGAAGAGGGCCGCCCATGTAATGCTGCATACCTGTCCAACCGCCGAGGACTGCCAGGAGCCAGAACCCAATTTGAGAAAGCTGAGAGCTAGCGATGGGTTGGCCGGTGATTTTAGGGATGAAGTAATAAGCTGCACCGATCGCCACAGGAGCGAAGAACAGCAAGATCATCGTGTGAACGTACCAAGCATTGATACCAGCACCCAGTGCACCTAGACCAGGAAGGCAATGAAGGGCGACGTTGGCAGTGACGAAAATCCAGGGGAACCAGAAACAAGCACCAATGATGTACCAGGTGCTCACCATGAAACCTTCTGGGCGGAAAGCACGGCCAAACATGAATACCATGGGCCAGGCAAAGGCGAGAAAGCTAATTAAAAGCACTGGCCAGATGAAGGACGGCATTTCCAACCACTGCATCGAGGTGCTTTTGCCGAGAAGAATCGCAACGAGACCGATGGTGACAGCGATGTTCCAGAAAATAGCAGCCACATAAAGGACGCTTTTGCCCGTGCGAAGCTCCTGGCCCGAACGACGAGCCATGAGCCAAAGCATGGCACCTAGGCCAGCCTGAACACCCCAACCATAAACAAGAGCATTGATATGGGTAGGTTGAAGGCGGCCGTATTGAAGCACACTGCAAGCGCCGAGGAAATCGGGAGCGAATTGCTTGATGGCAGCAAGGACGCCCAAAATGGTGGAAGCCATCAACCAGAAGGCGCCATTGAGGAAGAGGAAGAGCACCGGGCCTTTCACCGACTTGTCAATCGCCGCGCGGCGAATGTTGTCAGCGAGGGTGTCCGTGGATGCTGGGGAGGTCTGCATAGGTTCCAGGGGCAAGAAAAATCAGTTCGCAGGAGGAGTAACTGCTGGGGCGGCGGGAGCCGGAGCAGCAGGGGCCGGAGCGGCCGCCTGTTTCAGTTGAGTGGGAGAACCAGGGACAACCTGAGTGCTAGCGCCAGCGGGCTTAGCTTTCAGGGTTTCGAGGGTCTTGGCGAAGATAGCGGCTTTTTTCTCAGAATCCTTGAGGCCCATCTTGGTGATGAGTTCGTTTTGGGCCTTGAGAATTTCTTCCTTGTTAGCCAGGCGTTCAGGGGCACGTGGATCTTCAGCACCCTGGGTGGCAAAGGAAGCCTGAATGACGTAAAACAGCACGGCAAAGCTGGCGAATGCGCCAAGCACCCAAAGGAAGGTAGCTCCGGCTTTCGAAGGGGTAGCAATCGAAGACATGAAAAGAATCAGTTGATGACGTTGGCGGACTCGAGAAGGCGCGGGTCGCGGCAGGGGTAGAGACTGTAACGGGAAAGGCTGCGGAGGAAGACGAAGCCCATGGTGCCAACAACAGCAAACAAGGCAACCACGTCACCCACCCATGCACCATCCACCCACCAGCCGAGCCCCAAAGAAGGGCCACGTTCTGGGATGACGTTCCAGTAGATGTCCACCAAGTGCATGAAGAGAATCCAAAGGCAGATCAAGCATACTGCGACGGGGTTCTTCTTGCGAGGCTGGGAGAGAAGGAGGACGAAAGGACCGATGAAGTGGCCCACTACGATGAAGATGGACACCCAGCGCCAGCCTTCGGTGTTACGGGTCAGGTAGAAGCGTGTTTCTTCCGTGATGTTGGCGTACCAGATGAGGAAATACTGGCTGAAGGCGATGTAAGCCCAAAACACCGTGAAGGCGAAGAGCAGCTTGCCCATGAGGTGATAATGTTCTTCGGTGACGACTTGCTTCATGTAACCGAGGCCTTTGAGCCAGGTCACGAGGAGGATTGTGAGGGCCATGGAGGCCCAAGCGCAACCAGCGAAGATATAAACACCCCACATGGTGGAGAACCAAGAGTAGTCGAGGGTCATCAACCAATCCACGGCTGCAAAGGTGACCGTCAGGGCGTAGAAGAGAAGCCAGCGGCAGGAGAAAGTGCGGGATTTGATGGTGTGGGTGATGTCACCGTCCTGATCCTGCATGACCGACTTCTTGCGAAGCGTGCGAGCGATGTGCCAGAGGATGAAGAAGTAAAAAGCGAAGCGGAAATACCAAGCGTCCACATTCAGGTAGCCATACTTCTCTACCAGGATGTGGAGATGTGGATTGCTGAGGGAATTGTGATGAAGCTGATCCTTGATGGAGTGTGGAGCGTGGTGCTCATCGCCTTCTTCGTGTGCAGGGGCAGCGGCGGTTTCAGCGTGCTTGTCAGCGCCGGCGTGTTCAGACGCCACAAGCTGGGTTTTAGCCTCGCGGTGGTGATTCATCCACTCATACAGATGCGTCTGCACTTGAGGGAAGAGGAGGGGGATGCCCAGGAAAGCGAGCGGGAGGACCATGTTGGCCAATTGCTCCCAAAGACGACGGACGGCGACACCCCAGCCTGAGTTGGAGGCGCTGTGGAGGAGGATCCAGAAGCAGCCACCGCAGACGAAGGTGAAAGCAAAGAAGAAGGCGAAGAGCCAGCTGTAAGCAAAAACATCCGGCTTGGCAAAAAACATGTAGGCAGAGCCTGCGATGCCCAGCAAGCCAGCAGCCCCGAAGGCGCTGATAAGCTTGCCGCCTTTGGCGGTTTCGAATTTCTCACCGCCCGGAGGCAGGTCGTTGAATGTGACGTGGTGACTCATGCCTTGAAATGCCTGCTGTTACTGGACGGACACGTTGTTTTCCTTCACCGCCACCTGCATGGCGCGGATGTAGGCCACAATGGCCCAGCGATCTTGAACGGTGATGTTGCCACCGTAGGGGCCCATCAGTCCTTTGCCGTTCGTGATCACATCGTAAATGGCACCGTCAGCGCGGTAAGCGCCAGCATTGGCAGGGTCGGTGCTGCCGTTCTGGTGAAGATTGAAGGCGGTCATGATGCCGTACTTCGAGGTGATGCCCTTGCCGTTTCCGGAGGCACCGTGACAGACGGCGCAATAGATATTGAACTGACGCTCGCCGCGCTCAATGAGGGCTTTATTGAGCGTCACTTCCTGGGGAAGGCCGTCGCCATAATAGTCACCGATTTTTCCAGTGTTATAATAGTCGAGCCCGTTGGTGAAGCCATACTGCGGCGGCTTGAAATCAGGGGCGGAAGCAGGCTTGGCCGGGATTTCGAAACCCACTGGGACCGTACCTTTGACGGGGCGACGTGCACCGAGGCCATCGGCAAAGAAATCACTCTTGGCTTGATACTTCACTTTGGCCTGGTGGTCCATGTCTTGGAAGATTTCCAGGGGCGGCAATTCAGACTTGCTGCCACGTGTGCCAAAGGCAGCGACGACAATCGCGGCAACAAAGAGGTAGCTGAGGAAGAAATATTTCATGGAACGAGCTGGCGAGGGACGCCTGATCTGAGCTTGTGAAAAATTTCACAAGCATACGAAGATTAAAAACTCACGGTGACATTGCAAGGACGATTTCGATTTTCTCAGGGCTGAAAATCAGTGCTTCGGGCAGATTCACCGCACAATGAGCTTGAAAGCGGCCTGTCCTTGCTGGTCTTCGGAATTTGAGACCAGGAGCTGGCCCAGGTGATGACCCGTTTTCCAGGGAGCCCCATTGATGGGTTTGGTCTGCAAAAGATAAGCTCCGCTTCCCGCATTGCGAAAGGAACTGATACTGTTGCTGAAGGAGGCCACCTGTCCGGGTACTTCAAAGTGCTCCATAAGGGTGAAGTGGTTTTTATCCAATTCCGTCACGGGCCAGCCAGCACACGTTACGATGACCAGGAGATTGGCCGGGTGGGTATTGCCATTGGCCGCCAGGCCTTGAGAAGTCTGGACACTGACGGTCAGTGGCACCGTTTTGGGTAGGCCAGTGGGCGCGATTTCCTGAATCGCTGGAGGGGATGGACTGGCCGATGCCTCGTGGGCCGTTGGTCGTGTGGGGAGGAGAGGGGGGCGAATGGCTGGTTTGGCGATTTTCTTGGGGCCTGGTTGATTGGAAACTTTGCCGACTGGGGCCTTCGTTTTAACGACTGAAGATGGCTTCTTGCTGGTGGCAGCAGGTTTGACGCCCATGTTTTTATGAAGCAGCGCTTTTTTGGCCATATCGCGGAATTTCTAAATTTCCGGTTAGGCTATCCGAGGAGTGGTCGCTCTGTCGAGCTTCGTATTGGTCGTCCTTTCAGGGGGAAATGAGCGTGCTGGCTTAATCCGCCGGTGTGTCTGCGATGGCATCCACCACGCGGTCCATTTCTGCCTCGGTGTTGTAGAAATGCGGGCTGAAGCGCAAGTAGGGCTGGCCCGCGCGGTCAAAGCGCAGCGAGGGGCTGATTTTTTGGCGGGTGAGGTGATCGTAGATTTTCGCGACGGAGGGGCCGCTGCCTTCAGGCCGCCAAGCTGTGGTAATTCCCGAGGCGTTCGGCCCGGAGACGGGACCGAGAAAATGGAAGCCGAGAGGCTCCAGGCCCTGGACGAGCCGGGTTTTCAGGCGCAGTAGTTGAGCGCTGACGGTGGGGATGCCGTGTTCTAGCAGCAGTTCCAGCCCGGCTTTCATGCCGAGAATGCCCACGACATTCAGCACGCCTGGTTCATAACGGCGGCCACCTTTTTCAAAAGTGATGGTGTCCTGGGCGATGAAGTTGGGGCTTTGCACGTTCCAAGAGCCTAATAAAGTGGGCCGTAGGCGCTCCTGCACCTCTTCCCGCACATACACGATCCCCGCTGCCATGGGGCCCAGCATCCATTTGTGAGAGTCGGCAGAAAGGAAGTCCACATAGTCCACTCGGGTCTCGAAGGCCCCCAACGTCTGGATGGCATCGAGACAAAAAAGGACACCACGCGCCCGCAGCATCTGGCCGATGGCATCAATCTGAATGCGGTAACCGCTGAGAAAGTGGCAAGAGGCGAGGGCCACAAGTTTGGTCTTGGGCGTGAGCATGGCCTCGACCAATTCCGGGGTGATAGCTCCGGGCGCTTCCGGCTTTAAAAGCCGCACCACCACGCCGTGGCGGGCCAGATCTGTCCAGGGATACACATTGGCAGGGTAGTCGTCCTGGTAACACACCACCTCATCGCCTGGCTGCCAGTCTAGGCCATTGGCGACGAGGCTGAGGCCCAGGGAGGTGGGGCCGAGGAGAGAAATTTCGCTGGCTTTGGCCCCGAGCATCTGGGCGGCGATGACGCGGGTCTCATTCACGGCGCGCCAGGCTTCGGGAAATTCCTGCATGCGCAGGCAACTTTCCTCCAGGTAGTCCTGCATCACCTTCGTGACCCGGCGAGGTAGAATGGTAACGCCAGCATGTGCTAGGAAGATGCTATCGCGGGCGACGGGGAATTCGGCGAGGCGGGCATCTTCGGAGGGGAAAAGGGACATGCTTGATTTACGTCTGGGAAGGCTGCCAGTGCAAGATGATGGGTGCGGGTAGGAGAATCTAGGAAGCCAGATAATGAGCTTGGTTGAAGGACGGTCTAATCGCGAAAAAAACGGCACAAACGAGGCTGCAGGCCGAAATTTGGCCTCAAAATGGAAGGTTTATGACCTCCGGAGCCCCTTTTCCCAGCTTACCTAACAGCAAACGTCAAAGGTTTCCTTTGCTACGCAGCCTCAGCGCGCTAGCATCGCCCTCCCATGAATTCTGAGGTCCAAAACTTGGTCGCGGCTGGCAAACTCGCCGCCGCAGACGGCGAAAAATTATCGAAACTCGAACCCGGTACCTTCTGCCTGCATAAAAGCTGGGGTGTGGGAAAGGTCGCTGAATGGGATCTGCTCGGAGATCGCATCATTCTGGATTTCGAAAGCAAACCTGGTCACGGACTGAAGCTTTCCTTCGCTATCACGTCCCTGGAAATCCTGCCTTCAGAGCATTTGCTTTCCCGCCGTCACTCGGACCTCGATGGCTTGAAAGCTCTGGCCAAGGGCAAGGTGACCGAACTCATCGAACTGGCGCTGAAATCTTCCGGTAGCTCCATGTCTCTAGATGATCTAGAGCGTCTGTTGAAGCCTCGCATCGTCTCCGAAGCGGAGTACAAGAAGTGGTGGGAATCTGCAAAGAAGACTCTCAAAACAGCCCGTCACATCGTGGTTCCCTCCAAGCGCACCGAACCTCTGGTGCTGCGTGACAGTGCAGAAAAACCCGGTGGCGTGATGGTGCAGAACTTTCTGGCCAAGCGCGACCTGAAAGGCAAACTGGGAGTTTTGGCGTTGATCCAGAAAGACCTGGACCTGTTTGAAGATGCCGCCACGGAACTGAAACCAGTATTCCAAGACATTTCTGACACCGTTCGTAAGGCTTGGAAGCTGCACCTCAAAGACAGTCTGCAACTGCTGTTGGCTCGCGATGAATTGATTGACGCCATCGAAGGTGCTTCGGCCCCGATGGGCTCGATGAAAGTGGCTGACCTCGTGTGTGAAGCGCGTCCTCTTTTGGCCGAAAACATCGGCGGTTTGCCTGTCAGCCAACTTGGTCGCATGTACCGTGCCTTTCCTGAGGCGTTTCCAGAGCGTGTTTGGGTGCCGGAAATCCTCAATCATCTCACCCGCACCGGCGGCCGGGCTGTGGCTGAGATCGCTGTGGTTTTGGATGCCAATGGCGAGCTGGAAGTACTTTCGGAATTCCTCAAAAAATCTGTTCGTAACCGCACCCTGAGCGCGGATCTGCTGATCTGGATCTGCAAAGAACGCAAGGGCCTGGCCCAGTCTGTGTTCAGCATTGACCTGGGCAATGCCATCCTGGATGCCGTGGAAGATGACCATGTGCAGGGTGGGCCAAAACGCACGGGCCGCCTCAGCGATCAGCTTTCCGATGACAAGACGCTCATCCATGAACTGGTGGTGGATACGGATGACGAATCCCTGCGTAACTTTGCCAAGCGTCTCCTCAACAGCTCTGTTCTGGATGAACTGACCCGCCGCTCTTTGTTGGCGCGTGTTATCAAAGCCCGTCCGGAAATGGAGAGCTTGATGAGCGAAAACACGGAATCCCGTGAAGATAATCGCCTCATCGTTTCCTGGGAAAGCCTGGAAAAGAAAAAGGCCGAGCTGGATGAGCTGGCCAACGTCAAGATCCCGCACAATAAGAATGAGATTCAGATCGCGCGTGATGAAGGTGACCTTCGAGAAAACGGCGGTTATAAGGCGGCTCGTGAGCAGCAGGCGGTGCTGAACCGCATGAAGGACCAACTGGAGCGCGAAATCAGCCTTTCCCGCGGCACGGACTTTGCCAACGTGAATACAGACAAGGTCGGTATCGGCACGGTGGTGGATTTCCAGGACGTCGCGACGGGTGAAAACGAAACCTACACCATCCTGGGGGCCTGGGACGGCGATCTGGATCACAACATCGTCTCCTACCTGTCTGACATCGCTAAGGTGCTGATCGGCATGGCTCCAGGTGATGAAGCAGACATCCCGACTGAAGAAGGCACCGGGCGTAAGATCAAAGTCCTCGCCATTCGTGCGTTCAATCCTGCAGCCTAAGCTCTGCGAGATCTGACCGAGATTCATGAGAGAGGCGATGCGAAAGCATCGCCTCTTTTGCGTCAGGCGTATGTTGATCATCATGGATGACTCGCCGCCAGATTCACCGCCTCTCCGTCACCGCATTGAAGAAGCTTATTTGCACGAGCTGCGCTCAGAGGGCCGTGCCCCACTTTCCGTCTTTCGGTTTTGCCAAAATCTGGGCATCACGGAGCGAGAGTTTTTTTCTGAATACCCTTCGCTAGAGGCTGTGGAGCGGCACTGGTGGAAAGGCATGCTGGAACATGTGATTCATTCAGTGGAGAGCGGACCAGAGTGGTCTGGATTCACGGCTCGCCAGCGCACGCTGGCTTTTCTTTTCGCTTTTTTAGAAGCCTCTTTGGATCATCGCAGCCTCTTCCTTTTGCGTCATGGATTGAGCTCACCAGTGAAACCCGTGCCGGAATGGTCGGCTCTGGAAGATCGTTTTGATGTCTTTGCGCATTCACTCCTGCAGCATGGGAAAGTCCAGGGGGAGATCGTAAATCGCGGTCCTCTGACGGCGGCGTATCCAAAGGCTTTGCGGCTACTGCTGCGCAGTGTGGTAGCGTTTCACCTCAAAGATGACAGCCCGAAGTTTGAGCGGACGGATGCATTTGTGGAAAAATCTGTAGCGGTCTTGTTTGATCTTATTGGTCGCCAGGCCCTGGACTCTGGTTTTGACCTCATGCGTTTTCTTTTGCCGGGGGCGATGAATCGCGCCTGATATGGCTGCTCCCCCTACCCAGGACAGCATCCGTAGTACGCCCCTCACCCGCATGGCGGATCTGGCAGGAACGGGGGCGCGCGTGGGGATGAATTATCTCAAGTATTACGGTCAGCGCGCGGTGACTCCGCAGACCGCTCAACTTGCTTTGAGAGATGAACTGGACGCAGAGAATGCGAAGGCCGTTTATGACTCGTTTAGCCGCCTCAAAGGCGGTCCGCTGAAGCTGGCGCAGATGCTCAGCATTGACCAAAATCTGCTGCCGCCTGCCTATGCCAGCCAGTTTGCCCAGGCCCAGTATTCGGCTCCGCCGTTATCATGGCCCCTCGTTCGAAGGACCCTGGAGCGCGAATTCGGCCAACCTGTGGAGGCGCTGTATGATACCTTTTCCCGTGAGGCTGCCCATGGAGCTTCCATCGGTCAGGTTCATGTGGCCACGCGGGCTGGGAAAAAATTGGCGGTGAAGGTGCAGTATCCGGGCGTGGCAGAGTCCATGCGCAGTGACTTGCGCGTGGTGAAACCGGTCGCGCTCCAGATGTTTGGGCTGCGGGAGGAAGACATCGCCCACTATTTCACGGAGGTGGAGGCAAGACTGCTGGAAGAAACCGATTACGTCACGGAGTTGCGTCGTTCCCAGGAAATTGCCGTAGCCTGTGCCCCTCTGGAACGGGTGAGATTCCCTGCTTTTTACCCAGATCGCTGTTCCAGTCGGGTATTGACGATGGATTGGATCGATGGGCTGACCCTGGATCGTTTTGCTGCGAGCGATGCGACCCAAGAAAGTCGGAACCAAATCGGTCAGGCCTTGTGGGATTTTTATCAGCATCAGATCCATGTCCTGCACGTCTTCCATGCCGACCCGCATCCCGGGAACTTTCTGGTATCAGATGGCTTTTTGTACGTGCTGGATTTCGGCTGCACCCGCGCCATCACGCCCGAGTTTCATGCCCAGCAATTTGCCTTTTTGAACCCTGATTTGCTAGAGTCTGAAGCCAAGCTGGAGCAATCCTTGCGGGATATGGATGTGCTGCTGCCGGGAGATGGGGCTGCACAGCGAAAGAAGATCATGGATCTAGCGCGTGAATCTATCGAGGTGCTGACTCGACCCTTCCGAGCAGGTCGTTTTGACTTTGCCGATCCCTCCTTCATGCAAACGCTGTATGCCATGGGCGAGGCGAATCGTCAGGATCGAGAACTGCGGTCCCTGCGCGGGGCGCGTGGGCGGGCGGAGTCCGTGTATGTGAACCGGGCGTTTTTTGGCCTGTTTAGCCTGCTGCATCGGTTAGGGGCAGTGGTAAATACCCAGTAGCTTTCACTTCAATTTTTCCAAAGCTTCTTCCGCTAGCTTGCGGGCTTTGGGTTGATTGAACTTCGGGTTACTGGCGGCGGTAAAGTCGGCCCGCGCTTTTTCGTCATCTCCTACTGCCGCATGGGCGCGACCTCGGTTGTAGAGAATGTAGGCATCTGTGGGATCCAGAGCCAGGGCGGTATCGAAAGCAGCGATGGCTTCGGTTTCTTGGTCGAGGAGGAGCAGGGCATCGCCATGGCGATTGTGGGCCTTGGCTTGGAAGGCTTGATAGCTTTCGTGGGTGGCTGGCAGGCAGTGTGGCAGAGCCCGCAGCACTTGTAGGCAGGTGGTTGCTGCGGCTTCGACTTTCGGGTCTCCCGTGGTGGCGTCCTTGAGATTTTCTTTGGCCTGTTCCAGAAGTAGGCCCAGAGGTTCGGCTGCATAAGCTCCGGGGCCTTGGGCTTTAGCCACAGAAAGGAGGGAGTCGGCACATTCTTCAGCCATGCCAGCCTTGGCCAGATTGAGGATCTGAGTTTGGCTGGGAATGGCGGGAGTTGCGGCTGACATCACTGCAGCGGGGGAGGCCGAGGGGCCAGCGATGTAAATATCATCGCCGACCAAGCGAGAGTATTCCGCTGGAATTTGTCCGCCCTGAGAGCGCTCAAGAACGCCTGCACGTGTGCGTTTAAAGACTTGCTCAATGGTTAGGCCGGGTGTGCTCAGGTGCTTTAGCCACTCCTCGGTGTAAAGACCATTGGCTCCGTCACCATCCAGGGCTGTTTGTCCAGCATCCGTGGCAAAGGCGATGAGCGAACCTGCTGGAGGTTTCATTTCATTCAGCCCTCCCGGAGCTGTGGCATCTCGGGTGCGCCCGGTGCGGCTGAGGGCCGTGGTGCGGCAGGCATCTAGGATGACGAGATTGCACTGTGCCCCCGCGGTGCTCATGTCAGCCACGGCCTGCTCCACATTGAATAGGCGGGTTTCTGCCAGAAGACGCAGGCTGATGTCATCGGCTCCTTCTGGGTTGTAGCCGGACTTCAAAGGGATGAGGTAATTGGACCCTGCTACGGCGATGCCATGTCCTGCAAAGTAAAACAGGGCCACTTCTGCTCCAGCCAAAGTGCCGCGAAATTCCAGCACCGCTTTGAGCAATTGGTCACGAGTGACATTGTGCTTTTCGATGACTGCAAAGCCGAGGTCTCGAAGGGTTTTTGCCACGGCCTTCGCGTCGTTCGTGGTGTTGCGTAAGGGGCCGACGAGCGGTTCATAACGAGCGTTGCCGATGACCAGAGCCGTGCGGATTTTAGCTTCAGTCGCCGCTTGCAGAGGCAGGGATAATAGGCACAGGCCCAAAAAAAGGTGAATCCAGAGGTTCATACGCAGGGGGCGTGGCATGGCTGCCATTGCAAGCCAGAGACGAGCACAGTATGAAACAGCCTCGCACGGCGGCAAGCCTCAACGTTTTTCTATTCCATGCATCCCTCGATTGCTCTGCTTTCCATGATGGTTTTGAGCCTGGCTTCCTGCCAGACAGCGGTCCCCAAATCTGTGGCGCCAGAGCTGGTGCCGGGTGCTGCGGATGCCCCATCTCAGATCACGCCCACTGAATCGCTGGCACTTGCGGAGCGTTACACGACTCATCCGTGGCGGCCTTTTGCCCGAAATATTTTGCATGGGGAAGATGGTGCGGGAGTGCTTGTCCACACCCCGGATGCCAGTCTGAACGATCCCCCAGAGCGACCAGGTTGGTGGCTACCTGGGGAGGTGAATCGTGGCATTCCCTATAAGTGGGGTGGCTTTGATGATCCGGTAAGCTTTGACCGCTCCATCGCGCAGGGGGCCGCAGGTGGAGATGTCTCTTCTCCAGCGAAACGCCGAGCTGACAATGCAGCGGTCAGCGCAGCGGCGGCGGGCGTAGATTGCTCCGGGTTCGTCTCCCGCTGTCTGAAACTACCGACTGTGCATGACACCTCACAGCTTCCTTCCGTATGTTACCCTTTGGAGGCAGGAAACCTACGCCCTGGAGATCTGCTGAACATTCCCCGAAAACACGTTGTGCTTTGTGCTGGCTGGGCGCGGCCAGATAAAAGTTGGATCTACTATTATGAAACCGGCGGTGGTCCAGAATATTGGAAACCCGGGTTGAAGGAGGCCCCTCTAGCGGCCATGCTGGCCCTAGGATACCAACCTCTGCGCTATCGTGGCATGGCCTATGAGCCGACGACTTCAGGCAAAGAGGTGCTGACGCGTTCTATCCGCACCCGTGCGGCCACGGTGGCCGAACCGACGGTAGGGGAACCCTGAAATGGAGCGCAGGCTTGCGAGAAGCGGGCGAGCTCGGCATGGTGGGCGGCATCTATGACTTCTGCCATTATCGTTGCCGCGGGTAGTAGCCGCCGGATGGGATTTAACAAATTACTGGCCCCCTTAGCGGGTGTGCCTGTATTGCATCGTACGTTAGGCCAGTTTCAGGCTTGTGTGGAAGTGGGGGAGATTCTCGTTGTCGCGGGAGATGAGGTGCGTGCTGTGGTGGAAGCTTGGCGCGCGGAGTTTCCCAAATTGAAGGCCATTTTACCAGGGGGCGCTGAGCGTCATCTTTCCGTTTGGGCTGGGTTGCAGGCCTGCACGGCGGAGAGCGATGTGGTGGCGGTGCATGATGGAGCGCGGCCTTTGATTCATCCAGAGCAAATCACGCGCTGCATCGAGGCGGCACGTCGTCTGGCCGCTGTGGCCTGCGCAAGACCCATGACGGAGACGATCAAACGTGTGGATGCGGAGGGCCACATCACGGGATCCCTAGACCGCACGGGAGTGTGGGTGATGGAGACACCGCAGGTTTTCCAGCGGGATGTGCTGGTGCGGGCCTATGAAGCGGTGATTCGCGATTCTGCTTTGGTGACGGATGAAGTCTCCGCGGTTCAGCATGTGGGCGAGGTGGTCTCTGTGGTGGAAAACACCTCGCCCAATCCCAAGATTACCTTCCCGGCAGATTTGACTCTGGCGGAAAAGTTTCTCTAGGGAGCCGGTTAGATCTCTGTGCCGGGGCGATACTGGCGTTTCACCAGGGCATTGGCGGCCTCGCTATTGGTGATTTTGAGGGCGGGTGCATCCCATTTGAGATCTTCATTGGGGAATGCACTGGCGAGGCATCCCAGCAGGACGGCTTCCGTGAGCGGGCCTGCGTAGTCGAAGTTGGCGGTGGGTTTCTGGTTACCCCCTTTGAGGCAGCAGTCAATGAAGTCGGCCCAGTGGTCGCGAGGCTCCAGTTTAGGGTATTTAAAGCCGGTGAATTTATCTCGCGGGTAGAGCAGGGGAGTGCTGGTGTGGGGAGAAAGGAGGACACCCTCAGTGCCGATGTAAATGCTACCCTGGCCTGGGAATTTGGCGGGATCAGCTAGCGCCATGACCTCGGCTGGAGGCCGGGCATTGCCATCATACCAGGTGACCTTGACGGTATCGGCAGCGGTATGCGCAGTGCCTTTGAAGGTGTATTCCACCACGGCATCAATGGCCCAGTTGGTGGCATTCAGCGGAGCAGGGCCTTTGGATTTTACGCCGATCGGCGCGGCGAGATCCAGGGCACGAAACCAGCCGCTGAACATGTGGCAGCCCATGTCACCGAGGGTGCCTGTTCCGAAGTCACGGCGTTTGCGCCATTGGCCGGGGTGGTAATAGCCTTCGATGTAAGGGCGGTCAGTGGCGGTGCCCAGCCACTTTTGCCAGTCGAGCTGGGCTGGCACCGGGTCGGACTTCTGTGGCACGGGGTCCATGTCGCCCCAGAACTTGTTGGAGAAGGTGTGGACTTCTTTGACTTTACCGATGGTCCCCTGCTGGATGATGGCAACGGCAAGACGCTCGGTAAACGAGGATGAAACCTGGATGCCCATCTGTGTCATCACACCCGTCTCACGGGCCTTGAGCATGAGCCTGCGGCATTCATGCAAATTCTGCGCCAGAGGTTTTTGGCCGTACACGTGCTTGCCTAGTTCCATGGCCTTTAGGCCCATGGGGCCGTGCATGTGGTCCGGGGTGGAGACGTTCACGGAGTCAATGTTGCCCGCTTCCTTTTCGAGCATCTCCTGCCAGTCTTGGTAGCATTTGGCGTTAGGCCATTTTTTCGTAATCTGGTCGAACTTCCGCGTGTCCACATCGCACACAGCCGCCAGTTCCCACAGAGGGTGATTTGACATGGCGGTCATGTCTGCCATGGACATGCCAGCGGCACCGAAGGCTGCGTGGCGTAACTTGCCGTTAGGCGAGGCGGCCCGCATGCCTGTGGTGATGAAGGGGGCTGCAAAAAGGGAGCCGGTTGCTTGGGTGAGGAAGCGGCGGCGGGTGAGGCTGGCTGAGGGTGGATGTGTCATGTGGGTAGAGAGGTTTTACGGGCTTTAAGAGGTTGATCTTCAAAACAAAAAAGGCCGGATCTCTGGGGAAGAGATCCGGCCTCGGAGATCAAGGGGAGTCAGGATTACTCAGCCTTCTTTTTCTTGAAGGCGAGAATGCCAAACAGGACCAGAAGTGCGGCCATACCTGCAATGATGAAGGTTTGGGTGTTCGACTCTTCTGCTGGAGGCGCGTAAACAGGCTGGGCCATGGGCGCTGGAGCCTGGGCCTGAGGAGCAGGTGCCACTGGGCGCTGCTGCATGGCAGGATTGACGGCTGGTGCTGTGCCGGCTGCTGGGGCCGTAGCAGCCGCTGCTGGTGCGGCCATGCCTGGAGCAGCAGTGCCTGCGGCGGGTGCGGCGGCGGCGGGTTGGCCGCCGTTGGCTTCAGCCAAAATGCGTGCCACGCGGTCATCCACAGAGGATGAGGTCTGACCTGTCGCTGCGGATGAACCACTGACGGCGGTTTGACCTGCGGCATTTTTGCGAACGATTTCACCGTAAAGCTTGAGGAGCTGATTCTTCAGATCGGCCACCACGTCCCGATACTCAGGTACGTTGGAGAAACCCTGGATACGCTCAAAAGCGGCGGCCCCTGCCTGATAGTCGCCTTCACCGATCTTGCGGTAAACAGTGACGAAAGCCTCATTGCGAGTCTTCATTTCGTTGAGGTCAACGGCTTCCAGTTTGGTGAGCTCACCGACGACGACTTTCTGCGAGGCGAGGATGCTCGGCATGTCGTACTTGTAAGGCTCGATCCAGCGAACGTTGGTGCGGCGCTGGGCTTCGGACTGTGCACGCCACTTGCCTTTTTCATCATCAATGGCGGCGCGGGTGCGGGCTTTGTCGGCGTCGTTGAGTTTCTTCAAGCCATCATCGCGCTGCTTTTGCAGAGTGGGCTGCTCCTGAGCCATTTTGGACAGGCTGGCTTGCAGCTTTTCCATGCAGATCTTCGCGTCTGCCACAGCGGCGGGGTAATAAGTGGAGGCTGTGAGTGGGGGACGATTTTTGATGAACTGGTCAAAGACGCGAAGAGCTTCCAAGTAGTTGTACTTGGCCATCAGCTCTTTCATTTCTTCATGAATTTTGTAGGCCTGGATGTTGTATTGTTCACCCTTGGCTTCACCCACGCTCAGCCAGCGACCTTCCATTTTGAGCTCGCCATTGGAGACGCGCTTCTTTTCTTCCTGAAGGGTGGCGGCGATGCCTTCGGCCTCCTTAGCTTCAGGGGTGCCCTGATACTTATTGATGAAGGGGCGCACACGATCCTGGATAAGCTGCTCGTATTTATCAGCCGGCAGAAGGTCGGGGCTAGGGACTAGTTTTTTCAGTTCGATCAGCTCCACTTCCTGAGGAGACTGTTTGATGACCTGCTGGATTTCGGTCATTTGGAAATCCTTTTCATCCCAGATCTTGGGGGTCAGGCGATACTTCATCCGGATCGCCGTGGGGCTTTCGTTCAGAATATTGCCTTCGACCTTGGTGCCGTTTTTCAGGATCAAGATGTCAGCTTGGAGGAGGGACGTACCGCAAAGGAACGCCAGCATGGCGATGCGGGATCGGCTAGATTTCATGGCTCAGAGGTGGGAAGTGGGGTATGAAGTGTAGGGCGGGAAATCCCCGCCGAATTTGCGAATTAAATCTGGATTCGTTTCCTGAGTAAAGCGTGAATGCGCTTCATTTACGCCCAATTTGGGGCAGCGACTGAGTTGCCGCCCCTGCGGCCTAGGTCAATCCTTCAGCCATAGGTCCCGGTTGGCAGTGACAAAGGCGTCATCATTCAAATGCGGATAGGCCGCATACACGCGATCTATTTCTTCAAGCTGGCCTGGGCTGAGCGTTTCCTGGGGGTCTAGGCACCACAAGCCCCCCAGCAGCCCCTGCCGGCGCAGCACTTCATGCAGCCCGGCGATGCAGCCGCGAAATCCATGTGCCGCATCAAAAAAGGCGGCATTGCAATCCGTGATCTCTTGACCGAGCCGGAGCAGCTCCGGGGAGGCGGGCTCACGCTGGCAGCGCTGGAGGAGCGCCACAGCTTTTTGAGTCCACACAGACCAGTGGCCCAAGAGCCCACCTACAATCCGCCGCTGCTTTCCCTGATATTCAAAAGGGGTGACGAGATCTGCCACAATGTTGTCATCATTGCCCGTGTAGAGGGCGATGTCGTCTCGTCCTGCATCCATGACGGCACGGATCACGTCCAGAGTTTGATAACGATTGAAAGGGGCCATTTTGATGGCGACGACGTTTTCGATTTCAGCGAATTTTCGCCAAAAAGAGTATGGGAGCACACGCCCGCCGACGCTGGGCTGAAGGTAAAAGCCGATGATGGGCACCACCTGTGCAACAGCACGGCAATGGGCGATCAGCGCTTCCTCGGGTTCACTCCGCAGAGCCCCTAGACTGAGTAATCCTGCCTGATAGCCGAGCGAGCGCAGGAGTTCGGCCTCGGCGATTGCCTGATAGGTCTGCCCACAAATACCAGCGATCTTGACTAAGGGACGCGGGCAGCGGTCCATCTCTTCGGCGGCCAACTCCAGAACGGGCTTCAAAAGCTGGATCTCTGGGGAGCGAATGGCAAATTGAGTGGTATGGACGCCTACCGCCAGCCCGCCGACACCAGCCGCTAAATAATACCTGGTAAGGGCGCGCTCACGGCGCTCGTCCAGATGACGTTGGGCATTGAGCGCCAAGGGATGGGCCGGGATGGCTAAGCCTTGATGAAGGCGCTGGCGTAGGTCAAAATTTTCCATCGCGGGTTTCAAAGTGGGTGGGTTTGCCCAGAGATTGACCGCCTTGGCTCACCCACTGAGCCGTAGCTGCGATCATTTCTTCCAAGGTGACGGTAGGCGGGCCGAACCATTCATAAGAACGGCTCGCGTCAAAAAGCCAAGCGGTGGCTCCTTCCTCCCCAACGATGACGGGTGCTCGACCGAAAAGACGGCCAAACTCCTCGGCTAAGTGGCGGATGGAGACGCGCTCCAGCCCGGTGACATTCAGTGCACAGGGCGGTTGGGTGGTGTGGTTGAGGCATTGGATGGCGCGGGCATTGGCATCTCCTTGCCAAATGACATTCGCATACCCCATGGTCACATCCACGGGTAGGCCTTGGGCGACTTTTTGGGCCACGTCATGCAGAACACCGTAGCGGAGATCAATGGCGTAACTGAGGCGGAATAGCAGAGCGGCAGTGCCATTTTTCTTGGAGAAATGCATAAAGATGCGTTCACGCCCCACGCAGGAGTTCGCATAGTCTCCAGGTGGGTCGAGTAGATCTTCTTCCCTGGAACCTGTGCCCGCTGTGGAAGAGAGGGGATAGACGCAGGCGGTGGAGAAAACCACAATGCGGGAGTGAGGGTAGCGCTCCGCCACGATGGCGGGAACGAGGGTATTCATCACCCAGGTGAGTTCGGGGGCATCCTGTGTGCCAAATTTTTGCCCCGCCATGAAGATGATGTTGGGCACATCCGGCAGAGCCTGGACGGCGGCACGGTCCAAAAGATCGCAGGCGATCGTCTGCACTCCGTGTTGCTGGAGTTCGGCCGCAGCAGCGGGGGAGGAGAAGCGGGAAACGGCGAAAACGCGGCGTTCAGACTGACCTAGGCTATCTAGCCCACGCCGGATCATACGGGCTAGAGAGGGCCCCATTTTACCCCCGGCTCCTAGCACCATGAAGTCTCCCTGCAAACTCTGCAACATGTCCAGCACGCCTGCGGTGGGCAGGCTGAGCTGGTCTTCGAGTGCGGCATGGGTGAGCAGGGGTTTCATGATGAAGGAGACGATACAGCAGCCGATCTGGCGATGTGCATGCTTTTATCACCAGAATAGATTCGAAAAAAAGTGAGAATCCTTCTTGCCAGATGACCGCCATTTTTGATAACTCTGTGCTGACCGCATGAAAAATCGTATAGCCCTCACCATTCTCTCCGCCCTGACGCTCTGCGGCGTCGCCTTTGCCGATATCCAGTCGCCTCCAGGACATCACTACAACTGGAGCCGCAAACTGAGCCGTGGCTTTGGCAACGTTCTCTACGGATGGACAGAACCCTTCAATGTCTGGCAGCGCACTGTCGAGACGGATGGTGCCCATGCTGCTTTCGCTGACTTCTTCATTGAAGGTGTGAAGCGCATCACCGTTCGTGCTGGTTACGGTGTGTATGAAATGGCCACTTTCCCGCTGCCTTCTTGGAAGCTGACGTATCGCCCACCTTATTACCGCAAGGCACAGATCGATCCATGGTGGGGCTACACGGAGTTCTCTCCGCAGATGGGTTTCATGTCCCAGACCGATTACAGCCGCAATCAGGGCTGGTAATTTGATCCAATGTTTTTGAGAGCGCAGACCGAAAGGTCTGCGCTTTTTTTTGAACTTCGTTACTCAACGTGAGGATTTTCGGAACTGCGGTCTAACCGTTTTTGAGGCGATCCTTGATCTGGCGTAGGACGTACAAGCAGGCTAGCACAGCGGAGGTCATTTGAATCAAGACGGTGGACAGGGCGATGCCTGCCGCGCCCATGTTCTTCATGAGAACCCAATTCAGCCCGGCATTGCCAATCAGCCCGATCACGGAAATCCAGATGATGAAGTGGGTGGCTTGCATGGCCACGACCACCCTTGAGGCAAGACTGCCCACGATGTAAAAGGGGATCTGCAAAGCAGCAAAGCGGAGGACTTCAGCCACACGAAGAGTGTCTTCTGAAGTGAAGGAGCCCCGCTGAAATAACAAACTGACGACCCAGGGGGCTAGCCAGCAGAGCATGAGCACCGCTGGCAGCGCGAGTGCCAAAATCGCTCCTGCACTGACCCAAAGCTGGTGTTTTACGCCGAGCCAATCGCGGCGGGCCACTTTATCTGCAAAGTAGGGGAAGAGGACATCGCAGGAAGGGGCCACGGTGACGGCCAGGATGATGCCGCAGATTTTTTCCGTGTAACCGAGCACTGCGACACTGCCGGGCGGTAGCCAAGCGGCCATGGTTTGATCCACCACCACGGAGCTGCTGAAAATGCCACCGGCAAAAAGGAAGTGAGCCGTGTGGCGGCAGATGCGCCCGAGCTTAGGCTCCCAAAGTTTCCAGCAGCCCTTCCAAAAACGTCTTTGTCTCGGTAGCCCGTGCAATAGGGTGCCTAGAAGCACCATGAGGTGGAGAGCTGCGCCCGCAACGGTGCCCGTAACCAGCGTGGCGACGGTGGCCCGATCTCCGTCATAAATCAGTAGGCCGATGATCGTCATGGGGATCAAAGTGGGCGCGCTGGTGGCGACGATGAATCGCTTGTCTGCACGCAGCCAGGCAGAAAATTGATAGCTGAGGCCAAAGCAGACCATGAAGGGAAGCAACTGGCGGAGTAAGCTGACCGCTAGCGCTTGTTTTTCAGGATTGAAGCCTCGCGTCGCCCAACTCACAAAGTAAGGGGCGATGAAATACACCGCAAAAGCGAGGAGGCCCAGAGTGGCGGCATGAAGGATGCTGCTCTGCACGGCGAGGCGCAGGGCCCGCCTACGAATACCCCGGTGAGCACTCTCGACATACACGGGAAGAAAAGATTCCGGCAGCCCGCCGCCGACCAATGCAGCGAGGAAAGTCAGTAGGCCAAAGGAAACAAGGAATGCATCCAGCGCGTCTCCAGTCCCGAACTGGCGGGCGATGGCTGCATCTTTGAGAAAGGATACGGCTTTTGACCCAACGGTCAGAAGCGCCACCATGAGGAAGCCTGAGACGATGCGAGACCCCGCTCCGCGTGAAAGCAAAGACTGGGCACGAGAACTGAGCTGGGAAAGGAGAGGAGGCAAACGCAGTACGATAAGCACACGTGGCCTAGGCCGATACTAAAAATCCAGATAGATCTCTGCGCGGCGGTTTTTTGACCGTCCTTCGGGGTCATCCGTGCCGTCAGCTTTTTGGTTAGGTCCCAGGGGTTGGGCTTTGCCCAGGCCGGTGGTGACGATCTGTGCCGCAGCCACGCCTAGTCCTGCGAGCTGCTTTTTGACAGACTCTGCACGGGCTTGAGAGAGGGCGAGGTTGTAGTTGTCAGTGCCCTTGGCATCCGTATGGCCGGCGATCTGGAGCTTTTTAGAAGGATCTGAATTGAGCAGGCCAGCGACGATTTCTAACTGCTTGAGCGCACGAGGATGCAGTTCCGCCTGGTCATACTCAAAGTAGAGCGCCAGGGATTCTCCTCCTTTGGGATTGCTCACGATCGGGGTGTATGGCACCCCCATTTTGGAAGCGGAAGAAGCGAAGGAACTGAGGATTTCAGAAAGGTTGAGGCCCACCACTTTCCACGGTTGGTCCACCCCTGCGCGTTGCATTTCCAGGCCAAATTCCGTGGACTGCTGCAGCTTTTGCGACTGCACCTGGGCGATGACCCAGGAGACTTCGGGATTAGCCACGGTGATGATGAGGGGCTTGGTGGGCTTAAACTCATACGCCCCTTCTTCAAAGACGATGCAGAGTCCAGCTAACCGCTCAGCAGGTACCTTTTTTTCATCCACAAACTTCCGGGCTGCCACGAAGTCATGCTTCAAGAGCGCCCGCACGAAGTCGCTGCCAAAGGTCAAGGCATCGGGCGTTTCTTCGACGGTGAAGAGGGGACTTTTAGGAGCAGATTTTGGCGATGGGGCTGAGCTTACCTGTGGCGCGGGAGCTGTGGCTGGACCGGAGGGCAACGCCGCTGGGGATGGGGCGGCTGCACTCATGGCTGGGGCAGGCGGTGTGGCAGCTACCACGGCGCTGCTGAGTTCTTTAGGCAAGTGCAGGCGGGAGATCTTCCATCCCATTTTGTCATCTCTTTCCAAGTCGAGTTGCAGGCGCACAGGCTCCTGATTGCCGGGCAAAGTGAGGGGGATGGCGACCCGGGTTTTATTTTCCACCAGACCAATGAGCTCGACCTGATCCTCGATTCCTACTTTAGCTCCCAGTCCCTTGAGCATGCGCTCAAACACTGCTGTCGCAGCTTTGGACTGGTCGGGATCTCCCGCCGCCGCCAGTTCCCCAGCGCGGATAAAATCGCCGGCAGTGAGGCTGCGGACCATTTCTTTTCCAAGGTCGAGAGGCCGAGCGAAACCAAAAATTGGCTTTGCCGCAGGCACTGGGGCAGGAGGGGCCGCAGGGGTGGGCGTCTCCTTGGCTGGAGCGGGGGCTTTGACACTCGCTGGGGGGGGGTTGGAGGCTGCGGGCTTATCTTCCTGTTTTGCCTGCTCCATAGACGGTCGGGTGAACAAGAAGAAGATGGCCACGCTGGCGACCAGCGCGAGGAGGACAATCACCACTGGCATCGCCCCACCCGAAGTGGAAGGATTGAGGACGCGGTGAGATGTCAGTGAAGAAGGGGTGCGCATGAGGTAAAGCCTGGAAGACCGCAGCAGCTAAGATGCCACGCGATACACCCATCCTTCAAGGTGGAATTTCATTCGGTGGCGGTGCGAAGCTGCCCCTTGGGTCCTGCTGGCCAGGACGCCCCTTGAGAAATCCAGCGTTTGATGACGGCTGTTTCTTCCTTGGTTAGGCTTTCTCCCACGGGAGGCATCGCCTGAACGGTGGCGTGGGATTCGCCCAGTCGCATGATCAAAGGGCTGGCCTCCGGCTGCCCTGGGATGATGAATCTGCGAAGGCCGCCCGTACGATGGGCCTCGGTGCGGTTTGCGAGGCTCATTTTCCCTGATGGCGCTTCCTGATTGTGGCAGGTGGCGCATTTCGCCTCCAGGATGGGTTTGACATGGCGGGTGAAATCCACCGTGCCTACCTGAGCTTGGCTTAAAGCAGTAGGGCTCAATACATTGGTTCCGGCAGGCCGGGTTTCAGACTCTTCGGAGGTGCTGCAACTGGGGAGTGCTAGCAGAGGTAGCCCAACACAAAATAAAATGAAGCGACCGTGCATAGACATCGGTCTATCACGGTCGCCAAATGAGGTCAACGAAGGTCGCTAGCCTGAATTGGGTGAATCCATAACTCCCTATTGCGGTTAGCGTTCGCGCCGGCGGTTTCCATCGTCATTACGTCGTTGAGTCTCTTCCTGCGCGCGGCGTTGGGACTGCTCCTGCTGCTGACGCATCGCTTCACGCTGCGCAGCGTCTTGCTGTTTTTGCAAAGCTTCACGTTGGCGTTCGGCCATCTCTTGCTGCTGACGGGCAGCGGCCTCACGGGCTTTTTCGGCCAAGGCTTCGCGTTGACGATTCATCATTTCTGCTTGCTGGGCCTCAAGCTGGCGTTTCTGCATTTCGGCCGCAGCCTGATTGCGGCGGGTAAGCTCTTGCTGCTGCGCCATGGCGGCTTCACGAGCGCGGCTGGTTTCCGCGTCTCGCTGGCGGCGGGCCATTTCGGCTTGCTGAGCTGCCTGCGCTTCACGGGCCTTCATGGCTTCTCCCTGCTGGCGGCGCAGGTCTTCGCGGAGCTTTTGTTGTTCTTGTAGGCGCTCCTGCATGGCGCTGGATTCCGCCTGTTTGCGGGCCAGTTCCTGCTGTCGGGCCATAGCAGCTTCCTGCGCAGCCATGTTTTCGCGGTTTTTCATGGCTTCGGCTTGCTGCTTCAGAAGCTCTTGTTTGCGCATTTCGAGCTTGCTGTTTTCAGCCTGTTGTCTTGCCAATTCCTGTTGCTGAGCCATCGCCGAATCCCTCTGGCGGCGGTTAGCTTCGGCCTCTTTCATGGCTTCAGCGGCTTTTTCACGGCCCCTAGCTGCATCGCGCATTTTTTCTTCAGCCGCTTCTTTCTGTTTGAGCAACTCATTATGCCGGGCGGCGTCTTCGCGTTGTTTCAGGCTTGCAGCTTCAGCGGCACGGCGGGCGGCTTCCGCCTCTTTAGCGGCTGTCGTATCCAGGCCGGGGCGATCTCCACGGTCACGACCGCGATCCTTCATGCGATCTGCGGGAGTGGTAACTCCTCCTGGCAGGGGGAGTCCAGGGCGTACTTCGGGGCGTTCGCCTGGCTGTGGACGATCTTCACGATCACGGTCACGACCGCGATCCTTCATGCGATCTGCGGGAGTGGTAACTCCTCCGGGCAGGGGGAGTCCAGGGCGTACTTCGGGGCGTTCGCCTGGCTGTGGGCGCTCTTCGCGATCACGGTCGCGGTCACGACCACGATCCGTCATGCGGTCAGGTGGGGTAGTGACTCCGCCTGGCTGGGGCATTCCGGGGCGTTCGCCTGGGAACGGGCGGGTGCCTGGGCCTTGATCTGGAACCTGTGGCGGCTGGGTGACAACGGCGGGCAGCACAGGCTTGGGCTCACGGGCCTGACGGCTGATGGTGTCACGCAGCTTTTGGCGGCGGTCATCTGGCACATCCGTCCAGGCATCCACAATGGCTGGGCGGGCGATTTTGTCGGTAATGCGAGGCAGTTTCGATGGGCGGCCTGGGCGGCCTGAGGGCAGGGGCGCGGCGATGAGAGGGCGAACAGAATCCCGGTCCCGGTCTCCGCGATCCAGAACGGGGCGCTCCAAGGTGGGCACGATGCGGACCGGGGCCACGGGCACACGACCGCCGAAACGTTCTTCCAGCCAGCGGCGGTCTGGACCACCGCGATGCACAAAGAAATTCGTCTGCTGCTGATTGATGCGGACGATGTTGGTCAGGTTCACCGTCTGCTGGAAGATGTTGGTGATGTTAGTGACGGAGAGGCAGACGTTTACGTAGCTGTTGCGACCAAAGTTGGACGACTGGATGAACACGTAGCTGCTGGGGGAGAGGCCGTAATTGACATCACAATCATAACCGATGCTGGTGTACCCGCGTCGGCGTTCGGGGGGCAGGGGAGCCCAGCCCACACAGTCGGCCCCAGAGCGCCAGGAAACCCATGCCGGTGCCCATTCACGTCCGGGTACCCAGACCCAGCCATGGCGGGCGATGCGTTCCCAGCGGCCATAATGGTAACAGGCCCAGCCAAACGGCTCTGGCGTATCCCAAGCCCATCCTTGGTCACTCCAGACCCAGCGCCCATCCACATAGGGTCGCCAGTTAGACCGGGAGGCAAGAGAGGGCTGCCAAGCATACCCGTAGCCTTCTACGTCCAACCAGTTACCATGGGGCGTCAGCTCCTCATAAAACATGGAGTAGTCTGCCTCTGGATCTACCCAAGCCTGCCCACCAGGGGTAGGGGCTGGAGAGGGCGCGGGCGTGGCAGCCAGTTGATCCCTCAATTCCTCACTTTTCTGGCGAGCTGCTTCAGCCTCAGCCATCAGTTTTTCGTTTTCTCTCTGGATGGCTTCCAGCTTGGCCTGCAACTCGGCATTTTCCTTTTCCTGAATGCTGCGCTGGAGGTCGGCAAGTTGCTGCTGCAGGTCAGCACTGCGGGCCTGCATATCTGCGGCCTGCTGCTCATAGGCGGCCTGGCTTTGCTCCAGTTTGAGGCGAGCTTCTTCGGCAGCGGCGTTATTGGCCGGGGCTGAAGGATCGCAACTGACGAGAGCCAGTGAGAAGAGCGCCATGGCGCTCAGGGAAGTGATCGGTTTCATAACGAGGGTGGACCTGACCTTCGACGAGGATGCGTCTTTTCTTGTTCAGGGACAATGCAGAAAATTGGAAAGGCCGCCACGTTCTAGGGGGCAGCCTAGGCTAGAGGTGGCTGGGCCCTTCACCATCACCACGCATGAATTGCGCCCTGCCGATTTTTTCAGGGTAGGGGTTGAGGCGTTGGCTGAGTTTGGGCGAGGTGGCGAGGGTGAAATTGCTCGGGCCACTGAGAAAACCCACTTTGAGCAATGCTCTGCGCCAGCTTTCGTGCTGCATGTTGGCTACAATGATGTCTGCCTGCTGCTGGATGAGAAATTGGCGGGCTGCCCAGGCGATGTGGCCCTCCTGGCCAGGCTCTGCGATGGCATCAATGATGGACCCCACGCACATATTGCCAAAATACTTGTGGTTATGCATGGGGCTGGCGCGGGCGATGAACCAGCCGATCACGCGGCCCGCCTCCCTCACGAGCACACGAATACTTTTCTGGGCACCTGGTGCGTACAGGCGGTTTTGCTCTTCCTGTCCACGGCTGGCAAAAAGGGAGTAGTCATGACAGGCCTTGGCCCACAGTTCATCGGCCCAAGGGCCAAAAGATTCGACGAGCTCCCAGGTGGTGGTTTGCTGAACCTGACGAGGGGCACGACGAAGTCTGTGGAAACAAGCTAGCCCCAGGCTGGCAATGCCGGTGTTAGCGGCGATTTGGGCAGCGATATTCAGCCAACGTTTAGCCTTCACAGGCTGGAGGTTTCTCAAAAAGGGGCGTGCGCGCAGGGGCAGGAAAAAGAAGGGAATGTCATGCACCTGCCAGCCCATCATTTTGAGGGTTTTCGGCAGATCCCGATGACTGCCCCCCATGCCGAGACAAAAGGTGAGGGGATTACGTGTGAGGGCATCGCGGATCAAAACGAGGCCGAGAAGGTTGTATTTAGAATTCACCACGCCCTCAGAGAGCGGCAGGTAAAGCGTGCTCACTTTTTCGATTTGGCCTTCTACCTGAAAGGGCTGCCATTTTAAGATGTAGCCACCGCGTATTTCATCGCCTTCCACCGCGACATAGTAGTGTTCGACGATCTCTTGGTCACGTGTGTCGGGTAGCCACTGGCTAACGGATTGCTCCGGGAAGTGCCAGATGGAACCTCCGGCTGCTAGCCGCTGGTTGAAGCGCCTGACGGCCGGGATGTGATGGTCTTCGTAGCGGACAATTCGCACACTCATGGTCGGTCGTGTCAGCTTTCCCCCCGGGTCAGTTTATGCCACAGCCAGCGGCGTTCCACCTCACGGCGGTCTTTGTCCGTCAGGGTCAGTGGGCCACGCTGTTGGACGATGTAATCCAGCAGGGTGGAAACCGGGACAAACCAGCCGTTTTTCTGGCTAAGGCGTTCCATGAGGAAACGAAAGCGATCACTGATGACGCCATCTCGGCGAAAGAATTTCCCTAAATGTGCATACATGATGCAAGCACCGCCTTCAGCTTCCAGTTGATCCTGGTTTTCTTCTTTGAGGGTCTCGAGGTAACTCTCCAGGCCGCCTCCTTCTGAGGAGGCATACCATTGATTGACCCACGGGCGAAGAGGGTCGTGGTAAGGCATCCATGGGCAGGCGCGGAGGGTGTTGATATCAGGGAAGACAAAATTGCGCGCGTAAGTGATGCGCTCTTTGCAGAGGTCTCCCCAAAAGTGTGGGTCCCCTTCCACATGGCCCTTGAATCCGCCTTTGCGTCCGAATGTGGCGGCTTGATAGATGAGCCGATGCAGGCCCGTCACACGGTCTGGCCCCCAATACAGATTTTCCCGGCAGCCGGTGTGGTTGGCCATGCTCCGTGGCGGGTGACCGAAGATTTCTTCAAACCTTTCCAGCCCTGTCTGAATGCGATCCCGTGTGGAGTGGTGACAGCAGACATTGTGCAGGCCGATTTCAAAACCTTCTTCTTGGAGCTGAAGGGCCCAAGCACGGTACCCTTTATCGGCACAGTCTGCACCGCCGACAACGACCGGTGGGGCGATGGCTTCCAGGGGCCAGACAGATTTCGTCGTACGGAATCCCAAATCCCGCAGCAACGCGTAAACCGGACCTGTGTTAGCGACGGTGGCCGCATCGGTATCATCGAAGATCGTGAAGGCGAATTTTTTGCCTTCGGGCCACTGAATGGAGGGCGTGGTCATCATCTCAGAACCGAGGGCTTGCGCCTACTGGGAAGTGACTGCGCTGAAGCGACCTGAGCGCGCGACACC
This sequence comes from Prosthecobacter dejongeii, assembly GCF_014203045.1. Classification (NCBI taxonomy): domain Bacteria; kingdom Pseudomonadati; phylum Verrucomicrobiota; class Verrucomicrobiia; order Verrucomicrobiales; family Verrucomicrobiaceae; genus Prosthecobacter; species Prosthecobacter dejongeii. The sequence continues at coordinate 550,617 of NZ_JACHIF010000003.1, forward strand.
CGATACTGGCGAAACAGGGGGGGAGGGGCAGTCGCGGATCCATGAGAAAATGGGGAGATCGGGAGAGAAAGCATGGATCGTAGGTAAAACGATTTGCTGTGCCATTCAGCCACTGCGCTTGAAGGAATCAAGTTGAAAGCGACTCTCGACGGCACGGTGAGGAAGGTCTGCCTCGAAGGGGCATGTGGAATCTCACGAAATGGCAGATGCAGAGCTAGGATGAATATGAAATAAAGGAAGTCTGTTTTGAATCTTCATGTTCCCAACGCCTCAGCATCTGCTCCTGGGTCTGCCTTGCTGGCGATCTCGGGAGGGAGAGATTCTGTCGCCCTGCTGCACATGCTGGTGAGTGCTGGCCTGAAACGGTTGGTGTTATGCCACTTCAATCATGGCCTGCGGGGGCGGGAGTCTGGGCAGGACGCGGCCTTTGTGCGGCGTTTGGCCGTTCATTATGGACTGCCTTGTGAGGTCGAAAAAGCAGATGTGATCACCTGGGCAGCCAAGCGGAAAGTATCTCTCGAAACAGCCGCGAGGACGCTGCGTTATGACTTTCTCCATCGCATGGCGGCGAAGCATGCTGCGGCTCGCATCTACCTAGCTCATCATGCCGATGATCAGGCGGAAACCATTTTGGCGAACCTTTGCCGAGGCACGGGGATCGGTGGGCTCAAAGGCATGGTCATGGAAACAAATTCCACGCCTGCTCTCTGTCGGCCCTTGCTGAATAAGACTCGGGCAGAGATCGCCGACTATGTGCAAAAGCACGGCTTGAGTTTCAGAGAGGATTCGAGCAACACCAGCCCGCAGCATCGGCGGAATCGCCTGAGGCATGAGGTGCTGCCACTGCTGAATGCAGTCTATGCACGGGAAGTTTCGCCGTTGATTGTGAGGCTCGGGAAACAAGCGGAGCGAGATGATGATTGCCTTCAGCAGCAGGCGTTGGCGTTGATCCAAGAAGAGGGGCTGATCACCCAGGAGGGACGTTTACGGGTGACAGCAAAGCTGCGTTCTCAACACCCGGCTGTGTTATCGCGAGTGTTATACTTTTGGTTAGGTGAGGTGCTGGGCCTGCCGGGATTGGATTCAGAGTCTCTTGAAGCTGCTAGTTCTCTCTTGCTTCCTGGTGGTGTGGCCAAGATGAATTTGCCAGAAGGTCGGCATCTTCGGAGAAAGGCCGGTTACCTATGGGTAACCGAGCCTACGTGAGGCAGATCACTTCCGGCGTTCCAAGACGATGCGGAAGCTGACGGTGGGCCGCTTGGTATCTACGGGAAGAGGGGTGCGGACGGAGGACAGCAGCTCATCTGGGTCTGAGGTCTGCCAGTTACCGCCGCGCACGGTGCCGAGGACCTTTTTTTCCTTGCCGCCTTTGGGCGTGCTGCCGGGTTCGAAATCCGTGTCCACCCATTCGGACGCATTGCCTCCTAGGGCGATGATGCCCCGTTCATTGGGCGGGAATGCCCCCACAGCACCGAGTTGAGCAAACCGATCTTCATAGCCAGGGATGAAGCTCTCCAGGCGGTTTTTTCGTGCAGCATTATTATCTGCTAGGTTTTCGGTATTCGGCGGAGGGGGCCAGTCAAAACCCCAGGGGTATATGCCCCGGATGCGTCCGTTCCTTTCAGCGGGGGAATTGCCACGCTCCAGAGGTAGGCCCACGGCGCGGCTCCACTCTTCATCGCTAGGCAGGCGGTAGCGATCCTTCGCCCCGATGAGGCCCGCATTGCGCTCACGCTCGGTCAGCCAGGCACAGAAAGCGCGGGCTTCTTCACGGTCCACTCCCACCACGGGCTGGGTGCCGCCACGGCCATCGGCATCCATATTGCCAGGTCGGCGGGCATTGGTGGCCTTCACGTATTCCAGGTAGTCGCGGCGGCGGGTTTCCACGGCGGCGATCATGACATCTCCCAGGGGGACAAAGCGCAGGCCTAGACCATTGGCCTTCCACTCACGGCCAAAGGTCACCGCCTGGCGGGTCTGCATGTCGGAGAAAAGTTCCAGCAAAGCTCCCGACTTCACATCGCCCTCGAGAACCACATCGGAAAAACCTTCCTCCCGCAGTTCAAACTCCACGGGGCCGCTACGCACACGGGGCAACTCCAGCGGGGTGTATCCCAGAAACTCATCGTGCTGGAAGATGCGGACTTTCTCTGGCGTGGTGCGGATGATGACGCTGCCATAGGTCTGGCGTTCCACACGAAGGTGAAAGGCCTGCCAGTTTTTATCCTCGCCGCTGCTGAAGTTATCGGTATCGCGATCCTCCGGCATGTCTTCATTGCCGCCGGCATTGCTTTCCACGTAGTAGAAGGGCTCCACCTCGTAGTGGTGCTCCTGGCTCAGGGCACCGGCTGCGCGGTCGGTATCCGTCATCCAGAAGCGAAAAGCTTCGGCATCGCCCATAGGCACGACGACGAAGTAGGCAGCGTCTTTGCTCGCATCAGCCAGGGAGGCTCGCACCACCTTGCCCTCAAAGGAGCGGCCTGTAGCTTCGAGGAACCGTTTGAAGAATTTGATCTCCACGGGCTGAACGCTGATGTGGCCCATTTGCGCGGGCTTAAAGGTGATGCCCAGGCTGTTGGTCCAGCGCTCTCCGGGCTGGGGCAGGCGGGTGGCTTCCAGCTTCAAATCATACTCAGCAGGGCGGTTGCGGTTGGCGCTGTGCTCGATCTCCAATTGCTTGTGACCTGGGAGGCGCAACTGATAGATGACGGGCACGCCTTCCTCGGGGTTGAGTGCTAGGGGGGTAACGCCTAGTTTGTCCTCTCCAGCGAAGACATCGGCCCCGGCGGGTTCGGTCTTGATGGTCAGCATGGGCAGGCTTTTTTGCACCTCCAAGAGACCGCGATTATCCTGCCGCTGAGCCAACCACATGCCAAAGCCGACGGCGAGGGCCAGGGTGGTAGCGGCTGTAGCGGCCCAGTACCAGACCAGACGCCGAGAGGGCAGGGGCTGACCGCGCAGGTCCAGCGTCATCTCATAGGCACTGGAATAACGGTCCTTCGCCTTTGGTGCGCAGGCGGTGCAGATGACCCGGTGCAGGCGCTGCCAGACATCCAGTTTATCTCCGCTTTCGGAGCAAGATGGGATGTCAGGAAAATCCAGCCGATCTTTGCCGGTGCTGGCTTCGTAGAGCACCATGCCCAAGGAAAAAATATCAGATTCCGGTGACCCAGGGCCTTCGGGGGCCACAAAGCCCTCGGTGCCCACAAAGCTGCGCTGGCCTAGCAGAGCCACGAGGCCGATGTCTGCCAGGCGGCAGGCCCCATCAATAAAGATGAGATTCGAAGGTTTGACATCCCGGTGGATGAGTTTGTTCTCATGCAGGTAGTGCAGGCCCTCAGCCACGTTGGCACCGATCTTCAGGCAGCGCTCTGCCATGACACGTGTATCCCGGCGCATTTCCAGGCCCAGGGTGTGGGCCTTGTAAGTTTCGGGGCTGATGTCGCGGCCCTTATCCAGGTCATCCGCCAGCTCCATCACATAATAATAGAAGCCTTGGGCATCACTGCGGCCTACCTGAAGGATAGGCACCAGCCCGGCATGGCGGCGGGAGATGGGCTCGTACCGCTTGATGGCCTCAAACTCGCGTTCGAAGGAATCTGCCTGGTCGTAGTCCTCCCGCCAGACGACCTTGACGGCGCGGAGTGCGCCTGTGACGGAGCGCGCCATCCAGACCTCACCGTACGCACCACGACCGATGAGGCGCAGGGTCTCATGGTCGCGAATCTCAGGGGCTGTGCGGACGGGGGCGGTCACGGCAGGGGTTTGACAGGATTTAGCGTGCAGTATTCAGTGTTTGCCCTGGGAAGGTCAAGATTTGCCGTCTGGAAGCGGGGGATTCAGACGTTTTAAAAAGCTGGTTGACCCCTGGGCGGGCTGTGGCAAACTGATTGCCCTCACGCTCCGGCGAAAGTGACGCCCCTTGTCCCTCGTCGGTCCTACGTGATCTCAGATCTCTACCCTCATGAAAGAACAAGGCCACCCTACGGTTTACGAAACCACGATCACCTGCACCTGCGGTGCTGTGTATCAGACCATCTCCACCGTGCAGAACCTGAAGATCGGTATCTGCGCTGGTTGCCACCCTTACTTCACCGGTGAGCAGCGCTTCATCGATACCGCTGGCCGTGTGGACAAATTCGCTCAGCGTTACGGCAGCACCCGCGCCCGCCGCTCCCCGCCGAAGCTCAGCGACGTTTCCGCGTAGGCTCGATATCCCCTTTGACCAGAAAACGGTGCCCGTGCCTCCGAGCTCGGCACCGTTTTTTGTTGCTTTCCGCCCCGCTGCTGCCCTGAGGCCTCTTTTTCTCGTCCCTTACTGTCATGGATTACGCCCCCATCATTGCCACCAAACGCACCCGTTTTGAGCTCCTGGAAGAACTCATGGGGCAGCCAGGCTTTTTTGATGATGCTAAAAAGGCCGGAGAACTCACGCGTGAGCATCGCACGCTGGGTAATCTTTTGGAAAGCTGGGACGAATATCAAAAGCAGCTCACTGAGCTGGCCGACAGTCAGGAGATGCTGAAAGCTGGCGACGAAGAATTTGCCGCCATGGCCGCTGCCGAGATCCCGATCATCCAGAAACGGATTGAGGAACTGGAAAAGGCTGTGCAGTTCTCCATCCTGCCGCCTGATCCCCTGGAAGGCCGTGATGCCCTGGTGGAAATCCGTGCAGGTACAGGTGGTGACGAAGCCTCACTCTTTGCCGCTGATCTCGTGCGCATGTATTCCCGCTACTCAGAAACCCGTGGCTGGAAGGTGGAGACTCTGGAGTCTAGCCCCTCGGATGTGGGTGGGTTTAAAGAAATCGTTATGAAAGTGGCGGGTGAAGACGTCTTCCGCATCCTCAAATACGAAAGCGGGGTGCATCGCGTGCAGCGTGTGCCTGCCACAGAAGCTCAAGGCCGCATTCACACCTCCGCCGCTACGGTGGCTGTGCTGCCCGAGGCTGAAGAAGTGGACTTTGAACTGAAGTCCGATGAAGTTCGTATCGAAGTCTGCCGCTCCTCCGGTGCTGGTGGTCAGGGCGTGAACACCACGGACTCTGCCGTGCAGGTGATGCATATCCCCACAGGGACCATCGTGCGCTGTCAGGACGGGCGTAGTCAGATCAAAAACAAGGAGAAGGCTCTGACGATTCTGCGCTCGCGCTTGTTGGAAAAGAAGCAGCAGGAAGAAGCGGCGAAGTACTCTGCCCACCGTCGTAATCTGATCGGCAGTGGTGGCCGTGAGGAAAAGATCCGCACCTACAATTACCCGCAAAATCGTGTCACGGATCACCGGATTGAAATGACGGTCTATAACCTGGACATGTTCATGGAAGGACGGGTGGACCAGATTTTGGACTCTCTTTTGGCCAGTGATCTCCAGGAGCGATTGGCTGAAGCGGGGTTGAAGTAGCACGGGGTTATCAGCCCGCACAAATTTCCGTCCAGCGTGCGTGCAGCAGCTCGGCATATTGGGTGGAGGTTAGGCCTCCATGACCGAGCGAATAACCATCGTTGATTTCAATCAGGAAGGTTTTGCCTTCTGGGGTCACGCCAAAGTCAGCACTGTATCCGGCGGGTGCATTTTCAAAGGCCGCCACGGTGTCATGGATGAACTTGCCGTTAGGAAATACCAGAGGATCACCTTTGTAGAAACTAGCGCCGATAACCTGCGTCTGAATGACAAAGGTTCTCCACTCACTCACGAAATGAATGGGTGATTGAGCTAGGACTGCGAGATCTCCGGTGATGGCCGGGAATCCAGGACGGGCAGTGAGTAAACTGCGAAGGTCAGCCTCGTGTTCAAAGACCTGACCATTGAACAATTTGGCTTCGGAATGAGGCTTCACAAAAACCGGAAACCGGCCTGCATTCAAAACGCCATTCAGTGTGGTAACTCGGCAAGTGCGACCTAAGAAAGATAGCAGGCTGGTCGGGGCGGAATCCTGCTGAGGGGGAAGTTTACCGAGTTGGAGCAAGGCAGCTCGCACAGTTCCCATGCCGCCTACCACGACTGTGGCGGTATTCAATGCCAGACGTTCCAGTTCTTCACGGTGAAAGTATCTCACTTCGAATCCTAATAATTCAAAACCCTTAGCTGCCACTGCGCCGTGAGCGCTGTAAGGCTGGCCGTTTGAATCGGTCTGAACATAGGCAATGGGCTGCATAGCATGGCAACCCTGGGCAGATGTTTTCACCGAGCAACCAGATCGTGCCCGGAATGAGGCCAACATCACCTTCTGGCCATTGTGTCGGGTAAGACAACCTCGTTTAAGGTAGTTCGAGCTGGGGTTGACTCCACGCTCTTTGCCCTTAGCTCTTCCCCCCTTTTTAACGCATGAAACTCCTCCTCGATACTCTCCGCGCTGGCACTGGCTACCTGGAGAAGCATGGCGTGGATGAGGCCAGGCTGAATATGGAGCATCTTTTGGCTCATGTTTTGGGCTGTCGGCGGCTGGATCTCTACCTACGTTTTGGTGAGATGCTGCAAGAGGTGGATCTGGAGAAGCTGCGCGGGCTCACCAAACGCCGGGCGGAAGGGGAGCCTTTGCAGCACCTCCTGGGGACGGTGGACTTTCTGGGGAACGAACTCGTCAGTGACCACCGAGCTCTCATCCCCAGACCAGAGACGGAGTATCTGTGTGATCTTTTGATCAAACATTACGGTAAAAATCCGCCGGCGCGTGTGCTGGACATGGCCACAGGTTCAGGCTGCATCGGCCTCACGCTGGCCTGTGCGTGGAAGGAGAGTGAAGTCACGCTGGCAGATATTTCTGAGGATGCGTTGGATCTCGCACGGCTCAACACTAGCCGCCTGGGGCTGGAGCGTGTGCAGATTCTGCGCAGTGATCTTTTTGAAAAGATCAATGGCTCCTTCGACCTCATCGTCAGCAATTTACCCTACATCCCCAGTGGCGAGATCCCTGCACTGAGCCGCGAAGTAAGGCGAGATCCCGTGCTGGCGCTGGATGGTGGACCGGACGGTTTGGACATTGTGCGTCGCTTTTTAGTGGAGGCACCGGCTCACTTAGCCCCTGGCGGGCGCATTGCCCTGGAAGTGGGGCATGACCAAGGGTACGCCACGGCTGAACATGCCAGTGGCTTAGGTTTTAGTGAGGCTGAGGTGCGCGCTGACCTGGCTGGGGTCGAGCGTTTTGTGTTCGCTACCAAGGCTTTGGGAGATTGATTTCATTTTTTTTCCAAAAAAGTGTAACTGCATTTTGCGAATGTAGTAATCCCCTATGTCTGCGGGGCTCGCCGCATGGAACTGGCTTTCACGGTAGCTTTTTCCGGCGGTGGGCTCCGTGGGCGTCGCTCTCTTCACGAGGATCATCTTCCCGCTTGCACCTGAGCCCGCCCGACGCACTTAGACGGGAAACATGGAAAAACTTATCGTCCACGGCGGCGCACCTCTGAAAGGTCGCGTAAACATCAGCGGCAGCAAGAACTCCTCCCTGCCTATTTTGGCAGCTACTCTGCTGACCAAAGACACCTGCACCATCCGGCGTGTCCCAGATCTCAGCGATACCAACTACATGGTCCGAATCTTGGGCGAACTGGGTGCCGAAGTGGAACGCGCTAGCGGCGTGGTCGTGGTGAAGGCGGAAAAAATCAAATCTGTCGCTCCTTATGAACTCGTGCGGAAGATGCGCGCCAGCATTTGCGTGCTAGGGCCTCTCACGGGCCGCCTAAAGAAATGCACCGTCTCCCTCCCTGGGGGTTGCGTCATCGGGGATCGCCCGGTGGATTTGCATCTTAAAGGTCTGGAGGCTCTAGGAGCCATCGTCACCGTGGATGGCGGGGACATCAGTGTGAATGCCAAAAAAGGCTTCAAAGGCGGCCCGATGAATCTCATGGGCAAGCATGGTTCCACCGTGCTGGGCACGGACAATGTCATGATGGCGGCCACGCTGGCTAAAGGCACCACGGTTATCGAAGGTGCCGCTGCTGAGCCTGAAGTGGAGGATCTAGCCAATTTCCTCATCAAGATGGGGGCCAAGATCGAAGGGGCGGGGACGAATCGCATCACCATCGAAGGCGTCAAAGAACTGCATGGGGCGGAACACACCGTGATCCCGGATCGTATCGAGGCCGGTACCTTCCTATGCGCCGGGGCCATGATCGGCGAAGGCATCACCCTGAAGCGTGTCATGCCGGAGCACATGACCGCCGTGACGGACATGCTCAAGAAGTGCGGTTTCCCGATTGAGATCGGCAAGGACAGCATCAGCATCGCGCCGAATCCTGACGCGAAAGGTTTTGATCTCACCACTCTTTGTTATCCTGGATTTCCGACGGACATGCAGGCGCAGTTTTGCGCGCTCGCCTGTGCCATCAGCGATACCAGCACCATCACAGAAACCATCTTCCCACAGCGCTTCATGCATGTGGCTGAAATGAAGCGCATGGGCGCGAACATTGATCTTCAGGGTGCCACCGCCCGCATCCGTGGCGGCAACGCCCTCAAAGGTGCCCCTGTCATGGCCAGCGACCTTCGTGCCTCGGCCGCCCTCGTGCTCGCGGGCCTCATCGGCAGCGGCAAGACCGAGGTCAACCGCCTCTATCACATTGACCGTGGCTACGAGCACCTCGATGACAAACTCGCTGGCCTGGGTGCTCAGTTGGAACGGGTGAAGGAGTGAGATTGTTTTTTCTGCATTTTGAGCCATTATTTGTGTATGAAGACTCTAGCGCGCACTGCGGATGATCTCGTTCGTACCTACAGGACCTTTGGTGAATACGGACCTTTGTATGAAGTTGTGAGCAAAGTGAGCGAGTCAAAAGTACACATACGCGTCGTCGAAAGTGGCGAAGAATTGGATTACTCCGTCGACAAAGCACTCAATGATCCCGAGGCAGATTAAGCATGTTCGCCATCACCTTTGATCTCGTTGTTGCGGAGGCGGAATTGCATCACCCAAAGGGCGTTACATCGGCCTATGCCGAAATTGCTTCGACCTTGCGTAAATTCCAGTTCGAAAGGATTCAGGGCAGTGTCTATGTCACCGAAAAAAATGACATGGCCAATCTCTTTGCGGCTTTGCTTGCACTGAAAGCACTGCCTTGGTTTCCTATGGCCGTGCGCGATATTCGTGGCTTCAAAATTGAAAATTGGAGTGATTTCACTCCAATCATCAAAGGCTAATCAGAGCCTAAACGGGTTAGCTTCGACAAAGTTAAGTGTTATTGGCTCAACCCACTTGTAATCGCAGGGTGAGCCCTAGGTTAGATGGGGAAACCATCTCTTCTTTACATCTTCATCGCCCGCAGGGCAGGCAGATCCACCATGATGTTCTGGCTGCGCATGAGGGTTTCCCCAACCAAAAGTGCGTCAGCGCCAGCTTCGGCCAGGAAGGCGGCGTCAGCAGGAGTTTTGATGCCGCTTTCGGAAACGAGCAGGATGTCATCAGGCACTTCCTCGGCGAGGGCTTCGGTGGTGGCCATGTCCACGGTGAAGCTCTTGAGATTGCGATTGTTGATGCCCAGGATGCGCACGTCCGTATCTAGGGCGCGCTCAAGCTCGGGCAGGTCGTGGACTTCCATCAGCACATCGAGCTGGAAGGTGTGGGCGATGTCCAGAAGCTTGACCAGCTGATCCTGCTTCAGCGCGGCGACGATGAGCAGGATGGCATCGGCCCCGGCGACGACAGCTTCATAGATCTGTGCTTCATGGATGATGAAGTCTTTGCGCAGGCAGGGGATGTCCACCTGTTCACGGATCAGTGAGAGATACTCCAGGCGGCCCTGGAAGTACTTTTCATCCGTGAGGATGGAGAGGGCTGTGGCTCCGGCTTTCTCGTAACCGCGGGCGATGGTGAGGGGATCGAAGTCCGCTGAGATGGTGCCGACAGAAGGAGAAGCGCGTTTCACTTCAGCGATCATCCCCAGGCGAGTCGGGTCTAGGCGGAGGGCATCTTCCAGGGAGCGGAAGTCATCACGCAGGGTGGCGGCGGCACGCAGCATGTCCATGCGGGGCAGCAGTTTCTCCACTTCGAGGCGCTTGTGCGCGATGATTTCGTCCAGCTTATTCATAGGGGGGCGGAAGATGGGGGCGATCTGGCTCGGTGCAAGTTGCACCTTGCACGGTATTTTTCTCAGTAAAAAGTTAGACAGAGGTGGCTCAGGGTTGCACCTCGCAGGCAGACATTTATTTTGAATCTCTGACTGCCTTATGAAGATCGCCTCAAAACCTTTCCGTGTCGGCATCGTGGGTGCCGGTCCTGCTGGTGCCACGCTGGCTTGTTTGCTCGCCAAAGAAGGTGTGGACGCGGTGTTCTTCGATGATGGCAAGCGCCCCGACATGGTGGTGGGGGAATCCCTGGTGCCACGTCTGGTCAATGTCTTCCGCCGCCTGGGCATCGAAGATGAAGTGGCCAAGCTGGGCACCTACAAGCCGGGGGTGACCTGGATCTTTGACGAAAATGATGCACTAGAGCTTTCCTTCACCGCCATGCGTGGGGTGCTGCCTACCTACGCCTACAATGTGCATCGCCGCCCCTTTGATGACCTGGTCCACCAGACCGCGCTGGATGCAGGCGCTCGATTCGTGCCGTGCGACGTGAAGCTTGAGATCGGCCTAACCGAACGTGGTGAAAAGGTGCCGCGCCTCAGCGCAGCCACCCTGGCCCTGGTGCCTGACTGGAATGGCAAGCAGCCAGACTTGCTGGTGGATGCCAGCGGCCGCCGTCGTTTGTTTGCAAAGTTGCTGGGCATCAAAGCTGCGATTGGTGATCGCAAAGATGTCTCCCACTTTGCCCATTATGAAAACTGCACCATGCCAGTTCCTTCGGGGCAGACAGTGATCACTCGCCTGAAGCATGGCTGGTCCTGGCGCATCCCTCTCCTGCATGCCCTGAGCATCGGCGTAGTTTTCGATAAAGAGCATGCGAAGCAATATGGCAAGACGCCTGAGGAGCAGCTCGAGGCTGTCATCGAGCAGAACAAGCCTCTGGCCGATGCCTGCCCTAACCGCAAGCGTATCACGCCGGTGACTACTTATGCGAATTATCAGCTCATCTCAGAACAGGGCCATGGAGATGGCTGGGTGACGGTGGGAGATGCCTTTGGTTTTGTAGATCCCATGCTCTCCCCAGGGCTCTGCATGGCCATGACCTCGGCGGAGATGCTGGCAGATGCCATTTTGCAAAATCGCCAGGATGATTGGGATCGCGCTTTCAAGAATTACCTCGACTGGTTCCGTGACATGCTCAATGCCTGGCAGGAGTTGGTGGACATGTTTTATGGCGGGCAGATCTTTGCCCTTCAGCGCACCGGCACGAAGATGTCTCAAATGTTCCCTGGCAAGATCAGCATGGTCATGCAGCGGCACTTTGAGAAAAACATTTCCGGCATGGCCGGCGGGGGTCTGACGAATCATCCCTACAGCCGGAACTTGCTGCGGTTCATGACGCGCTTTGCCATTTATGGCGAGGAGCCAGCGGACTACGCCGTGGTGTGACGCCTGCGCCAAAAGGCCAGCCACAGGCCGCCGATGAGGCCCCACAGGCCTAGGGCGGCAAATCCTAGTAAGGACGCTGCCAGGGCCTTGGCTGGGCCGATCCCCGCCTGCCCACCTAGCCACTCTACCAGCAGACCTTCCCGTACGCCGAGGCCACTCAGGGTGATGGGTAGGGAAGCGATGGCATCCACCACGGGCATTAAGCCAAGTAGTTGGGGCAATGAAACGTTTGTGCCCAAGGCTCGCGCTGCCGCCCAGTAGGCGGCATAAGCACAGGCGGTGCCTAGGGCCGAGACGGCAAAGCCGGAGAATAACCAGGGATGCCGAAACGTGCCTGCATAGATCGGCGCTGCTTTGGCTGAGAGCCAGCGCAGCCCGGGGATGCGAGTAAAAAGCCGCTGGAGCCAAGGTTCCATGATGACCCCCAGCCCCAGAAAGGATAGCCCCGTGAAGGCGAGCAAGGCCATGTCAGTGGTGGCTAGTACATTCTCCGGCAAACCTGCCTGTCGTGAAAACAGGCCATACAGAATGACGCCTCCAAAAAGCCCACCGATGTGATCCAGGATCAGGGAGCCTACGATAGCGCCACGTCTTTCCGGAAAGGTGCGAGAAAGCAGCAGGAGCCGGATGCCATCGGCCCCAATGGGCCCGAGGAAGTAAAGATTGAAAAAATCTGCGAACAATGTCAGCCGCAGCAATTCCCCGTAGTGGGCCTTCAGCCCATACACGCGGAGAAACCACCACCACCGCCCCGCCCAGCCGGGCACAGACAGCCCGCCAAGCAAAAAGGCTAAAGCGAGCCACCGGAAATCCAGTGAGGACCAGGAAAGTTCGCCCGCTCCCTCCAGCCTGAGCCGCCTCAGCACCCACCACATCAGCCCCAGGGCCAGGGCGGCGCGGAGCAAGAGAAAAAGGTGACGGATGCGCATGTGAAGCGAGAACTTTAGTCAACCCCGGGTCGAAATCCAAACGGCAAGTGACAAGAAGCATCTTTTGACCCGCTTGACCTTTGACCTGCCTTCATCCCCGTGCATCTCTACGGGCTTCCTTTTAGCCCCTTTCTCGACCATGTCCGTTTCCATTCCCCCACGCACCATCTACATCGGCCTCGCAGGACTGGGGAACGTGGGAGCAGGTGTTTTTAAAAACCTAGAACAGAATGGCGATCTCATCCGCCAGCGCACCGGGGCAGATATCCGGGTGAAGCGCGTGGTCGTGCGGGATCTCCAGCGCGCGAGAGATGTGGTGGTGCCAGAGGCCATGCTTTCTACCCAGTGGCAGGACCTCATCGCGGATGAAGAAATCCAGGTGGTGGTCGAGCTCATCGGTGGCACCACCACGGCCTATGATTTGGTGTGTGCAGCCCTGCGGGCCAAAAAGATTGTCGTCACGGGCAACAAGGCTCTGCTGGCCGAGCGCGGACAGGAATTGTTTGCGCTGGCGGAGCAGTGTGGGGTACCCATCTATTTTGAAGCGGCTGTCGCTGGCGGTATTCCCATCATTCAAGTGTTGCAGGAGGGGCTTGTGGGGAATCGCATCCTGTCCATCCACGGCATCATCAATGGCACGTGCAACTACATCCTCACGCGCATGTCTCAGGCGGGCCTCAGTTATGAGGACGCCCTGCGTGAAGCCCAGGAAAAGGGCTATGCCGAGGCTGATCCGACGCTGGATGTCAGCGGCTGGGACGCTGCGCACAAGGCCATCATCCTGGCTTCTCTGAGCTACGGATTCTGGATCCCCACGCCCTGCGTGCATGTGGAGGGCGTGGATAAGATTGACATCGTGGATTTCAAATTTGCCAAACGTCTGGGTTACACCATCAAGCTTCTGTCTGTGATCCGTGCCGATGAGCAGGGCCTCGTGGAGGTGCGCACGCAGCCGACTCTTGTGCCCCTTTCTCACGTGCTGGCGAATGTGAGTGGCAGCTTCAATGCCGTGCTGGTGAATGGCGACATTGTCGGTGAAACGCTTTTTTATGGCCGAGGAGCCGGGCAAGACCCGACGAGCAGCAGTGTCATCAGCGACCTCTGTGAAGCCGCCGCCGTGTTGGTTTATGGCTCTCGCCACAGTGGCTTCGTACCGCATGGGCTTTATGGGAAAAGTAAACCCATGGAGGATACCGTTTCCCATTATTACCTGCGACTGACGGTGGATGATGTGCCGGGTGTGTTGGCCCAGGTCTCCACCGTTCTTGGGCAGCGAAACATCGGTATCTCCTCCATGATCCAGCCAGAAGATCTCGAAGACACCAGTGGCAGCACCAGCCTGGTGCTGATGCTGCATGATGCCAGCCTGGGCGATATGCTGAAGGCTCTGGAGGCTCTCAGTTCACTCGCCTGCGTGCGTGGCAAACCGAGCTGGATGCGCGTGGAAACCTTGCAGGGATAAGCGGAAGATCACTTCAACTTGGTCCAGACAATGTCATGATACAGGTCGCCACTGCGATCTACCTGCACTTGAGCCACCCAGGGATCAAAGCCCAGCATCATGGCCCGTGAGCAGACGCTGTCGTGATCGCTATGGGTGAGAGGGGGTGCGGGTTTCGGTTCCAGGCTGGCATTGATGTGAACCAGCATGTTGTTGTCAGAACTTCGGGCTTCGATGTCCTTCGTTCCATGCCGCTGCGTGGTGTGGTAGCAGCGGTAACCATTTTCGATCAGCCATTTCTCCACATGGCGTTCCCCGTATTCGGCGATGTCTGTCGGTGTCAACATAGCGCATGGTGGGTTGAGTTGATTCACTTCCTTAGCCAAACGGCTTTTTTTGGAACTGAATTATCTCGAGTTTTTATCACGAGGCGTTTTGCAACACAATGCTGCGCTATCAGGCAAGATGCAAAAAAATAGGGCGAACCACCCGGTTCGCCCTGATTTTTTCGAAGGTTACCAACAGCCAGAAGACAACCCACTATCTGAAATATTCGACTGAGGCCCGCAGTGCGTTCTTCAATGTGGAGGCAGTATGCCACATCTATTTCTCGATGAGTCAGGTCATGGTAAGAGGGTTGTAAGGAGAATGTCATTTCCTGCCAAAACTTGGGGAAAGCTTGGTTCAGAAGAAGTGCTCTCCTTATTTTTTCCCTTCATCATAGAATTGGTGAAAAAGGATTTGGACCTTAGGAAAATAAAATTCGTGGGTCAGGAGAATATCGACGAGCGAGTTCGAAAAACAAAATACCAATGGCAGTGCGATTTTCCAAAAATCGGGGAGGTTTAAACCGTCGCCAACCAACAGAATGAAAAGGAGAAGAATAAGGTGGATCACATTATTGATCAGCCATCGGCGAGGCGACTTATCAGAATCATGCTGGATCACCAGGGTGCCCCGCTCTTCCCGGATAGTTGGGGAATTGCAGGAGATGACAAACCACAACCAAACAATGTTGAGTGCGAGTAGGATCAGATAAGCCCAAAAAAAGTGATGCGGATTAGCCACACTAAGACCCAGAGGAACAAACATTAATCCTTGGGAAACGAGCATCAGAGTATCAGCGACTCTTCTGCGACGCGAAAAGACCCTTGAAAGGACATCAATGCGTGCCGTGCTGACTGCCTTTTTGGCATCATGGGCAAAGAGATCGATATAGCGGCTGTCTCCGATGAAATATCTTAAAAAAGTGGGCAGATAGGCAATGCAGAAGATGCTCAGTGGGACTGTTGCAAAATGGATGAATTCTCGAAAATTGCTACCTTTCGAGCTAGCTTCAAAGCATGTTTTGGCAGCCTGCGTGAGCGAGAAGCTCATGATGATGAGCCAGGGCCATTTCAATGAATCATAAGTGCGCTCAACAATGGTCAGTTGGGATTCAACGATTTCCTCTGGGCTGCGTAAATGTTCTTCCATCATAGTAAGGGCGCTTATTCGTCTAGAAAAAAGTCTGCCAAGACAAGCATTAAAATGAAGAAGATAGTAGCCTGTTTGTCACATTGGAAATAATAGCCGCAGTTCCCGGATTTGGTCAAAACTGAACCATCGCGATGCGATAGCTCAGTCGTGTCAAAGGCACACCGCCAACTCCCGTCTCCCTACGGGACGATCTGCACCGGAGTTCCCAAGGAGGATTCGCGGAAAAAGATCTCGGCCATTTTGGTAGGCAGGCGGATGCAGCCATGGGAAGCAGGGTAGCCTGGTAGGTAGCCTTCGTGCATGCCGATGGCCCCTGTGATACGCATGAAGTAGCGCATGTTCGCCCCGTCAAATTTAGCGCCTTTAGGCCGGGCGTCTTTGCGGATATCGACTTCCTTTTTCACGATGACGCCCGTGGCATCCACATAGTCGCCATACAGGTTGGATTTGTGATCCAGATCTTTTTGAATGACGCTGAATTTGCCTGGGCGGGTGGCGTGGCTCTCACGGCCGGAGGAGATGGGGGACATGCCGACCACGACACCATCCTTCATGAAATAGACTTTTTGCTCACTGAGGCTGATCTTCATGCTGGGCTTACCCACCACGCCATCACCACGCCAGTAGGAGCCATCGTCCACGGGGGCATCGCCCTTTTTCTTTTTATCCTTCTTCTGCTTTTTAAGGCGGGCTTCCTCCTGGGGCTCCAGACGGATGCGTTGTACATAAAAACCGCCACCAGGTGCTGGGCGGCGGATCTCACGGTAGGTGGGGCCAGCGCAACTAACGACTTGGAGCATCACCGTCAAGATCAGCAGGGAGAAAGACAAGCGGTGGAGAGTATGCATAAAGGGAGGAGTGAGGAGGTGCGCGCTTATGGAGCACGTTTGAGGCCGCTTTTCCATTACAAGCTGAGGTGGCATCAGGCGAATCCTTTAAAAAAGCTCAGGGCGGTGACGGTGGTGTCACCTGCGACTTCTTCCACGGGCTGTCCACGCATGGCTGCTACAGCGCGTGCCGTGTCAGCGACGTAGGCGGGTTCACAGCGCTGGCCACGATGCGGCACGGGAGCGAGGTAGGGAGCATCAGTCTCCAGCATGTATTGACCCGCAGGCACCTGACGGACGGTTTCGCCTGCGGGGCCTGGGTTTTTAAAGGTGACGATGCCGGTAAAGGAGATGAGGTGCCCTGCATTTAACAGCGGTTGAGCTTGCTCCAGAGTGCCGGTGTAGCAATGGAAGACTCCTCGCAGACGATCACTGTAAGGCAGGACGATGGCAGTGAGATCCTCCCAACTCTCGCGGTTATGCAGCACCACATTGAGCCCTAGTTCCACCGCGAGTTGTAACTGCATGTGCAGGCAGCGCGCCTGGTGTTGCTTCCAGCGGGTGAGGTCAAAACCTTCTGGAGGTGCATGGAAATAATCCAGGCCGATCTCTCCGATCGCTGCTACTTTAGGGTGTCGCGCGAGGTCTCGCAGTTCATGAATCCAATCTTCGCCTGAAACGGTGTCCACATCGCAGGGATGAATGCCCACCGCCACACGGATATCGGGCTCATTTTCCACCAGCGAGAGGAGCTTACGCGCATTGGGCAGATCCGTAGCTGGGGCCAGCATGCGGGTGACCCCCGCTGCGCGGGCTCGATCCAGGATGGCTGGCAGATCTTCATCAAATTTATGACTGCCTAAGTGCGTGTGGGTATCGAAAAACATGGGTTCCGATAACGGGTGATTCTGCTGGATTCAAGGGCCAGGGACTTTGCCCTCTCGTGAGGTTGGATGAAGTCGTTCTGCTTCGTCCAAGTCTTTGCAATCACCAGCAAGAGAGGCCGAGTCTGTGCGTTGAAGAGAACTTCATGCGAGTTTTCCTTTCTGTCCTCTTCACCTCTTTGGGCCTGCTTACGGCCTCAGCCGCAGAGAAGCCGAATGTCATTTTCATTTTGGCCGATGATTTGGGGTATTCAGATCTGGGCTGTTACGGCGGCGAGATTGCCACGCCGAATTTGGACTCGCTGGCGAAGAATGGACTGCAGTTCACCCAGTTCTACAACACGGCCCGCTGCTGGCCCACACGTGGGGCCCTGATGAGTGGGTATTATGCGCAGCAAATTCATCGGGATGAGCTGCCCGGCCTCGGCGGTGGCGGGCGTGGAGTGCGGCCTAGTTGGGCGCGTCTGCTGCCAGATTTTTTGAAGCCCGCAGGTTATCGTAGCTACCACAGTGGCAAATGGCACATTGATGGCCCGGTGCTTGAGGCTGGCTTTGATCGCTCCCTGGACATGAAAAATCAGGGTAATTTTTTCAGCTCGGCAGGCAATGCGATTGATGACCGACCTGTCACCACGCCCGCCGATGAGAAAGGCTACTACGCCACCGTGGCCACGGCAGATCACGCCATTGGTTGCCTGAAAGACCACGCCGCTCAACATGCGGATAAGCCCTTCTTCCACTACATCCCTTTTATTGCCCCACACTTCCCCCTGCATGCACTTCCGGAGGACATCGCAATCTACCGGGATAAATACCTGAAAGGCTGGGAAGCCATGCGCGAGGCCCGTTATCAAAAACAGAAAGCTCGGGGCATCGTGAACACGGAGCTTTCGGCATTGGAGAAAGAAGTGGGACCCCCTTATGATTTCCCGGATGCGTTTGAAAAGCTGGGTTCAGGCGAGATCAATCGCCCGCTGCCTTGGGATTCGTTAACAGAGGAACAACGCCGTTTTCAGGCCACGAAGATGGCTATCCATGCTGCCATGGTGGATCGCATGGATCGCGAGATCGGGCGTATTCTCCAGCAGCTTAAAGACATGGGAGCTTATGAGAACACCGTCATTTTCTTTGCCTCTGACAATGGGGCGAGTGCCGAGATCATGGTGCGTAACGGCGGGCATGATCCCCAAGCGGAACCCGGCAGCGCGGCCACTTTTCTCTGCCTGGGCCCTGGCTTTTCCAGTGCCTGCAATACCCCTTTCCGCCGTCACAAAACCTGGGTGCATGAAGGCGGCATCAGTACACCTTTGATCGCCCATTGGCCCAAGGGGATCACCGCCCGTGGGGAGCTGCGCACCAGCCCAGCGCATGTGGTGGACATCGTGCCCACGATCCTGGAAATCACGGGAGTGGAAAAACCGAAAGCGTGGCAAGGCGAAGCTATTCCCGAGGCTCCGGGCAAAAGCTTGGTGCCTGCTTTTGCAAAAGATACAACCATCGCCAGGGAGTCCCTCTGGTGGCTGCATGAGGGCAACCGAGCTGTACGCATGGGGGACTGGAAACTGGTGGCCGCCAAAGGAGATGCCTGGGAGCTTTACGATCTGAAAACGGATCGTGCTGAAGCCCACAATTTAGCGGCTCAGATGCCTGACAAGGTGAAAGAGCTGGAAGCTGTGTGGCAAAAGCAGACCGATGACTTTTCGGCTCTGGCCAAAAAGACTGCCCATCTCCAGCCAGCGGCTCCAGCCAAAGGGAAGGGAAAAGGTAAAAAGAAGTCGGGAGCGAAGTAGTCTGGATGCGCTCTCTTGAGTACTGCGGGTGAAGAATCTTGCCAAAACGGTGGGTTTTTTGTATTACCCAGGCTTCAACAACCTGTGTGAACCCCCGTCACCTTGCTTTCATTGCCTTTTGGCTCACGATCGCCCTCGTGCGGCAGAACTATGCCGCTGAGCTGACCTCCGTCCCTGCTGTACTACGCACGACACTGGAGGGGCCATCCCTCGTCATTCCCATGGCTCTCAGTTACCAGCAGGTGGTACTGGAAAAGCGGTCTGGGAATGGCTGGAAGCCCTTAGCGGTTCAGTATCCGCGCACACTGAGCCGTGAGCAGATGCGCAATATTACCTTTAGCCTGCCTGCGGGTACGAAGGCTGAAGATGTGCGAGTACTGGGCTACCGGGCGGCGAAGTTTCCTTCCCGGTTTGTCTATGGGAAAAGGGTTTTCTCCAGGCCCGATGCTGTGCTGCCCTCACGGATCTCGGCGGGGTTGGATCGTTTAAAAAGCAAATCGCTCCAGGACGCGAACTTGGTCAAAGGAGTTAAGGAGGCCAATCTGTGGCAGGTGGTGGATAACCAATTATTTGTTTACAATCAGTATCGAGGTTTGCAGGTGCTGAGTCTCAAGGACCCTACGCAGCCTGTTCGTTTAGGCGCCTTGCGTCTTCCCGCGCTGGGAAGGCAGATGTTTGCTCTCGATACCACGGGGACTCAGTGGGCATTGTTGGGGCGGTCGAATGGGCGAAATCGTAGCGGTAGCTTTTCACTTTTCCTGCTACGCGTGGAGGCCGGGCAGCCTAGTCTAGTCAGCGAACTGCCCTTGGAGGGAGAAGTCACGGAGGGGCTATGGAATGGAAAATATCTTAGCTTTTTGAGCACCGTGCTGGATCTCAAACAAGGACGAAGAACCCAGATGATCCAAGTGGATGTGGCCAATCCCATGGCCGTGAAGATCGTACAACGACTGCATTTTACAGGGACGCATCCAGCCTTTCGTGAGCAGGCGGGACACCTGATGGTGAAGGTGAAAGAAGCGGGACAAGATCGTCTTCATGAAGTGGTGATGGAGGGTGGTGCGGAGGCCCTGAAAGCCCGTGCAGCGTTGGCAACTCCTTTTCGCCTTTCGAGTTATGCCATCAGCGTCGTGGGGGCTAATTTGCGAGTGCGGAATTTTGACAAAGACAGTGCTCCAGTGATGGAAATACCCCTGGCATGGCGCGCAGATCGAGTCCTGCCTCTGGGGGATTTTTTGATTCAGGTGGAAGATGGAGATTTGAATGATGTGGGATCCATGGATCCGGCACAGGCGGGTAAATCTGCGCGCGTGCGCATCACCACGGCCAATGACCCCGATGCGCTGGTAGGCGAATGGCAGTTAGGGCCAGGGATGGTGGCAGGAATGACTTTGAAGGGAGATCACCTGCTCATTGCTCAATGGGTGCCAGCCTCCCTAACCAAACAACCTTTGCTGCGGACCTGGGCGCTGGATTTAAGCGATCCCTCTTCCGTGGCTAGGTTAGGTGTGGTGGAGCAGGATTTGTCAGGACTGGATGCCTGGGATCTCGATCTCGGTGCCGTGCAGCCTTTGTGGATTGATGAAGATACGTTGGTGTGGTATCTGCCCGCTCAGCATCATCCCCGTCTGTGGTGGAGTGCGCCTATGCCCGTGCAGCCAGCGCAGCCTGATGCTGCGGCCATCATTCCTGCGACTTCTCCCGTCATGGTTCTGTGCCGCATTCATTTTGAAGACGGTGTTTTGGAGGCGAGCGAGCCACAAGTTTTGCGCGTGCGGGGACGGGTGGTGGCTACTTCGGCAGCTCATGTGCGAGCGGGCTTTTTGTGGTTCAGTTACGATGTCTCAGATGAGGTTAGCGGCACTGCCATGAATGATGGTGCGCGCGTGCCTTTGCGTCCATTGCCTAACCAAATCCACACGTGGTTGCAGGTGATGGATTTACGTGCGGGGTCACCCTTGTTACGGGAGGTTGTCTCCATCCCAGGTCCTCTTCTGGGCGTGACCCAAGCGGATGCTCAAGGGGCGGTCATCTTCACTCACAGTGATATGTCTTTGCGTCGTGATCTGGCCCCCACACGAGTGGTGCAGGCCTGTGCGTATGATGGGGTGAATGCCTACCTTTTAGACGATTATGTCACGGCTACTTCGTTTCAATCTGCCTTAGCACTGGAAGGGACTCACTTGTATCTCGCGAAAGAGACAGGGCGTGTGGGAGTGGTGGCGGTAGGTTATGATGCCGCGACAGGGCGGCTAGGGCAGGTATCCTCCTGGAACACGCAGTCTTACCCCACTCGATTACATGTCACTTCCGGTCATCTGCTGGCCAGCAGCCCTGGAAATCTAGAGGTAGCCACACTGACTTCCGAGACGGGAAAATTAAAGCCCATCGCCTCATACGATACCCCGGTGAATTTGACGCTGCCAGTGGGCCGCGCGGCTGTCACGCCCGCTCTGGATCTGTGGATTCCAGCAGGCATGTTCGGCGTGGAGTTCTTGCAAAAACAATCTTTGGGTCGAGATGCGGAAGAAGTAGCCCGCTAACCGCCAGCGGTGATCTGGACGATCTCGATGACGTCACCTTCATTCACTTGAGCCACCGGAATTTCTTTGGGAAGCAGCGCCACTTGATTGTGCTCCACCACGACTGGTTTGCCTGCAAGTCCGAGGGATTCTAGCAAGTCAGACATAGCCAGTGTCTGAGGAAATTCGCGCTTTTGTCCGTTGAGGGTGATGGTCATGAATGAGAAAAAGTTGTTGGTTAGGCGGCCAGTGCGCCTTCCGTGAGAATGGATGGATCCCAATCTTTCCAGACGGCGTCCAGGCCCTGATTTTTCAACATCTCAGCCACTTCCGCAGGAGATCGTGTATCAGCGATGCCGAACTGGCCTTCAGCCTTGGCATTTTCCGTTTTGCCATCCAAGTCCACGCGTTTTCCACGGACTGTGTGGTGCAAGTCATCCTGGCCTGCGCCTGTGTAGCCGCCCGGTTCCGTGTGGCTGCCAGCGCTCATGGTGGTGACACCCAGTGGAGCCAGGGCATCGCGTAGAGCTGCGGGCTCGCGGGTGCTCAGCACCACACCCACTTCAGGAAACGTGAGGCGGAAGGCGCAAAGGGTCTGCACCAGAGCCCAGTCTGGAAAGCCGGTCTTCGGCTGGAAGCCCCCAGCAGCGGGGCGGAGGCGCGGGAAGGCGACGGTGAAGCTGGATTTCCAGCAATGTTTGTAAAGATGCTCCAGATGCGCGGCCAGTCGCAGGGCCTCTAGGCGCCAGTCGCTGAGGCCAAATAGTGCCCCGATGCCGATGCGGCGGAAGCCGCCTTCATAGCCACGTTCTGGGCAGGCCAGCCGCCACTCAAAGTCCTTCTTCGGGCCAGCGGTGTGCATCTCTGAATAAAGAGGGCGATCATAAGTCTCATGATAAACCACCAGACCTTCACAGCCTGCTTTCACCATGCGTTCATATTCGGGGGCTTCCATCGGCCCTACCTCAATGCCGATGGTGGGGACAAAGTCACGGATGGCGTGGATGCACTCTTCCAAATAACCTTCGCTGACAAAGCGCGGGTGCTCACCCGCCACTAACAAGATGTTTCGAAAGCCCTGCTGGGTGAGGTGACGCGCTTCTTTGATGACTTGATCCACCGTCAAGGTCACCCGCATGATGCTGGTGTTGTCCCGAGAAAAGCCGCAGTAGGAGCAGTTATTCACGCATTCATTGGAGACATAAAGGGGGGCAAACATGCGCATCGTGCGGCCAAAATTCCGCCGAGTGATGGCGCGGGACTCACGGGCCATAGCCTCCAGTTGAGACGGGGATTTAGTCTCCAGCAACGCCCAGAATTTCTCCATCAAAGGCGACTTGCGCGTGGGGAGGGCATCGAGAACGGGGGTGAAGGAAGTCAACATGAGGGGGCGGATAGGTGATATACGCCTGTCTGAGGGGGGTGCAAGAGATGGTGATGTGGGCAAAACATCCCGTTGCCTGCGGAGACGGCTGCGTCATACTGGCGGCCCTCTTTCCATGTCCACGACGGCTCCTCAGCGCATTGTCCTCAAATTCGGCACCGGCATTCTGACAAAACTGCATGCTCCGGAGCCCGATCCTGTGCAGTTGCGCAAGCTGGTGGAGGCCGTGGCCCTCCTGAAACGGGCTGGGCATCGTGTGGTGGTGGTGAGCAGTGGTGCCGTTGCCTCGGGGCTGAAGCCGATGAATCTTAGCGAGCGGCCCACGGACATGACCACTCTTCAGGCCCTGGCCGCCGTGGGGCAGACCCATCTCATGCACGCTTATGAAAACCTCCTGCGTGATCATGACCTGCATGTGGCCCAGTTGCTGGTCACGCACGAAGATCTAGAAAATTATGACCGCGCCCGCCGGGTTAAGACCACGCTGGAGCGCCTGCTGGAGTTTCCCCAGGTGGTGCCTGTGATCAATGAAAACGATAGCGTGGCCATTGAGGAACTGCGCTTTGGCGACAATGACAAACTTTCCTCCCGCGTGGCACGCCTGTGGGGGGCGGATCTTTTGCTGCTGCTCACCAGTGCGCCTGGACTGCTGCGGGACATGCATAAACCGGAAGAGGGGCCCATCCCCATCGTCGAAGATGTGGATGTGGTGATCCATCATGCTCAAGAAGAGAAAACCAAACTGGGCACGGGGGGCATGATCTCCAAACTGCGTGCTGTGCAGGATGCGGTGAATGGCGGGGTGCAGTGCATCATCGCCAGCGGTCGTCACGCAGAGCAACTACCCGCCGTTGTGGAAGGAGGCGGGGTTTGCACTCGCTTTTTAGTGAAGACAAAGGCCTGAGATCACCTGTTTAGGCGATCATCTTTTCAGCCGCGAGTCGTAGTTTTTCCCGCAAAGGCACGGCCTTAGCGGCGAGTTCCCTTTGCTCCTGTTCATAGCGTTGGCGACCCACTGGTGTCTCAATGCAGACCGGTTCATAGCCCAGGTGACGCAGGTCGTAGGGACTGGCGCGCATGTCCAGATCGCGACCTTCTCGGGCGAGGGTGAAGACATCGGCCACGAGGTCTGCGCCTACCCAGGGCCAGAGCTTGGTGGCCCATTTGTAGAGGTCCATGTTCGCGTGCAGGCAAGCGCCTTGCTCCATTTCCAGCCGGGTTTCCAGGATGGGTTGCAAGGCATTCAGAGGCTTTGCCGCAGGCGTGAAAAAACGAAACGCATCGTAGTGCGAGCAGCCGATGCTCTGAGATTCGATAAACGTAGCCATCTCATCGGGGGCGAGGCGGAGCTCATACCCTTGATGGCGAATTTCCTCCCGCGTCTGGCGGTAAACCATGGCCCATTCATGCAGGCCAAAGCAGCGGAAGCGCGGAGCACGTGCCAGAACATTGGCACAGAGCGTGGCCACCCAGCGGGCGAGGTCGCGCGTGTGAGCGCCTAGCTTGGATTCATCCAGCCAGACCAGATTTCCCTCGCGTCGGAACTTTTCGCCTAAGAGCCAGGGCATCGCCAGCAGGTCCTCTTCGGTCACTTCCAGGCTGATGTCCATGGGGGGCACCCACTGCTTCAATTTGGCAGGGGAGAAGTTATAATAGGTGAAGAGGAAATCGTGGACGGGATGTTTGTCCTGGCGGCTGCGTCTTTCCACAAACGCATCGGCCTGGGCCGCCACCTTGGAATAGTGGGCATCGCGCCGTGCCTGCCAGTCCGTTCGAGACCAGAGGCTGTTGGAAACGGGGGGCGTCATGCCTCGATCTCGATTTTGTAGCGGGGCAGGGTTTTATCCACCTCTTGGCTGTAGGCATCAATGCCACCCGTCAGGCAGGTAGCTTGGGTGAAACCATGGCCCACGAAGTAAGCCACCGCATCCAGCGAGCGGGATCCTGTGTGATCATAGAGCACGACGGGGGCGGTTTTATCCCAGTGGGAAAAGGCCTCCTGGACTAACTCCTGGGTCATCAGCAAAGAACCTGGGATGGTGACGGCCTCATGCTCCTCGCGGGTGCGTACGTCGAGGACCTTCAAATCGGGTGTGTTAGCGCGGAGTTCTGCAAAGGCTGAGGGGGAGATTTGCAAAGTGGCATCTCCCTGGTGGCTGTCCTGGATATGGGCGATGACCTCCTGCACATCCAGGTTGTCATTGCGGGCACAGAGCTGGGCCAAGGTTTCTGAAGGGCTGAAGGCGCAACTGCTGCAGCCGCCGATGTGATACCGTGCAAAAAGTGCCCGCTGAGCCCCTGGGTAACTTTGCAGCACCTGAGAAAGGGTCGTTTCAGGTGAAAGGGGCGGCAGGCTGGGCGTAGTCATGGCTCCATGAATAACGCACCTGACCGGTGACGAAACTGCAAACTTCAAGTGGGCAAGCGGTAAGGCTGCGCTACATTCGGCTTTATGCTTGAACGCGAACCTCGCATCTATGTGCTGCCCACGATGATGACAGCCGGGAATATCCTGGCTGGATTCGTGGCGATCTTGCAGATTTTTAAAGGTCGGGAAGGGGAAATTACCCAGCATTATTACTGGGCGATCATCGCGATTCTAGCCGCTTGTTTGTTCGATGTGCTCGATGGCCGTGTAGCACGCCTGGGCGGGCAGGAATCACCGTTTGGCCGTGAGTTGGACTCCATTGCAGACATCGTTTCTTTTGGTGTCGCGCCCGCTTTGCTGGTGCATGACATCGTGCTTTCTAATATCGAAAAACCCGCAGGCCTCGGTTGGTTGATCGCTTGCGCTTACCTCGTCTGCGGAGCCATGCGGTTGGCACGTTTCAATTGCATCGCTGCCAGTGATGACAAGACCAACAGCAAGCACTTTCGCGGCTGCCCTATCCCTGCCGCAGCGGGGGTGATCGCCTCACTCACGTTGCTGATGTTGTGGCTTGATGAAGGCAATAAGGAAATCGGCCCCTGGAAATATGGTTTGGCCGTTCTCATGGTTCTGCTTTCCTACCTGATGATGAGTGATCTGGAGTATCCTAGCTTCAAATCCATCAACTGGCGCACGCGCCGTTCTCCAGCTTGGGTGCTCATTTCCATCATCGTGGTGGCCTTTGCCGTGCGGAACTGGCAGTGGATGCCTTCCGTATTGTTTGTCAGCTATTTGCTTTACGGCCTTGTGCGTCCCTGGGTATCCCGCCGTTGGCGGCAGGAGATTGAGATTGAGTATGAAGCGGCAGATACGCCGGATGATCCCATCACCACTCAGACGGACATTCCTTCAGACTCGGATAAGAAGGCAGAAAAGGCTCAGGACCCTGCTGCTGACATCTAGATTTTACCCCTCGCGACGACTCACCGGACAGATACACCTAGGATGGCGGATTTTTACCAGCACGCACGACTTCCCACCCTGCATCACCTCGCCACGCCAGACGCCACCGCGCGGAACGCGGAATTGGTGGAGTTGACTCAAGACCGCCCAGTTGCCCTGCTGCTGCCTGCCTTACACGCAGAGACGCAGCGCCCAGCCTTGCCTGCGATTTTGGAGCAGGTGTCTCAGGTGCCCTACATCAGCCAAGTGCTCCTCAGCATGAACGGCATGGCGGAAGATCAGGTGGAGTCAGCTCTGAAGCTGTGCCGTGAATCCGCTGGGGATAAAAAAGTACAGGTGCTGTGGAATGATGGCCCGGTGCTACAGGCGGCGCATCATCGGCTGGCCGAAGGCGGGTGGGATGGCATGTGTGTGGGTAAAGGGGCCAATATCTGGATGGGGCTCGCTTACCTCAAGGCCTCTGGCCATGAAGGCATCGTCATCAGCCACGATACAGACATCTTAAACTATAGTCCTTCGATGCTTTCGAAGCTGTGTTTTCCGGTCGCCCATCCACGCCTGGGGTATCGCTTTGCCAAAGGTTATTACAGCCGGGTGGCGGATCGCCTTTACGGCCGGGTTACCCGTTTGCTGATTTTTCCCCTCATTCAGTCCTTTCAAGATGTGCTCGGAGTCAAGCCACTGCTGGAGCATTTGATGAGTTTTCGTTATCCTCTTTCAGGTGAGTTTGCTGGCGATCTGGGAACTTTGGCTGGGTTCAGTCTGCCTCCAGCCTGGGGGTTAGAAATCGCGATGCTGTGTGAATCCCATCGGCATTTGACCCCGGCTGAGCAGTGCCAGGTAGATCTGGGATTTCACTTTGAACATCGTCACCGCCAGCTCATCAATCCAGGTCTGGAGCAGGGGCTGGTGGCCGCGGCTGCGGATGTCGTCCGTTGTCTGACCTGGCAGATTCTGCGGGATGCAGAAGAGCGGGCGGCAGAATCTCTATTGCGACTGGTGCTGGAGCGCTATGCGAAGCATCGGGCTCATGAGTGGATGCAACGTTATGAACACGTGGCTCTGCTCAATGGTCTCATCTTTGATCATGAGGAGGAAAGCCTTGCCATTCAGGCCTTTACGGAGGCCTTGGAAGAATTGGTGATCAGTGTGGGCAGTAAAGGCTTGCATGTACCTGGCATGCGCCCTTCACCCGCGCAGGCTTTGGCGCAGTTGCCGGGATTTGGAGATCACGTGGTTCGCTCCGTCCTTTAAAGTGGCGACGGCTTCAGGGTTGTTTCCCCATTTGTCGTGTGGGCGGTAAATGCTCTGCATAACCAGCCTGGGTGCGGCGTAGTTCTGCCACGGCTGTGGCGCGTAGTTTAACCAAGGTGGGTTGGTGCTCTGGGAGATCGGCTAAATTGGTCAGTTCTTCCGGGTCCGATTGTAAATCATACAACTCTTCTGTTTCTCCGGGAGTCAGATAACGGATGTATTTGTAGCGGCCATCATTCAGCGCCGCATACCAGGGCACATGATGGTGGGCGGCTTTGGCGGGAGTGTCTTTGACCACCTGGGTCACGTCAGTGCCGAAGTGGTCGCCCGTGGCCTCGTAAAAACATGGGTAAGGCCAGGCCGCTCCGGTGGGGTCTTTGAGCAGAGGAGTGAGGTCACGACCATGAATTTCCCAGGGCAGGGGAATGCCTGCAAACTCGCTGAAGGTGGCGACGAGATCTGTCCCATTCACGGGTTTGGTGCACACTTTGTCCTGAGGCAAGGTGCCTGGCATGGAGATGATGAGAGGGCTGCGATAAGCGGCATCGTAAGGAGCAAGTTTGGTGCGCAAACCATGCTCGCCCGTGGCAAAACCTTGATCAGCCGTGAGCACAACCAAGGTGTTTTCTAGCTGCCCACTTTCTTTGAGGGCTTTCATGACTTCGGCCACACCTTCATCCAGCGATTGCACACAGTCATTGAGCTGGTGGATGTGATCAGCGTAGGGACGCGCCTTCTTGGCATTGTCGCCGAATGTTTCACCACTCTTTTGGGGGACGATTCGTCCTTCGTCATCCTTTTTCCAAGCCTGGGTTTCGTTTAGATAAGCTGGTTTTCCAGGGCGTGGTGGCAGGATGTCTGCGGGGAAGGGAACGGCGTCGTTTTTATGCAGGCCTTTGTGGCGTTTCGCGGGGGTGGTAGGACCGTGGACGCCGCCGTAGCATAACCAGAGATACCAGGGCTTCGTAGCATCGCGATGCTGACCACGGATGTATTCAGTGGCCCAGCGGGTGTAGTTGTCGGTGGAATAGTCAGCGTTCAGTGTGACCGCTTTGACCCCGTTGATCTCTAACATCTGGTCTTCGTAATAAGCTCCTGCATTCTCGGGGTATTTGGGGCGGTTCCAGACGATCTGGTAATCCCAATCCCGTCCATAACCTGAATCCACCCCCGTGTGCCACTTGCCGATTTGAGCGGTGTGATAGCCATTGTTCCGAAACACGGCGGGGAAGAAGGGTGTCTTTTGTGGGTCATATTCACTGCGCGGATACTTTCCACTCATGCGCATGGACTCGATGCCGTGGGGATGCCTGCCTGTGAGCATGGTGGCCCGTGAGGGCATACACCACGCGCCCATGTAAGCATGACTGAAGCGCACGCCACTTTTGGCTAGGGCATCCATGGCTGGTGTCTTAACACCCGGCAGCGCTTCGGGGTAACAAGACAATGTCTTGTAGGAATGATCATCTGTGAAGATGAATAGTATGTTAGGCGGCTTAGGCGCAGCAGTCGCCGCGCTGCAAGTGATCACCGCCCAAAAGAGCCAAGAAAGTCGCTGAAACATGCCCTCTAAACGCCCAGGTTTAGACGAACTCTCAAGCGACTCCACTTTTCACAAACAGCCCTCGTTAAGGGGCCACCGCAGCTTGGTTGATGCGTGAACCTGAGGGGTCAACCACCCGCACTGTGACGAAGAAGATCACGTTTTTGACACGGCGCTGTTTGACATCACTTTTGAAAAGACGTCCCAGGAAAGGCAGGTCACCCAGCAGGGGCACTTTATCCGCGATGATTTCTGTCTGATCCGTGACCAAACCCCCGAGGACCACCGTGGCACCATCATACACCTTGACGGAGGTGATGACTTTCTTGGTGTCGAAGATGGGTTGGAATATCAGGTTAGGGGTGAGCTCGGTGAAGGTCCCTTGATAAAGGCTGCGAATCGGAGAACCGTAGTTCACAAAACCTGAGAATTCCGTGAACTGGGGGGTCACTGTCAAATCCACCGTGCGGCCGTCTTCAGAGATCACTGGCTCCACATCCAGAACAACACCGGTTTTGCGAGTGTCGAAGGAAGTCGGCGTGCTGGGTGTGACCACGGCAGGAGGCAGTTCACCTGGAATGACCTCACCCGTTTCAGCATCAATGAGATTGCTCTGACCAATGTTTGTCGGGATCTGGGGTGGATCAAACTCTGTCGGGTAGATCAACTCACGAACGACTTCTACTGAGGCTTTCTGGCCGCTGCGTGTTACCACGCTAGGCTGGGCGGCAAGGTCAACGCCCTTCTTTTGATCAAGCGCACGCACGATGCCCTGAAACTGAGGGTCTGATAAAACACCAGCCACAGAAAGCACTCCAGGTGAGCGACGGGAGGAGGCCGTGGGCGCTCCAAAGAGAACGCTGTCCACGCCGTTCTTGCTCAAGTCACCGGAGGAGCGCAGGCTGGTGGTGAGGGGGTTCATGCCGATCGCCGTCGCTACGCCAGGAGCCACCATCTGCTTGAAGGCAAAGTCTTCAGCCAAGAAGTTGGCTCCCGTCAAAGCATTGCCGATCGAGCCACCACCGAGGGCGACTTGGTCGTTATTTACGCCGAAGGTTCCAAGCAACCAATCAAACCCCAATTCACTCAAGCGGTTATCACCTACTTCCAAAAGGCGCACTTCAATGATGGCCTGTTTAGGGGAACGATTCTGTGCTTGCTCCACCAACGCATCCACAATTTCTAAATTTGCGGCGGTGTTGCGCACCACCAGCATGTTGCTACTAGGGCTGTAATTGGCCCCGGTGCCTTCCCCGAAGGTGACGCCGTAACTTTGGAGGAACTCCTGGGCTCCCAGTCGCTTGATTTGAATACCCGTGGTTGCAGTCGCACCGGCGCCGGCGGCAGCAAACGGGTCTGCCGAAGCTGGGGCTGCTGCGCCTACTGGAGCACTGGTGATAAAATCTGGCGGGACGCGGTAGGATTTAGAGATGATGACACCTGTGTTCTCTGTGAGCGCCACTAAACGCACCGCATAATCTTCCACACGGTAAGCGATGCCTGCGATTTGAGTGACGTAGCGCAATACTTCCTCAATGGGCACTTCTTTGAGATTCAGTGAAATGGGCCGCGAAGGCTGGTCATTTGGGATGCTGACGACGAAGTCCACTCCTTTACCTGTGGGGTCAAGATCCCGGGAGCGCACGCGCAGATACTCCATGACCTCTTCCAGAGTGGCCCCACTAAAATCAATTTGGGAGATTTTTAGATCCCGCAATTTCTTTTGAATGGCTTCACGACCACCGCGAATGTCCGTGGTCCTGAGGCTTGTTCCCGCATCTCCAAAAAGGTTGGAGACATCGGTGCTGCGTAGGGGGACTTGTTTTTCCCAGGCGGCATTCACATCATTGAGCATCCGGCTGCGCTGGTGGTCCTTCGCCACGCTGAAATACTGGGCACGTTCCTTTTCCGTAGCCTCCATACCACGGCGGGCGGCTGTATTGTACGGGTCCAAGCGCAGCACCTCTTCATAGGTTAACAAGGCCTTATCATACTGACCGGTTTCACGCTGAGAATTTGCCAGGAGGAGCAGTTTTTGAACCTGGTCCACCTTCGCCACATGTTCAGTGGTGAGTGCGGGAGGGTAGCGGTCAGGATCACCCAAGCGTTTGCGCAGTTTAAGGATGCGGCTGTCGCCTTTGGCCACTTCAGCGCGGTCCAGTTTGTCCAGCACGGCGGTAGCGCCAGGGTAGTCTCCTTTGTCTACCAATTCCTTGGCACGGGCGAGTCCTGCCCGAATGTAACCATCCAGAGCGATGGTGCGGGTTTCCTGAGCGAGAGGCACATCAGGCAGCGCCAAAAAGGCTTCTTCAAAAATGGCCAGAGCGGCCGCTGAGTCGCCCTTTTTCAAAAGTGCTTCCGCTTCAGGAAGGCGTGCCTGCTGAGTCGTCACTGTGGTGACCCTGCGTTGAACTTCCTTTTCTGCCAAGCTGGTGGTCTGGCCTTCTCCAGCCAGGACGGTGGTGGAGGGAGCGAGGCTGCCAGCCAAGGCCAGAAAGGAAACAGCCGCAGAGACTGCGTACTGGCGGGCGGGGCGTGAGTTCGAGCTATGCATTCGGTGTCGGGGGCAGGCGAAACGCGAGGAATATCAATTTTTCCGGCCTAGCCCAAGCATTTTCTCTGAGGAATGCATCTTTCATGCGTTCTGTGCTTGTCTGACCACCACTGATTTGTGCATTCTTTCGCAAAGAGGATGCAAGTTTGCAGAATTCGTCCAGTTTGAAGACTCCCCCCTCGCCCATGCTTTTGATTCGAAAGTTTTTCGGTTCCTTATCTTTGACTGCTGCTGCCCGCCTCATGGCATTCACAGCGGTGGTCCTGGCTGCAAGTGCGCAGGCTCAGATCAATGACCTCAATGACTTACGCCAGTTACTGGGGCAAAACAATGGAGTAACGGCTAAGTCCACGACGGCTCCGACCTCGCCTCCTGTCTCGCCAAACCCGAATGTCTTTTACACGAATCCTGGTCCATGGGGAAAGCTGCGTTGCGCCTACATTTATTTAGAAGCGCCCAAGACGCTGGTGGATAGCTTTCCCCTGCCGAACACTCGCCCTCGTTGGAGTTTTGCGGAAGAGATGCTGCCCAATTTGCCGGATTTTTTCCGCAAGGCTTCTCTGTCAGAAGCGCTTATCACGCTGCTTTTGGATACCAATCAAATGGTTAAGGAGAATGGATTCGTGCATGTCTTCCCACCACTGCCAGACCTGGAGGCTATCACGCCAGAATCTCGCGCCATGATTTACACGGAGCTCTCGAAGTATCCGCCTAACGAATTTTGCGTGGACCCAGTGCTCATTGTGGGGCAAACGGTGAAAGAATGGTATCGCACAAGCAAGCTACGCCCTGAAATCATCGCCAAAATTGACCAAATGGCTTATAAGCGCGGGGATACCATCGCTTTCAGTGATATCTCTGCCATCCTCAATTACGCACAGTCAGACTCTGAGGCGCGTTCCATGTTTAAGGCGTTTACGCGCACGCGGTCATTGATGATCAAGGTCGAGGTGGATCACACCACAAATGTGGAAGAACTGGTGGGCTACTGGACCTTGGGCATGGGACTTCGCCGCAAAGATGTGGAGCCATTGGTACAGTCCATCATTGATACGGATGGCATTGAGGCGCTTCCTTTGTCTCACTTGCTGCCAGCGCTGGTTCGAAAGCTGATGTACACCTATCCAGGGCTAGACCTCGCCAAGCACGGGATGCTGCCTGACTGCCATTGGACTTCGCTGAATTTCTTCAATTATGAGCCGCATGAATATCTGCTCGACTCGCGCCTGGCGACGAGCGCGGTGCTCGAGAATTTTACCCCTGTCGAACCGCCTTACAAATACGGGGACGTGCTGTTTTTCCTGAGCAATGAAACGGGGGATGCCTTCCATTCCTGTGTGCACTTGGCGGATGGGATTGTGTTCACCAAAAACGGCCGCAATCTTCTTTCCCCATGGGTGCTCATGAAGGTCGAGGATGTGCAAAAAATTTATCTCTACAAAGGGGATGGACGCATTCAAGGCTTCCGCCGGAAAGATCCTGCGCAGTCCATCCCCGGTTCTCCGTAGAGAGGTTCAGGGAAGTTCGACGATCACTTCGATCTCGACCAAAGCACCGAGCGGAAGGGCCGCTACCTGCACCGTGGAGCGCGCAGGTTTGTGCCCGCTGAAGGCTTCGTCATAGAGGGCATTCACCTTCGGAAAGTCCCCCATGCTTTGCAGGAAAACGGTGGCTTTGACCACACGGGTCAGATCCAGTCCCTGACTGGCGAGGAGAGCTTTGATATTGGCCAATACCTGTCGGGTCTGTCCTTCGACCTCAGTGGCTTCGATCTTACCACTGGCGGGATTGATAGGAATCTGGCCAGAGCAGAAAAGAAAACCGTTCGCACGGACGGCTTGGGAGTAGGGGCCGACAGCGGCCGGCACTTCAGGGGCGTTATTGATGAGTTCCATGGTCAGGAATAAAGAGGAGGTTAGGCTTTGATGAGGCTTTCATAAAGGGCCTTGGTGCGATGGGCGATGCTGGTCCAGCTAAAGCGCTCGACGGCGCGTTTGCGCCCCGCAAGGCCCATGCTGCGGCGTTTTTCGGGGTCTGCCATTAGGGTATTGATGCCCTCGGCGAGATCGCGAGCGAATGCGGTAGGGTCCACGGCTTCAAAAGGACTTTCTGTCTGCTGATCCAACGGCACGAGGATGCCCGTTTCGCCCGGAACCACCACTTCTTTGATTCCGCCGACGGCGCTGGCGACGACGGCAGTTTCACAGGCCATGGCCTCGAGGTTGATGATGCCGAATGGTTCGTAAATGGAGGGACAGCAAAAGACATCCGCATGGGAATACATGGCGATCTTTTCCTGCACGGGAAGCATGGCCTGGATCCAGACAATGCCTTCTCGCTTGAGCTGTGCAGCGGTAACGGCAGCCTGCATTTCAGCGGCAATTTCGGGCGTATCTGGAGCTCCAGCGCAAAGCACGATCTGGAACCCTGGATTCATCTGCTCAATGGCTCGGACGAGGTGGATGATGCCTTTCTGCCGGGTGATGCGGCCGACAAATAAGACGAAAGGTTGGTCGGGATTGACGCCATGCTTCCGCAGGATTTCTGGAGCTTCGATGCGGTGATACTCTTCAGGATCAATGCCATTGTGGATGACGTGGATCTTATGTGGGTCCAGCGGAAACAGGCGAAGAAGGTCGCATTTGGTTTCTTCGGAAACGGCCACGACGGCATCAGCCATTTCCAGCGCGGTCTTCTCCAGCCAGACGGTGAAGTCATATCCGCCGCCGAGCTGCTCCCGTTTCCATGGGCGAAGGGGCTCCAGGGAGTGAACGGTGAGAACCATGGGGAGGCCGTAGTTCAGTTTGGCCAGAATACCGCCAAAATGAGAATACCAGGTATGCAGGTGCACAACTTGGGCATCAATGTTGCGGGTATTAAAGTCCAGGCAACGCTGGAGGGCACCGAAGACAGATTTAAGATTGGCAGGGCTGGTCCAGCTTTCTGCATTTAAGCCTGTGCCATGGACGGTGAGTTGAGGATCCGTGCTTTCTTGGTCCCCAAAGCAGCGCACCTCCACTTCCATGAGCTTGGCCAGCTCGCGTGTGAGGTATTCGACATGCACTCCGGCACCCCCATAAATGTGGGGCGGATATTCGTTGGTGAGGAAAAGGGACTTCATGGGAGCAGGCTGCTTTCTAGCCCATTCCCGCGTGCTGACGCAAGAGGAAGCGCATCATTCGCGCAACCTGCCTGATCCTCTTGCTCTTAAACTCCGTGACTCCAGGACATTCGCTGCCCAGAGAGCTACTATTTAAAGTGTTTGGCTGCTGCGTTCAGGTGCGCCGCATATTCTTCCGTCCGCATTTCCACACGTTCGCGAATGCTGCGTTCACCGATGCCGTCATGCTTGGTGGCGACGAGGGCTTTGAGCAGGTTGATCAGATCCCGGACGTCGCTCATCATGACATATTCAGGCGCGATTTTTTTGTTCGCGTCCATGTTATGATAGTTGCCTAACGGGATCGAGATGCCGGTGCTGCGGATGCCTGCGGCCTGCATGGCGGTGGCTTCACAAGCACCTGCATCAAGGAGGCAGCGCTGTACACGAATGCCTTGTTCTTTGGCCGTGGTCATGAGAACGGCCGTGCCTTCACTGTCAAAGATAGAAAGGCGATCTCCCACACGGACGACGGGGCCACCGCTCATCACCGCACCATTGACCGGGCGGCTGGTTTCGATGGAAAGGAAGACGTCATCGGTGCCAAAGGGCCACTTTTGGGCGATGTGCCAGGCACCCAGGAAGCCGACTTCTTCGGCGCGGGTAAAGACGGCGTGGAAAGTGGTGCTGAGGTCTAGCGCGGCAAGTTCCCAAAATGTCGCGACAATGACGGCGCAGCCGACAAGGTCATCGCAGGCGGTGGCTTCGATTTTTTCATCCGTGACGTTTGCTGGGAAGACCCATGTGGCGATGTCACCTTTAGGCTTGGCGCGAAGACCGCGCTTCACACCTGCTTCGACTTCAGGTTTAGGGACGCCGCCGAGGAATTCAAAGTCGTCTTTGCCCGTGCTGCCTGGAGTGCGCACGAAAGCGGGGTGATCCATGTGAGCTCCGAGCACCCAGGTGGGCTTGCTCTTGCTTTTGCCATTCTTGTAGGTGGCGAGCAGGTTGCCATATTTATCACGCTTGGTTTTCACGTGGGGGCAATCCTTCAGCAGCGACTCGATTTCGGCACGAACATGGTATTCGTGGAAAGGAGCGGTGGGCTGCTTTAGAATTCGCTTGAGAATGGTTGTGAGGTTGGGCACTGCCATGTGCCTACCGTAACGACCTTTTTCCAACCCACAAACGCCAAGGTGAAGAACCTCCGATATTTCTGCGAGACCCTTTTGGTCGCTTCTGCTGCCTGGTTGCTGCCCAGGCTGCCCCGTTCTGTCATTCTGGCGATGTCCAAAGGGGTGGGCTTTGCCGCCTATCACTTGGACATCAAAGGCCGAAAAACCGCCTTGGAAAATTTACGCGTCGCTTTCCAAGGGGAATACACTCTGGCGGATCGCCAGCGGATCGCTCGACAATCTTACCAAACTTTTGCCCGCACATTTCTGGATCTTTTTTGGGCAGCATCGCTCACACACGAGACTTGGCAGCAGCACATCACGATCCAGATGTGCGATGCCCAGGCGGAGGCCACTGCGCGTGAGACGGGGGGTGTGTGGGTAACACCCCATTTTGGAAACTTTGAATTTGTCAGCCTGATTTGGGGATTTCGCGGCATTCCTTTCACTGTCGTCGCTCAGGATTTTAAGAATCCTGGATTGACGGCCATTTTTAAGCGGTTGCGTGAGCATTCGGGTCACACGGTGATCCCGCAAGAAAGTGCGATGCTGAAGCTGATGAAAGCTCTGAAACGCAAAGGGCATGCGGGCCTGCTAACCGATCTGAACATTTCACCTGGGAAAGCCGCCACTGCCATACGTTGTTTTGGGCTGCTAACGTGCGTGCCGACCCTGCATGTTCAACTGGCCATGCGTCTGGGGCTTTCCATCATGACGGGGGTCTGCCTGCCCTTGCCTGACGGGCGTTATCAGGTCTCCATTTTCGAAGCTTTGCGGCCGCAACCCGACGAGGACGTCACGATCGTGACCCAGCGCGTGTGGGATCATTTTGAGAAAGCCATCCGGAAAAATCCCGAATGCTGGCTATGGATGTACAAACACTGGCGCTACCTGCCGAGCCGGGGCACCTACCCTGACTACCCGACCTATGCCAAACCTTCGCGCAAGTTTACCGCGATGCTGGAGACGATGGGATTGGCGGAACCGCCGCCCCCAGCGGCATGATTCCGCCGTTGCGTATCCCGCCTTCCTTGCTACCCACTAGAACATTCTCAGATGACACAACTCTTCGAAATCCTCGGCCAGTTCGACCACGAAAGCGATTGCCAGAAGCTGCTTTACGCCCCTCTTCCTCAAAAGCTCACCTATCGTGAGAGCACCGTTTACAAGGTGGACTACGAAGGGGATGCGGCAGCTCTGGAGGGTTTTGTGCGCCAAGTGCTGCTGGACCCAATCAGCCAAACTCTGCGCGATGGCGAAACGGGCGCTTTTGAAAAGGCTAAATTCACTCTCGAATATGGGATGAAGGGTGGAGCACTGGATCTGGAAAAAGAAATGATCCTGAACTACTATCGCGCCCTGGAAAACCCTGGTTTCCAAATCTCCAAGCTGACTCTGCGGAAGCGGGTCTATGTCTTTGGTGAGCAGGCGGACTCTAAGCCTTTCGTGCGCGATATTTGCAACCCGGCCATCCACACCTGGGAAGTGCGGCAGGCTGCCTAAGCCCTCCGCCATGCTGCGTTTTTCTTTTCTTGGTTTCCCGGTGGTCATTCACTGGGTTTTCTGGCTGACGATGGCCATGCTCGGCGGTGGTTTTTATGCCGATACCTCCGAGGAAATGCAGCGGGTATTGGTGTGGGTCGTTGCTGGTTTTTTGTCCATCTTCATTCATGAACTGGGCCATGCGCTGACCATGCGCCACTACGGGGCCCAGCAGGTCCACATCGTGCTGCA
Organism: Prosthecobacter dejongeii; assembly: GCF_014203045.1. Classification (NCBI taxonomy): domain Bacteria; kingdom Pseudomonadati; phylum Verrucomicrobiota; class Verrucomicrobiia; order Verrucomicrobiales; family Verrucomicrobiaceae; genus Prosthecobacter; species Prosthecobacter dejongeii. The sequence goes on from NZ_JACHIF010000003.1 coordinate 588,009, forward strand.
TGGTTTTGGAGGGTATGCCAATGGCATCCGGCGTTTTTCCCGCACCCAGGATTTCTTCGTCAGTGCCGCAGGCCCGTTTTTTCAGATTGCCGCTGGCGTGGCCATGTGGTGGCTGGTGGATGAATGGCCTCCGCAGCAGGTGCTGGGGAAGTACTTCATGGATAAGTTCATCAACGTGAGCTTGTTCTGGGCCGTGCTGAATCTATTCCCCATCATCCCGCTCGATGGCGGCCATATCATGCAGGCCATCTTAGGGCCACGGCGGCAAAAGATAGCCCTCATCATCAGCATGGTCTGTGCCGTGGGGTTCGGCATCTGGGCTTTGACGATCGGCCAAATCTTCATCGTGATTTTCTTTGCCATGTTCGCCTTCAATAATTGGAAACAGTGGAAGGGTGAACCGCCAACGATGATGCCCTAAAACTGGTTTATTTCGTATCTCCTCCTGCCATGTCTGCACTCGACGATCTCCTCACCTGCCTGCGTTTCCCCAGCGTCTCCACTGATTCACGGCACAATGCCGATACACGGGCCTGTGCAGACTGGCTGGTGGCCAAGCTTACCTCCATGGGGCTGACGACCGCCCTGCATGAGACACCTGGGCATCCAGTGATTGTCGCTAAAAATAAACACATCGCGGGTCGCCGCACGGTCTTGCTGTACGGTCATTACGACGTGCAACCTGCGGAGCCTTACGCAGAGTGGAAGTCTCCACCCTTTGAGCCGACCCTTCGGGACGGTGTCATCTTTTGTCGTGGAGCGACGGATAATAAAGGTCAGCTCATGGCCCACGTTTCCGGTTTGGCAGAAACTTTGGCAAAGCAGGGTGACCTGCCGGTGAATCTCACGATCCTTTTTGAAGGTGAGGAAGAAATCGGCAGTCCAAATTTGAAGCCGTTTTTGGAAGCGCATCGTGAGGAGCTTGCCTGCGATGTGGTGGCCATTTCGGATACAGGCATGGTGGGGCCTGGTGTGGGGACTTTTACGTATGGCCTGCGTGGGATTGCTTGCATGGAAGTGCGGGTCCATGGCCCCAGTATTGACCTTCATTCTGGCATTTTTGGCGGCGCAGTGGCCAACCCTGCGACAGTCGCTGCCCGACTGGCGGCGACGCTGCATGACGAGAACGGTAAGGTTTTGATCCCTGGTTTTTATGATGCGGTGAAACCCCTGGCCGACTGGGAGCGCAGCGCCTGGGCTGAGCTGGGAGATGGGGATGCGGAGACGCTTTCGCTGACAGGAGTCCCGGCTCTTTTTGGCGAGCCTGGATTTACGGAGCGTGAGCGGCGCTGGGCACGACCCACGGCTGAGGTCAATGGCATCGGCGGTGGTTATCAGGGCGAGGGATCAAAGACGGTGATCCCGCGCGAGGCGTTTGTGAAGCTGTCCTTCCGCCTGGTGCCGGAACAGAATCCTGAAGAAATCATGGATCTGGCCAGTGAGTACCTGAAGTCCAAAGCGCCATCAAGTGTCCGTCTGGAGATCGTGCGCGGGCACACAGGCCAATCTTATTTGATGGACCCTCAAGGGGCTCTCGGGCAGGCGGCCCAGCGCGCCCTGGCCAAGACCTTCGGCGGAAAAGTGGCTCTTATCCGCGAAGGGGGTAGCATCCCGATTGTGCAGGCTTTTAAAGAAGTGCTGGGAGCTGATACGCTGCTGCTGGGGCTGGCGCTTCCAGATTGCCAAGCCCATGCACCCAATGAAAATTTCCCAATCGCCAATTTTGAAGCGGGCATTCGCCTCAATCAAATTTTGCTCGAAGAATTGGGCGCGGCCTAAAAGGGCTGGACTGGTCTCTGCCCCCCTTTCGCAAAGGGGTGAAAGGGGGGCGGCTACTAGAGGTTTGCGAGCACGTAATCCCAGGTGAAAAGCACCGCCCAGGTCATGGCAGCCCCTACTCCTACATCCAGGAGGTTGATGCGGTTCCACAAGGTTTTGCCTTTGGCGTAGATCGCTTCCATGGCTGGGATAGCAATCGGAGGAGAGATGTCTTCCTCCATTTTATTTTCTGCCAGGGCTTCAGGATTTTCTGCCGCTGCTACCTGGGCCAGGTAAGCGGTTTCTGTCGCTAAATTCAGGCGATGGATGGCTGCTGCGAGCGCGACGATGAGGAAGTACTCTGTGTGGTACTCACGGTTGATCATCCAGCCGGAAATGAGGTAAGAGATGACCAGCAGCATGGCCGCTCTTCGACATCGTTCTTGATCGGGATCATCGCGGGTGAAGCGTGCGCCGATCCACAGGGAGCGAATGGCCAGCCACATGGGGAGAAGGTAGAAAAAGATGCCATTGATGCCCAAGTCACCGCCAACCTGCACATAGCTGGAGTGAGTGGATTTGGTCTCCCACTGGCCTTCCCAGATGATGAAGCCCACGAATTGCTTCCACCCTTCACCGCCAGGTTTTGTTTCAGTCACCCGGCGGGCCATTTCCCACACCATGAGACGGCCCTGCACGCCTTCATCCGCACGCAGGTTTCCCATCTGCTCCATTCGGGGAAGAAAGCTCAGGGCAGAAACACCAATCGTCGCTGCCATGGCAATAGAAAGGAGCTGGATAGACTTAGGACGGCCAACGACGAAGATCAGCACGAGGAGAATCCCGCCGACGAGGAAGGCCCCTTTGGATTTCGTCTCGTAAGTGCAGTAGCAGGCCAGCGCCGCCAGGGCAGGGAACAAGATCAATCGTCCGGTGGCGCCCTTGCGCCAAAAGTAGATGACGTAGCTGAGTGGCATCGCCACGATGACGGAGTGCGCCAGCGCGTTTGGGTTGTTATGCATCCAGGTGCCCAGGCACAAACGACCATCAAAGAACATGGTGACTTCGCCCGCATTCGTGAGGTCTAGACCATATAAACTCGCCACGGCCATGGCCGCTACCCCCACAAGCATCCAGTTCCACGCCTTGATGTAGCCAAGAACGCGCTCCCAATTGGTCAAGGAATGGACCGTGAAGCCATAAAAGACGACGTATGGTAAGAAGGCCTTGAGCGTGCCATTGAAGTCTCCTGAGTACCACGAGACGTAAAAATAATAGGCCAGGATCGCCCAGTCATGCGGAGTCTTCAAGATGCCGCCACTGCCCTGCCTGTTGCGGTTGATCGCAAAGCTGATGATCCACATCAGGATCATGGGCCGGATGATATTGAAGCCTATGAGGGAAGGTATCCAGTCCTGGGGCCGGATATAATAAAGAAAAAGAAAAAACAGGGCCGTGCGATATTCCATCGGGGGCGATTCGGCTACAAGCCTGCCTGTAAATCTGCCAGCCCTGACAAACAAGCTGAAACTGGATGGATATGCTCTCTGAGTGTTTAAAGAATTCCCGCATCTCTGCGGTTGTGGAGGAATGCATCAAGTGAGCTCGACTGCCTTGACCTTTGACGGCGCGGCCTGATGATTTGGGATTACCCATGTCGCTGACTTTTCTCCACACTGCCGATTGGCAAATCGGTAAGCCTTTTGCTCGGATCGAGGATGAGCAAAAGCGTGCCATCGCCCGGCAGGAGCGTGTGAGAGTGATCGAGCGTTTAGGGCAAGTGGCTCAAGATAAAGAGGCGCGTTTCATGGTGGTGGCTGGGGATGTGTTTGACTCACCGACACCGGATAAAGGCACTGTTTCTGCTGCATGTGCAGCCATCGGTCAACTGGGGCTGCCGGTGTATGTGATCCCAGGGAACCATGATCATGGCGGCCCAGGCAGTCTGTGGGGACAGGCTTTTTTCCTCCAGGAGCAGCGGGCGCTGGCGCCCAATCTCCACGTTTTGCTCAAAGCAGAGCCTGTGGAACTAGAAGACGTCGTTCTGCTGCCATGCCCACTTTTACGCCAGCATGATGCTAGCGATACAACGGCCTGGATTCGTGGGCTGGACCTGAGTGTGTGGCAGAACAAACCTCGTCTGATCATTGCCCACGGCAGTGTGCAGGACTTTGGACCGGGTGGGGATGAAGAGGAGGCGGGAGATGCGGCGAATCGCCTGGATTTGGCGCGGCTGCCGCTCGCTGAGTTGGATTACGTCGCCCTAGGAGATTGGCATGGCATGAAAAAGGTGTCTCCTGCCGGTCCTTGTGCGGCTTGGTATTCGGGCACGCCGGAGCCAGATCGTTTTCCGCGCGGGGAAGGGAACCTGCCGGGAAACGTTTTGGCAGTGACTGTGGAAAGGGGCACCCCGGCTCAGGTATTACCCATCTCGACCGCGCGCCTTACCTGGCATGATGTGGAATTCCACCTCACCGATGATGCGGCGGTGAAACGATTGGAGGACCTGCTGCCCACTCTTGTCCAAGGGCGTACCGGGCAGGATCTCCTGAGGCTGACTTTACAAGGGAGTTTGGGTATTTCTGCCTGGGGAGAACTGGAACGGGTGCTGGAAACGTGGCGCTCACGCTTGTTGCGTCTGCGACTGCATTCCCGTGTGGGCATTGACCCCTCCGAAGACGAAATAGCTGGTTTGCTCACCCGTGCAGATGCGCCGCTGGCCGCACGGGTTGCCAGCCGTCTTTTGGAGGAGAGCCAATCTCCAGAGGCGACCGTGGCGGAGCGGGCGCGGCAGTCCTTACTCATTCTACATGCGGCCTTGACCCGTTCTTCCGGCGGACAATGAGCGAACCTTCCCTCTCGCTAAATTTGATGGCATTCAGCGAGGAAGGGTGTCAGCATAATCACTGAAACATGACCTGGTATTTCAACAATGAAGGCGTGGCCGATGGGCCCTATGAAGATGATGCCATGGCTGCTTTGTTGAAGCAAAATCGCATCAAAGCGCAGACGCTGGTCTGGCATGTCGGGGGCGAGTCTTGGAAGGAAATTTCAATGCAGGCTCCTACATGGTGGCAACCTGCTGCGGCCACCCCCATCTCCGTGGAGGCAGTGCCAAGTCCAAGACCGCTGACCCGTGGACTGGTGCCTAAAGCCCCACAGGCGGAGGCAAAACCTCAGGCTTCAGGGGGATTTCTGAAGCGACTCTTTGGCCTGGGTGGCAAAAAGTAGTTTCATAAACAAACGAGGACGGCGGCCGGAAATGAGGTCGCCGCTCTCCCAAGTGGCTGATCAAGAGCCGCCAAAGAAGCCACCCAGCTTGCGGATGCGTGTGGGGTGGCGCAGCTTACGCAGAGCTTTGGCCTCAATCTGGCGGATACGTTCGCGGGTGACCTGAAATTGTTTACCCACTTCTTCCAGAGTCCGTCCTGCGCCATCCACAAGACCGAAACGCTGTTCCAGCACTTCACGCTCACGGGGATTCAGGGTATCGAGAACATCACGCAGTTTATCGCGCAGCAAGTTCATCGCTGTGAGCTCCATGGGATCATGGGCTTCTTTGTCTTCGATGAAGTCACCGAATTCGGTGTCGCCATCGCTATCACCCACTTTAGCCTGCATGGAGACCGGCTGCTGCGCCATGCGGAGCACGGCGTTCACGCGTTCCACGGGGAGGTGAATTTCTTCCGCGATTTCTTCAGGCGTCGGGTCACGACCCAATTCTTGAACGAGCTGTTTGTTCACCCGCATCAGCTTATTGATCGTCTCGATCATGTGCACTGGGATGCGAATTGTGCGTGCTTGGTCGGCAATGCTGCGGGTGATGGCCTGACGGATCCACCAGGTAGCATAGGTGGAAAATTTGTAACCGCGCCGATACTCGAATTTCTCGACTGCACGCATGAGGCCCATGTTGCCTTCCTGAATAAGATCCAGGAAAGAGAGGCCGCGATTGGTGTATTTTTTCGCGATGGAAATGACCAGGCGTAGGTTTGCCTCAATCATCTCCGTCTTCGCGCGGGTAGACTCGGCCACACAGCGGCGAGCATCGGCTGCGATCTGGCGATAACCTTCGCTGCTCTGCCAAGCCTGCAGCTGGAACTGATGAAGAGCCTCCTGGGCCATTTCATTCTTCGGATGCTGGCGGATCTCGTGCTCCAGTTGCTCCATCTCACGCAGCTTCTGCTGAATCAGTGCGACGAAGTCTTCATTGATCTTCTGCTTGAAGAAAAATTTGGCGCACAGTTTGAAGTAGGCGCTGCGTGCATTGTTGAAGGACTCGCGTGAGCTGTCTTTCTTCTTTTCGGCGGCCTTCGTGTGTGCGATGTAAAGATCGTTACAGCGGTCGTAACTGTCTTTGGCCTGCTCCAGCAGGGGCGTCAGTTTTTTGAAGTAATTGTCTCGCTCTTCAGCCTTGCGATCAATGACGAGGCGATCAAAGCGCTCCAAGCCGTTGGCGAGACTTTCAGCAAATTGCAGGAAATTGTGGGCGACGAAGCCGACATTTTGGAGGCAACTCTGGAGGCTGATTTCTGCTTTTTCGATGCGTTTGGAAATCTGGATTTCTTGCTCACGGGTGAGCAGTGGCACCTGGCCCATCTGGCGCAGATACATGCGCACGGGGTCATCCAGACTGTCCAGCTTGGTATCCGCACGTTCGCTGGTGGTGGAGTCTTCCACGGCGCGGGCCAGCAGCTTCATGGCTGTCTGGCCAGTGAGATCACCTTCCTCAACCACGCGGATTTCCATGGCCCGGAGGCGGCTGATGACCTCGTCCATGAGGTCAGGCGTGACGATGCCTAGCGGCAGGGCTTCATTGACGTCATCCCAAGTGAGATGGTCTTGATCCTTGGCGAGGAGGATGAGATTGCGCAGGCGTGACTGGACCTCAGGTGCGTTGATGTCGTCATAGACGACTGTTGGCGCACTGGGGGTGAAGCTGGTCTTAGGCGGACGGCCACGTTTGCGTTTGACCGGCTGGCCGTCTGGACCCACCGCAGGCGTTTGGTTGGTCCGATCGTTCAAGGGATGGATGCGTGGACGTCCTCTCCCGCGTTTCTCCTCCAGGTCTGCACCTTTGGAAGAAGGGGCGGATTTTGGCGGCGACGCAGGCTTAGCGACAGGGGACTTTCCGGGGGCTGGTTTTTTGGGGACGGCCATAGAGACGCCGTAAATTCCTTGGGGGTAAATGCTAGCCCGGGGGACGGGCTAAGAACGTTGAATATCTTGGTGGCAATCAGATGGTCAAGACATTCTTTGAAGAGTCTCAGGGAAGGGGCGGGGATTACGGATACAGCAGATAACGCTGGCGTGCGCTGCGGAATGAGCTGATCCAGCCGCCCCAGCCCGAGACAATCCGGCTCGCAGGAACTCCGCTGCGTAGGTTGCTGTAAAGGGATTCACTACCATAGACTTTATGGAAAAGATTGAGCTTCGAGCCACTCATGCGGCCCAGCACTTTGCCGCCAGTGAGGCGATTCAATTCTCCTAAAAGCATGACATCCAGGGCGGTGAGATCAGCCTGGGCACGTGGATGGATATTCAGTCTCACGCCACCAAAGCCGTTGCGTGAATAAGGGCTGAAGCTGACGCCAGGCATATTCCAGCGCTGGCAGGCTGCCAGCATGGCCTGGGGATGGACCCCGCTGCCGCCGGCATAACCAAAAGGATTTTCGGTGCCAATTCCAATATCCACGGCTGAGCCGCCCCCCAGAATGCCGGTGGCTACATAGTACTGAGGAGAGGTGGCGTAGGGGATATTGGGGGAGGTGCGGTACCAGCGCAGGCCCGTATCCTGCCAGACCATGTTGCGCGTCCAGCCTTGCATTTTTACGACATTCAGGCGTGGAGCCTGAGTGATCCAGCCCTTCGCGGCAGTCATCATGGCCAGCTCCCCGGTGGTCATTCCATGGACATAGGGCACGGGGACTTGACCAACAAAGGACTTCCATTTCGACTCCAGTGGCGGCCCTTCCACTCGCCACCCACCCATGGGGTTGGGCCGATCCAGCACGACGAAGTGTTTGCCATTCTCCGCACAGGCCTCCATGGCGACGGCCATGGTACTGATGTAGGTGTAGCTGCGGCAGCCGATGTCTTGGAGGTCAAAGACCAGCACATCAATCGGGGCCAGCATCTGGGGGGTCGGCTTGCGGGTGGGGCCGTATAGCGAATAGACAGTGAGGCCTGTCACGCTATCCCGCCGGGTGCTGACGTGGATGCCCGCGCCGATGGAGCCATCGATGCCATGTTCGGGTGCATACAGGGCTGTGAGGGAAGAGCCAAGCGCGCGCTGCATGACCACGCGGGTCATCTCACCACGGCCTGTGACGCTGGTATGGTTGGTGATGAGGCCCACACGTTTGCCGCGCAAAAGATCGAAGTTTCGTGAGGCTAGGAAATCAATGCCGAGCATGAAGGGGCCACCCTGCTGCATCGGCATGGCCTGCTGGGTTGGCATCATCTGGCACCCTGTGAGAAAGGCGGTACCCGAGAGGAGAAAGGAACGTCGTGAACCCATGCGGGCGACAGAGGCGGTGGCAGGTGCGGCGGTCAAATGGAGAATGTGATAAGCTGCCTTCAGCGCCTTGTAGAAGGCGAGAAGAGAAATGCGCATCATCATGAAAAAAGCCACACCGTTGCGGGTGTGGCTTTGAAGGGGGGCGGTGGCAGTTTATTCGCCAGGAAGTGGCTCGGTAGGCCAGGTTTCCACCCACGGCAGACCGTATTCATTGAGGTCAGCCATGAAGGGATCGGGGTTGAGTTGCTCGACGTTCCAGACGCCGGGCTGGCGATACTCTTCATTGGTGAGGAGCTGCTTGGCGGCGATCATGGCTGGTACACCGGTGGTGTAGCTGACGCCCTGGCTATTCGTTTCCTTGTAGCAGTCTTCGTGGTCCTTGATGTTGTAAACGTAGTAGCGTTTGAACTTACCATCTTTGCCCGTGCCTTCGATCCAGTTGCCGATGCAGGTCTTGCCTTTGGTATCGGCACCCAGAGTGCCCGGCTCAGGCAGCAAGGTCTTGAGGAACTCGATGGGGATGATCGGCACGCCTTTGTGGATCACAGGATCAATGCGGGTCATGCCCACATTCACCAGCACTTCCATGTGCTTGATGTATTGGTCGCCGAAGGTCATCCAAAAGCGGGCGCGGCGGATGTCGAAATGTTTGGTCAGAGACTCCAGCTCTTCGTGATACAGGCAATAGATGTTCTTGGGCCCGATGCCGTCCGGGAAGGGAAAGCTGCGTTTGATTTCGAGCGGTTTGGTTTCTACCCAGGCACCATTTTCCCAGTAACGGCCATTGGCGGTGACTTCGCGGAGGTTGATCTCGGGGTTGAAATTGGTGGCGAAGGCCTTGCCGTGATCGCCTGCATTGCAGTCGAGGATGTCCAGCGTATCGATCTTGCTGAAGTGATGCTTCAGGGCGTAGGCGGTGTACACATTGGTCACGCCCGGGTCGAACCCGCAGCCGAGCAGGGCAGTGAGGCCGGCGGCTTTGAATTTTTCCTGGTAAGCCCACTGCCAGTGGTATTCAAACTTGGCGACATCGCGTGGCTCATAATTGGCGGTGTCAATGTAGTGCACACCGGCCTCAAGGCAGGCATCCATGATGGTGAGATCCTGGTAAGGCAGGGCCACATTGATGACAACCTCCGGCTGGAATTCCTTCAGCAGCTTGACCAGCTCGGGCACATTGTCCGCATCCACAGCGGCGGTCTGGATGGGGCGGCTCAATTCCGCCGCGATGCTGTCGCACTTGGATTTGGTGCGGGAGGCGAGCATGATCTCGCTAAAAACGTCGGGGAGCTGAGCGCATTTGTGGGTGACCACGCGGCCAACGCCGCCTGCGCCGATGATGAGAACTTTTGCCATAGAGTCTGCAAGGGTGGCGGTGATGAAACGGGAGTCAAGCGACGCGGTGTGAAAGTAACTTTAAGACTCAACGTGGGCCGCTGAGGGTTAGAAGTGGGCCTTTGGCGCTGTATTTTTATTTCCCAACCCACGTATCCACCTACCATTTGTCCCTTTCCCATGTTTTCACTCGCTCATAAAACCGCTGTCATCACAGGTGCAGGCTCTGGCATCGGTCAGGCCATCGCTCTGCTTTTTGCCCGTCAGGGAGCACATGTGGAGGTGCTGGATCTGAAGTTGGAATCTGCCCAGGTGACCGTGGATCAAATCGTAGCGGAAGGTGGCAGCGCGCGGGCCATGGCCTGTGATGTGGGGGATCACGCCGGGGTGAAAAAGGTCTTTGATGACATCAGCGTGCGCCGTCCACGGCTGGACATCCTGGTGAACAATGCGGGCATCGCCCACATCGGCACCGTCTTGACCACTACGGAGGCGGACATGGACCGGCTTTACCAGATCAACATCAAAGGGGTGTTTAATTGCTCCCAAGCCGCCATTGAGAGAATGGTGGCACAGGGTGGGGGTGTGGTGCTGAACATGTGCTCCATCGCGGCGCAGATGGGATTGGCAGATCGGTTTGCGTACTCGATGACCAAGGGTGCGGTGCTGATGATGACCTACTCGATGGCGAAGGACTACATCAAGCAAGGCATTCGCTGCAACTGCATCAGCCCGGCCCGTGTGCACACGCCCTTTGTGGATGGGTATCTGGCCAAAACCTATCCGGGCCAGGAAGAGGCGATGTTTCAAAAGCTCAGTGAGGCCCAACCGATCGGCCGCATGGCTCAGCCCTCCGAGATCGCTGCTTTGGCGCTGTATCTGTGCAGCGACGAGGCGGGGTTCATCACCGGTAGCTCGTACCCCATTGATGGAGGTGCCGTGAACCTGCGGTGATGCATCATCGTAGCTACGAGGATTCCTGACGACAGTTCGTCGTCACTTGTTGGGTGCAACATCTCTGTTGGTTGAACGGCTGGCGAAACATCTCGACAACTGCGTCCGTTTTCGTTTCCCTCTCCTTCGCATGAAACTGCCCTTCTTTCTCGCCTTTGCCCTCTCGGCTTCCTTTACCAACGCTGAAAACTGGCCCAACTGGCGTGGTCCGAATCTGGATGGTTCCAGCCCGGAGAAAAACCTGCCGGCGAAGTTTAGCAAAACCGAAGGCGTCAAATGGGCGGTGGATGTGCCTGCTATCTCGGCCTCCGTGCCGGTGGTGTGGGGAGACAAAGTTTTTATCACGGCACCCATCGTGGAGAAGCAACAGCTCGTGGGCCTGTGCTACGATGCCAAAACGGGCAAGGAGCTGTGGCGCAAGGTGGTCTCTGAAGGGGGACTGCAATGGGACAACAAGAGCAATCTCGCCAGCCCCTCTCCCGTGACGGATGGGGAGCGTGTGGTGTTTCTGTTTGCCGATGCGGTAGCGGCCAGCTTTGACCTCGAAGGCAACCTTCAGTGGAAGCGTGATTTCAAAGAAACCCACGGGGCATTTGCCACCCAGTGGACCTATGGCAGCAGCCCAATGATGGACGGCGGCAAACTGTACATCCAGGTGCTACAGCGCAATGAGACCTTCGAGTTTCAGGGTTTCCCCAAAGGCACGCCGGGCAAGGACATGACCAGCTATGTTCTGGCCGTGGACCCTGCGACAGGCAAAGATGTGTGGAAACAACTGCGCAAAACCCCTGCTGAAGTGGAATCCCTGGAAGCCTTTAGCTCACCTGTTTTCACCACGCATGGCGGCAAGCGAGTGATGCTGATTTCAGGTGGTGACACCCTGACTTTGCACGATGCAGCTACGGGCACTGAGTATGCTCGTCTGGCCACCTGGAACCTGGCGGGTGAAGGGTATAACAAATTCTTCCGTCTCGTACCTTCGCCTGTCGTGGGCGATGGCATCGCGCTTGTCTGTGCGCCGAAAAATTCCCCGGTGTTTGCCATGCCGCTGGATAGCAAGGGCCAGGATGTGCCGCCGCTGTGGACCAGCAACCCGAAGGAAGTGACCACGGATGTTTCCACCCCCGCCTTCTATGAGGGCAGCTTTTACGTTCTGGACAGTGGCCGCCGCACCGTGAGTCGTGTGGAGCCGAAGACAGGCAAGGTAATCTGGACGGGCGAAACCGGTAGCAAGGCCAAGTTTGAAAGCAGCCCCACCGTGGCTGATGGCAAGATCTACATGACCAATTTCTGGGGCGAGGTCTATGTGGTCAAAGCAGGTGGTGACAGCTTTGAGCTTCTGAGCATGAATGAAATGGGCAATGGCAGCAAACCGAATGGCGACGCCGCAAGCTGCCGCAGCAGCATCGCCGCTGCCAATGGCTGCCTCTACATCCGCACCCAGGACAAGCTGTACTGCGTGGGCCAGTGAGGTGAGGGGGCGATTCTGACACACTCCTTACAAGCCTCTTACCGGGAGCTGACGCATCTGAAAATAGATCGGTTATGATCATTGCACATTGAGGCACGCGAAGGCGGACTCAGTGACGAATTTCAGATAGTGGGTTGTCTTCTGGCTGTTGGTGACCTTCGAAAAATTTCAGGGCGGACCGAGTGGTTCGCCCTGATTTTTTTTGCTCGGTTGGCTGAGTTTGCGCCAGCAGATATTCACCATCCAGGTCATGAGACTTAAAATCGTGGCAGGTAACCACCCGACAAAGGCTATGGCTATTACGGCTGGCCCCTCAGGGAAAGCAGACCAAACACGTCGGTCACCTGTCCATTTCATCGCTAAGTAAGGTGAGATGAAGCAACCCCAGACGTACCAGGCTAGTAAGCCCATCCAAGCTGGAAAGATGCCCACCCAGGGGCTGCGGAACTTCCAGATCAACAGGAGATAGGGCAGCAGGAGCACGATCAGCAAAGGAATGGATATCCAGTCGAGCAAATCTAGCACCCAGGCGGTATGAGGATCTTCACGTGCCGAAGCCAGCCTAGCAGCGGCTCTTTTCATCCAGTCATCCGAGGAGTCCATGGGTCGGGGCTTTTATGATTGAGGTCTTGCCTGATTCAACCCTCGAAGGCTGTGCGACATGATACCGAAACTGCAAATCACGAAGCTGACAATTGCACCAGGAAGCCAGCCAAACAGGGCCATGGGTAGGATGCCCATTGAGGGGAATGCCTCTGCTAAAATGTCCTCTCCCGTCCATTCGATCACGAGATATGGGGCAACGCCGCCCATCAAGACATGCCATATAAACCAGCCCGCCCAGCCCCATCGGATACTGCGTGCTAGGCTTCTGAAGTTGTGGGATTTCCAAGCCAGCCAGATGCAGGGTGCTAGACAGAGTAACAATAAGGTCCAGCCGATCCAATCTACAAAGGTCATCACCCAGTCGGTATGCAGATCTTCACGCGCTTCGGCAATGGCGGCGCGAATCTCTGAGTGGCTCATGACTGGACGATGTGAAGGGCGCGCGCCTACAAAGCAGAGCAGTCAGGAGTGCCAGCTTCACTGCTAGCGGATCAGGCCGCGGGCGATGATAGCATCCACGGGATTGAAATCATCAGTGAAGACTTGGCCATTGGTCGGAAGATACTGCGCGGGAACGTGGGTGCGCAGGAGGCGAGCCTGCCAGGTGTTTTCGGGGAAGTGCTGATTCAAGACCACGTTGGACAGGTCATGATGGGAGGCCAGTATAATGACGTTTTGGGAGGTGGTGCGACTGCCTTGCACGGCGAAGATTTGCAGGTGAGGAAACACCTCTTTCAGAGTGGCCAGCATGCCGGCGAGGAGCTCCGATTTCTCTCCCTGCACGGCGGAGATGACGTTCATGGTGTAAACGCCTTCCGGGGTGAGGTGGTCGGAGATGAGCTGGAAAAATTCCTTGGTGGTGAGGTGGGCGGGGATGGCCTGCATGCCATTGTAGGCATCGCCAAAGATGAGGTCCCATTTTTTTTCACCACTGGTGCGCAGGTAATGGCGGGCATCGCCGGCGGAGGCTTTGACGCGTGGGTATTCATCCAGCTTGAAAAACTGGCGGCCGGTTTCGATGACAGCCGGGTCCAGTTCGGCCACATCCACGGTGGCTTCTGGGAAAGTGCGAGAGACTTCCTCTGGCATGCCAAAGGCCCCGGCGCCGATGAAGAGAGCGCTCTGGATGGGGCGGTCCTGCAGCATGGCCAGCCGCCAGTAGTGCTGGTAAGCCAGGATGAGATCGCCCGTTTCAGGATTCATGCCGCCTTCATGGGTGGAGTCCAGCTTTAGCAGGCGGCGGCGGTTTGGGCTCACGCCTTCCTCCGTCACCTGGATGCGGTGGTAAAAGGATTCATGCTCGTAAATGACGCCTAGGGCCGGGGTGGGGGACGAGAGGGAGCCGATGAGGCCGGCGATAACTCCGGCAATAAGCACCTTGGCCGATTGAGCGCTACCTTTGCCCGTGAGGAAGAAGGCCAGAACAGCCAGGGCCAGCAAGAGGACGGCGGTGCCGATGAAGATGCTACGCACACCAAAGTTCCCTAACAGGAAAAAGCCCGAGAGGAAGGTGCCGACGAAACTGCCCAGCGAGCCGAGCATGCTGATGGTGCCTGCGGCCCCGCCGATGTGGCTGTCCTGAGAGGTGAGGCTGTAAAGGCGAACCGCTGCGGGTGAAACGGCACCCAAGAGTGCTCCCGGCACGGCCAGGAGGAAAAGCGAGAACATCACCGGACCATCAATGAGGCCGCCTTTGGCAAAAGCGGGGCCAAACCAGGTGCTGAGTGCGGGGATGAAGAAGGTCAGTAGGGCTACGCCGGCGAGCAACCAACCTAGGACATCCAGCCCAGCGCGTTTGTCTGCCAAGCGCCCGCCCATGTAACCACCGACACTGAAGGCGATGAGGATGACGCCAATGAGGGCTGTCCAAGTATAGACGCTGTTGCCAAACAGTGGGGAGAGCAGGCGCGCGGCGCTGATTTCAATGACCATCATGGCGGCCCCTGAAAAGAAACAGGCCGCGCCCAAAAAGAGCCGGGTGGGACGAAGGCGGTCAGTCTTTTCCTGCGGAGAGGATGAGGTGGGCGTGGGGGCTTTGGACATCTGCGGAAAATGGGGATGCCGCAGTATTCAGTGCGGCGGGAATGGCTGGCAAGACGAGATTCTCAACAGCCTCGGCAAAGTGGCCTGCGCAATTTCCCGTCAATCCTCAGTCGTTGTAGAAAACCAAGCTGGCGATCTTCCAGCCCTCGGGAGTTTTGACGAGCGTGAAGTAGTCTGTGCCTGTCACGGTTTCGCGGCCCTTAGTCAGCTTCCAACGCACGGCGGCCTGGGCCACGCGGGCATCGCCTGAGATTTTCATGTCGGTGGGCACCTCGGTCATCGGCTCGGGCGAGCGCTCATGCCCCAGCTTTTGCCCGTGGATGAAATCGGTGAGGCCTTGGCTATCGGTCTGGCCTTTAGCTCCGACGAAACTGATTCGCGCTGTGGGGTGGAAGCACGACTGGTAACCCGTCATGTCCTTGGCTGACCACGTGGAAAAATACCGCTGTAGGAAGGTTTCGATCTCGGGCTGGTCAGCGGGAGCGGCTGGACTGCACGCCACAAGCAGACAGCATAGCCAAAGAGCGGAGAGGAAACGCATGACGGTGGAGATGTTATTCCTCCACCTGTTCCTCGGGGACGCCCATGAGGGAGAGCAGGCGATTGAGATCTTCCACTCCGTAATAATCGATCTCGATGTGGCCCTTCTTCTCAGCATGGCGGACGGAAACATTGGTCGTGAGATGGTGCATGAGCCGCTGTTCCACGGATTCGATGGCGCTATTGACCTCATTGTCACCCAGCACCGGTTTTGGCGGTGGGGGATTGAGGATGCCGCTGGCCAGCTTTTCCGCCGCACGAACGGTGAGGCCTTTTTTGACGATTTCTTCGGCGGCGCGCTCTTGGTTTTCCGCGTCCTTCAGGGTCAGCAGGACTTTGGCGTGGCCCGTGCTGAGTTTACCCGTGGAGAGAAGATTCTGGACGGGAGAAGCCAGGTCCAGTAGGCGCATGGTATTGGCCACAGTGGCACGATTTTTACCCACACGCTGGGCGATGTCTTCCTGGCGCATGGAGAAGTCCTTGGCGAGGCGCTCGTAGGCGCGGGCTTCTTCGATGGGGTTGAGGTCTTCGCGCTGCAGGTTTTCGATCAGCGCCATCTCAAGCACGTCTTTGTCAGACGCTTCGCGAACAATGACGGGCACTTCTTTGAGCCCCAACTCACGAGAAGCGCGGAAGCGGCGCTCACCTGCGATGAGTTCCAGCTTGCCATTCACCTGGCGAACGATCAGTGGCTGGATGATGCCGTGTTCCTTGATGGACTCCATCAATTCGGCCAATTGTTCCTGCACAAATTCTTTGCGAGGCTGAAGAGGGCTAGGAACGATCTGTTCAAGGCCGACCCGATTGACCACATCGCCCGGCGCAGGCTGGGCCAGTGCTGGGGGACGCAATGAGCTGACCCCGGCGGGTTGTGCCGAGATCAGTGCTCCTAGTCCTTTGCCGAGTGCTGGTTTTGCCATAAGGGGTCGAGGTTAAAGACTCCGCCCCCGATGGCAAATGAGTTTTAGCTCTGATTCAGCCTCATCTTGTCAGAAAAGGCTGACGAGCCTCCAGCTTCACCCCTCGGAATTGGGTGGGGAAATCTCTGATCGGGCGATTTATGGTCACTGATGCTCAACCTTGGGAGGCTGATTTATTCATCGTCTCGGGCGCTGAGGCCAGAACCGATGAGAAGGATACGAAAGCCGACATCGGCCTCGCGTGAGGCAGGTGAAAGCTTGCGGCGGTAAGAAGCTAGCAACTGCTGGCGCTCGGATGTGGTAAAGGCAGCCCCACGTGCCACCCCCTCTGCGCTGGTGGTGTCCCAGGGATCGGCCACCCATTCCCAGACATTGCCGGAAAGGTCAAACAGGCCGCGACTATCCGCCCGCAGGCTACCGACTGGCGCAAGACCTGCGGCACCATCATCGTAGCCGAGAACTGACTTTTTCCCGGTCGGATCGGCGGATTTGTCCTGTAGGTTGGCCACTTTGACCGTGGGGGACGGGGTGAATCCCCAGGGATAAATGCCTTCGATGCGGTTGCTACGGTCCGCAGGGGTGGCCCCGACTTCGCGCGGAAGGTAGGCGGCCATGCTCCATTCATCATCGGTGGGGAGACGATATTCTTGGTCGGGTTCCAGCAGGCCCTTGCCGCGTTCACGATCTGTGAGCCAGCGGCAGAATTGCTCGGCCTCGGCACGCGTCACGTGGGTGACGGGGAGATCGAGATCGGCATCCAAGATGCGGCCTTCGACAGGTGGTAGATTGGTGCTGCGGGCAAACTCGGCGAAGTCCTTCCGCCGGGTCTCGATGGTGGCCAGCATGGAGCGGCCCATGGGCACCATTTTGATGTCCAGGCTGTTTTCCCAGGGCTTGCCAAAAACCGCCGAGCCAGTGGCCTTCAGGCGCAGGTTAAAGCTCATGGCTTGGCCCTCTTTGAGATTGCCCCGCGCGAACTCACTTTTATAACCCGGCAGCCTGACCTCGTATTCAAATTTGGCTGCCCGAACGCGGGAGAGTTGCAAGGGTGTGCGCCCGACGGACTGCTCTCCCTCATAGACCTCGGCCCCACGGGGTGTGCTGTCCAGACTGATGCGGCCATAGGGGACCCGCACGATTTCGGTGCGGATAGCCTGCCAGTCGGATCGGGTGGTGGTGCCTTTTTGTGTGGGGATATTGGCCACTCGCCAGGAGTATTCGTGGTCAATGTCTAGGCGACCACTTTGACGGTCTCGCTGAGTCATCCAGTCACAAAACGCATCGGCATCGGCATCCTGGATCATGACACAGTTCAAGGTCTTTTTATCCGGGGTGACGAACTGCACCACGCCGAACTCTGCTGGACGCTGGGTGGCATTCTGGAAGTCGAGAAATAGAGTAACCTCGACGGGGAGATCCGCGATGTGGCGATCCTTGCTGAAGGTGAACCACTGGCGGTAAACGTTCTGCCAGGGGCGGCCTTTCTGCGGTGGTTGCGGCAGTGGCGGTGCAGCTTTGATGGGCAGGGGAAGCTCATAGGCCCACTCATCCTGGTACTTTGCGGCGGTGATGCTAGCCCCCGTGAGGGCGGAGCCCACCAAGGTGAAAACGGCTGCACGGCTAAAACGACGGAAGAAGGTTTCGGGGCGTTTTTCACCCACGCGTTGCAGGGCTTCAGCAAACTCGCCTGCGGTCTGAAAGCGCTCTTTCAGATCTGGGGCGCAGGCTTTGCAGATCACACGATTCAGATCCAGCCAAAAGGGCCATTCATCATCGCCTAGATTGATGGGGACTTCCGGAAATTCCATGCGGTCTTTACCGCTGCTCATTTCATAAAGCACCTTGCCCAGGCTGTAGATATCGGCCTGGGCCGTGCCGGGACCTTCCGGTGGAACAAACCCCTCCGTGCCGACAAAGGTGCGCTCGCCAAAACCAGCCACAAGACCGATGTCTGCCAGCTTGCAGACGCCTCCACAGAAAATGATGTTGGATGGCTTGATGTCGCGGTGGGTCAACCCGCGATTGTGCATGTAGTAAAGAGCATCCGCCAGATAGACGCCAGCATCCCGGCAAAAGATGAGATCAAGCCGCCCATGCCGCTTCATATCCGTGCCGAGCGTGCGAGGAACGTAAGTGGCGACGCTCTCAAAGTTGGGCCCTTCTTCTGCATCATCCGCCAGTTCCATGACGCAGTAGTAAAACCCGCGCTGCTCATTCCATCCTACATGCAGAATGTGGACCATGCAGGGATGGCCACGGGAAATGGGCTCAAACTGCTGAATGCCAAGGAATTCACGATGAAAGGTGCGGGTGAGTTCGAAGTCCTCGCGCCAGACGATTTTCACGGCGCGGTAGGCCCCCGTCACGCTTTGGGCCAGCCAAACTTCGCCATAAGCTCCAGAGCCTATGCGTTTGATCAGCGTGTAGTCAGGAATGAGGATGTCATCCCGGTGCGAAGGCGGGCCATCTTTATCGCGTGGCCCTCGGGGGCCCCGTGGTGGCGCGGGGAGCTGAATGCCTGCCTGGGAGTCAGCTGGGGACGCCTCGTCATCGCCGGAGGGACCCGGCGGTGGGAAGGGGACAGAGGCTGGTCGCGACATTTAGATATAAAAACGATACGTGCCATTCTCCCAAGACTCAATCTTTGCCTGCGGCAACCTTGCAAAATCACGCGCGACGCCAGCGGGCCACTAGCAGCAGCAGCCAGCCCAGCATCATGCAAACGCCTCCAAAAGGGGTGACATAGACCAACCATTTCGTTTGAGTGACGGCATGCAGGTAAAGAGAACCGCTGAAAAGTAGCACGCCGATGAATAAAAAATTCCACGCCCAGGTGCCGCGCTTTCCACCCATGGCACCTGCGAGGGCGAGACTGGCGAGCAATATGGCGTGAGGGAGATGGTAACTGACGCCCGTTTTCCAGTTTTCCAATGTGCCAGCAGCCAGCATGGCATCATGCAGCTTTCCGTGGGCTCCTGTAGCCCCGAGCCAGATGGCGGTCAAACCTACCAGGGCTGAAAGGCGGAGGCGGAGGGTGTCAGGTTGCATCTCCATCACGGGAGACGGGGGTTTGGGAAATGCAAATCAAGAAAACAAAACCGCCTCAGAAGCTCAAGGCTCTGAGGCGGTGGAAGGATCGATTTTTCAGTCGGGCAGATTAGCGGCCAAAGAAAAAGCTAGCGGCGGCACGATGGTGCGGAGGAATGGGGAAGCTGGGGCGGTGGCTGCTATGGTGGTGTCCATGACCATGGCCATGATGGCTGGAGCGCGAGTAACAACTACGGCAGGAGCTGTGGCTGGTGTGCTGTGTCACCCAGTGGCCGATGGGGTGACCGTAACGGTCACGACCACAGATCTGGTAAACCGAATAGATCGGGGCTCCACAAGGATGATAACTCACAATGCGGCGGTCATTGTGGCAGTAATCACGGGCGCTTGATTCCGTGGGGGTGATAAAGCCGATACCGGTAACGACAGCGAGGATGGCGATGATCTTTTTCATAGGGATGAACTTGAGTTCAGTGCATCTGACTGGCGTGCTGAAAAAGTTATTCAGGCCGTCGTTAATTTTTTTTGAGAGGTCATCTTTTCCGCCTGGGGTGGGGATTCAACAGTGTTGAGAATGGGGAGCTAAAGCAGTTTTGGACGTGAAGAGGATGATTGAGCGGTGTCGTTAAAAAGTAGTGATATTATTTTATTAAAGTTTGTTAGGTGTTCGAGGTTTGCAGGTTCGAGGTATTTGATCGGGCTATGGCAGTGTCTCGATCAAGGGGCAGAAAAAAAGCGGTGCTCCTGACTGGCAGGGGCACCGCTTTTGAAAAAGAGCTAAGCTCAGTTTTCGAATTTCTTCACCAGCAGGGCGGAGTTATGTCCGCCGAAGCCAAAGCTGTTGCTCAGGGCGGCATTGACTTTGGTCGCACGGGCAGTGTTGGCGACGATGTCCACATCCACTTCTGGGTCCAGGTTTTCCACGTTGATGGTCGGAGGGACGATCTGGTCACGAATGGCCAAGATACACGCGGCGAGTTCGATACCGCCCGCAGCGCCTAACAAGTGACCCGTCATGGACTTCGTGCCGGAGACGAGGAGGCCCTTCTGGGCGTATTCGCCAAAGGTGCGCTTGATGGCACGCAGCTCGCACATGTCACCCACGGGGGTGGAGGTGGCGTGGGCATTCACATACTGCACATCGGTCGGATTCAGTTTGGCATGGCGGAAGGCCATCTCCATGCATTTGGAGGCACCGAGACCTTCAGGATGCGGAGCGGTGAGGTGGTAGGCATCTGCCGTGACTCCGTAACCGGCGAGTTCGGCATAGATGGTGGCACCGCGTTTTTTGGCGTGCTCCAGCTCCTCGATGACGACCACACCGGCACCTTCACCCATGACAAAGCCATCACGGCCAGTGTCCCACGGACGGGAGGCGCGTTCCGGGTCATCATTGCGCATGGAAAGCGCCTTCATGTTGGCAAAGCCAGACAAGCCGCACGGGCGGATGGAAGCTTCAGAGCCACCGCAAACGATGGCATCGGCATCGCCGAATTTGATGATGCGCCAGGCTTCGCCAATGTTGTTGTTGGAAGTGGCACAGGCGGTGGTGATGCACATGTTCGGCCCCATGAAGCCAAACTCGGTCGCGATCATGCCCGTGGCGATGTTCGTGATCATCATCGGAATGAGGAACGGGGAGACGCGATTCGGTCCTTTGTTCAAAAGGATTTCATACTGCGTCTCGATGGTGCTCAGACCACCGATACCGCTGCCGACCATGACGCCAATGCGGTGTGGGTCCAGGCTATCGGGGTTGAGCCCGCTATCCTTGACGGCCATCTTGGAGGCGGCCATGGCGAGCTGGAAAAAGCGGTCAGCACGGCGAGCCTCCTTATGATTGTTAAAGTAAGGGGTGGGATCGAAGTCCACCACCTCACCTGCGATTTTGCAATCGTAGTTGGTGGTGTCCATGCTCTGGATACGGCGAATGCCGCTCTTTCCAGCCTGGAGGTTTTTCCAGAAATCGTCTTTGTTATTCCCCAAGGGAGAAACGGTTCCGATTCCAGTGATAACGACGCGACGTTCGGTCATGTTGGTCAGTTGATGGGGTGAGTTGGAGTGTTCAGAGAACACGCTTTGCCCATGGGGGCAAGAGATTTCAATGGCTGCTATTTCGGAGGCGGACGTGGCCAATGACGATGCAAACGGCCTCCGGTGGAGGTACTCGCGGTTACGAAAGTAGGTCTGCTGGATGCAAAAATCCTGCTTTCTGAGGGGGGATTGCCCATTTTTGCCTGGCTTCAAACCTCCAAAAAAACAGGCGGAGCCTAAGCTCCGCCTGCCTATCAAATGGATTTTGTTAGAACACTGCTTGAGAGCAGGGCCGGAGAATTAATTCTCTTCTTTACCGTTCAGATTCTTGGTGCTGGCATTCGTGCTACCCGTGGTGCTGCCTGCGGTACCTGGGCCCGTGCCGTTTTTGCCCACCCCGGTAGAACTGCTGGCATCACGTGTGGCCTCAATATTGGCGGGGCGCGCGGCGGCAAATTCCTCAATGCTCAGGCTCGCATCCGCATTCACGTCCAGTTCTTTGAATCGAATCTCTTTATTCGGAGTTTCTTGGGGCTTGGCATCGTTATCTTTACCAGTGATCCCACCCGTGCTGCCGGTGGTGCTGCCTGCCGTGCCTGGGCCTGTGCCATTTTTACCCACACCGGTGGAGCTGCTGGCATCACGCGCCGGATTGGCCTCAGCCTCTGAGAAGTAGGCGAACTCCAGGATGCTGATCAGCCGATCTTTGTTCGTATCGAGTTTTTCGAATTGCTCCACAACACCTTTGGGGAGTTTAGCCGCATCATCCACACGGGATGGATCTGTCGTGCCTGTAGCAGCGGCGTCTTTGGCGTCGGCTTGCTTTTCTTCGGTCGCTGTTGGAGTGGCGGCCTTGGCAGGTTGACCCGCAGGAGTCTGGGCTATCATCAAAGAAGGGGCTAAAAACAGGCCAGCAGCAGCTAGGGGGAGATAAGATGATTTTTTCATGGGTTTTTTAAATGGAAGGTTTTCATTCGGAATACCCGCAGCGGTGAGTCAGATGCATGCCAGCAACCTGAGCCCCTCGCGGGTCCAATTTAAATTCGTCCCCGATGGATGAAGTGGCCCCCTTGCCATTAAGAAACTTCGTTCCGTTAGCCATCCTGTGGCTCAAATGCGCAGTCTGAATTTTTTACATACCTTTGGTTAGAAGGTAATGCTTCGGCTTCCCATGGCGCTGTTTGTTTGTCAGCGGTGGCAGGTCCAGATGAAAGAGATGGCGCAGGGTTTTGTCGTGCTGCTTCAGGGCTCGGCGTGCCTCTTCTTGCAAGGCCAGCCAGCGCCGCCAGGGATGAGCAGGGGCGTGAGTGATGTGGCGGAGCAGGCTCAACCATTCCACGTAGGCGCGGGAGATATCGCCCTCGGCCACGTCCTGGCGCAGTTCGCGGGTGCCGGGGCGTTCTGGATGCAGGAGGGTATCTAGCAGTTCGGCAGCGCCCTCGCCATAGTCCAACGGCAGGCCATTTTCCAGGTAGCCGGGATGATTGATGAAGCCGTAGGTATTCCGGCAGGCAGCGCCGAGCCGTTCAGATCCGCAGGTCACGGGCAGGTCAAATTTGGTGCCGCTGCGCAGGTTGGCCATGTGCGGGATGATTTCATCCACGGGGTAACCTTCATCCTCCAAAGCGGCTGCGATGGCCAAACCTTCCCCCCCTTGAAAGAAGGAGAAAATTTCCCCTCTCCGGGTCGGCGTGCCGGCTTCATCAATGAGCCCGAGCGAGCGCCAAGCATGAATGGGGGAGCCGGGCCGCGGCTGACGATCTGTGGCGGTGGTGGCCGTTTCATCCACGTGAACACCGGTGTCATTCTTCACCACGATGGTGCGTTCCCGTGGCTGAAACAGCGGGCGGTCATGGGAATCGTGATACACGGGCACCTCCACTTCGCCGAGATCGAAGATGGCAAAGACGAGGCCTTCTTTGGCAATCGTTCCTGTGAGGCGGGGGAGTGCCTCGGCAAAGAGATCGCCATTTTGACCTTCCAACAAAGCGGCTGCGAGGGCTGGGGAATGCAGGATTTCGATCTCCTCTAGCGGTACCGATTCCGCCCGGCGTGGCAGTTTCAGCAGCTTGCGCAGGCTTTTCGTGGGGCGCAAATGACCGGGAGTTTCCTCCAAAGGCTGCCCCAGGGGGATCTCCACACCGTAGTGATCTTTTCGGATCTTTCCCACGCGGCCAATGCCGTGAGCAAAGCGCGCCACGAAGCCGGGGATGCTCAACGCAGGGCCGATTTTGTCCACGCTCGCGAGCCAGACTATGCCTAACGGCAAGCGTTGCAATGGAGTGCTGGCGCGGCGCTCCCACTCTCCTTTGGAATTGAGGATCTGCTTTTCTGTAGCTTCCAGGCCAAATAGCGCCTTTTCCGTCTTGGGCGCATGCATGGTCTCTGGTGCATTTTCCTCGAGGCCTAACAAAGGCGGTGCTTTGGCATAAAGGCGGCCTGCAAAGTGTTCCGCTGACTGAAATGTGTTGGCCCCAGTCTGGGAGGCGTGCTTCATGACGCGGAGAAAAATGGGCCAGGCGAGGAGCTCGCCACGGTGCAGCCGAGCAGGCCGGGCATCCATCAGCGTGGGGCTCTGGCGGGTGGTGACGACGAAGCCTTTTTCATCCAGGCCCCGGCGGCCCGCGCGGCCATACATTTGCAGCAGCTCATCCGGCGTCAGTTTGTGCTCAGCCTTGCCATCGTGAAAGGTGGTGGCGGCCACATGCACACTGCGCACGGAGAAATTGATGCCGGCGGAAAGGCCCATCGTCGCCACAATAACGCGGAGCTGTCCGGCCTTGGCCAGGGGTTCGATGACCCCCGCCCGGGCAGCATAAGACAGGCCGCTGTGGTGGAAGGCGATGCGTTTTTCCAGCAGGGCCGTGAGGTCCTTACCACACACCGCGCGTTGCTCATGGGTGAGGTCCAGAGATTCACCATGCGGGAGATCTGCCGCCAGCCTGCGGGCGATGGATTCCGCCTCTTTCCGCCGAGGTGAAAAAATGAGCAGGGGTGCGAGATCTGCCAGCATGACAGCGGCGGCAAATTTAGGCCAAAAATGCTCGAAGTGCCGCGCCATCCGCTGAGGTAGGGCTTCCCAAGGGGCCTCCTCCAGTGGTACGGGACGTTCTTTGGTCTGCACCACCTCGGCGGAGCGGCCTAGGCGTCGCAGCCAGGCCACGATGTCGTCGGGATTGGCGACGGAGCCGCTCAGAAGTAGAAGGCGTGTGTCCGCCGGTGCCAGCGCGATGGCGGCTTCATAATGACTGCCGCGGGCTGCATCGGCGATCATTTGATATTCATCAATGACCAGCATGGCGGGGCCCTCGCCACGCACAAGGCGTTCGAGCTGTGTTTCTAATGTGGCCACGACGACGGGTGCGCCAACATTTTCAGATACATCCCCCGTGGCGATGCCCACATCCCATTTGGCTTCTTTCCATTCCGCATACTTGTCATTGGCCAGGGCCCGGGTGGGCACGGTGTAAACGGCCTGCCCCTGGAGGGAACGCGACTGATGCAGCAGTTCGAAAATGTAGGTTTTGCCCGCTCCCGTAGGTGCGCTGACCACCACATCCGTGCCATCGCGCAGCAGGTTGACGGCCTGATGCTGCCAGACATCGGGTAGCTTGAGGGTATTCAGAGAAGGAAGCATTGGGATAACGCGTCTGTTCTGGTTACGAACGGGAAGGTGCGGGCGCAAGCCTTCAGTCATGGGGCAGGCGTGATTAGATGTTGTCTTTTCCAGCAACCTCACTGCAAGATATGGGCCCCAACCCCTGTTCCTTGCCTCCGCTCATGAAGTCCAGCCTCGTTACCCTTTTCGCTCTCACGGCCTTGTCCGCCCAGGCCGCGCCCACATTTAAAAAAATCACCCTCACGGAGGAATTCGTGGCGGAGGGGGCGCACTTTGCGGATTTCGATCACGATGGTGACAACGACATCTGTGCTGGACCTTACATCTGGAAGGGGCCAGATTTCAAAGAGCGTGTCGAGTTCACCAAGCCTGCCGACAAGGCTTACGATCCAGGCAAAGGTTACAGCGACTATTTCCTGACCTACACCCACGACTTCAATAGCGATGGCTGGAGTGACATCCTGGTCTTTTCCTGGCCGGGCAAGGAGACCTGGGTGTTTGAAAACCCGCAGAACAAAGGTGGTCACTGGACGCGCCACACCATTTTTGATGTCACGGATAACGAGTCCCCGACGCTGGGTGACATGAATGGCGATGGCAAACCGGAGCTGGTCTGCCACACGAGTGCCGGTGTGCAGCCCTCCAAAGGTGGTCGCCTGGGCTTTGCGGAGATTGACTGGGCTGCCCCCTTTGGCAAAGCCCGCTTCCGCCCCATCACGCCGGTGACTGAGGAGAACGATAAGAAATACTTCCGCTACACTCATGGTTATGGCTTTGGCGATGTGAATGGCGATGGCCGTGCGGATCTGCTGACGAAAGAAGGCTGGTTCGAGCAGCCTGCGGACATGAAGGAAGATAAGGACTGGGTCTTCCACGCGGCGGCTTTTGCCCCTGAAGGCGCACGCGGCGGTTCCTTCATCCTGGTCAATGATGTGAATGCTGATGGTCGCAATGACGTCATCAGCAGCCACGATGCACATGGCTTTGGCCTGAGCTGGTATGAGCAGAACAAAGATGGCAGCTTCACCGCTCACAAGCTCATGGGCAGCACCGTGGAGGACAGCCCAGTGGGCGTGAAATTCAGCCAGCTTCACGCCATGCAACTCGCTGACATGGATGGCGACGGTGTGCTGGATCTGGTGACGGGCAAACGCCGCTGGGCCCACGGCCCGCTCAAGGACGATGAGCCGAATGCTGCCCCGGTGCTCTACTGGTTCAAGATCAAGCCTGATGGCAAAGGCGGCGCAACCTTCACGGCGAACCTCATTGACGACAATAGCGGCGTGGGCACGGAAGTGACCCCCGGCGATGTCAACAAAGACGGCAAGCTGGATGTCGTGGTCGGCAATAAAAAAGGCGTCTTCGTCTTTCTTCAGGAATAACCAAATCTGTGTTTTCAGGCCTCCCACGTGCAAAAAGTGATTGCCGTGCGGAGGCCTTTTCTCTGTAATTGCCCGCGTTTCTCCCGACCATGAGCTCCAAATCTGCCACTCCCTCGACTACGCCCGACATGAAGTTGTTCTGGGCCTGTTTCATCGCCCTCGTTGCCACTTCCTTTGTTTTTGGAGTGCGCGCAAACACCATGTTGCAGCTCCAAAATGAGTTCAATCTGTCTGAGCAGCAGAAAGGCAACATCGGCGGCGCGGGCATGTGGCCTTTTGCCATCAGCATCATCTTTTTCAGCCTGGTGATTGACCGCATCGGGTACAAGCTGGTCGCCCTCTTTGCCATCGCCTGCCACACCATTTCCTTGATCCTCACGGTGCAGGCCACGGGTTACTCTTCCTTTTACTGGGCCACCCTGCTCATCGCCATTGCCAACGGTTCGGTGGAAGCTTTTGTGAATCCGGTGGTCGCCACCATGTTCCCTCGGGATAAGGCCAAATGGCTGAACATCCTGCACGCAGGCTGGCCAGCGGGTCTCGCTCTGGGAGCCCTGGCCACGGCACTGTGTGAGGCGCAGACTTGGCAGTTTAAATACTCACTGTGCTTTATCCCGCTGGTTATTTATGCGGTGCTCACGCTGCCTCGCATGTTCCCTGTCAATGAGCGTGTGGCGGCGGGTGTCAGCTACCGCGACATGCTAAAGGAAGTGGGCGGTGTCGGTTTCTTCATCCTGGGTTCCTTGCTCTATTTTGCCATCATGCAGATGGCTGGGAAACAGGTCTCGCTGGTCTCATCGGCGACGATGGGTGCCGTCATCGGAGCGGCGGCTTTCATTTACACCCGTTCCCCTGGCAACTGGCTCTTCTTGGTGGTGCTCATCACCATCGGGCCCCTGGCCACCACAGAACTGGGCACCGATGGCTGGATGCCCGACCTCCTAAAACTCAGTGGGCCTGATTTCCCCAATTTTGAGACCTGGATCTTTGTCTATGTCTCTGCCGTCATGACCGTGCTGCGGTTTTACGCGGGCCCCATCGTCCACCGTTTCTCGCCCATCGGGCTGCTGGTTATCGGCGCTTCCATCGCCATCGTGGGCCTGCTCCTGCTGTCGAATTCCGTCGGCTGGGCGATCCTGGGAGCCTCGACGATCTACGCCCTGGGCAAGACCTTTCTCTGGAGCACCACTCTGGGCATGACCTCCGAGCAATTCCCCAAAGGCGGCGCGCTGACTCTCAATGGCGTTTCCGCCGTGGGTGTCTTGTTTCTCGGGGTTCTGGGCAGCCCCTACATCGGTTACAAGCAGGACATGGACATGGAGAAAAGGCTCAGCTCCACGGAACATGCTGCTCTCTACGCTCAGGTGAAGGGTGAATCCAAAGATGGCATGTTTGGTCTCACGCCGACCCTTGATCAGGAAAAGATCAAGGCACTGCCTGCTCCTGAGCAGAAGCAGCTGGAAGCCGTCCAAGCCGCCAACAAGCGCGGGGCCTTCACCACCATCGCCATTTTGCCCACCTTCATGCTGGTCTGTTATTTGGGCCTGTTCTTCTACTTCCGGAGCCGTGGCGGGTATAAACCTGTCGAAATTGGCGGGCATTGATACGTTTCTGCCCACTTTTTTCCTTGTGAGCACCATTTGCCCCACCTAAAACAAGCCCGCTTTGCCAGGACGGGGTCATTCCCGACGTTAAGGCACTCCCGATTCACCCATCGCAAATCCGCAATCAACCCAATACAACAAACACATGTCAGCAAAATCAGAAGGCATAGCACCTAACGCCAGCCGGCTCCTCTGGGCCGGATTCATGGCCATCCTCGCCGCCGGCGTCGGCTTCGCCATTCGTGGCGGTATCTTTGACAACTGGGGCAAAGAGTTCGGATTCACCGGCGCTCAATTGGGTGCTATCGGTGGTGCCGGTTTCTCTGGTTTCTGTTTTGGCATCATCCTGGGTGGGGTGATCGTGGATAAAATCGGTTACGGTAAGCTGGTCGCTCTGGCTCTACTCTGCCACGTGGTTTCTGCTTTTGTGACCTTCGGTGCTAGCACCCCTGAGAATGCTTACAATTACCTGTTCTGGGGCATGTTTATCTTCGCCTACGCGAATGGTACCTTGGAAGCTGTGGCGAACCCATTAGTGGCCACTTTGTTCCCTCACAAGCGCACGCATTACCTGAATATCCTTCATGCCTCCTGGCCTGCTGGGATGGTGCTGGGTTCCGTTGCTGGTTGGGTGCTTGACGATAAGATGGCTCTTAACTGGAAGCTTCAGCTCGCTCTTTACCTCGTCCCTACCGCTCTTTACGCGATCATGTTCATTGGGCAGAAATTCCCGAAATCCGAAGCTGCCGAAAAAGGCGCCAGCTTTGTGCAGATGTTCAAACCAGTCGGTATCCTCGGCGCTGTGGTTGCATGTTATCTGCTCGCCCTGTTCTTTGGTGACATCGCAAAAGCCTTCTCTCCTGACAATGCCAAAGTCATTGGTTATGGCATCGGTGGTGTGCTTCTGATCACCGTGGCGGTCATCACTAAGTTCTCCTTTGGTTCTATCCTCCTCTTCGTTCTCTATGTGACCCACGCGATGGTTGGAGCGGTCGAACTCGGCACGGACGGCTGGATCCAAAACATCACCGGCAACCTATTCACTTCTGAGCAGGGCAAATATCTCTTCATCTGGACTTCTGCGATCATGTTCAGCCTGCGCTTCTGTGCTCACTGGATCGAAACGAAGCTCAAGCTTTCTCCGATTGGCCTTCTGCTTGTTTGCTCGGTCATCGCCTGCATTGGTTTGAATCTCGCCAGCGGGATGCAGACTTTCGGCATGGCGATGGTTGCTCTGGGCATCTATGCTATCGGCAAGACCTTCTTCTGGCCAACCATGCTGGCCGTCATTGGTGACCGCTACCCGCAGACAGGTGCTGTGGCTATGTCCATCATGGGTGGTATCGGTATGCTTTCCGCTGGTTTGATCGGTGGCCCAGGCCTTGGTTATGGCAAAGACCGCTTTGCTGGCGAAGCCCTTCAAAAGGCCGATGCAGCCATCTACGCAGAATACAAAGCCGAGAAGCCAAGCACCTTCCTCAATCTGGAGTCCACTGCGGCTTTCGGTCTGGATGGCAAGAAGTTGGCTGAAGCCAAGGAAGCTAAAGAGAAAACTCCCGCTCAGCAGACTGTGGTCGATGCCGACCAGAAGGGGGATCGCGCGACTCTGAAGGCCGACTCCTTCATTCCGATGACTATGGCAGGAATCTATCTCCTGCTCTTGATCTACTTCAAGGCCATTGGTGGTTACCGCACGGTGAAGATTGACGAGCAGGTTGCATAAGCTTCCGCGACTCTTTTAATTCTGAGACGGCGTCCTTTTGCAGGGACGCCGTTTTTTTGCACCCAGATGTTGCCTGCATTTCACGCTTGCTCATCGCCCAAAACCCAGAACCTTGAACCCAGAACATCCTCCCCTCCTTTTCCATGCCGACCTACGTTTACGAAACCATTCCACAGTTTGAAGGCGATCTGCCCAAGCGTTTTGAAATTCGCCAGAGCATGAAGGACAGTGCTTTGACTCAGCACCCCGACAGTGGCCAGCCCGTGCGGCGTGTGCCTATTGGTGGCACGGGCGTAATGGGCGGCAGCAGCAGTGCAGGCAGCGCCTCCTCCTCAGGTGGTGGTTCCTGTGGCACTGGTTGCGGCTGCCATTGACCCTCGGTGCGTGCGGTAGGGGGGCTGGCACCTCCTTTTTCCGGATCTCGCCCGCGCCTTCAAAAAATGAGCCTCATAGGACATACTCGTCCCATGAGGCTATTTTCACTTTGGTCATCCACTGACCTGCCTTGGCCATCGGCCTCAGGCCACCACCAGCGTCACCGGAATGTTTCCGCGCGTGGCGTGGGAGTAAGGGCAGACGATGTGGGCTTTGGCCACGAGGTCTTCCACCACACTCTTTTCCAAACCGGGGACATGGATGGTGAGCGTGACTTCCAGTCCGAATCCTTCGCCATCATCCCGGGCACCGATGCCCACCTGACCCGTAACGGTGGCATCACTCGGAATCAGGATCTTGGCTTTGCCGGCGACGAACTTCAGTGCGCCCAGGAAACAGGCGGAGTAACCAGCGGCAAAAAGCTGCTCAGGGTTGGTGCCGGGCCCGCCGCCGCCACCGAGTTCCTTCGGTGTGGAAAGGGTCACGGAGAGGACGCCATCGGCCGTGGCCGATTTGCCTTCACGGCCGCCTGTCGAGGTGGCCTGGGTGGTGTAGAGAACTTTCATGAGTGGTGATGTTGATAGTTAGGTTATGAAGCTTAACGAAGACCGCCAGAAACCACGAGCGTCTCTCCCGTGATCCAGGAAGAATCGTTCGAGGCCAGGAAAACGGCCGCCGTGGCGATGTCCTGCGGCTGGCCGATGCGGCCCAGGGGAGTTTGGGATTCCACCTGCTGGCGGAATTCGCCTTCAGCAAAACCGGCGGTGTGCACGCCTTCTGTCTCGACCATGCCGGGATTGATGGCATTGACGCGGATCTTTTTCGCCCCGAGTTCTTTGGAAAGCACCTTGGTCAGGGCGTCCACTGCGGCCTTGGTGCCGGAGTAAACGGCCGAGCCGGGAGGCGTGTAACTGCTGACGACGGAGCTGATGTTGATGATGCTGCCACCTTCAGGGCCGATGAGTTTCACGGCCTCTTGAGTGGTGAGCAACAGGCCCAGCACGTTCAGGTTATACTGCTTGTGAAAGTGTTCTTCGTTGATGGCTTCCAGCGGGGAGAATTCATAGACGCCTGCGTTGTTCACCAGGATGTCCACTTTGCCATAGGCTTTCTTGGTTTCGGCAAAGAGCTGGTCAATGTCAGCCTTCTTGGAAACATCACCCTGCACGGCGATGGCGCGGCCCCCTTTGAGGGTGATCTCATCCACCACCTTGTCTGCCCCCGCTTTGCTGGAGGCGTAGTTGACCACGACGGCGGCACCTTCAGCGGCGAGGTGTTTGGCGATTGAAGCTCCGATGCCTTTGGAGGCTCCTGTGACGACGGCGACTTTGTTTTCGAGTTTCATGAGGATGTCAGTTTGAGGTGTTGCAGATTCGTTTTGTATCGAACGGTATGGAAGTGATAACGCTGGACAGAGAGTAGTCAATGAATATTTTACCGATCAGTATGAAAAAAGAATTAACACCCCCCGCAGTCGGTCGCCCGCGTGCCTTTGACCCGGATGTGGCGCTTGAAAAAGCCATGCAGGTTTTTTGGAAGCATGGTTATGAGGGCACCTCCTTGAGTGACCTTACGGAGGCCATGGGCATCAACCGCCCCAGCCTCTACGCGACCTATGGCAACAAAGAGCAGCTTTTCATCAAGGTGCTGGACCGTTATGGTTCTGGCCCGGTGGCCTACGTGCTGGAGTCGCTGAATGAGCCCACTGCCCGAGGAGTGATCGAAAAAATGCTGCATGGCTCCGTGGGTCTGTTGAGCGATCCTCAGCATCCTCGAGGCTGCATGGCCCTGCAGGGCGTGCTTTGTGGCGGAAAGGAGTCTGCCTTTGTGCTGGAGCATGCGCGGTCCCGGCGTGTGGCTGCCCAGGAAAAAATACGCGAACGCTTTGAGCGCGCGAGGAAAGAAGGCGACCTGCCGCTTTCGGTGAATGCAGGGGATCTGGCGCGCCATCTGGCCATGCTGCTGAATGGGCTTTCCATCCAGGCCTCCAATGGAGCCGGTGCGAAGGAACTGAAACGTGCGGTGGATTTCGCCCTGAAGACCCTCCCCGTGTGAGATACTGCCTATCATCCTGTCGTTTGATTTAACTCGGCATCTCCCCACACTGTAAAATCACCATGCGCGTTTTCTGCCAACTTCTGACCCTCTTTCTTTTTCTCACCGCCTCTATCCAGGCAGCGGAGGGAAAGACGGTCCGCATCCTGACGATTGGCAACAGCTTTTCCCGCAATGCGACGAATCACTTGGATGATCTAGCTGTTGCTGGTGGCCATACCTTGATTCACACGCCCATCGTGGTCGGAGGTGCTTCGTTGGAACTGCATTCGGGAAAGGCCATCGCCCACGCCAAAGACCCCAAGGACAAGGCGGGCCTTTACACGAATAGCCGCAGTCTCGTCCAGGAATTGAAAGCAGAAAAATGGGATTACGTAACGATCCAGCAGGCCAGCATCAAGAGTCATGACCTGACAACTTACCAGCCGCATGCCGATCGCCTCTGGGAGCTTATCCATGAGAATGCTCCTTCCGCAAAGCTGCTTGTGCACCAGACCTGGGCCTACCGGAAAGACGATCCGCGGTTTACTAAACCCAATGGCAAACCCGGCGAGCCAAAGACCCAGGCGGAAATGCATGAGATGCTGAGCAAAGCCTATGCAGCCATTGCTACAGAACTGGGGGCCAAAAGTCTGCCTGTAGGTGATGCGATGTACATGGCCGATACCGATGCAAATTGGGGCTTCCAGCCTGGGCCTTCGTTTGATCCCAAAAGTCTAAAGCGGCCAGCGTTGCCTAACCAAAAGCATTCTCTGCATGTGGGCTGGAATTGGAAGAAGGGAAAAGATGGTAAAATCACCCTGGGCATGGACGGTCATCATGCGAATCTGGCCGGGGAATATCTGGGTGCCTGCGTGTGGTATGAAGTGTTGTTTGGCGAAAGCCCCATCGGCAATGCCTATGTACCCAAAGGACTGGCGGCAGACTATGCACGCTTTCTCCAGGAGACTGCCCATCGGGCTGTGACACAAGCTTCAGGGAGGGCCTCTTCTGCCGGTATCCTCGGCCGGGGGATGGATGGTTTGGCTCTCCGTGATTCTGCACTCAAGAGCAAAGAGCTGCAAACCTTCGCAGACCAGATTCCCCAACTTCAATGAATCCAGGTACTCGTGCTCCGCGCTGGGCGGCCATCATCCCATGGCTGTTTGTCCTGCTGTGGAGCAGCGGTTTCATTGGGTCAAAGCTGGGTGTGCCGTATGCCGAGCCCTTCACTTTCCTCACCCTGCGCTACGTCATCGTGCTGGTGGTGCTGGTGCCCATCGCCCTGCTCACGCGTGCGCCATGGCCGCAGGGCAGGGGACAGATCGCCCATCTCATTTTGGCGGGCCTGTTGATTCATGCCCTCTATCTGAGTGGCTGCGTGTACGCCTTGCGGTTAGGCCTGCCAGCAGGAATCGTCAGTCTCATTGTCTCCCTGCAGCCCCTGCTGACAGCCGCCTTGGCTGGCATGATGCTGGGCGAAAAGGTGATGCCCCGGCAATGGTGCGGCCTGGCGCTGGGCTTCATCGGCACGGTGCTGGTGGTCGCCCACAAAACGGGCAGCGGCCTCACCTTCATCTCCACCGTCCCTGCGCTTTTGGCCCTGATCGGCATTACCGCCGGCACCCTCTGGCAAAAGCGTTTCTGTCCCGCCTTTGACCTGCGTACAAGCACCGTGGTGCAGTATGCCGCCAGCCTCGTCATCACGGCCATTCTCTCCCTGGTCACCGAGACTCGCGAGGTGCAGTGGACGGGCCAGTTTGTCTTTGCCCTCCTGTGGGTGGCCTTGGTTCTTTCCATCGGTGCTATAAGCCTTTTAAATCACCTTATCCGCAGCGGCACCGCCGTGAATGTGGCCAGCCTCTTTTACACCGTCCCGGCGGTCACTGCCCTCATGGCCTGGGGCATCTTTGGCGAAACCCTCACCGGCCTCTCCTTGGTTGGAATGGTAATCGCCGTGATCGGCGTCTGGCTGGCGCGGGGCAAGTGACTCAATTTTCCCTAATCCTGGCCCGTTGCGTGCGATGGAAGTGCTTTTTGCAACTCCTGGCCAACCATGCACGAAGCGCCTTCTCGACATTTTGACATTGCCATCATTGGTGGAGGGTTTGCGGGGGTTTACTGCGCCCAGCAGGCATTAAAGCGGCTGCGCGGGCGCTCCATGCGCGTGGGTATCATTGCCAGTGAAAACCACATGGTGTTCCAGCCCATGCTGCCCGAGGTAGTGGGGGGCTCTCTTTCGCCTCAGCATGTGGTGAATCCCATCCGCACGATCTGTGAAGCTGCGGATGTACTGAAGGGGGAAGTAACCAGCCTGGACCTGGAAAGCCGGGTGCTGACGCTGGATGGTGGACGTTTTACTCCCCATGTGACGGTGACCTTTGACCACCTCATGCTGGCCCCCGGAGCTGGAGTGGACCTGAGTCGCATCCCGGGCATGTCGGAGCATGCTTACCTCATGCGCACGGTGGGGGATGCCATGAAACTACGGGCTGCCATCATCAGCCGCATGGAGGAGGCCAACCTCATCACCAAGCATCAGCAGCGCCAAGAGATGCTGTCCTTTGTGGTCGTGGGTGGGGGCTACTCTGGGGTGGAAACGGCGGGACAGATCCAGGATTTGATCGCGGGAGTTCTGCGTTACTACGACAACATTCGCGCAGACGAACCTAGCGTGACCTTGGTGCACAGTGGGGAACGCCTGCTGGGCATGTTAGGGCCTGGACTTGGGGACTACACGCGCCGCTGTTTGGAGAAGATGGGCGTGAATTTGATCTTCAACAAACGCGTGAGGGCAGTCACGGCACGCACGGTGCAGCTCAATGATGGCAGCACGATTGTCTCCAATCTGGTGGTGTGCACAGTGGGAAATGCTCCTCACCCCATCTTGCAGGCCTTGGGTGCCTGTGGGGCCGTGCCGCTGGAGAAGGGCAAGGTCATGGTGGAGCCCACGGGGCAGGTGAAGGGCGTGGATAAAATATGGGCCGCAGGTGATTGTGCGGCTTTCCCTAAAGCAAATGGAGGGCTGTGCCCAGAGACCGCCCAGTTTGCCATGCGCCAGGGGACTTTGATCGGGGAAAACATTGCCGCGACGCTGAAAAAGAAACCTTTGAAGACCTTTCAATTCACAGGTCTGGGTGAGCTGGCCACCATCGGGCACCGCAAGGCTGTGGCCATGGTGATGGGGTTGCGTTTTTCCGGCCTGATTGCTTGGTTCATGTGGCGCAGTATTTACCTTATGAAGCTGCCCGGACTGGACCGTAAACTCCGGGTGATGACTGAGTGGACTTTCGAGGTTTTTTTTCCACGCGATATCAATCTGCTAACTCCTAGTTTTTCCTCCCCCCTCGGAGAGATGCATTTGGAAAAAGGTGATTCCTTGTTCCGCTCGGGGGAACCTGCTCAGTCGCTTTATGCGGTGAAGAAAGGTTGCGTA
This sequence comes from Prosthecobacter dejongeii, assembly GCF_014203045.1. Taxonomy (NCBI): domain Bacteria; kingdom Pseudomonadati; phylum Verrucomicrobiota; class Verrucomicrobiia; order Verrucomicrobiales; family Verrucomicrobiaceae; genus Prosthecobacter; species Prosthecobacter dejongeii. The sequence continues at coordinate 623,411 of NZ_JACHIF010000003.1, forward strand.
GAGATTACCGATGCGAATGGTCAGATCGTCAAATCCGCAGTGGCGGGTGAGCACTTTGGCGAACGTGCTTTGTTAGGTGATGGCATTTGGCGTTTTGACGCCACGGCTAAAGAGTCCACCGAATTGGTGGCGATAGATGGAGATACCTTCAAGACATTGGTGAAAAGCATCGGTTCACTCGATAGCCTCTTTCGCTCAACCGCACAGCAGTACCACTTGCCGGAAGAAATCCAGAAGACGGTCTCCGCGATGCCTGAGGCCACGCGGCAAGCGATCGCGGCAGATGTGATGACCCGCTCGATTGCGTCCCTCACAGCAGAGCAAACGGTGCAAGATGCAGTGGCAGAATTTCAGGCGCATCCGCACAGCACTTATCCCGTGACGGAGGATGGCAAAGTCATTGGCCTTCTGCGCCGTTCCATCGCCTATGATTGGTTGAAAAATCATGGGCTTACCTGTCGGGATGTCTTGAAGTCACTCCCTCTCACCACACCCTTCTGCGTGCGGGCAGACATGCCTGTGCCTGAACTGGTGCAAACTCTCATGCGCACAGGTGTGAGCAAGGCCGTGGTGGTGGATGCGGAAAATCGCTTGTTAGGCATGGTTACCGTCTTTGATTTACTTAAAGGGAGCTCACCTTCGGTGTGAAGATTCAGGGGTAACGTTTTCGGCATAAGACCAAAACAGGGGTTCGTTTCGTAAGTATTACGGAGGCTTCCAGTTCCTCAATCATTGGGGAATGCGCACTCCTGCTGAAAAACTCCACTTGTGTCCTTTTATGAGTGCCGACCTATCCCACATTCCTGCAGGTTATCAGACTGTGACCCCGTCGCTCACAGCGAAGGACGCCGCAGCCGCGCTCCGCTTCTACGAGCAGGCTTTTGACGCGGTGGTCAGCTTTAAAATGGCAGACCCGCAAACGGGTGGGACAGCTCATGCTGAGTTTCGTATCGGTAATAGCACGATGATGATTTCTGACGAGTATCCCAAATACGGATGTCTTGCTCCCGATGAAGGAAAGGGAGGCGCCTTTATGATCTACGTGCCCGATGTTGAGGTGGCTTTTGAACAAGCCCTGGCGGCAGGTGCCGTGGAGATAGAACGTCCAAGCGACCAGTTTTGGGGAGATCGTACGGGCCGGGTCACTGATCCCTTTGGCTATCGCTGGACGCTCGCTCAAAAAATCAAGGATGTGCCCGAGGAAGAAATTGCTCGTCTCGCTGCCGATTGGCAGGGGTGATGCGGTTGGTCATCGCCCTCGTCGCCGATGCTGTCGTGCTCTGAACTCCGCAGGGCCGCAGCCCAGATGCTGGGTAAAGATGCGAGTGAAATAATGGCGATTGGGAAAGCCGTGTTCGATGGCGATTTGATCAATGGTTTTATCTGTTAAGACCAAAGCCTCTCCTGCTAGACGCAGGCGGGTGGCAGTGACGTAGGCGGCAGGCGTTTGTCCGGTATGCTCACGGAATGCGCGGATAAACCCGGATGATGCAATAGGCGCGAGGTGTTGTGAGCGAAGGTATTGACGCTGTGTGGGATTGACACCTATGGCATGCTTCACCCTCATGGTG